>NZ_JBVVQL010000008.1:102762-303219 GCF_055811195.1 Mesorhizobium sp. WSM4823
CTTTCCCCATCTTTGGCCTTTGGCCCCATTTTGGGGGGGGGCGGGGTCCCGGGGTGTTCGGGGCCCAAACCCCGGGGGGGGGGGGGGCCGCGCCGGGGGGCCCCGCCCCCACGATTTTCGCATCGGAAACAGTCAATGGCCGATACTAAGGCGCCTGCCAATTCGCGAGCGAGAGCACAGCCGATGCTGAAGCCGTTCTTTCTGGCTATTCCGGTGGTGCTTTTCCTCGTGGCATTCTTTGTGCTGCCGCTGATCGACAACGGCATGCGCAGCTTTGCGGACGCGGAAACCGGCGGCTTCACGTTGTCGCGCTATGTGTCGCTGTTGACGGATCCATTCTATTTTCGCGTGGTCGCCGAAACGATCCTGCTGTCGACGGCGGTGACGGTCATTTCAATCGTGATCGGTTATCCGGTCGCCTATTTCCTCGTCCGCAAGGCGGGGAGATGGTCCGGCTTGGTCATATTCCTGCTGATCGCGCCGCTATTGACGTCGATCATCATGCGGACTTTTGGGTGGCAGGTGCTGTTTGCCCGCCGCGGCCTGGTCAACAATTTGCTTGTCGAGCAACTCGGCATCATTTCGGCGCCATTGCGGCTGACGAATTCTCCCGAGATCGCCATTGCTGCGCTGGTCCACGTCCTCGTCCCCTTCATGGTCCTCTCGATCAGCTCGGTACTGCAGGGGCTTGATCGTCACATCGAGGAGTCCGCCAAGATCCTTGGTGCAGGACGGTTTCGTACGTTCTGGGAAGTCACCCTTCCGCTGTCTCTCGACGGTGTCGGCACCGGCGCGATCCTCGTCTTCATGATCGCCAACGGCAGCTTCGTAACGCTGGTGCTGCTCGGCGGCGGATTTCAGACGCTGCCGCTTATGATTTATCAGCAGTTCAACACAACCCGCGATTTTGGAATGGCGAGCGCGATGAGCACCATCCTGCTCGTCATCGCCATTCTGTGCCTCTGGCTTCAACTGCGCCTCGTGCGCCGAAAGGGAGCATGATGGGTCAGGCACAAAGGGACTGGATCAATCTCTGGCTTTTCGCCTTCGTCGTTCTGTTTTTCATCTTCATGCTTGCGCCCATCCTGGTCGTCGTCGTCGTCTCCTTCACGTCCGCCGGCTTTATCGCCTTTCCGATCCCTGGCTGGTCGCTGAAATGGGTTGCGAGGATCTTCGAATACCAGCCCTTCATAGACGCGCTCATCGTCAGCATCGAGGTGGCGATCGGTGCGACGCTATTGTCCTGCCTGCTCGGCGTCCCGGCTTGCCTGGCACTAGCGCGCTCGCGCGCCGGCTGGACAAACGCGGTGATGACGTTTCTGCTGTCGCCGCTTTCAATGCCGATGATCGTCATCGGTTTCGCCTCTCTGTTCTTCCTGTCCTGGCTGGGCATCGGCGTTTCGTTCACTGCCCTTTTGATAACGCATACGGTTGTCTGCCTTCCCTACGTCGTGCGCACGGTGGCTGGCGTCTATCATGGGATTCCGAGAGCCTATGAGGAGTCGGCCTCCATCCTTGGTGCCGGTCCCTTCCAGGTGTTCTGGCACGTTACCTTGCCGCTGATAAGGCCGGGCATCATGGCGGGATCGCTGTTCTCGTTTCTCACCTCCTTCGACAACCTGCCGATCAGCTACTTCTTCGGAAGCGCCAGCACCAACACGCTGCCGGTCGTCATGCTGAGCTACATGGAAAACCAGTTCGATCCGTCGATCGCCGCCCTCAGCACATTGCAGCTGGTCATGGCCGTCATCGCGTTGCTGGCGGTCGATCGTCTCTACGGCATCGATAAGATGACGGTTTCCGCTTGATGCTGCATCTGCCGATCGATCACGTGGTTCTGGTGGTTCCCGACCTCGACCGTGCCGGCCAGGCATTCGAGGCAGCGGGCTTCCACGTCACGGAGAAGGCCGCTCATAGCACCGCGATGGGAACGGCCAATCGCTGCATCATGCTCGACGGGACCTATATCGAGCTGATGGGAATAGTGACGGAAACGCCGTCCAACCTTCCGTGGCGCACGCTCCTGGACATGGGCCAGGGCATTCGCGGTCTTGCTTTTCGCAGCACCGACATCAGCGCCTCCGGGAAAGAGCTGACCCAGGCCAACATAGCCATCGAGCAGACCCGACATTTTTCCAGAGAGACGCCGCTAGGCGAGCTTCGGTTTTCCGTGGTGCGGATCGACCCAGCGGAGACGCCTGGCCTGCAATGCCTTGTCTGCCAGCATCATACTGCCGAAAGGTTGTGGACCGCGCAAAGCATGCGCCATCCGAACGGCGCTGTCGGCCTGCAATCCCTGGATGTTCCGGAAATTGCCACGTTGTATCGCCTTGCGGCCGCGTTCAACGACGACGGCGTCGCCGTCTCCTCAGGCAGCGGGAACCGGCTGGTCTTGACGGGGCCCAGACCAATCTCTCTCGATCTGCGCGGCGCATGCGGCGTCGAAATCGAGGTGGTCGGCCAATGACCTCCTGGCCCCTGGACAAGCCATCGCAGCTCTGGATGGCGCTTTCGCGCGAGCGCTTCGAAGCGCCGGCCTTACAAAGTGAGATCGAGGCTGATGTCGTGGTGGTCGGCGGCGGTATATCCGGTTTGGCCACCGCGTTAGAGCTGGTGCGGCGCGGCCGGAAGGTGGTTTTGCTGGAGGCAGCGAAGATCGGCTATGGAGCATCCGGGCGCGCCAACGGCCAAGTGATATCGGCCCTCACGCGTCATGGACCGGCGGCGATCCGGGCTCTTGAGCCGGGCGAGAGAGGCCATCGTCTCATTGCGCTGGTGCGAGACGCAGCCGATGTGCTTTTCACCCTTGTCGATAAATACGCCATCGACTGCGATGCCTGCCGAAACGGCTGGCTGCAGCCTGCCCATAGCGAAGGACGCGCGCGCCGCACTACGGATCTTGCCAAGCAGTGGGCTGCAGTCGGCGCACCGACCGCTGCTCTTTCTTCGCACGCCATGCAGGCGCGTCTCGGCGCCGGCGGTTATCATGGTGGCTGGGAGCATCGCGGCGGCGGCCATATCAACCCTTATGCCTTCACCCTCGGTCTTGCCCGGGCGGCGGCACAGGAAGGAGCTTTCATCTTCGAAGGCAGCCCGGCATTGCGCATTGGACGTGTGGTAAACGGCTGGCTGGTCGAGACGCCGGAAGGCAGGGTGAGCGCGCCGAAGATTGCGCTCGCCACAGCAGCGCATACTGGCAATCTTTGGCCGGCGCTCCGCCGGTCTATCGTGCCGGTGACCTCTTATCAGGCAGCAACCGAGCCTTTGGGGGAGCTTGCAACCCGGATTCTCCCTAGCAATGAGGCCGCATCCGATACCCGCATGGATCTTCGCTATTTCCGTAAGGATCGCGATGGCCGGCTGGTCTCCGGCGGTGCGCTGGCGCTGCAAATCGGCGCGTCACGACGTCTGCCCGCCCTCGTGGCAAAGCGACTGCACAACATGTTTCCAGCTCTTCGAAAGAAGCGAATGGAGTTCTTCTGGGGCGGCCGAATCGCCATGACCATCGACAGGCTGCCGCATCTTCACCGACGCACCGACGGCCTCTGCGCCTGGGTCGGTTGCAATGGTCGCGGGCTGGCACTCGCTTGCGCGATGGCACCAGTGCTGGCCGACGCCATTGACGGCGTGCCCGACGATGAGCTCGCCTTGCAGCCAAGCGAGCCACGCGCAGTACCGCTGCACGCGATCACCTCCCGCATCGCGCGCTTCATCCTGCCTTGGTACCGCTTCAAGGACAGCCGCGAAATTTAACCTGCCGAGATGACGCGCGGCCCGGCGCGAGGAGACAGCATGACCTTTTCGCTTTCCGCATTCGATCGAGCAACCGGCATGTTTGGCATCGCGGTTGCAAGTTCCAGCATTGCCGTCGGCAATCGCTGTCCATGGGCGCGGGCTGGTGCGGGTGTCGTTGCAACCCAGCACCGAACGGATATCCGCTGTGGACCATTGGGCCTCGAGCTCCTCAGCCAAGGTTTTTCCGCGATCGAGGTCGTCAATCTCCTCGTGGCCGGCAGTGAGCACCCGGATCTGCGACAGTTTTCGGTGGTCGACCGCGACGGGCGAACCGCCTTTTTCAACGGTCCCAAAATAGAATCCATTGCCACGGCGCACGAGGGCGACGCCTGCGTCTCGGTCGGCAATTTCCTGGCAAACGATCGCGTCACAGCCAAAATGGTGAGCGGCTACGAAAAATCGCGGAGCGCAAGCTTTGCGGCAAGGCTGCTGGATGCGCTGGATGCTGGCGTAGCTGCCGGAGGAGAGACGCAGCCGGCGATGGCGGCAGCGCTGTTGATCGTCGACCGACATGCCTGGCCGCTGGTCGATCTCAGAGTTGATTTCGTGCCAAATCCGGCGACGGGCCTGCGTGCGCTCTGGGGGGCCTATGAGCCGCTCGTTGACAGGTTCGTGACCCAGGTGCTGCGGCCGGCAGAGTTGAAGCCGCTCATCAACAGCCCTCTTCAGGTCTAACCCGAAGCTGTGCCATCGCCGCCGCCCTACTCGACTGCTTCGCTCACCGGTGCTGATCTTTCAGGATCAAGCGCGCCGTATTCTCGTCGGTGATCAGTCCATTGGCCAAGCTCCCCGCGAAAGCTGCTTGGACCGCCTGAACGCGGTTGGCGCCCGAAGCCACGATGATCGTCGGACGCGAAACAGACGGCGTCGGCGAGAACGATGTCAGACGCGGATGATAATCCGCGTCAACCAGTCTTCCCCGGCTGTCGATCGCACTGCCCAGCAACTCTCCAACGCCGCCCCTTTCCATTGCCTGGCGTGTCTCGGCAGGTGTGATGAAGCCGTCCATGAGGAGCGACGCTTCCGCCCCCCAGTAACCGATCCCCATCATCAGGACGCTCGCCTCATCGACAAGTGCACTCAGCATCTTATAGCCAGGCTGAGCCTGGAGCACTTTGCGCTCTTCAATCGAATTGGTCACAACCGGCATAGGCAATGGGTAGCACTGCGCGTTGATGCGTTCGGCAAGCCAGGTGACCACATCGTAGTGACTGGCGCGGCCATCCCGCGTGAGATTGCCCATCAGCGAGACGCATTTGTGCTGTGGCCGGTTCATCTGCTGCAAGCGCCGCGCAACTTCGCGCATCGCCTTGCCGTTGCCGATACCGATTGTCACCGGGGCCTTCTGCTGCAGCAAATTTTCCAGATACAAGGCGGCCAGGAGACCGACGGACGGGATATCCTCGACATTGCCTGATTCATTGAGAGCAACATCGCAATACTGCAGTCCAAACCTGTCGGTCAGTTTCTCGGCAAGCTCAATGCACTCGCTCATCGGGTGAATAAGCTGGAACCGCATGAGCTTTTCGCTTTGGGCCAATGCGATCAACCGCTGCACGATCTGGCGTGACACCCCGAGTTGCGCCGCTATCTGATCCTGCGTGCGGCTTTTTTCGTAGTAGAGCCAGGCGGCACGCGCCGCGAGGTCGATACGGCGGTCGCCGTGCATGTCGATACGATCGCCGGTGTCACTCATGAACGCGGCCCAGACCGGTAATAATGCAGCATCACAGGTTCAAGAGCCTGGCTATGTTGCCGCCGACGATCTTGGCGTAGCCGTCGTGGTCGGCCGTAGCACGCTCCATTTTCTTGAACTCCCATTCATAGTCGACGAAGGGCGAGTCGGTGCCCCAGATGACCTTGTCTGGACCGAGTTCGCGCACGGCGGTCTGGATCTCGAAGATCGGCGCCCGCGACGTTTCGAGATAAAGGTTGGGATATTGCCGGGCGAACGATATCGCCTGATCGACCGACCAGAAGAAGCCCATATGGGCCATCAGCAATTGCACGGCAGGGAAGCGCGCCGCCATAAGCGCGAATTCGGGTGGGCTGTTGTAGAGATCGCTGGCGCCGTGGACGATGATCGGAATGCCGAGTTCCTCGGCCACCTGAAACAGGGGGTCCACCAGGGTCGGGTCAGACAGATGAAAACCATTGATCGTCGGGTGCAGCTTCAGCCCTTTGAAGCCCCAGTCGACGACGCACCGGCGAACTTCATTGGCCGCGTCCGGCTGCCAGGGATTTACTGCGCAAAAAGGGATCAGCCGGTCTGGGAACTGGTCGAAAGCCTCCTTGATCGGCTCATTGCTGAAATTGCCTTCAACGAAAGGAAACATGACGGCCTTGTCGACACCAACTGCGTCGATCTTGGCGACCAGTTCAGCGCCGGTCTGACGTGCGCCCGACCGGATTCCGAGATGGTTGTGTGCATCAATGACAAGCATGCGAAGGACCTCTATTCTTTTCGTTTCAGGCCGCCAACCGCCATGGCGAGAAGGATCAAGCCGCCATTGAAGGCATAGCGCCACGGCGCGCCCATGCCCAGGATCGTAAGCCCGTTGCCGATGAAAGCGATGAAGAGCGCGCCGAGCAATGTACCGAACACGTTCATCTCACCGCGCCTTGAAGCGAGCGTTCCCAGATAGGCGGCGGCGAACGCATCGAGCAGATACGGTTCGGCGCCGCGCGGCATGGCGATGCCGGTGCGCGAAACCAGTGCGACGCCGGCGATCGCGGCAAGGGTCGACGCCACTACGAAACCCGCACCGAAAACCATCCGGATATCAATGCCTGCCAGGAAGGCGGCGCGGACATTATTACCGACCGCTCGCGCCTGCCGAGCGAACGGCGTGTAGCGCATCAGTGTGAAGACGAAAAGGAACACCACTGTGGCTAGCATGATGAGCGCTCCTATGCCGCCTATCGATCCTTGCCCGAGAAACAGGAAGGGCGCCGTCAGGCCGCGCGGCAGCGTGAAGAGGATCTGAGGCTCCGAGCCATTGGTCGCCATGAGTTCGCCTGACCGGATGACGAACATCATGCCCAGTGTGCCGATGATGGCAGGTATGCCCAGATATGCCATCTGCACCGCATTGACCGCGCCGATGATCACCCCGAATGCGACAGGCGCGGCGAACGCCACCCAGATCGGGTAGTGATTGATGATCGCGATAGCGGCGATCAGACCGGCGGCGTCGGCGACCTGGGCGATTGAGAGATCGACGCCGCGCATCGACATCACGACTGTCAGGCCGAGCGCAAGGATGATGAGAATGGTGCTCTGACGAAGCACATTGGCGACGTTGTTCGGGCTGAGGAAAGACGGTTTGAGCAGATAGACGATCGCCAGCACCAGGATCATGCCCAAGATGGGGCCGTAGGTGCGCAAAAAGTCAATGAGCCTATTCATGTTGGACTGTGTCAGAGTGGCGGCCACGGTCATCTCACCTTAAAAAATGGTAACCTGGCCGATTTCCCGGCGACGCACGACACCCACCGCTGTCGCCATGACGAGGACGATGCCCTGGATTGCCGGCAGCGCCTGGCTGGATATCCCCATCAGGATCAGCCCATTGGACAGCGACGCCAGGAAGAGCGCAATCACCACGGTCCCAATGACGTTGAGGTCGCGTCGGCGCGACAGCGTGCTGCCGAGGAAACTTGCCGCCAGCGCGCTGATCAGAAAGTCGATGCCGGTCGCGAGCGCGGAGGCGCCGTAGCTGTAGGACGCCAGCACGACACCCGAAACGCCAAGAATGAGACCGCCAAGCGCAAAAGAGGCGAATGCGTAGGGCGCCTGGTCGACGCCGCGCAATTGCGCCGCCGGCAGGTTTTGACCGACCGCGTACATACGCCATCCGAGCCGGGTCCTGCGCAGCACACCGTGCAGACAGATCGTCGACGCAATCAGCAGGATGAAAACGAAAGGCACCGGCCCGACATAACCCTGTCCGATGAAGAAGAAGCCGGGCTGGCTTGCCAGCGTCAGTGCCTGGCCGCCATTGTACAAGAGCGTCGCGCCCATGGCCACGAACATGGTTCCCAGCGTCGCCACGAAGGGGGGCATGCGAAACACCAGGACCACAAGCGCGTTGAACATCCCTGCGGCGAGTCCGGCTAGGGCTCCGAACAGAATACCGATGGCCGCGCTCATGCCGCCGATCAGAGCACCGGCCGCCAAATTCGTCGCCAGTTGGCTAATCGCGCCTGCCGACATGTCGAAACCGCCGGCAATCAGCACCACCGTCAGGCCCAGAGCGATAAAGCCAAGCACGCTTCCCTGCTTCAAAAGGTCGAAGACATTGCCCGGGCTGAAGAAATGTGGCGCAACCACGCCAATCAGCGCAAGCGTTACCAGCATTCCGGCGATGGTGCCCCATCGGGTGAGAAGGCTGGTCATCGTCCAGTCGGTGCGGCCGTCGTTCGCCGACAGCGAATGTGCGTTGCCGGGCATTGCAGCGGAGGACGGGGTGGTGTTGCCGGACGCCCAGAACAGCAGCGCGGCGGCATCGATTTCGGGGCGCTCCAGAAACTTGCTGATCCTGCCCTTGTGCATCACCGCGGCGCGGTCGCACATGCCCGCTATCTCCTCGAAATCGGAGGAGATGAAGATGATCGCCGCGCCGCGTTTGGCCAGCTCGACCATCTGCCGATAGATTTCAACCTTCGAGCCCACGTCGACGCCAGTGGTTGGCTCGTCGAAAATGAACACCTCCGCATCACCCATCAGCCAGCGGCCGATGACGATCTTCTGCTGGTTGCCACCCGAGAGGTAGCGCACGATCTGTCCGATACGCGGGGGCTGGATGGCAAGCCGGCGCACGAGTTCCGCCGCATCCCGGTTCTCGCGCCGTACATCGAGCAGCCCGAACGCCGACCATCGCGAGATGTTCGGCAGGGTGAGGTTGTCACGCACGCTCATGTCGAGCACCAGCCCCTCATGGCGTCGATCCTCCGGGATCAACGCAAAGCCCTCCTGCTTGGCCTGGCGCGGTGACGACGGCGTCGAAGGCTTGCCATGCAAGGTGACGGTTCCGGCGCTTCGCGGCAGTGCACCGATAAGTGCCATTGCGAGCTCGGTTCTGCCCGCGCCGACCAGTCCGGAGAGGCCGAGAATCTCGCCGCGCCTAAGCGTCAGATCGACACCGCCAAGTGCGTTGCCCTGCGAAAGTCCCTCGACGATCAGGATCGGTTCGCCGATGCTTACTTCCTCCTTGGGATACAGCTGGGAGATGTCGCGCCCCACCATCATGCCGATGATGTCACCACGCGAAGTCTCGTTTGCCGGGAGGGTTGCAACGAGCTTGCCGTCTCGAAGAATGGTGACCCTGTCAACGAGATCCAGAACCTCGTCCAGATAGTGCGAGATGTAGATGATGGTGACGCCGCCATCGCGAAGCGCGCGCACCACCTGGAACAATTGCTCCGACTCAGCCTCGCTCAGCGATGCTGTGGGCTCGTCGAGAATGAGGACACGCGGGTCGCGCATCAGTGCCGCGGCGATCGATACCTGCTCGCGCTGAGCGACGGTCAGGTCCCCCACCAGCACGTCTGGCGGAAACGAGGCGCCCACCCTATCGAGCGCGGCCTGCGTGGCGGCGCGCATGGTCGCAAAATCGAGGATGCCGGCGCCCCTTGTGCGCTCCTGGCCGAGGAAGATGTTCTGCGTGACATCGAACTGGGCGACCAGTGCCTGATCCTGGTGCACGATGACGATGCCGTTGGCTTCGGCGTCATTGGGGCCGCGCATACGGATGGGTTTGCCGGCGATCTCGATCGTGCCGGCGTCGGGCTGATATACGCCGGTCAGTATTTTCACCAATGTCGACTTACCGGCCCCGTTTTGTCCGACCAGCGCATGGATTTCGCCTTTCTCGACAGCAAGCGAGACGTCAGAGAGCGCGACGATCCCGGCAAACTCCTTGCGGATCGATCGGCATTCGAGGATCGTTGCGCCTGAGGGTTTCATCGCATCGTATTGGTTCGACATCGTAATTTGACTCTTGAGAGTGGGGGGGGGGGGGGGGGGGGGGGGGGGGGGGCGCGGCGCCCCCCCCCCCCCCCGCGCGTTCATCACGGGAGGACTGGATGAACGACCTGCAGCTCGCCGTCCTGCGGCCAGCGTCCTTCGACGGTGGCCTTGTCGATGGCAAGATCGGCCCAGACATTGGCGCCCCAACGCTTCTCAGCCGCCGCCACGCCGTTGGCATGAGTCGCCAGCCAGGCGTCGGTGAAGAGCGTGCTTGGAAAATCTGACTTCCCACCAAGCTTCTGGATGATGATTTCGCCGGCCAGCGAGCCGATGCGGTTCACATCCTGCACAACCGTCGCAACGAATGGGCTCCCTTCGTCGAGAAGCATTTGGAAGCCGACCCGGTCGCCATCGATCGACGCGACCTTGATCTCGTTTCGACCGTTGCGGCGAATGGCTTCCACCGCACCCGAGACAAGAAGATCGTAAGCGCCCCAGACGGCGGCGATCGATCCCGGTTCCGGATTGGCGGTCAGGATGTCCTCCATCTGCGTCTGCACCTTGGCAGCGCTATGTTCGCTGGGGACCTCGTGCAGCCTGACCTGCGGGTAGTCGGCCGCGATCGCCTGCAGGATACGCTTGCGCGTCTCGAGAAGCGGCGCGCCCGGCACCCAAACCACGTAGACGTCCCCCTTGTAGTCAATGCTCGACAACAGCGCACGACTAATCATGGCCGACATGAGAGCGTCGTCGCCGCCGACATCGGCAAGCGCCCCTTCGGTCTTGGCGCCCACGGACGTTGTCACCACTGGAATGCCGGCGTCACTGGCCTTCTTGACGACTGGCGCCAATTGCTGCGCATCGCCGAGTTGCACGATGATGCCCGAAACGCCCGAGTTGACGAGGTTTTCGATATTTTCATTGTGCTTGCGCGGATCGGCTCCACCATCGGTAACCACCACTTGGCCGCCAGCGGCCTCAATCACCTTCGTCGCGCCGGCGATGATGTCGCGGTTGTAGTCGTTGGTTATTTCGCGTGCGGCTATGCCGATCTTTTTTCCTGCGAGGTCTTGTGCATCCCCTTTCGAGGGTGCCGCCACCAATAAGGCTGTGGCCATCGCTATCAAATGCAGAAACTTCATTGTCTCCTCCCAAACTCACCTTCGATCAATTGATCGATAGCTGAATAATTGCTCGCACACCTCCCCATGTCAATGCCGGTCGGTATTTTTGGAAACGCCGGCGACCTCGATCCCCGCCTTGAGCCGCTGCCGGCCGGGACTGTATCCCTGCCTCCCCAGCACTTTCGGACACGGGTTTGGACCTGTTACGTGTAAGCAACTTCAGTGTGAGGTCGAGCCAGCGCCAGAAGAGCACCAGCGTCTGTAAGGTCGGCAAGGGTCCAAAGCGTTTCGGCAAGGGGCTCCGCCGCCAAAGTCGGGCAACCGTAACGCGCCAGCGCGGCAAATTTCTCTCTGAGCGCCGTGTCCGACATCGGTCGAGAGAGGCTGCCGGTCGCGACCCTCTCGGACACCTCGACCGAAGAGCCGTCCGTATATCGGATCAAGACATGAGCGGCTTCGACCGGCGTGCCGGCATCGATCTCGACCGGGCGGACCCTGGCGCGCAGGGCCTTTACCTCGGGATCGTTCACCGCCGCATCGCTGAATTCCTCCGCACCCGCTCGGCTGCGCAGCAGGCTGACGGCGACCGCATGCTGGGCGCTCACCTGCGCCCCGCGCCCGGTGGTGACTTCGGGCCGGTCGGCGCGAGCCTTGAGCAAGGGGGCGCCGCGCACGACGATCTCTGCGATCCGGTCGGCGGAGAAATTGCGGTCGGCGCGGGCAGCGAGGCAGGCGTCGATCACGGGATTCAGCACCACTCCGCAAGGATAAGGCTTGAACATGTTACGCAAGATCTCCCAATCCTTTCCCAGCCCTGCCTCGATCAATTCGGGCTTTGGCGGGTCCGAGCAGACTTTCAGGAAGCCGCGCGGCCCTTCGAGCGGCTGCGGCGGCCCTTCGACACCACACCGCGCCATCAGGGCCGAGGCGAGACCGCCGCGGGCCGCATTGCCGACGCCGGTGCTCTTGGCCATGAAGCCGAGCGTCTCGACGAGGCCGGAAGCTTGCGCGGCGGCATTGCCGAGCGCCCAGAGGATCTCGTTCTCGCTGAGATCGAGAAGCTTCGCGGCGGCCACGGCGGCGCCGAAGATCCCGCATGTCGACGTGATGTGCCAGCCGCGGTCGTAGTGGCTGGGCGAGACTGCGTTGCCGATACGGCAGGCGACCTCCACCCCCAGAGTAAAGGCGTGGAGGAGTTCCGCACCGCTCACCCGGCGGATTTCGGCAAGAGTCAGGACAACAGGAGCGACGGGCGCCGTAGGATGGATGATCGTTCCCGCGTGGGTATCGTCGAAGTCGAAGACGTTCATTGCCGCCGCGTTGAGGAAAGCGGCCGTCAATGCATCTCTTCGCTGGCTATGGCCGATGACGGTCGCGGTCTCGCCGGCCGAAAAGGGTGCCAGGCTTTCGGTCAGCCGCAGCACCGCCTGATCGGACGAGCCGCCGAGCGCCGTTCCAAAGCCATTGAAGACTGATCTCAGCGCGTGCGCGCGGACTGGCTCCGGGACGTCCTCCCAGCGAGAGCGGTGTACGAAGGCCGCGAGCCGGCGCGAGAGGCCTGCGGCGGAAGGCTGTAGAACATCGCCGTTCATGCGCGAGGTCTCCGATCTGGAACTGCGAGGCATCAGCCCCTCGCCTTGTCGCCGGCGACGATAACGCCGGCCCAGTCCTCGATCGGCTTGATGATTTCGGTCAGGTCCGCATCCGCGCCGAGATCGCCCTTCGCCACGGTCAGAAGTTGCCGTACCGCCCCGCCGACGATCATCGGTACGCCAAGCGCGTCGCTTTCCTCGAGGCAGAGCCGGATATCCTTCGCCGACAGACCGATCGAGAAGCCGAAATCGAAACTGCGGGTCAGGACAAATTTCGGAATCTTGGTCATCGTCGCATTGGAGCTGCCGCTGCCCGAATTGACCACTTCGATCAGCACGTCGGGATCGAGCCCGGCCTTGGTGCCGAGCACCAGCGCCTCGGAAGCAATGGACAGGGCCGTCACCGACATGAGGTTGTTGATCACCTTCATCATTTGCCCCATGCCCGGCTCTGCGCCGACATGGATTGGCTTGCCGAGCACTTCGAGGATTGGCCGCACCGTCTCAAGCATCGACGTGTCGCAGGCGACCATCATCGCCAGCGTGCCCTTCTCGGCGCCACCGACGCCACCGCTTACCGGACAGTCGACCGTAGTAATGCCAGCCGCCCTCAAACCTTCTGCCACCTGCCGCTCGGTGCGCGGGCCAGTGGTCGACAGGTCGAGGACGATTTTGGCCCCCTTCCCCGATGCAAGCCCATCGGGCCCGAGCGCGACTGCGTTCACAATTTCAGGCGTCGGCAGCGACAACAGCACCACATCCGACAGGCTCATCAGCTCAGCCGGGGTCGCGGCCTTGCCCGCTCCCTCTCCCGCCAGCGCGGAGACGGCGACGATGTTGGTATCGTAGACGGTGACGGTGTAGCCGGCGGCGATCAGCCGTCGCACCATCGGCGTTCCCATGCGTCCTACGCCGGCAAAACCCAGCTTGAAGTTGGTCATTGTGATCTCCTGCTTGAAGGCCAGTGCAGCTCAGCTCCGCGGGCGAATGCTCACGGCGCTGCCGCAATCGGATTGAGATCCAGGCGCACGATATCCTCGACCCCCGGCAGCGCGGGCGGATAGCGCGTCAGCACAAGCGGGTCGTGGCCCGGAATGACATGTTTGGGCGAACTCGCGAGCTTGCGCATCGTGGCGTAGCCTTCCAGCATGTCGGTGGCGCTCTCCAACACCGGAAAGGGCCGGTTCTGCTCGAAATTGGCATAGAAGTGCGAGGCATCGGAGCCGAGCACCACCCAGCCGCGCGCCGTCTTCACCCGGATCACCTGCAATCCCTTGGAGTGGCCGCCGACACGGTGCACGGTGAGGTTCGGGGCGATCTCAGAGACCCCGTCATGGAACGTCACCCGCCCGGCGAAGAGCTTGGCGATCATGCTGGCCACGTCCTCATAGGCGAAGGGGTGGCGCAGATAGTCATGGCACATGCAACGTCCGGTGCAATAAGCCATCTCCACGTCCTGGACATGATAGCGGGCATTCGGGAACAGTTCGTGGTTGCCGGCATGATCGAAATGCATATGCGACAGGATCACGTCCTCGACTTTGTCCGGATCGATCCCGATCATCTTCAGCCCTTCGCCGACCGGCCGCAGCAACTGCCTTTGCCGCTTCTCAGCCACCTTGGCGTCATAGCCCGTGTCGAACACGAAGGTCCGCGTCCTGCCGACAATGGCCCAGACGAAATAGTCGAGGGGCATTGGTCCGTCGTGCGGATCGCCGCCGATGAAGTTCGCCGCCGCATTGCGGTCGTGGTGCCCGTAGCGAACCGCGTAGAGTTCGTAGATGTCATCCATGCGTGCCTCCTTTCGCTGCCATGACGCCGTGGGGCGGAGTTACCTCGATCCAGATCCGCTCAGCTCGCAAGCCAGCCACCCTCGACCGGCAGCATGGCTCCCGTCATATCGCGCGCAATCGGCCCGCAGAGAAAGACCAGGAGATCGGACACGCTCTGTGGTGAGACGAAGCTGCCGCCCGGCTGCTTGCCTTCCAGAAAGAGGCGCTCTGCCTCGCTGCGCTCAATGCCTCGATCCGCCATCAGCTCTTCCACCCGGCTCTCCGTACCCGGTGTCAGCACCGAGCCGGGACAGAGACTGTGGCAGGTGACGTCGACGTCCAGGTTCTCCAACGCCACTGCCCTTGTGAGGCCGAGGATGGCGGATTTCGTCGTCACATAGCCGACACGACCTGGTGTGCCGCGCAGGCCGTAGACGGAGGTTATGTTGAAGATGCGCCCGAAGTTCTGCTCTCGCATCTGCGGCAGCAACAGCCGGACGGCATGGAAAATCGCCGATAGGTTCACGGCCAGCGCCATATCCCATTGATCGGGCGGGAAATCCATAATTGACGCGAAATGCCGCACGACAGCATTGTTGATAAGGATATCCACCCCGCCAAGTTCAGCACGGGCCGCTGCGACAAGCCCATCCACCCCTGC
This sequence comes from Mesorhizobium sp. WSM4823, assembly GCF_055811195.1. Classification (NCBI taxonomy): domain Bacteria; kingdom Pseudomonadati; phylum Pseudomonadota; class Alphaproteobacteria; order Hyphomicrobiales; family Phyllobacteriaceae; genus Mesorhizobium; species Mesorhizobium sp. WSM4823. The sequence goes on from NZ_JBVVQL010000008.1 coordinate 117,678, forward strand.
TGGCGTGGACAGATCTGCCCTGTGGTAGGCAATCTGTGAGCCTGTCCTGCGGGCCAGGGCTTCGCGCTCTGGCTCGACCGCCTCGGGCGTTTCGAGCCCGTGCAGCATCACATTGCAGCCGGCCTCTGCAAGCCGAGCGGCCATCACCTGTCCCAACCCCGCGGTGGAACCGGTGATCAGCGCACGGCGCCCCATCAGGACTTTTGCCGAGATCGGAAGCATCGCTTGTTCTGTTTCCTTCGACACGCTCATATCCTGCCCTGCCGCTTCGTGAGCATCGCCAAAGTCCTGGTCCTGGTCCGGACGCAGCGTCGCGCCATGTTCATTTTTGGTACCGGTAACAGAAATGGACTATAGAGCAGCGCCGTCAGCGGTGCAACCGCTGGTACGGGTTCTGGCGGTCAAGTGCTTTCGCGCTGGATCAACTCGAATTTCAGATCAACCACGCTGCCGCGCAGGTGCTCGGCCCCGTCCATGATTCGGCTGAGCAGGATGCGCGCCGTCCGCTCGCCGATGTCATAGCGTGGCAACCTCAGCGTGGTGACCGATGGACTGACGTGGCGCAAAAGGTCCACGTCGTCGAAGCTTGCCAGAGCGATCCGGCCGGGCACCGTCCAGCCGCGCTTCTGGCACTCAAAGAGCGCGCCCACGGCCAGCACGTCTCCCGCGCAAAACAGCGCATCGACTTCCGGTACGCTCTGCACAACGCGCGCCATCACCTCTGCTCCGGCGGCGAGCCCGCGCTCCGTCTCCAGCACGATGCGGGGGTCGGGATCGAGGCCAAGCTGCTTGAGTGCAGCATGATAGCCTTGCAACCGGTCCTGCGAGCGGTCGTTATGGACTGAGTAGAGACTGGCGAAAGCAATTTTGCGGTATCCGAGCCGGCCGAGATGCATCGTCATCGCGTAGGATGCGTCATAGTTGGAAAAACTGACCACCATATCCAGCGGTTCTCTAGGTATATTGCCGTTTTCGACCACCGGTATGCCTGATTTCCGGATCTTCTCCGTGGCTTGCGGTGTATGTTCAGTACTGTGCAGAACCAGGCCGCTCACACGATGACTGAGGAAGACCGTTATCAGTTCTTCCTCCTCGTTGGGATCATAGCCCGTTTCGGCGATCATCAATTGGAAGCCCGAGCTTTTGAGTACTTCCGACAGGCCCTTGACCGTTTGCGTATAGATCGAATTGTCGATGCTCGGCACGATCAGCCCGATCGTCGTGGAGCGGTTCGACGACAGGCTGCCGGCCAGATGGTTCGGCAAATAGCCGATCTCGCGCACCGCCCGGAGCACCCTTTCGCGCATCTCCTCGGAGACTTTGCCGGGCTCGTTCAGCGCCCGTGACACGGTCATGGTGGAGACGCCGGCGCGAACCGCCACGTCCCGCATCCTCGCGCTTCCGCTATGTGGGTTTCCGTCTCCAGACGATCTCTTCGGCATTTCCCATCACAGCCCGATGTGGCGGCAGAAATCAAATCATTGCGTGAGTGCGCAAACAAGCCTTCACGGCAGAATTCCGCAATAGTATTGTTACCGATACCAAAATCCAGTATTGCCTGAAAGGGGTTTGCGCCTTCAAGGGTTCTGCGGAGATCGCAATGCATGGAAAAGCCAACAGCGGAGCGGAACAGGCGGTGTTGCGTTATGTGACGACTGCCCGACCGGTGCAGCAGCAGATCAGCGAGACGCTGACGCAAGTCGCGGGCTTCGCGCTGCTGCTGATGACCTCGCCGCGCCGGGCCGTGCTCGCCGAAGGTGCGCTCGCCAGCGCACAGGAGGCAGCAACGCGAGCAGCCGAGGAGCTACGTGCTCTCACAGTCCCCGAAGTCGCTACGCACCACCATCATCATTTGCGCGGCGCCGCCGAGACGCTCCTCCAGGCCTGCGTCGCAGCGTTGGATTCCCGCCGGATCGACACCTCCGAGCAAAGTGATGCACTCGTCCGGACGCTGCGGGCGTCAAGCGATCACCTGCGAGCTACGGCCCGTCTGTTGCCGGGCTTCGAACTTGTCGATTTCAGCCAGGCGTGCTGCGCGGCTCATGCCCCGCAGCGCCTGCTGCAGGAAGCAACATAAGCCAACGGTATCAGGGAGGATGGAATGGCAGATTACTCGATTTGGGTGCTCGAATATGCGGCGGTGGAGAAATTCCCCTTCAGCGTCATGATGTATGGGCCTCAGCATCAGGGCACGCGCAAACTGCCCTATGCCTATGCGCTGCTTAAGGGAAGAGGCGAGACGATCCTGATCGACACCGGCTACGACCACGTCGCCTATGGAGAACAATTGGCGACCGCCTACGGGGTCTCGAACTATCACGGGCCGCGCGAGGTTCTGGCCGAATGCGGCGTCAAGCCGGAAGACGTGACCAGCGTCTTCATCACCCATGCCCATTTCGACCACATGGGCGCCATGCATCTGTTTCCAAACGCGAAATTCTACGTCCAGAAGAGCGAATTGGACAAATGGGTCTGGGCTCTCACGTTAGGTCCTGAATATCGTTTCCTGACTGGTGGCGGCGATCCAGCCGACATCGTGCGCGCCGTCGAGGCAGCGAAGGAAGGCCGGATGATCTGCATCGATGGCGACCAGGAAGATGTCCTGCCGGGCATCGACGTCCATCTGGCAGCGGACACCCACACCTATGGAAGTATGTACGTCACCATCCGCAACGACGGCGCCAAGGATGGCGAGGACAAGTGGATCTTCGCGGGCGACCTGATTTATACGTACGACAATCTGACCGGCCTCGATGCGGATGCGCCGCAGATCGTACCGATCGGCCTTGCCGTCGGCAGCCAGCACAATTTGATCTTCTCAAGCGCTGAGATGCTGAAATCGGTGGGCGGCGAGGTGCGGCGGGTCATTCCCGTCCACGAGGATCGGCTGCGCACTACATTTCCGTCGCGGCTCACCGACAAGGGCCTGCAGGTGGTGGAGATCGCGCTCGCCAAGGGCGAGCAAAGCTGGGCCGGCTGAGAAGCTGGTCGACTGAGCTTAGAGGCGGATGATTTCAGGTCGAATCGACCTGAAATCTGAATCCGCCTCTAAGTCAAAGAGATAGAGCATAATGTCGTCCGAAAACCGCTTCACACTTTTCGGCATCATGCTCTAGGCGGCAGGGCGCACGCACGCCCTGCCAAGCTGCACCTTGAAAAATTCAGAGCTGGTCCGCGCCGGCGACGAAGCCGCCGCCATCGATCACGATCGCCTGGCCGGTGATAAATGAGGCTGCATCCGATGAGAGGAACAGCACAAGCTGGGCGATCTCCGACGGATCGCTGATGCGCCCCATGGGGATCATCGGCAACACCGTATCCTTTGCCCCCTGCTCGCTGCCGAACATGCCGCGCAGCAGCGGCGTCATCACCGAGCCCGGCGCGATGGCGTTGACGCGGATGTTCTTACGGGCCACTTCCAGCGCCACCGAATTGGTCAGTCCGATCACTCCCCACTTGCTCGCGCAGTAAACGGCGGTGGTGGCGAAACCCATGACGCCGAAGAGCGAAGACGTGTTGACAATCGCGCCGCCGCCCTTGGCAATCATGTGCGGAATCTGATGTCTCAGTCCGTTGAACATGCCGCGCAGATTGACGTCCATCAGGAGATCGTAGTCGGCATCTTCGAGCTCGTGCACGGGCGCCGTCTTGCCGGGCACGCCGGCATTGTTGAAGGCGACATCGATCCTGCCGAAGCGATCGAAGGCCTTCTGGTGCAGCGCGGCCATCGCCCTGCTATCGCGCACGTCGGTCTCGATGAACTCGATCTCGACGCCCAGCGGCTTCACCTCTTCCTTGAGGCTCTTGCCGAATTCGGCGCCGATGCCGGCGACGAAGAGGTTTGCGCCCGCCTGGGCAAAGGCCAGCGCCGTGGCGCGGCCAATGCCGGTTGTTCCACCAATCAAGATGACGTTCTTGCCGGAAAAATCATACTTCACTTGCATGGTTGGTCCTCCTATGGCTCGCGGCCTCAAGTCATTTGCGGCAAGGATCGCTCGCGCATGGCTATTCCATAACCTTGACGTGATACCGATAACAAGAGAAAATAGGACCCGACGCAGGGCAGCGACCTAGAACCGTGCGGATTTCGGCAGAGAAGCGAAATTTCGGAGAGGCACGAGCCGCCTATTGCCGCCCTTTTAAATGTGCATTATGGTACCGGTATCAGAGATGATGGATCAAAACGTCCGAGCAAGGCCTAGAGCCTGGCCCGCAGGGGCTGCTCGGACAGGGAGGACTACCCTTTCGAGGCTGTTGGCCTGAGGGTGATCTTTTGGGCGCGAGGGGAAGACGAAAAGCACTGATGCCTCGTGAAGGAAGGCGCCGGCCCCATCGTGGGGACGGTCGACAGGGAGAGAGGATTTCAAAATGCACAAACTGCTGCTTGCCGCATTGACGGCCGGCGCCATGATGGTTGCCAGTGTCGCTCAGGCCAAGACGCTTGGCGTCGTTGCACTTCTGGCCAATGATGCCCTCAACATAGCCGTCATTGGCGGCGCGACCGAAGCCGCCAAGGCTGCCGGCTGGGATGTCAAGGTAACAGACACCCAGGCCAGCGCCGACCAGGCCAACGCCGCGATGAATTCTTTCGCCGCGCAAAAAGTCGACGCGATCTTCGTGCTTGCCTTTGCCAGCAGCTCCATTGGCTCCGGTCTTGCCGCGGCGCGCGATGCGGGCATTCCCGTCGCCACCTGGGGTGGCGAGATCGTTCCCGGTATCGTGGTGACGACAAGCGGTCGCCAGGTCGGCGACGACTCGGTTAAGTTCCTGCTCGACAAGGTTGCTGGAAAGGCCGACGTGCTGGCGATGACCTTCCACCCCGGAAAGCTCTGCATCGATCGCGGCATCGCCTTCGACGAGGGCGTGAAGGGCAAGTCCGACGTCAAGGTGGACTATAGCGAAGTGGTGGCGCCCGGACAGGTCCAGTTCGGAAACGCCACCGCCGCCGCCTGGCTAACCGCGCATCCCGCCGGCGGCGACAAGCCGCTCGCCATCTGGGCCTGCTGGGACGAGCCGATGCAGGGAGCCGTTGCTGCAATGCGCCAGGCCGGCCGCACCGACGTCACCACTGTCTCGATCAACGGCAGCCCGCAAGCGCTGCAACTGGTCAAGGAAGGCGACCTGACGGCGACCGTCTGGCAGCCGGCCTACCAGGAGGGCAAAGAGGTCTTCCAGGCCATCCTCGACTCGATCAAGGCCGGCGCCTCCTGGCAGGCGAAGGACATCCAGATCCCCGGGATCGTGGTCACCAAGGACAATGTCGATAAGTTCATGGCCGAACATCCCAATGGAATGTGAGACCTTGCAGCGCCTCGCGGAGCGGCGCCTTTAGATGCCGCCCGCCGCGTCGGCCGGGCCATGGATGCGCATCCGCGGCCTGACCAAATCCTTTGCGGGAGAACTTGCTCTCGACCACGCCGATCTCGACATCGAGCAAGGCAAGGTGCATGGCCTGGTCGGCGCCAATGGCGCCGGCAAGTCGACGCTGATCCGCTGTCTTGCCGGGGTAACGGTCGCTGACGAGGGCAGCGTGACGATTGCCGGCGAGGATCTGCAAAAGGGGTCGCCGCAGGCTTCCGAACGGGCCGGGCTCGCCTTCATCCATCAGGAACTGAACCTGATCCCGCATTTCAACGCGCTGCAGAATATGCTGCTCGGCGCACCCAAGGTCACCCGTTTCGGGATAATCGACTGGCAGCGTTCCGGCGTTGCCGCTCGCGCTGCCGCCGAGCGCGTCGGCATCCGCTTTCCACTCGAGACGAAGATCTCAGAACTTTCGGTGGCTCAACGCTGGCTGGTGATGATCAGCAAGGCGCTCGTGGGCGAAGCCAGCATGATCGCGATGGACGAGCCCACCGCCTCGCTCTCGGGCCCGGAGAGCGAGCAGCTCTTCGCTATCATCCGCGATCTCTCCGCCCAGGGCGTAGCTATACTCTACGTCTCGCACCGGCTCGAAGAGGTGCTCCAGCTCTGCGACAGGATCACCGTGCTGCGCGACGGCCGCATCGTCGATGGCGCCGAGCGCGGCGCACTCAACAAGAAGGGCCTGGTCAGGGCCATCATCGGCCATGACATACGCCCGCCGGACGCACGCGCCCGCTTCGCCGCCGACCGCAGCCGGCCGCCGATCTTCTCCGTCCGCGACATTGCCTGGAAGAGCGCGGTGAAGGGCGTGAGTTTCGATCTCTATAAGGGTGAGGTCCTGGCGCTCGGCGGCCTTGTCGGCGCGGGGCGGACCGAACTTGCCCATCTCGCAGCCGGCGTCGCCCGGCCGGATGCCGGCCAATTCGAGCTCGGCGGCAAACGCCTCGATGTCGCCAACGAGGCCGAGGCGGTGCGGGCCGGCATAGCGCTGGTGCCGGAAGAGCGCCGCTCGCAAGGCGTGATGCTGCAGCAGTCGGTGGGCTTCAACATCAACATATCCACCTTGAAGAAGCTGCGCGCCATTCCGGGGCTCCCGTTCGTCTCCGACAAAAAGGCTCGGCGGCAGGCGGAGGGCCTCGTGGCCCGGCTGGGCATCAAGACGCCCAGCGTCGAGGCCAGGATCGGCGGTCTTTCAGGCGGCAACCAGCAAAAGGCGCTGATCGCCCGCTGGCTCAATGCCGGAACCAAGCTCCTCATCCTCGACGAGCCGTCGCGAGGGGTTGATGTCGGCGCACGTGAAGAGATCCATGACGCGATCCGGGCGCTCGCCCGGTCCGGCGTCGGCATCCTGGTGATCTCGTCGGATGTCGAGGAACTGACCCTGCTGGCTGATCGTGTCCTCGTCATGCGCGAAGGCCGCGTCACCGGCGAACTGACCGGCGCCGATGTCACCGAAGCCAGGATCATCGAACTCAGCTACCATGATACCAATGACGAAGAAGGAGACATCGCATGATGGCCCAGGCCGGAACCGCGGCGAAGGACGCGCCACAGCTCCGCAAGTCTTCGTGGAAGCGGACCGCGCTGATCTGGCTCTCCCGCTACGGTACGATAGTCGGGCTATTGCTGATGGTGATCTTCTTCTCGGCGAACGCGCCAGGAATCTTCCTGTCCCGCGCCAATTTCCTCAACATCCTTAGCCAAGCGTCCCTGACCGCGATCATTGCTTCCGGGCTGACCTATACGCTCGTTGTCGGCGAGTTCGACCTCAGCATTGGCTATGTCGCGAGCTTCGTCGGTCTGATCGTTACCGGACTGATGGCCTACCAGGGTTTTCCGATCTGGCTCAGCATCGTCTGCGCCCTGCTGCTGGGCGCCGCGATCGGCGCCTTGAACGGCGTGTTGGTGACGAAGGTGAGGATCAATGCCGTCATCTCCACGCTGGGCATCGGGACAATGCTGACGGGGATAGGCTTCACCTACAGCTCCTTCCCGATCGCCACCGGGATCCCTCGGGCCTTCACCGACATTTCGCTCGGCCGCCTCGTCTTCGGCCTGCCCAATCCGGTGATCATCATGGTGGTCGTGCTGATTGCGCTTTGGGTCATCCTGAACAAGACCGACATCGGCCAGAAGATGCAGGCTGTCGGCGGCAACCTGGAGGCGGCAAGGCTCTCGGGCATCCGGGTGGACCGCATCAAGATCTTTGCCTTTGCCACTGCCGGCTTCTGCGCCGCATTGACGGGAACGCTGCTGTCCTCGCTGCTGGGCAGCGGCACGCTGGCAGCGGCCGACGGCTATCTCCTGGACGCCTTCGCCGCCGTCTTCCTGGGCTCTGCTACGCTCAAGGAAGGTGAATTCCACATAAGTGGGACGCTGGTTGGCGTGCTCATCCTGGCGGTCGGCTTCAACGGGCTCAGCATCTTTGGCGCCCCCACGCATTTCCAGCCGATCTTCAAAGGCGGCATCCTCGTGCTCGCGGTCGGCATGTCCGCGCTGGCTCGGCGCTATGCCGCCTCGGTATGACCGAGGGCCGGGCACCACCTCTTCGAGGATGTGCTCGGCTTTAATTTAGGGTTTCGGGTCCCAGATTCCCATTTTGCGCAAGGCGCGCACCTCCTCCCTTATGAGGGTGGTCAGCGCCCGGATGACGGTAGTGGTTGGCCGCTGGGTCGAGGTGGCGAGCAGCAGCTCTCTTTCAATCGATGGATTCTGGATACGCCAATACTTGATCCTGCCTTCCGCGACCAGATTGTGGCAACTCGAATAGGACAGGATCGTATAGCCCATGCCGGCCTCGACCAGGCGCAACGTCGAAGGCATCGCCTCGACCTCGACCTCGATCTTGGGCTCGATGCCTACAGAACCGAAGATTTGATCCAGCAGCACCCGCAGCCCGTGCGGTCGAGCCGGAAGGATCATGGGGATACGTGAGACAACCTCGGCATCGACCGGTCCGGGGCCGAGCTTGCTGGGGTCGTTCGTCGCACCGAGCAGAAACAGTTCGTCACGCAGGATCGGCTCTGACAGGAGGTTGTTCATGCGCGGCGCATTGTAGAGCACCGCGACGTCGATCTTTCCCATCACGAGCCATTCGAGGAGATGGCCGCTGAACCCTTCGACGACGCGCATGCTCACCTGCGGGAACTGCTCGTGGAAATGCTGGACGAGAGGCGAGGTCAGGACAACGCCGACCGATGGCGGCATTCCGAGAGCAATCGTTCCGCGCGGATTCGATCGCAAGGCTCCGAGTTCAGTCGAGGCCCGCGAGGCCTGCTCCAGGATTGCCGACGCGTAGTCCCGGAGAAGCTTGCCTGCCTCCGTGAGCACAATGCCACGACCGTTTCGATAGAGAAGTGCGATCCCGACGCTTTCCTCCAGCGCTTTGATTTGCCTACTGAGCACCGGCTGGCTGACCGACAGTGCAACGGCGGCCCGCGAAAAGCTGCCGAACTCCGCCACTGCCGTGAACAGTTGGAGCTGCCGTAAGTCGAACATGAACATTGCCTCGTCGCAAATGCGGAGAATTTCCGTTGGCATGCAACGAATGCCGGAGTTTGGGGTACATCGAAGCCGTTGACAAGCACGCGTCGAGCCCGCGGCAAAGCTGTTATGCGCGTCGCGAACCTTATCGCGCGGGCAGGAACTGGCCTAATCTAAAACCAACCAAAAATCGCCTGAATTCAATAGATTTGAGAGGAAAAGTCGTTGCAGCGTCAAACGCTTGGGTTCATCGGCCTCGGCCGCATGGGCGCGCCGATGGTGCGCCGCCTGATCGAGGCCGGCCACCATTTGGTCGTCTATGACACGCGGCCGGACGCGGCGAAAGAGTTGCCTGCCGAAAGCACGAAATTTGCCGCATCTCCCAAGGCGGTCGCCGATGAGGCCGACATCGTATTCTGCAGCTTGCCGACGCCTCAGGTCGTTAGGGAAGTCGTGCTGGGCGCGAATGGAATCGCGGCCGGCGCGAAGGCCAGGATCATTGTCGATGTGTCCACCACCGGACCGAGCATGGCAAAGACCATCTCGGAAGCCCTGACCAGCAAGGGCATTGCGTGGGTGGACGCACCGATATCGGGTGGCATCGCAGGCGCGCGCGACGGCACGCTGGCCGTGATGGTCTCCTGCCCCAAGCAGATCTACGAGGAAATCGAACCTGTCCTGGCCAACTTTGGTCGCAGGTTCTATTGCGGAGAAACGCCGGGAAGCGCTCAGGTTGCAAAGCTCGGCAACAACATGATCGCCGCCGGCGTCATTCTGCTGTCGGCAGAGGCGCTCGCAATGGGTGTCAAGGCCGGCTTGGATCCCACGGTGATGTGCGACATCATCAATGCTTCGAGCGGGCGAAACAGCGCGACGCAGGACAAGTTCCCCCGTGCCGTCTTGCCGGGAACTTTCGATTTCGGCTTCTCCACGGCGCTGTCGTACAAGGACGTGCGCATGTGCGTCGATGAAAGCGAGAACCTGGGCGTGCCCATGGTCGGCGGCTCCCTGGTGCGGCAGATGCTCGCCGCCACCAATGCCCGCTTCGGGCCGGATTCGGATTTCACCTCGATGGTCCGCATCGTCGAGGAATGGGCCGGCGTGGAGATACGCGCCTAGGCTTGCCTTGTGGAGAGCAGCATATGACCACGCGCTCGATGGAACTGGCAGACGCCTTGGCGAACCTTGCTGCGCCGGTTTTCAGTCCTGCTGTCGTGATCAAGGCCAAGCTGTGCCTGCTCGATTTTCTCGGCTGTGCGTTTGAGACTTCGGCATTGGAGCCCAGCCGACAGGCGGTCGCCGCCGTGGCGGCAGCGCCCGGCGGCCATATGATTGGCGAAAGCGCGACGGCGACACAAGCGGATGCCGCCTTTGTCAACGCCGTGAAGGGCCACGGCCTCGTCAGGGAAGACATGCATGCCGCATCGGTCTGCCACCACGGCGTGGTGGTCTGGCCGCTGCTTCTCGCTTTGGCGGAGACGAAAACTGTTGCCGGCATGGACCTGATCCGGTCGGCGGTGGTCGCCTATGAGGTCGGCGGACGGCTTGGAAGGATGCTGATCGATCCGGCGATGTCGTCACTTTTCCGACCGACAGGACTGGTCGCTCCCATCGGATCGGCATGCGGCGGCGCCTGGATGCTGAAGCTCGACCGGGAGCAAATAGCCGCGGCGATTGCCCTGGCGGCGAACACCGCCTCCGGGCTGAACCAGTGGCCGCACAGCGGCGGCTCCGACATGTTCTTCCATCCGGGCTTTGCCGCGCGCAATGCCTGGATGGCGGTTCGGCTGGCCGACGCCGGAGCCTTTGGCAGTCCTGACATACTTGAAGGCCGATCGGGATACTTTGCCGCGCTGGCGCGGCGGCCGATGCCTGGCCCGATCGAACTCTTTCCCGATGGAGAGGCGGATATTCTCAATGTCTATCACAAGGCGGCGCCCGCCTGCAATTTCGCCCAGACCGCCTGCCAGACTGCATTGAAGCTTGTCGAGATGATCGGCGCCGACGCCGCGCCGGTCGAGCGCATCCGCATCAGCGTGCCCGCCGCGGCGGCCGCATATCCGGGTTGCGACCGGACAGGACCATTCGACAGAGCCCTCCAGGCGAAGATGAGCATTCCATTTGGTGTCGGGGCCGTGTTTGCGCACGGCCGGCTGTCCGAGGACATCTACAGCGATCTCGCTCATGCTGAAACGCTGCGCATGGTCGGTGCCAGCGAACTGGTTTCCAGCCCGGATCTGACCGCGCTGTTCCCTGGCCAGCAGGGTGCGGCGATTGATGTGACGCTCGGTGACGGCCGCCAGCTTTCGATGGGCCTGCCCGATGTTGTGCCCGCCACCGAGGCGGAGGTGCGCGAGCGCTTCCGGTCGGCGGCTGCAGGCATCCTTGGCGTTGCCGGGGCGGAGGCTATCGAAGAATTTGTCGACAGGCTGGACACCAAGAAGGATGCCGGCCGGCTCCTGTCGCTTTGTGCGACAGCCAAAAGGCAAACGACGCGAGTGCCCCGCCAAGAGGCCGGCAAAGCTACGCGTGCGTCCAGGCAAGCTTCGTAACCGATCCCAAAACAGGAGCAAATTTCATATGTCCAAGGATGTCTTCGAGCGTGGCCTGGCGATCCGCAAGGATGTGCTGGGCAAGGAGTTCGTCGAAAAATCGCTCTCAGCGGCAGACGACTTCAACCGCCCTATGCAGGAACTCGTGACGGAGTATTGCTGGGGTGCGGTCTGGGGGCGCGAAGACCTGTCGCGCAAGACGCGTTCGATGCTGAACCTCGCCATGCTCAGTTGCCTCAACAGGCCCCATGAGCTCAAGATGCATATCAAAGGCGCCTTGAGCAACGGTGTCAGCCGCGACGAGATCCGCGAGATCTTCTTGCAGGTGGCGATCTATGCCGGTGTGCCCGCGGGGGTGGATTCGTTCCGCATCGGACGTGAAACTTTCGCCGAGCTCGATGCTGCCAAGGCCTGACCGACATTTCCAGGAGGACGGCCTGACATGATGGATCGGCAAAGGATCGCCTTCGTCACCGGCGCTGCCAGCGGCATCGGGCGCGCGGTTTGCCTGAGCCTCCACGGCAAGGGCTGCCGAATTGTGCTGGCGGATCGCCAGGAGGGCCATCTCACCGCGCTGGCTGGCGATCTCGGCGCCAACGTCTTTCCGCTTCCCCTTGATATCACCGACGGCGCCGCCGTCGCCAACTGCCTCGACCGGCTGCCGCCGGAATTCCGCGACATCGACATACTGGTCAACAATGCCGGTCACGACATCGGCGGACGTACCCGCTTCGACGTCGGATCGGCCGACGACTGGTCGGCGATCATCGAGACCAATCTGATCGGCCTCATGCGCGTGACGCGGGCGATCCTGCCTGGAATGGTCGAACGCGGCCGTGGCGACATTGTCAACATGAGTTCCATCAGCGCGCTGCGCCTGGTGCCGGACCAAGCGCCCTACTCCGCCAGCAAAGCCGGCGTGCACATGCTGAGCGACATCATCCGCGGCGAGCTGGCGGAGACACCCATCCGCGTGATCGAGATACTGCCGGGGCTGACCCGCACCAACATCGTCAAATCCCGCCACCGCGGTGACGAGGAAGCGTCCCGAAAATACTTCGAGAAGTTCGGCATGGCGCTCGACCCCGAGGACATCGCCCGCTGCGTCTCATTCGCGCTGGATCAGCCGCCCCACGTCCAGATCGCGCAGATGTTCGTCCTGCCGACGAACAGGTGGTAGAAACCAGCCAGGCCTAAGCATTAGCGCCGCCGCGTTTCGCCGCAACTTCAGTTCTGTGACCCGCCGCTCTTGCCACCACAGGCTCAGTGGACCGCCGCATACATGATCCCGCTTTCGGTCGCCTCGGCGATATCCATCTCCTCAACGATCCGTCCCTGCCTCGCAACCAGTATCCGGTCTGACAGCGACATGATCTCAGGCAGGTAGGACGAGATCACCACCACGGCCATGCCGCTGTCGGCAAGCTCGTTGATGAAGTTGTGGATCTCCACGATGGTGCCGACGTCGACGCCGCGTGTCGGCTCATCGAGGATGACCAGCTTGGGCTTCTGGATCAGCGCCTTGGACAGAACCACCTTCTGCTGGTTGCCGCCGGAAAGTTCGATGACGCGGGCATCGGCGTCGATCGCCTTGACCCCAAGCCGCTTGGTCCATTGGGTGGCGAGTTCTCGTCCCTGGCGCGGCGCGACCGGCGTCAGCGGATTATTACCCTTGGCGAGTTGCCCAAGCTGGATGTTGCCGGCGATCGTCATGGTTTCGAAGAAGCCTTCGATCTTGCGGTCCTCGGTGACATAGACGATGCCGTCGCGCACCGCCGGTCGCGGCGTGCGGTAGCGAACCGGCCTGTCTTCGAAGCGCACCGTGCCGCCATGGAAGTAATCACGCTTCAGCACGCCGGCAACGATCTTCATCGTTTCGGTGCGTCCCGCGCCGACAAGGCCGAACATCCCGGTCACCTGCCCGGCGAACACGGAGAACGATGTGTTGCGCACGGTGTTTCCCATCGACAGGTTTTCGACGCTGAGTATCTTTCTGCCCATGGTCCGCGCCACGCGCGTCTGGCCGGAATAGAGCTCGCCGGACAGGCTGCGGCCGACCATCGCCTGCACGATCCGGTCGCGATCGAACTTGCTCGTTTCGTCGGTCACCACCACTTTGGCGTCGCGCATCACCGTGATGCGGTCCGACAGTTGCAGCGCTTCTTCGAGCGCATGACTGATGAAGATGATCGCAATGCCCTCCTCCTTGAGGCGGCGGGCAAGGTTGAAGAAGTGGAACTTCTCCTCTGGCGTCAGCGTCGCGGTCGGCTCGTCGAAGATGATGAGCCGCGCATTGTGATGAACGGCGCGCGCGATCTCGACCATCTGCTTCTTGCCGGCGCCCAGAAAGGAGACCTGCGCGGTGGGATCGACGTAGAAGTTGAGCGACAGCAGATAGCGTTGCGCCTGGATGTTCAAGCCGCGCAGCCGGTTGAACAGCTTCTCGTCGCCAAGATAGATGTTCTGCGCCACCGACATCGACGGCACCAGATTGGTTTCCTGGAAGACCATCGCTATGCCGCGGTTCAGCGCGTCTGACGGCGAGTTCAGGGTGATGGGCTGGCCGTCGAGCAGCATCTCGCCGGAGCTTGGCTGGTACACGCCGGCCAGCACTTTCATGAGCGTCGACTTTCCCGCGCCGTTCTCGCCGAGAATGGCGTGTATCTCGCCGGGACGGATCTCGAAATCCACGTTCGAGATCGCCAGAACACCGCGGAAGTCCTTGGAGACACCGCGCAATTGAATGAGCGGTGTCATCGCGCGGCGTGCCCCGCCAGTTCGTCGATCGCCACGATCTTTCCCGATCCCTTTGCACCGATCAGAAGCCGGCCATCGGCTTCGCACATTGACGTCACGCCGTGCACATCGCCATCGGCACGGCTTTGATAGTTTCGCAACATGGACATGGTCTCGTCACAGCGCACGACGAGGCCCGCCGACCAGGTCGGCGACCAAGGCTTCAGCATGTTGAGCTTCTTGCGTGCGCCGCCCTGTATGGGTTCGAGGAAACTCCTGCCGGTGACGAGAGAAGGAGCGATCCAATATTCGGGATCGATCGTCTCGATCATGCGGCTGCGGTATTCGCTCTCCTTCAGGACGAACTCGACAAGCGGATTGCGCGGCGCAAACATCGCCAGCCAGAAGCCGTCTTTCACTGCCGGCGCGATGCGCCCGGGATAGGCGGGCAGCGAGCCGAGGGCGATCTGTTGGCGTGAGCCGTCGAGGCCCATCGAAAGGACACGGTGGCGCCAAGCCTCAGAGACGAAGACGCGGTCCTTCGACACGATTATCCCGGATGGAAATGCCAGCCCCGAGGCGATTGAACCGGCACTGCGCGCGCCGAGGTCGACGCGCCAGACCGACCCCTGTGCCGTCTTCGTCATCAGATCGTGTTTCCACCGGTGCGCGGGATTGCTGGCCGATCCTACGGCGACGAACAAGGTGGACGGATCGGCGAAAGCCATCGCCGTGATGCACTCCACGTTGAGCCCTTCAGGCCTGATCAATTTCGCGGATGCGCCGCCTGGCCTCCCCACGCGGATGCCCTCGCCCTCGACGGCGACAACCAGCAGGTCACCAATCGCCGCCATGCTGGTCACCGGTTTGCCCATACTGCGCGTTCCGATGATTGAAAGCGCCTGCCCGCTCTTGGCGGCCGACGGCGCCAGCGTGTGGATCTCATGGCCGACCGAGCAGACTATCTGTTGCCCGCACAGCACCAGATTGTCGACCTCGGCGAGATCGAGCAGCAGCGGTGCGGCGTCGAGCTTCGCATTCGGCCGCAACGGGCCATCCATCGGCGGCACCGTGCTGCCTGTGAGATCGAAGCCGCGGAAATTCGCCCAGGCGCGCTTGACGGCGCCGATCATGGGCGCGGCCCCCAATAGGCATCCTGCCCGCACCAGTCGGGATCTGCGTCCGGCAGCCTGTAGCGGCCTATGCGGTTGTTCGAAACGCCGCCGAGATAGAGCCATCCCCTGTGCTCGCGCATCGAAGTGATCATGGGGTGGTTGCGGCCGCCGAGATCCCAGAGATTGTCGAGGATTTCGCCCTTCTCGTTGAATTTCACCACGCAGCCGGTGTTGATGTTCGGGTACAGCCACTGATCCGGAGCGACACGGCGAGCCATGCGCTTGCGGAAGCCGGGCATGCGCATCGCAAGATCGAGCGCCGGCCCGCGCATGCCAAGCAGCGCCAGCCAGTAGTTGCCGTCCGAGGCCCGGTTGATGTTGTCGGGATAGCCGGGCAGACTGGAAATGACACGTTCGGTCGTGCCCTTCTTGGATCCGTCGAACCAGTATCTGCTGATGGAACAGGTCCAGCTCTCCGCGAACATGAAGGACTGCCCGTCGGGACACATCGTGACACCGTTGGCGAAGACCAGCTTCGGAATCTCGGTGTGCGTTTTGCCCGTGCGCGGATCGTAACAGATCATGCGTCCGCTCGGCCGACTTTCCAGCGCGTCGGTCGCCCAGTCTTCCTGTTCGTAGCGGATCGTCGCCTCGCTGAAATAGACGCGTCCATCAGGTGCGACGTCGACGTCATCGGCAAGTCGAAGCCTGGAATCGTCGACGACCGAGGTCCAGCTTCTGTTCGTCTCATCGGTGAGCTTGGTGACGGTCTTGTCAGGCGCAACCTGGAACAGACCCATGCCGCCGATGCAGACAAGCAGGTTGCCGGTGCGGTCGAACGCCATGCCGAGCGGATGGCCGCCAATATGCGCGAACACTTCGGAGCGTTTGTGGTCGGGACCGAAGAAACGGACGATGTCGCCGTGCCTTGTGCCGCAATAGAGATTGTCGTCGCGGTCGAGGATGACATCTTCTGGCCCCTCGATCTCGCCGAGCCCTATGATCTCGACGGAGCGCAAGCGGTCGTTCAGCACATAGGGCGAGCCGGGCGCGTCAACCTTTGGCGCCGGTGGCAGGGAAAGGTAGGCAGGCGAGACATAGACCTTGGCGAGAATGCGGTGGCGGTGCTTCTGCCAGCGCATGTCGACGAAGACGGCGAACAGCAGGATCGCGCCGAGGATGGTCGAGGTGATCGGGCCGCTGATGCCGAGATTGATCAGGCCGTTGGTGAGCATCAGCACCAACAGGCTGCCGATGATCGCCTTCGCCACCGAACCCCGGCCGCCGCCGATCGCCGTTCCGCCGAGCACGGCCGCGGTAAGCGCCTGCACTTCGAGCCCGACGCCGGTGTCGGACCCTGTGCTGCCCAGCCGGGCAGCGAACAGGAAGCCGGCCAGCGCGCACATCGTGCTGGACGCGACATAGGTGAGGAACACCATGAAGCGCACGTCGATACCGGCGTTGAAAGCCGAACGCCGTGCCCCGCCCACGGCGGTGAGCCGCCAACCGGGACGCATGCGCGACAGCACGAGGTGCCAGGCAAGAGCGATCACCAGTGTGATCACCAGCGAGGTCGGAATGCCAAGCACCGTGCCTTCGCCGATGAACAGCCAGAGGTCGGACATGGAAAAGCCCACCATCATCGAGGTGGACATCTTCACGAAGACGATCTCGTAGATCGAGCGGAAGATGATCAGGCTGACCAGCGTGGTCAGGAAGGCGCGCAGGCGCAGATAGCCGACCAGGACGCCGTTGATGGCGCCGCACCCCATGCCCATGACCAGGATGCCGGCCAGGACGACCGGCACCGGCAGTTCGTAGACGTTCACGCCGATCAGCGAGAACAGCACCGCGAGCGAGAAGACGGAAGCGACCGAAAGGTCGATGCCGCCTGAAATCATCACCACCGTCAGGGCAAGCACCACGAGCCCGAATTCCGCGAACTGCCGGGCGAGGTCGGAAAGGCTCGACAGGGACAGAAAGTCCGGAATGATCGAGCCCAGCACCACGATCGTGAGCAGGAGGGCGGAGAACGGGATCGCATTGTCGATCCAACGCTTCGACAGAAGCTCCCCGATCAGATGATCGGGGAGATAACGCGAACGCAGATACGCGAAGGTGTCGCTGCTGGCCATGATGATCTCAGGTACTCGGTCGATCTATTTCAGCTGGTCCAGCTGCCAGCAGGTGCGCGGACCGATATTGTCCTTCGTCAGCAGCGTCAGCGGCGTGTAGTAGGAGGTCTTGCTCTCGCCGGCCTTGGCCGGCGCCAGCAGCGTCTGCACAATCTGCTGGTTGATCGCATTGCCCTGGAGCGGGACATCGTAGCTGATGATCAGGTCGAGCAACCCCTTCTCGATGTTGTCGCAACCGATCTTGTTGCCGCCGCCGGAGGTGACGAGATAGATGTCGTCGGCCTTCCCGGCCGCCTGGATCGCCGCGCCTGCGCCAACGTCCTGGTTGTCCCAGTTGCCGACGACACCACACAGATCCGGGTGCTGCTGCAACACCGTCTCCATGATCGCGCGCGCCTTGGCGGGATCGTACTGGGCGGCCTGCTCCGACACGACCTTGATTGACGGATCCTTGGCGAAGGTCTGCTTATAGGCATAAAGCTCGTATAGGTCCGAGGCAGCCGTAGGCTGGCCGCGGATGATGGCAACCTTGCCGGACTTGCCGGAGCCTGCTCCGCATTGCTTCACCAGCGCGTCAGCCTCGATGTAGCCGACCCGCGACCAGTCGGCGCCGACATAGGCGTCGGTTGGGACCACGGATTCGAGGTTGAGCTGCACCACTTTGATGCCGGCATCCATGGCGCGTTTCAGCAACCGTGCGTAGGACTGCACATCGGGATTATGCGCGATGATGAGATCGGGTTTTTCGGCGATCAGCGCGGTCAGAGCGCGTGTGCCCGCATCCGTGCTCCAGTTCGGATCGCGGATTTCGAGCGTGTAGCCGAGATCGGCCGCCTGCTTGCGCATGATCGCGGCCCAGCCCTCCGTCAGGTCGAAACCCATCGCCAGCGGGATGAAAACGACGCGCTTTCCCTTCAGGCCGTCATAGAAAGGGTTGCGCGACGGGTTGTCGAGGCCGTCATCGGCATGTGCGGCGCCCGCCAGCCCGAGGGCCATCAGGCCTGCCGCCAGAATGTTGCGAATCTTCATGGTTTCCTCCCGTTGATCACAAACAAGATGTGGTTCAGATGTCCCCTTGGCTCTGCTGCGAGGTCTGCTCGTCCCTGGGATTGATGAAACTGTCCACCATGATCGCCAGCAGAAGGATCAGGCTCTTGATCAGGTTCTGCGTGGTGTAGGTGATGTCGAGGATGGTCATGCCGTTGAGCAGCACGCCGACGAGCAGCGTTCCAACCAGCACATTGCGCACGCCGCCGCGACCGCCGCTCAGGCTTATGCCGCCCAGCACCACGACGAGCAGGACGTCGTAGATCATGGTCGAGTTGTAGAGGCGTGTGCTCATGCCGGACACGGCCGCCGCCATGACGACACCGGCGAGGAAGGCGATCAGCGAACTCACCACGTACTGCGAAACGATCAGCGGCCGCAGCGGCAAACCGGTGATGCGGGCGGCCAGCGGATTGTCGCCTGCCGCATAGACAAACCGGCCGAAGCGGGTGCGTAGCAAAAGCAGCGCAATCAGCGCCGCGAGCACGGCAAAGGCGATGATCGGCATCGGCAGGCCGAACAACAAACCGCGGCCGAGAAAGTCGAACCAGGCGACGCCGACCGGGGTGTTCTGCACGTCGATCTGAAACAGAAAGGCGCGCCCGGAGCCATAGGCGACAAGGCCCATGGCGAGCGTCGTGAAGATCGCCGGGATGTCGGCGTAGGCGACCAGAATGCCGCTTACCAGGCCGATGGCGAGGGCGAGCAGGACGCCATACACGAGCGCGGTGTCGAACGGCGTGCCGGTCTGCGCCATGGACAAAACCCACGACAGCGACACCACCATCGTGGCCACCATCGCGAGGTCTATTCCGCGGCCGATCACGACCAGCCCCATGCCGAGGCCGAGAATGCCGAGGATCGATACGCTGCGCACGAGCGCGATCAGGTTGCCGGCGGTCAGGAAATTGTTGAGCGTGACCGCGAACACCGCGAACATCGCAACGGCCAGCGCGAACACCACGCCCTCTTGCGACAATCGCGCCTTCCCCATTCTCCGACCTCCCAGACCGGCCGATGTCGTTCCACGGATGCGGACCTGCGCGCGATCGGCATCGAGCTGGAACGAACATCCCTTTTTTGGAGAACCCGAGACAGACCCGTTGGTGGAATATCAGTTATGCTGGCTACCGGTTCTATCGCGAAGAACAGTTGAGCGTTGGCAAATGAGGCGGTCGCAAGACCGCGTCTGGCATTGGGCGAGCGCGGCTGCTTAGGCTGGAGTCGGCGGTTTCCAGATGTGGGTGGATATAATATCCCGCAGCTCCGTGCGCACTGTCCGAAACAGAGGGCGAAAGGTCGACGACATCGGTCGCTGCGAGGAGGTTGCAAGAATCAACTTGCGGGTGATCGGCGGATCGAACGGCCAAACTTCGATGCGTCCGGCTTCGACCAGCAGATGGACCGAGGCGTAGGGTAAGACAGTGTAGCCCGCCCCCTCCTCCACCAAAAGCAGTGTCGAGGGCATCGCTTCGAGCTCCATCTCGACGCGCGGATAGATGCCGTGCTCGGCCAGGATGTTGTCGAGCAGGCGCCTCAGCCCGTGCGGGCGGCTCGGCAGGATCATCGGCAGTTCGCCAAAGACGTTGAGGCCGACCGGCCCCAGCAGCAGCACGCGCTCGCGCAAGGCCGGTCCGATCAGGAAGAGTTCGTCGTCGGCAAGCGGCTCGGTGAGAACAGAGGGATGGTTTGGCGAGTTGTAGAGCACGGCGGCGTCGATACGGCCGGCGATCAGCCATTCCAGTATGTGGCCGCTGAAGCCTTCGATCACCTGCAGCACGACATTCGGGAATTCATTCTTGATCTTCTTGACCAGAGGCACCGTCAGCACCGTGCCGACCGACGGCGGCACCCCCAGCACCAACCGGCCCTTCGGCGAGGTCTTGAGATTAGACACTGCATTCTGCGCAAGCCGCATCCGCTCAATGATCTCGTCGGCATGCGCCTTCAAAAGCACGCCGGCCTCTGTCAGCACCACCCCGCGACCGTTCCGATAGAAGAGCTCAACACCGAGTTCCTCCTCCAACCCGCGGATATGACGGGTGACCATCGGCTGCGTCACATTCAGGTCAAGTGCGGCTTTCGAGAAGCTTCCCGCTGAGCCAACGGCGATGAACACCTGTAGCTGCTTCGTGTCCAACTCTCACCCATCTGACCATCCGCTGCGGCAGAACTTCCAGGTTGAATTTCGGTAGTACCTTCTCACTTCCCGAATGGATATTTCAGACCCCGGACATTCAGGAAGACTGCATAGACCGACGTGGTCGCCGTAATGAACAACCTGTTGTTGCGCGGCCCACCGAAGGTTAGATTTGCCACCATTTCAGGCACTTGGATCTTTCCGATCAGTTCGCCATCCGGTGTATGGCACTGGACGCCGTCCCAGGCACTGATCCAGAGATTGCCCACGGCATCAATGCGGAAACCGTCCGGAATGCCCGGTGAAATCTCTGCGAACACACGGGAATTTATCAGTTTCTCGTCCTCGACGTCAAACAACCTGACGTGGTGGGGCGCGCTGCGGTCGGTGAGAAAACCGGAGTCTGAGACATAGAGCTGTTTTGCGTCAGCCGAGAAAGCAAGCCCGTTCGGCATGGAGAAATCATCGGCAACGACGGTGACCTTTCCCGATTGCGGCTCGATCCGATAGACGCGGCAGCCCGGCTGTTCCTGAAGGCTCCTGCGACCAACATAGTCGGAGATGATTCCGTAGTTCGGATCGGTAAACCAGATGCTGCCATCCGACTTCACCACCACGTCGTTCGGCGAGTTCAGCCGCTTTCCGTCGAACGCGTCGGCCAGCACCGTGACCGAGCCATCCCATTCGGTGCGCACCACCCGGCGCTCGCCCTGCATGCAGGTGACGAGCCGCCCTTCCCTGTCGCGCGTGTTGCCGTTCGGGTTGGCGATGTTGCCACGAAAGAGTGACACCGCGCCGGTCTCTTCATCCCAGCGCAGGATGCGGTCATTGGGAATGTCGCTCCACACCAGCGACCGGTGGTCGGCAAAATAGACCGGCCCCTCCGCCCAGCGATTCCCCGTATGGATGGTTTCGAGGAAAGCGACAGGATCGATCAGCTCGCCGAACCTCGCATCGATGATCTCATAGCACGACATCGACGGCCCTCATGGCTGCTTCCTCGAAGATCCTGTCCGATCAGCGCTGGACGAACGGCGCCGGAATGGAATTCCCGCTATCGATCCAGACGCTTTTTTCCTGGAGATATTCGTAGATGGCGGTCTGGCCGTTCTCCCGGCCGAAGCCCGATTGCTTGTAGCCGCCGAAGGGCGAGAGATAGCTGGTCGCACGATACATGTTGACCCAGATAATGCCGGCTTCGAGCCGTTCGGGCAAACGGATCGCGCGGCCGAGATCCTGCGTCCACAGACCGGCCGCAAGGCCGTAAATGCTGTCATTGGCGATCGCCACCGCCTCGTCCTCATCCTCGAACGGAATGATCGCGAGCACCGGTCCGAAAACCTCCTCCTGCGCGATGCGCATGGACTGCTTGACGTTGCCGAAGACCGTCGGTTCGACGAACCAGCCGTCGGCAATCGACTTGTCCTCCGGAACTTTGCCGCCCAGCAATTGCGTCGCACCCTCGCCATTGGCGATGCCGATATAGTCGAGCACCTTCTCGCGCTGCGGCAGTGTCGTGATCGGACCGACCTGGGTTTCGGGATCGAGCGGATCGCCGATTTTTGCGGTCCGTGCGAACTCGACCAGTTTTTCCGTCACCTGGTCGTAGACGGAGCGCTGCACGAGCGCGCGCGAGCCGGCGATGCAGGTCTGGCCGGTCGCTGCGAAGATGCCGGAAACGAGGCCGGGAATGGCCGCCTCCATCTTGGCGTCGGCGAAGACGATGTTGGCGGATTTGCCGCCGAGTTCGAGCGTCACCTTCTTCAGCCCGCCCGCCGCCGATTGATAGACGCGGCGGCCGGTCACGTCGCCGCCGGTGAAGGCCACTTTCGCGACGTCGGGATGCGTCACGAGGCGGTCGCCGATCTCGTTGCCGAAGCCGGTGATGATGTTGACGACGCCCTTGGGGAAACCGGCTTTTTCGAAGAGCTGGCCGAAGAACAGGGCCGAGACGGAGGAGAATTCCGACGGCTTCCAGACGATCGTGTTGCCGGCGGCAAGCGCCGGCGCCAGCTTCCAGGTTGCCAGCATCAGCGGCGAATTCCACGGGGTGATCGCGGCCACCACCCCGAGCGGCTCCTGGCGCGTGTAGTTGAACACGCCCGGCTTGTCGATCGGGATGACCCTTCCTTCGATCTTGTCGGCGAGACCGCCGAAAAAGCGGAACCATTGCGGGATGTATTTGCACTGCATCCGCATTTCATTGATCAGCTTGCCATTGTCGCGGGTTTCGAGGACGGCCAGGTTTTCGGCTTCCTCTGCGACCAGGTCGGCAAAGCGCGTCATGATCTGCCCGCGCGCGCTCGCGCTCATTGTCCGCCACTCGCCGCGGAAAGCTGCGACGGCGGCCTGAACGGCCGCGTCGACATCGGCAATCCCGGCGCGAGGAACCAGCGCCCAGGCCTTGCCGGTGAAGGGATCGAAGGATTCGAACCGATCACCCGATGCCGAAGCGACCGAGCGACCGCCTACCAGCATTGAAAGTTCTTCCGCGGCGAGCTGCGGACGCGCAATCATGCCTGGGCTTCCTGCATGGCCTCGCGGGCGAGCCGGAAGGCGTCGACCCCTGCCGGCACGCCGGCATAGATCGCCACCTGCAGCAGCACTTCGCGGATCTCGTCCTTGGTGACGCCGTTGCGAAGCGCGCCCTTTACATGCATTTTCAGCTCGTGCGGACGGTTGAGCGTAGCGAGCATGGCAAGGTTCAGCATGCTGCGCGTCTTCCTGTCGAGCGTATCGCGGCCCCATACAGCGCCCCAGCAATATTCCGTCACCAGTTCCTGCATCGGGCGATTGAAATCGTCGGCGCTGGCAAAGGATTTCTCGACGAACTCCGCGCCCAGAACCGATTTGCGGATCTCAAAACCCTTGTCGAATACGTCCTTGCCCATCTGGGTAGTCCTTTCCTGTTTGCTTGGGAGGTCAGAGGCCGGGGGTCGGCCGATATTTGCGGCCGCGCGCGATCACATGACCGAGCGAACCATTGGTCAGGTAGATCTGCGTTGCCTTGGAATCGTACTGGACATTTTCCTGTCCGGGATAGCCGATCAGCTCGCGCACGCGCGGGTTCATGTAGTAGGTGGCGATGGCAATGGTGGTGATCGCGGAGAAGGCTTCGCCGTCTTGCCTGTTGATTTTTTCCAGATGTGCCTCCGCGCCGGTGGACGGATCGGTGGCGATGGCGCGGGCAAAGCCTTCCTTGAGATCGATGCGGAAATCGAGGGATTTCTCGACATCGGCATAGGTGCAGACATCGCTGAACTTCGGCATCTTGCCATGCGCCGGGATCAGGAAATCGGCGAGCGCGAAGAAGGCGTTCTCTTTCGACATTTCAGGCCACCTTCTGGTTGCGGCGCTCGGCGATCATGCGCTGCGTGTTGCGCAGCGCGACGGCCATGATGGTCGCCGTCGGATTGGTGGCGCCCGAGGTTGGGAAAGTCGAGGCGTCCATGACATAGAGGTTCGGCACGTCATGGCAGGCGCCCCATTGATCGACGACCGAACGCTTGGGGTCGTCGCCCATCACGGTGGTGCCGATCAGGTGCCAGCCGGATTCGCGCACCGGTGTCGAAACCAGCGTCTCGATGGCGCCGGCGGCACGCACCGATTCCAGGCAACGATCGATATTGAACTGCAAGAGCCGGTTGGAGTTCTCGTTGACCTTGTAGATGATCTGCGGCGCCGGCAGGCCATCTGAATCGACCAGATCCTTCGACAGCACCACTTGGTTGCTCTCCTCCGGAAGGTCCTCGCCGACGATGCCCCAGATCAGCGAATGACCGAAGCGGCGGGCGACATTCTCATGCAGATTGGCGCCCCAGAAATCCTGGAACCGGCCTTCCTCGGCGACATAGACCTTGGAGCCGATCGCGCCGGACACGCCGACCGGTCCGCCCGACGGCATGCAGTTCCATTTCGAGCCGCGCACGAAGCCGCGGCTTTCGTCGGTCTCGTAGAACTCCAGCGAATAGACCTGCTGACCGAACGGGCCGCGCCAGGAATCGAGCGGGTCCTCGTAGGACGCAAGCACACTGGCGAAGGGATGCATCATCAACCGCTTGCCGACCATGCCCGAGGAATTGGCGAGCCCATCCGGATTCCTTGAGCCGCCCGACATCAGCAGCAGCCGCGGCGTGCCGACGCCGTTGGCGCACAGGATGACGACCTTGGCGCGCTGGCGTCGGTCGCGACCATTGGCGTCGACATAGACTACGCCGGTGGCGAGCCCCTGGTCATTGGTTTCGATCTCCTTGACCCGGGCCCGGGTGATCAGTCGTGCGCCGGCTTTCTGCGCCAAAGGCCAGTGTGACCGGTCGGTCGTCGACTTCGCCCCCTCGGGACAGCCGGTAAGGCAGGTGCCGCGGCGCACGCACGGATTGAGTTCGCCGAACTTCTCCGACGGGATGGCGTTGCTGCCGGGCCACCAGTGCCAGCCCATCTTCTCCATCCCGAGCGCGCCGCGCAGGCCGACGGACCCCATCGGCAGCGCCGGAAAGGGATAAGCGCCGCGCGGCGGAAAGGCGGGATCGCCCGCAAGACCCGATACGCCCACCTCGCGCTCTATCTCAAGCTGATAGGGCAAGAGGTCCTCGTAAGTGAACGGCCAGTCCTCGGCCACGCCATCCATCGAGCGCACCCGGAAATCGGACGGCAGGAAATGCATCCACTGCGCGCCGTAGAGCGTGGCGCTGCCGCCGACGCCGGCGAACATCAACGGGTTGATGTCCGTCGTCGACGTATCGACGGGATAGTCGTTCGGATTATCGCGGACGTTGGGATTGGGATGCCAGAGCTTGGTGCTGACCAGTTCGTGCTCCGGCCGCGCCCCGGTATAGTCGGCATAGTCCGGCCATTCTCCTTGCTCGAGCACGACGACGGAGATGCCGGCGCGCGCCAGATGAAGCGCCGCGACCGAACCGGAAGGTCCGGCACCGACGATCACGACATCCACCTCCTCATCACGTCTCGCCCGTGCACTACGGTCCGCCAGAATTTCAACCGTCATTCTTTTCCTCCCTCGAGGTCCAACGACCACATCATTTCTCAGGCGAGCCGCGTTCGGTAAAAGGCCGCGGCGCCGATGATGATGATGCCTTTGATGATGAGCTGCATCTCGATCGGGAAGCCGAGCAGCAGCACGAGATTGTTGATCACCACTAGCACGGCAACGCCGAGCAGGGCGGCGAAGACATTGCCGCGCCCGCCGGAAAGCGCGACCCCGCCCATCACCGCCGCAACGATCGAATCCAGCTCGTAGCCCTGTCCGACCCAGTTCGACACCGTGCCGACATAACCGAGCAGGAAGAGCCCGCCTATCCCGGCACAGACCGAGCAGATGACGTAGCAGAGGATCACGACGCGGTCCGGCGCGACCCCGTTCAGAAACGCGGCTTTTGGATTGCTGCCTACCATGAATATTTCCCGGCCGAGGCGCGACCGATGCAGCACAATGCCAAAAGCAATGGCGAGAAAGGCCAGGGTGATCAGATTGACCGGAATACCGAAAATCCGTCCGGAGGCCAAAAAGCCCATGCCGGGCGGCAGGGTACTAATCGGCGCGCCACCGGTGTAGGCGAAGCGTGCGCCCTGCAGGATGATCATCATCGCCAGCGTCGCGAGAAACGGGCTGACATTGCGCTTGGCCACGAGCCAGCCATTGACCAGGCCGACCACCGCCGACAGGGCGATCGCGACGATGAAGATCATCGGGATCGCCTCGTTGGTCGTGGCCTTGAATGCGGTCGCCAGCACGGCCACCGTCGCCATCAATGAAGCCACAGAAAGATCTAGGCCGCGCACCAGGATGACAAAAGTCTGGCCGACGACCACCATGCCGAGGGGTGCGGCGATCGTCAGCACATTGACCAAATTGGCCGGCCGCAGAAAGGTCGGTGAAGCGATGGCTGCAACGACCATAAGCGCGACCAGGAAGATCACCAGTCCATAGCGTTCGAAAACGGACGCTATGGAAATGCTTTGCGATCGCTGCAGCGGGGTCTCGAGAGGCGTCATCGCTATTTCCGCCTCGCGCTGTGAATGCCGACCGCGATGAGGATGATGAGACCCTGAATGACCCACTGGTAGTAGGACGAGATATTCACAAAATTCAGCAGGCTGTTGAGCATAGTGACAAGCAGCACGCCGAGGAACGTGCCGAGCACGCCGCCCCTGCCCCCCGCCAGGATGGTGCCGCCGACCACCACCGGCGTCACCGACTGCAATGTCAGCGCGACGCCGATGCGCGGGTCGCCGACGCCGGTTCGCGCGGTCAGGAAAATCGCCGCTATGCCGGCGCATAGGCCCGACAGCGCATAGGCGAGCACCACGATGCGGTCGACAGGCAGGCCGTTCAGCCGCGCCGCTTCCCGGTCGCCGCCGGCGAAGTAGATGCTGCGGCCGGTGCGCGTCCGCTGCAACCAAAGCCCGGCAAGCGCGAAAATCACCACGAGCACGATGGCGCTGATCGGAATGCCGCCGATTTTTGTATAGGCGATGTCAGCAAAGGCGCGCGGTACCGAGCCGCCGGGCTCCTTGCGGTACATCAGCGTGCCGCCGAAGATGATCGAGGACATGCCGAGTGTGACGATCAAAGGATGGACGCGCAGCACGACGGTCAACAGGCCGTTGATCGCGCCGACCCCGGTCGCGGCGATCAGCGCCAGCGGCAAGGCAAGCCAGACCAGATCCGGGCGCCATTCCAGGAAGTTGGCCAGAAAGACGGTGAGCGCGCCGACCAGCGAGCCGATCGCCAAATCGATGCCGCCCATCAACACGACGAAAGTCTGGCCAAGGCTGACCATGCCGAGCACGATGAGCTGCTGGAGCAGATTGCCGATGTTGCGCCAGGTCAGGAACCGGTCGGACAAAAAGCCGCCGGCAACGGCAAGCAGCACCAGCAGCACTGCCACGATCAGGTAGGAAAGCATCAGCCGGTTGCGGCGAATGTCCATGGCGATCGCCCTCATCCGACCGGCTCCGCATGCTGATCCATGTCTGTCTTGCGGTGTTCGACCGATCGCACCGCGAGATCCATGATCGCCTCCTCGCCGAGGGCATCGCCCTTGATCTCGCCGACGATATGGCCCTGCGCCATCACGAAGACCCTGTCGGAGAGACCGACGATTTCGGGCAGCTCCGAACTGATCATCAGCACGCCGACGCCCGAATCCGCCAGCCGACGCACGATGCGGTAGATCTCCACCTTGGCACCGATATCGACGCCACGCGTCGGTTCGTCGAGAATGAGCAGCTTGCTGGCGATCCGCGACCAGCGGCTGAACAGCACCTTCTGCTGGTTGCCACCCGAGAGATTGCCGATCTTCACGTCAGGCGACGGTGTCGCCACCGAAAAATCCTGGATCTGCCGCGTGGCCACCGCACGTTCTTGCTTACGGTCGATCAGCCCGCGTTTCGTTATGGCGTCGAGATCGGGCGCCACGATATTGGCGGAGATCGGCAGACCGAGAAACAGGCCATCGTCCTTGCGGCTCTCGGTCAGAAAACCGAGCCCATGGCCGATCGAGCCCTTGGGAAGCTTTCTTTCAAATGGCTTGCCATCGAATTCGATGACGCCGCTCTCGACGGCCCGCGTGCCGAAGATAGCCTCGGCAACCTCCGTGCGTCCCGAGCCGACCATCCCGGCCACGCCGACGATTTCGCCAACCCTGACGTTGAGGCTGACGTCGCGGACACGCGGGCCGGCCCTGAGATTGCGAACCGTGAGCACATCCGGACCGTCCGCAGGTGCTGCACGCCGCGGCGGATAGATCTGGCTGAGCCGGCGACCGACCATCTTGGTGATCATCTCTTCGCGCGTGAGCGCGCTCACCGGGCTCGTGCCGACGAGCTGGCCGTCCTTGAGGATCGTCACCCTGTCGGCGATTTCGAAGATCTCGTCGAGCCGATGGGAGACGTAGACGATGCCGACGCCTTCGTTGCGCAGCCTGCGCATATTCTCGAACAGAAGATCGACCTCGCGGCCGGCGATGACCGCTGTCGGTTCGTCCAGGATGAGCAGTCGCACCTTGCCGACCAGGGCTTTTGCGATCTCGACCATCTGCTGATCGGCAAGCGGCAATTCGTCGATCTTGGCGTGGGTTGGAATATCGACGCCGAGCTGTGCGAGGATTTCGGCGGCACGAGCGTGGCGGGCGCGGTTCGAAATGAGCCCCAGCAGGCCGCGGGGCTGGGCATCGACCAGAATGTTTTCGGCAACCGAAAGTTCGGGAAAGAGCGCAAGCTCCTGATGGATGACATGGATACCGGCAGCGCGCGCTGCCTTCGGCGACTGCCAGGAAACCGGCTTGCCGAGATAGGTGATGGTGCCGGAATTGGGTTTGGTCACGCCGCCCATGACGCGGATCAGCGTCGATTTGCCCGCGCCGTTCTCGCCCAGAAGTGCGTGGATCTCGCCTGGTTGCACGGCGAAATCGACCTTGTCCAGGGGTTTGACTCCAGGATAGTCCTTCTCGATCTGGCTGAGCTCAATAACAGACGCTGACATATCCGGCGCTCGAACTGTTCAATTCACGTCCGGTGCGCGCCAAGCTTGGCGCGCACCGGGTCGCTTGGGAGGCTACTTCGGATAGTCGGGATTGAATGTGCTCGGATTATAGCCGGCGGGCAGCCCGTTGCTTGGCGACAGGTCGCCCGGATCGTCCATGCTGACGTGATCGAGCAGATGCCTGTCGCCCTTGACCGACACCGTGTCCGCACCCGGCGACGTGACGACCTGGAAGCTCACCTCGACCTTGTCCGGCACCGAAATGCCCTTCATCACGTCGAGCGCGGTCTCGATGCCGGTGATGCCCATCGATGTCGGATAGTCGATGCCGACCATCTTGATGTTGTGCTGGTTGGCCAGCTGATACATCCGGGCGACGTCGCCACCGGTCATCGGTGGGAATTCGCCGGCCTTGTAGCCGGCGTCGAGGAACGCTTCGATCGCGCCATAACCCTGGAGCGCACTGTCGGCCAGGACGCCGTTGATGTTCTTGCCGTGCTTCTGAATCAGCGCCGCCATGACCGACTTGCCTGTGGCCGGATTCCAGTCGCAATACTGCTTCTCGAGCACCTTGATGTCAGGGAATTTCGAGAACACTTCCTCGTTGGCCTTGATGCGGATTTCCGCCACGCTGGAACCGGCAATGCCGGGCAGCATCACGATGTTGCCCTTGCCGCCGAGCGTCTCGCACAGCCACTGAGCCTCGAGGCGGCCAAGCGCCCAGTCGGACGCGGTGACATAGGTGATGTAATTCGACGCCGTCTTCACCTTGCGGTCGACCATGACGACGGGAATGTCCTGCTCCATGGCGCGGCCGACGACTGAATCGAGCGCGTCCTCGGTCGAAGCGGCGATGAGCAGGATGTCGACGCCCTGGCTGATCAGATCCTGGATATCGGCGATTTGCTTGGAAGGATCGTCATTGGCGTCGGTCACCAGCAGATGGGCGATCTCATCGCGATGCTGGCCGGCGGACCAGAGAACACCATGCTGGAAGGCGACGCGCCAGGCATTCGAGATCGAGGCGTTGGAGAAACCGATCGTATAGGGACCGTCCTTCTTCCACTTCGATGTGTCGACCATGGTGTTGGCATTGGGATTCCACATCCAGGTGCGCGGCGCGCCATAGTAACCGGGCTTGGTTTCCGGTTCGGCGGCGACGGCGGCACTGGTCTGGGCGAGCTGGATGGCCGGCGCCGCGACGATGGCCGCGGCTGCGGCCGGCATGCCCCTGATGAAGCTTTTGCGCGAGATTTTTTGATCTAGTATGCTCTTTACTGACATTTGTTCCTCCTCCTGAACATTCAATAGAATGTTGGTAGTTATCCTGATAATAATTGAAGTATTATTCTGAATCCTCTCCCGTTCAGAACATTGCGGATTGACCACGATTGGGCTCAAATTAACAATTGATAGCCGGGAAAGGTCAACCTTCGGTCTTGTAATAGCTGCTATTACATTTTTGCCTGTTGGGAAGGATTGAAAATACGATCTAAAACGGGTGCCGGGCGCTTGAGGTGCGTTCCGTCGGAGGAGAGGCCGTGAATATTCTCGTTGTCCTGCGCATGATTCCGGATTCCGCCGGCGAGCTTCAGCTTGCCGAGGACGGGCGCGGCATCGATCGCGAGTGGCTGGATTTCCAGCTCAACGATTTCGACGATCATGCACTCGAAGAAGCGATTTTGCTCAAGGAAGCGAGCGGCGCGACTGTGACGGCGGTTGCCATTGGCGAAGGGGCCAACCGGGTCCTGCAAATGGCTGCCG
The DNA here is from genome assembly GCF_055811195.1 of Mesorhizobium sp. WSM4823. Classification (NCBI taxonomy): domain Bacteria; kingdom Pseudomonadati; phylum Pseudomonadota; class Alphaproteobacteria; order Hyphomicrobiales; family Phyllobacteriaceae; genus Mesorhizobium; species Mesorhizobium sp. WSM4823. The sequence goes on from NZ_JBVVQL010000008.1 coordinate 148,517, forward strand.
CCCGAGGCGCCGACGAAGTCATCGCCCTTCAAACCGAGGACGATGCGATGATCTCCTCGCGCACTATAGCCGCCACGATCGCAGCGACGGCGCGCGGCAAATCCGCCGATCTCATTCTCTGCGGCGTGCAGTCGACCGAGGATGTCTTCGGCCAGCTCGCACCCTATGTCGGCGCGCTGCTCGACTGGCCGCATGTCTCCGGCACCAACCGTGTTGTCGCCGACGGTGCCGGATTGCGGGTGACGCAAGAGCGTGGCGCGGGCGTTGCCGTCACCTATGAGATGGCCTTGCCCGCGGTGCTCGGCGTGCAGACCGCTTCCAAGGCGCCGCGCTACGTCTCCGGCAGCAAGCTGCGCGAAGCGTCGAAAACTCCGATCGGTCGGGCCACGATCGAGCCGTCCGGCTTCGCGCGTTCCGCAGAGATTCGTGAGCTTCGCCTGCCAGCGCAGGGCGGCTCGGGTGAAGACCTCGGCAACGACGCCGAGAATGTCGCCGATCGACTGGTCACTATCCTGGCCGTCAACGGTCTGACCGCCAACGGTCTGGCAAGGAAGTAAGCCATGAAGATGATAGCTTGCACCGAAGGCCGCTCCGACAAGATCGAAGCCTTCTCCCTCGAGATGATCGCCGCGGCGCGTTCCGTGGCAGCGGCTGGCGACGAGGTGGTTGCCTTCTTCGCCGGCCAGGCCGCCAACGCGGCAGCTTCTTCCCTGGGGGCAGCCGACCGGCTGATCGCCGCTGACGCCGTCGGATCCGATCTGATCCCTGCCGAAGCCTATGCGCGCCTGTTGCGCGATACGGTCGCGGCCGAACAGCCCGATCTGGTGCTGGTGCCCTACTCGGCGAACGGACTGGATGTCGCGGCCGACATCGCCGCGCGCACCGGCTGGCCGCTCCTGTCTTATGTCAATGAAATCAAGCGGGACGGCGAAAGTCTGAATGTCGTCGCGCAGATGTATGGCGGCAAGGTTCTTGCCGAATGCGTGGTCAAGCTCCCCGCGGTCCTGATGGTCAATCCGGGCGCCTTCGAGGTGGCCGTGCCAAGCCCTGTCAACGCCGCCAGGGTGCAGCAATTCGATGCCATGCCTGCCATCGAAAGCAGCAAGGTCAAGATGGTGGCCATCGATGTGCCGGACTATGCCGATGTCGACCTGACGACCGCCGAACGGATCGTCTGCGTGGGTCGCGGCATTGGCGACGAGGCGAGCATCGACATTGCCCGCGACCTGGCGACGATCCTCGGCGCCGAGATCGCCGGCAGCCGCCCCGTGGTCGACAATGGCTGGCTGCCGAAGCTGCGCCAGGTCGGCAAATCGGGCCAGAAGGTCAAGCCCAAGCTTTATCTGGCGCTCGGTGTCTCCGGCGCGCCCGAGCATCTCGAGGGCATGTCGCATGCCGATCTGATCATCGCGGTCAACACCGATCCGAAGGCGCCCATCTTCAACGTTGCTCACTACGGCGCAACCTGTGACCTGTTCGATCTCGTCGCGAGCCTGAGCGACAGGCTGCAGGCGCCGCCGGGCCGTTGAGATGGCATCGACTTTAGTCCTCTGGATACTACTGACCTCGGCAATCGCAATGACAGGCTGGCGCGCGCGCCATTACGTGACCGCGCTTGCCAATGCGCCGAAATCTGCCCGTTTTGACCAGCCGATGCGGCGCCTGGAGGGCGTGGCAACCGCCATCGGCCTGCACAGGAAGATGTTGCGCAAGCCGCTCGCCGGCGTGCTGCACGCGATCATCTTCATTTCCTTCTTCGTCCTGTTCACCGCGACGATCGAGGCTTTCGGCTCGCGCCTGTTTCCGGGATTTTCACTGACGCCCATTGGGGGCGAGACCTGGATCGCCAGCCTGCAGGATTTCTTCGCGGTGCTGATGCTGATCGGCGTCGGGCTTGCGCTCTATCAGCGTTATGTCCTGAGACCTGCTCGGTTCAAGGGATCGAGCGGCAGCGACGCGGCGATCATTTACGTGCTGATCGTGCTGATCGTAGGCTCGCTGCTGTTTGAAGCGGCGGCGCGCATTCTGGGCGGCGCGGACGGTTCGTGGCGGCCGGTCGCCTCCTGGCTTGCCAGCCTGCTCGGCCGCGCCGGTGCGCCGGCGCATGTCATGCAAGAGATATGCTACTGGCTGCATGTCGGCGCCATCCTCGCCTTTCTCGTCTATATTCCCGGCTCCAAGCATCGGCATATGTTCCTGGCCGCGCCGAACATCTATTTCCGCAATCTTGAACCGCGCGGCACCGCGCCGGCGGTACCGCGCGAGCGTGAAAGCCCCGGCGTCGACAAGCTCTCCCAGTTCGACTGGAAACAGCAGCTCGACCTTCTTTCCTGCACCGAATGCGGACGCTGCCAGGCAGTCTGTCCCGCCTATTCGGCGGGCCTGCCGCTCAGTCCCAAGATGCTGATCACCGACATGCGCGACGCCCTTGGCGGCGTGCCGTCGAAGGCCACGCTGGTCGGCGGCGTGATTTCAGAGGCCACGCTGTGGGCGTGCACCACCTGTCGCGCCTGCATGGAGGCGTGCCCGGTAGAGATCGAGCACCTGCCGAAGATCATCGACATGCGCCGCCATCTGATTGACGAGGGCCATGTCAGCCCCGGGCTTCAGGACGCGTTGTCGAACCTGACCCGTCTCGGCAACTCTATGGGCAAGCCGTCGAAGATGCGGGCGCGCTGGACCAGGGAGCTCGGCTTTCCGGTCAAGGACGCGCGCAGCGAACCTGTCGACGTCCTGTGGTTCGTCGGCGACTACGCGTCCTTCGATCCGCGCGTTCAGGAGATCACCCGCAAGGTTGCCGAGCTGCTGACTGCCGCCAATGTTGATTTCGGCATTCTCTTCGACGCCGAGCGCAACAGCGGCAACGATGTGCGGCGCGCCGGAGAAGAGGGCCTGTTCGAGACGCTGGCTCAGTCCAATATCGATGAGATCAAAGCGTGCAGCTTCAACAGGATCATGACCACGGATCCGCACAGTTTGAACGCGCTGAAGAACGACTACCGGCACTTCGGCGCGGCGTTCGAGGTTCTGCATTATACGGCGCTACTCGCGGAACTGATCGCGGTAGGAAAGCTCGACCTTGTCGTGGCCGACGGCGCCAGAGTTACCTATCACGATCCCTGCTATCTCGGGCGCTACAATGGCGGTTTCGATGCACCACGCGAACTGATCCGCGCCGCCGGTTATCAGCTTCACGACATGCCGCGCTGCCGCGAGAATTCCTTTTGCTGCGGCGCCGGCGGCGGCCGCATCTGGCAGAACGACGACGGGGTGACCGAGCGGCCAAGCGAGAACCGGATACGCGAAGCGCTGAGCCTGGGAGACGTCGCATATTTCGCCGTCGCCTGCCCGAAGGACAAGGTGATGTACACCGCCGCGGTCGATGCCCTCGGCGTGGCCGACCAATTGAAGGTCGTGGACATAGCGGAACTTCTAGTGCTGCGCACAGGCGCGGCGCTCGAAGAGGTAGCGGTGGGAACGACCTGACGGAATGCGATCCCGGAGATCGAGGCAAGTACCATGGGCAATATGTCCCGAACGAGGAGTGAGCGGTCATGTCGACGATGAAAATCGGCTTTGTTGGCGTCGGGAAAATGGGCACGCCGATGGCGACTCGCCTCATCAATGCCGGCTGTGACGTGACGGTCTATGACGTCGACCGCAAGGCGGTGCAGGACCTTGCAGCCGCGGGGGCGAAGGTCGCCACCAGCGCGAGCGGGGTCGCCGATATTGCCGAGATAGTCTTTGCCAGCCTGCCGAGCCCGCAGATTCTTGAAAAGGTCGCACTCGGCGAGGCTGGCATCGCCGAGGGTAAGGCGGTTCGGATTTTTATCGACATATCAACGACCGGCCCGCGCACAGCAGCCAAAGTTGCCACGAGCCTTGCCGAGAAGAAGATAGCCATGATCGATGCGCCGGTCAGCGGCGGTTTGAAGGGTGCCCGCAACGGCACGCTTGCCGTGATGGTATCAGGACCGAAGCCGGCTTTTGAGATCGCAAGGCCGGTGATCGAGAATTTCGGAAAGATCTTTTACATGGGTGAGGTTCAAGGTGCCGCCCAGACCATGAAGCTTGCCAACAACCTGCTTGCGGCGGCAGCGCTCGCCGTCTCTTCCGAAGCGATCGTCATGGGTGTCAAGGCAGGCCTCGATCCCAAGGTCATGATCGACGTTATCAACGCCTCCAGCGGCCGTAACAGCGCGACTGAAGACAAGTTCCCCAAGTCGGTGCTGCCTCGCACCTTCGATTTCGGTTTCGCGACCGGCCTGTCCTTCAAGGACGTGCGGCTTTGCGTCGATGAGGCCGAGGCGATCGGCGTGCCGATGGTGGTGGGCAGTGCCGTTCGTCAGTTGCTGAGCGTAACGAACCAGCTCTACGGGCCCGACTCGGATTTCACCTGCATGGTAAAGACCGTCGAAACATGGGCCCATGTGGAGGTTGGCTCGGCCGAGAAGCCGAATACTGCCGAAGCGAGCTAAACGATGAGCGCCGGACGTTATGAAATCCATGCCGTACGCTACGGCCATTTCGAGCGCCGCTCAGGAGAGAATTTCCTCGGCGGCGACACGCATGACGTGCCCATGCCACTCGACTATTTCGTCTGGGCGATCGTCGGCGAAGAGCGCACCTTCATCGTCGACACAGGCTTCGACAAGCCGACCGGCGACAGACGCGGCCGCAGTATCGTCAGGCCTGTCGACGAGGGCTTGGCGGTCATCGGTATCAACCATGCGGATGTGACCGACGTCATCATCTCACACATGCACTATGATCATTGCGGGAACCATCATCTGTTCCCCAACGCGATGTTCCACTTGCAGGATGCCGAGATGGAATTCGCGACCGGCCGCTGCATGTGCCACCATGCGATGCGCCATCCATTCGAGGCTGAAGATGTCGCCGCCATGGTGCGGCGCGTCTATAACGGCAAGGTCTGCTTTCACGATCCGGAGTCGCGGATCGCACCTGGCATCACGCTTCACAAGATCGGAGGCCACTCGCGCGGGCTTCAAGTGGTACGCGTGGAGACCGACAATGGCGCCGTGGTAGTCGCTTCCGATGCCGCCCATTTCTACGCCAATATGGAGCGCGAAAAGCCTTTCCCGGTCTTCGATCGACTGAGCGACGTGATCTTTGGGGTCGAGCATATGAAACAACTTGCCAGTTCCCCGGCTCACATCGTCCCAGGGCATGACCCGCTGGTGCTCAAGCGCTTCGCGCGCACCCGCATCGACGTTGAAGACATCGTAAGCCTTGCTCACCCCACGCCCTGAGCTTGCTCGCCTCGATGATTTTTCGACTGATTTCAGAAGCACGATCGGCTACGTTTTAGATTGTGCGAGCTGTCGTGCCTCTTCATTGGTCGGCAGCCGCACGATGATATCGGTGTGCAACCGGGTATAGTCGGCGAGCCCGTATTCGGATGTATCGAAACCTGGGAGCGGCGCATGGGAATAGGTTGGAAAAACCGATCGGTCCCTGTCGGCGACGCCAAGAAACGCGTCCGTTCCGACAGGCGGTAGCCGGGCTTCCCACACGAAAATGCCTTTCCCCCTGTTCGTCCGAACCAGACCGCGGCTCTGGCAACCCGTCTCATCGCCAACTGAAGCGAAGCAAGCGAAAAAGCGCCTTGCGTCGATTTTCCGTTCGTGTAAAACGATTTTCGGAAATCGTTTTACGCGATTGTGCGAGAGGCGACCTGGAGGAGACAGGGTAACGTGACCGCTTCGATAAAGGATGTCGCGAGACAGGCTGGCGTTTCCCCTGGAACCGTCTCGAACGTGTTCAGCGGCAATCGCGCTGTGCGTCCCGATCTTGTTGCTCGTGTGCGGAAGGCGGCCGAGGATCTTGGCTATCAGCCCGACCGCGCTGCGTCGCAGCTGCGTGCCGGCAAGGCGCGTGTTGTCGCTGCGCTCGTGCCGGACCTGAACAACCCATTTTTCACCGGATTGATCGCGTCCATCGAAGCGAGCCTTCGCGATGACGGGATGGATATCATCGTGGCCAGCTCGAACGGAGATCCGTTTGAGGAACAAGCGCGCCTGTCGGCGCTGCTGGCGTGGCGTCCGGCCGGCCTGGTCGCAGTGCCTTGCACCGACGATTTTGCCTGCCGGGATCTTATCGCCCGAGCCAGCGTGCCATGTGTCGTCGCAGATCGCGTGCCCAATCTATTCGACGGCGACGCCGTGACCGTCGATAACATCGATGCCGGGCGAAAAGCTGCCGAACATTTGGTGGGACTTGGGCATCGCGACATCGTCGTCGCTGCTTCTACGCTGAAGTTAAAGAACATCCGCGAGCGGTGCGAAGGCATCGAGCAGGTATTCGCGTCGCGCGGCCTGGCGAAGCCGACATTGATCGAGGTCGGCCTCGATTTCGAAACGGCCTCCGATCGGCTGGCCGGGTTCATGGAGGGCGATCAGCAGCCCACTGCCTTTCTCGCCTTGACCAATTTCGGCACGCTGGGGGTTCTTGCCTCGCTCCAGAAATGGGGGCTGAGCGTTCCTCGCGACATATCTGTGCTGGGGTTCGACGATTACTCCTGGATGCGTGCGGTCGTTCCCCCGCTGACGGCGATTCGACAGCCGGTCGAGGAAATGGGCCGCGAAATCTGGAGCCGGTTGAGGGCCCGGATCGGCGGCTCCACCGAGCCGGGCTTCCGTCTGAAATTGAGCTGCGAACTTGTGGTACGCGCGTCAACCGCGCAACTGGCCGCGCGCGCACCGCAAGCTGCGCGCGGAGATCCGTCTGGAAGGAGACTGCCGGCGCAAGACTGAGAACGCACTCGCCTGGCCTGTGCTCGGGCGAGCCAACTCTGAACACATCAGCAATTCCGGACGCGGGGGAGATTCCCGCGAAGGGCTGAGCTTTGCCGACGCCGAGGCGCCGTCGCGAAGCTTGAATCGCAAAGCGCCAGCAAGTGGAGGATGACATGAAGAAGGCGACACTGTTCGGCTCGATTTCCGGGGCGGCGCTGCTAGCAGCGTCGACGGTAACGGGACAGGCACAGGGCATCGACTGGAAAAGCCAACTCGGCGACCACAACGGAAAGACCGTGCGAGTGATGACGATCACGGATCCGTTCATCGACTCCATGAAAAAGACGACCGACGGCTTCACCAAGCTCACCGGCGCAAAAGTGGAGATCGATGGCTATGGCTACGACGCGCTGCACGAGAAGGAGTTGATCGTCTGCTCGCAGAACGACAGCAGCTACGATGTGCTGCTGATCGACGGCATCTGGATCGGTGAATTCGTCGAGGCCGGCTGCATCGACAGCGCCGAAGAGCAGATTTCCGGCGGCGACCCCAAAGTGTTTGCCTGGGACGACTTCACACCTTCGGCAGCGGGCCAGGCGAGCTGGGATGGGCAGCGGATATGCGTCCCCGTCGGCATCTACTACGAACTCATGTATTATCGAACCGATCTCTTCGAGCAGGCTGGGATCGAGGTGCCCAAGACCTTCGAAGACCTGAAGAAGGCGGCACAAACCTTCACGAACAACCCGAAGTTTCCTGGCGTCTATGGCTACGCGATGAACAACAAGCGCGGCGCCGCTGCCGGACAGCAGTGGTTCGAGTGGATTTATAGCGCGGGCGGCAAGCCCTGGGCCTCCAACGACATCGGCTCCACAGAACCCTATGCAGACCAGACCCCGCTCTTCAATTCCAAGGAATCGGTCGACCTCGTCCAGTTCTTCAAGGACATGGTCGCCTACGGGCCGCCGGGCGTCGAATCCTTCGCGTGGGATGAACGTGCCAACGCGTTTGCGGCTGGCAAGCTTGCCATGATCAACGACTGGTCCGTGCGCGCCCAGATCGCGAACGATCCCAGTCAGAGCCAGATAGCCGGCAAGTTCAAGGCTGCCCTGATGCCACACAAGGACGGCGGCAAGACAGTCTCGCCCGTCGGCGGCTGGATCGCCTGCGTCAATGCCCACGGCGCACAGAAAGACGCCGCGTGGGACTACCTCAAATGGTTCGGCAGCCCGGAGGTGCACAAGGATTTCGTGCTGGCGGGCGGACCCCCGAGCCGCCTCTCGGCAATGGCCGACAAGGATGTCCAAGCGAAGTATCCGTGGACTGAAGTTCTGCTCGAGGCGCAGAAGGATTCCTGGGTCGAGGTGCGTCCGCGTCACCCGCTGGCGTTCCAACTGATCGATACGGTCGGAGCAGATGTCAACAAGGCGATCATCGGCGAGGTTACCCCACAGGCGGCGATGGACAACGCCAACAGCCAGGTCACCAATCTGCTGAAGCAGAACGGTTTGCTGAAATAGCCTGCTGCTACTGCGGCAGGGTCTCCCGCCTGACCGCAGAGCGGGCGGCCGGACCTTTCAAGGTCCGGTCGCCATCTTCCACATGAGGATCATCGACCATGACCCTGGCGCCATCGAACGTGAAAATCTCAAGCCATGCGAGCCGTCGCGCCTTCTACCTGGGCGATCGCTTTCAAATGGCTGCGTTCATCGGGCCGACCTGTGTGTTCCTCGCGCTTCTGACCGTCTGGCCGTTTCTCTATTCCGTATATCTCAGCCTGCATTCTGTGAAGCTGACCGCCCTCAAGCGTGCCGTCTTCGTCGGTCTCGACAACTATGTGAACCTGTTCGCGGACGGACTTTTTCTGCGGGCGATGTGGAACACAGCGCTGCTGGCGGTCGTCTCGATCATCTTTGAAATCCTGATCGGCTTCGTGGTCGCGAAGGCGTTTGTAAGCCTGGCCCACCTGAAATGGGCGAACGGCCTGCGTTCGCTTTTTCTTATGCCGATGATGGTCACGCCGCTGATCGTCGGCATGATCTTCTCCTATATCTTCAACCCTGTTCTAGGCATAGCAAACTACATCCTGGGCGGCGTCGGCATCGCCCCCGTATCCTGGTTCGGCGCCTCGACGACGGCGATGTTCTCCATCCTCCTGATCAATGTCTGGCAGTGGACACCGTTCATGATGCTGCTGATCATGGCCGGACTGTTCTCGATCCGCTCCGATCTCTATGAAGCCGCCCGCGTCGACGGTGCAAAATGGCACCATGTGCTGCGGTTTCTGGAGATCCCGTCCATTCGCGGCATCGTGCTGCTCGGCATCATTCTTCGCGTAATCGATACGCTGCGCTTCTTCGACATAATCTACGTCACCACCAGAGGGGGGCCGGGCGATTCCACCATGGTGCTGACGCTGTATGCCTATCAGCAGAACTTCCAGTATTTCCAGGCAGGGGTCGGATCGGCTGCGGCTGTGATCATTCTCGCTATCTCCATCGTCATCACAACATTCGCAGTTCGGCTGCTACGGAGGATCGAAGATGAATAGTCCCCTTCGCCGTCGCGACTTGGCACCGCTGGCTCTGGTTCTCCTCTTCGTATTCATCTCGATCGCACCACTGCTGTGGATGGCGCTTGGCGCTTTCAAGCCGACCGCGCAGATCATCGCGATTCCGCCGGTGTGGATTCCCGATTTCACCTACCTGCAGAATTTTCGCGATGTCCTCACCCAATTCTCGCCCTTCATTCTGAATTCACTGATCGCGACGGTCGGCGCCACCGCGCTCGCACTGGTGCTGGCGGTTCCGACTGCTTTCGGTCTGGTTATATCAAGGTTTGCAGGCAGGGAGGCGATCGCCGACTGGATCTTGTCGACGCGCATGATGCCACCCATCGCCGCAGCTGTTCCGCTATTTGTCATCTTCCGTGGCGCAGGCCTCCTCGACACCTTGCCTGCGCTGATCATCGCTTACGCCGGTTTCAATCTTCCATTCGCCGTGTGGATGTCGATGTCATTCGTGCGGCGAGTCCCGAAGGAGCTCATCGAGGCTGCCCGCCTCGAAGGGTGCTCCTGGTGGCGTGTGCTGTGGGAGGTTGTGCTGCCGCTGAGCCGCAGCGGCCTCGCCGCGGTGGCAACCTTCGTTTTCATCTTCGCCTGGAATGAATTCATGCTCGCATTGTTCCTGACCACCCGAGAGGCCAAGACCTTCCCGGTCGTCATCTCGTCATTCATCGGAACCGGCCGCGTCTACTGGGAGTACATCACGGCCGCGTCCGTCATCCAGTGTCTGCCGCCCGTCCTGTTTTCCTTCTTCATGCAAAAACACATCGTGTCCGGCATCACCATGGGCGCGGTGAAGGACTGAGCCATCCAAGCAAGCGACGCAACGGAAAGACATGCCATGATCCCAATTCGCGGAAAGAACAAATCGGCGCTTGTCACAGGCGCCTCGCGCGGCATCGGCCGTGCCATTGCAGAACGATTGGCTGCCGAGGGGTACCGCGTTTTCGCCAACGACCTGCGGGCACGCAGCGCGGAACTCGACGACTTGGTCAAGACGGTCGGCTCCAGCGGCGGTCTATGCGAACCGGTTTTTTGCGACGTCAGCGATCCGGCTTCCGTCAGCGCGATGGCAGACGACTGCCTGTCCAAGGCTGGCAATTTGGATGTCCTGGTCAACAATGCCGGCGTGCTGTCGGTCCATCCCGTGGACGAAATCGAGCCCGAGGAATGGGACCGGATGTTTGACGTCAATGTCAAGGGCACGTTCCTCGTCACCAAGGCGCTGCTCGCGCATTTCCGCGCGAAAGGCGCCGGCCGCATCGTCAATATTGCGTCCATCGGAGGAAAGCGCGGCGGGCCCGGCCAGTCGCATTACTGCGCATCGAAGGCGGCCGTCATCAACTTCACCCATGTTCTGGCGATGGAGGTTGCGAGGGACGGAATTACGGTGAATGCGGTCTGCCCCGGCATCATCGACACGGATATGGGGCGCAACAATTACCGGGACGCCGAATCTTTGCGAAGGGTCGAGGAGAAGACGGCGATGGGCCGCCTGGGATACCCGGCCGACGTGGTGGGCGCGGTGGCGTTCTTCCTCTCCGACGACGCTGCTTTCATCACCGGCCAATCGCTCAACGTGGATGGCGGGATCATTTTCCACTGACCGACGGCTTCGTCGAGTCGGCCGGCAGCATAAGGGAGACCAGGAATGGGCGAGATCACACTGGACGGCGTAGTCAAGCGCTTCGGAGCGCAAGAGGTCATCCGGGACGTGAGCCTGACGGTGAAGGACGGCGAGTTCGTCGTGTTCGTAGGACCCTCCGGCTGCGGCAAGTCCTCGCTGCTTCGCTTGATCACGGGCTTGGAGGAGCTTTCCGCCGGCCGCATCCTGATAGACGGGGTCGATGTTTCGGGCAGGCCGCCTTCCGAACGGCACCTCGCGATGGTTTTCCAGTCCTACGCGCTTTTTCCGCACATGACCGTTGCGCAGAATATCGGCTTCGGTCTTCGCGTCGCTGGAACCCCGAAGAAGGAGCTCCAAAGCAAGGTCCGCGCGGCCGCGCAGACGCTCGCCCTGGAGCCCTATCTGGAACGCTATCCGCGTCAATTGTCCGGCGGCCAACGTCAGCGCGTCGCCATCGGCCGCGCGATCGTCAGGGAGCCGGAGGCTTTCCTGTTCGACGAGCCGCTCTCCAACCTCGACGCGGCGCTACGGGTGCAGATGCGCCTCGAGCTCATTCGTCTCCATGATGATCTCAAGACCACCATGGTCTACGTCACTCATGACCAGGTCGAGGCGATGACGATGGCGGATCGGATCGTCGTGCTGAACGGCGGCCGCGTCGAGCAGTTCGACACGCCGATCGCACTTTACGACACGCCGGCAAACAGCTTCGTGGCCGGATTTATCGGCTCACCGAAGATGAACTTCATCCCGGCCCGCGCCGCTGGCCAGAGGACGGTGGAATTTGCGCGCGGCACGGTCGACATACCGCGCCTCAAATCGCCGCTCCCTGCGGGCGAGGTCTCCTTCGGCGTGCGGCCGGAGCACCTGCGCTACAGCAATACGTCCGGCCTTTGGCGCGGCCGAATCCTGATCGAGGAACAGCTTGGCAGCGATGCCTTCTTCACTGTGGAGGTCGACGGACTCGGCCCGTTGACCGTCAGAGCCGTTGGCGAGCGCGGTTACCGGCGAGGTGACATGATATTCCTAACCCCGGACGCTGCACGCAGTCATGTCTTCGATGAGGCTGGTGCAACCCTGTCGCATTGCGAAGTCTAACATCGCGGCTGTTTCATTCATTCCACCACAGAAGAGGTCCTAGACATGTACATGGAGAAGCTTCGGCTAGATCAACGATTGGCCGTCGTTACCGGCGGCGCTCGCGGGATCGGGCTGGCGATCGCGCACGCCCTGTCAGAGGCAGGCGCTCGCCTTGTTCTCCTGGACCGCGACCCCGACGTGCTCGCCGGCGGTCGTGCCGAATTGGCCGGACATGGTTTCGAAACAGAAGCCCATCTCGTCGACGTCACCGATTCAGAAGCGGTGCGCCAGGTCGCGGATCGAATTGCCGAGAAACATGGTGTGATCGATGTCCTCGTCGCCAACGCCGGGATCGGTCGTCCGCCCGCTGCGGCCGAAGATGTCTCGGACGAAGACTGGCTGGCCGTCAACGACGTGAACCTCAATGGCGTGTTTTGGTGCAATCGCGCTTTCGGCCATCATATGCTCGCGCGCCAACGGGGTGCGATCGTCAATATCGGTTCCATGTCCGGATCGATCGTGAACCGTCCGCAAGGACAATCCCATTACAACGCCTCGAAGGCAGCCGTTCACCACCTGACCAAGTCGTTAGCGGCCGAATGGGCAGGGCGTGGTGTCCGCGTCAATGCGGTGGCTCCGACCTACATCGAGACGCCCCTGATAGCGCATGCCGAGGCGAGTGGCCTGGCTGATATATGGCGTCGGGACACACCGATGCACCGCTTCGGGCAGGCCCACGAGGTTGCAAGCGTCGTGCATTTTCTCGCGTCCGATGCCGCCAGTCTCGTCACTGGCGCGATCGTGCCGGTGGATGGCGGCTTCACCTGCTGGTGAGCCAGTATCGCGGCAGTAAACAGCACCTGATTTCAAGAAACATCGAAAGGAATGACAATGAATAAGCTGGGGGTTCATGCGCTTGTTTGGGAGGCAGGCTGGAGCCATGACGAGTGCGCGCGTGCCATTGCAAAAACTGCTGAGGTTGGGTTCGATTACATCGAGGCGCCGGCGCTTGATCCGAGCTCCATCGACGTCGATTTTACGCGTCGCCAGTTGGAGAAGAACGGCATCGGCATCAATCTTTCGTTGGGCCTGGACGCCGACACCGACATATCGAGCGGCGACAAAGCAAAGGCGGCCCGCGGCAAGGCGAAGTTGGAACAGGCGCTAAGCGTCGCACGCGATGTCGGCGCGACGCATGTCTGCGGTATTCTCCACTCGGCCTTTCAAAAGAACGCAGGCCCGACCACCGCCGACGGTGTCGCGATGTCAGCCGACATACTCCGGCAAGTCGCTGAAACGGCCGCCAAGAGCAGCATCACACTCGGTCTCGAGGTGGTCAATCGCTACGAATCCAACGTGCTCAACACAGCTTCCCAGGGTGTCGAGCTGTGCAAGCGTATCGGCGCCCCCAACGTCAAGGTGCACCTTGACGTGTACCATATGAATATCGAGGAATCCGATATTCCCTCGGCGATCAAGGAAACTGGCGACTATCTCGGCTACTTCCATACCGGCGATTCGCATCGCGGTTACATGGGATCCGGGAGTATCAACCTCGCCGAAGTGTTCCGAGCCATAGTGGCTGCCGGTTATGACGGTCCGATCGCATTCGAGAGTTTCTCATCACGCGTCGTCGGTCAGCCGCTCGAAGGTATTCTGGGCATCTGGCGCAACCTTTGGGAAGACGGGCACGACTTGGCGTCGCACGCACTGATGTACACGCGCGCGCAGCTGAAATCCGCTCAGGAGAGTCTGAGGCAGGCGGAGCGCAGTCGTCTGCCATGAACAGTGCGCCGTTCCGGCCAGTGGACATCGATCTCCCGTCGCTCTCCAGCTACCTGCGCGAAAGCCAGGGGCCTGCACGGCGTCTGGTGGCCATTGCCGGAGCACCTGGGTCGGGCAAGAGCGCGTTCGCGAACCGGCTGCGCGCGGAACTCAACACTGCTTGGCGCGGGATCAGCCAAATCGTGCCGATGGACGGCTTCCATTTCGATGACCGAGTCTTGGAGGAGAGAGGGGATCGCGCACGCAAGGGTGCTCCGCATACGTTCGATGTAAATGGTCTCCTTGCCATGCTCGATCGGCTGCGCGCCGATGATGGCACCGACGTCGCTATTCCCGTGTTCGATCGCGCACTCGAGATTTCGCGTGCGGGTGCGGAGATTGTGTCGCCCTCAATGCGGATCATCCTGGTCGAAGGCAACTATCTGCTGCTCGACGATCCGAAATGGGCGGCATTGATGTCGCGGTTCGACGTTGAGATATCGCTTAGCGTTCCGCGGTCGATACTCGCCGAACGACTGACGGCACGATGGCAGAACCTTGGGCTTTGTCCCGAAGAAGTCTTAGCCAAAGTGGAGGCCAACGATCTGCGCAACGCAGATCTTGTGATAGCCAGGAGCAGGCCAGCGAATTACGTGGTGCGGAATTTTTGACGGGCCTTCGGGACGCGGCCGCGCTCGCAGAAGACTTCAGGCGGTCAAATACGTCGCCCGGCAAGCATGTTTTCGATATCGGCCAGCAACTCTCGGTTAATTCCGGTTGCGATGCGCCTCGAAGCGAAGTGCTCCACCAGCGCACCGCTTCGCAGATTGCCGGCGGCACCGGGAGCATAGGGGCAGCCACCCAGGCCGCCGGCAGCGGAATCGAAGACCCTGAGCCCGATGTCCCAGGCGGCATCGACATTGGCGAGCGCCAGGCCGCTGGTATCGTGGAAATGGCCAGCAAGCCGTGCAGCCTCTGCTTCCTCGAGGGCCGCCAGAACCATGGCATGCACCCGCTCCGGCGTCGCCCTGCCGATCGTGTCGGCGACGGCGATTTCGGCGCAGCCGAGATCGCGCAGGCGGGCAACGATTTTCGCGGTCGCGCCGGGTTCGATCGGGCCTTCATAGGGACAGTCGACGGCGCAGGAAACATAACCCCTCACCGGCAAGGCATGCTCAGCGGCCAGCGCCATCACCGGCACGAAACGGGCGAGCCCCTCTTCGATGGTGCAGTTGGTGTTTCGCTTCGAAAACGTCTCCGAAGCGCTGGTGAACACCGCAAGCTCCTGTGCGCCGGCCGCGATCGCGGCGCGGGCACCGTGCTCGTTGGGCACCAGTGCGGACAGCGCAAGCCCCGGACGTCGCGCGGCACCGCGCATGACTGCGTCGTGGTCGGCCATCTGCGGCACCCATCTCGGCGAGACGAACGCTGTTGCCTCGATGCGGGCAAAGCCGCAATCGGCCAGGAGGCCGATCAGGCGCAGCTTCCCATCGGTCGAGACCAGCCGCTTTTCGTTCTGCAGCCCGTCGCGCGGGCCGACTTCGACGATGGTGACCTGCCGGTCGCTGCCGGGCGGTTCAATGGACGGCGGCATACATGATCTTTTCTTCGGAAGCCTCGTCGATGGTCATCTCCTCGACGATGCGGCCCTGGCGCGCCACCAGGATGCGGTCCGACAGATTGAGGATTTCAGGCAGATAGGACGAGATGACGACGACGGCAGCGCCGGCATCGGCAAGCCGCTCGATGATCTGGTGGATCTCGGCGATGGCGCCGACATCGACGCCGCGCGTCGGCTCGTCGAAGATGATCAGCGACGGCGCCTGGATCAGCGATTTCGCGATGACCACTTTCTGCTGGTTGCCGCCGGAAAGCTCGACCACGCGCGCATTGGCGCCAATCGAGCGGACGTTCATCGTCTCGATCCATTCGGCCGATTGCCGGCGCGCCTCATTGAGGCCGATCACCGAGACCGGATTGGAGCCCTTGGCCAGTTTGCCAAGGAACACGTTCTGGGCGATGCCCATCGTGTCGAACAGGCCGTCGAGCTTGCGATCCTCGGTGATGTAGGTGACGCCGCGCCGCACCGCCTGCCGCGGAACGCGGAAGCGCACCGCCTCGCCACGCAGCATGATACGGCCGCCATGGAAGAAATCGCGCTTTAAAACGCCCGCAGCGATCTTCATCATCTCGGTGCGGCCGGCGCCGACCAGGCCGAACAGCCCGGTCACCTGGCCGGCAAACACCGACAGCGTGGCGCTGCGCACCGCCTTGCCCATCGAGACGTTTTCGAGCGCCAGCACCTTTTCGCCCGGACGGCGCGCGACGCGTTTGGCTGCGGCGTCGCCATAGAGCGCATCGGTCAATTGCCGGCCGACCATCGCCTGGACGATTTTCTCCCGGGTGAGATTGCGGGCGTCGTCGGTGACGATCAGCGCGCCGTCACGCAGGACGCTGATACGGTCGGCGATCGACAGCGCCTCTTCCAGCGCATGCGAAATGAAGATGATGGAGGCGCCCTCGCCTTTCAGCCGTTCGACCAGGGCGAAGAAGTGCTGCTTTTCCTCCGGCGTCAGCGTCGCCGTCGGTTCATCGAAGATGAAGATGCGGGCGTTGTGGTGGACGGCGCGGGCGATCTCGACCATCTGCTTCTTGGCCGCGCCCAGCGTCGATACCAGCGCGGTCGGCTCGACATGGAAGTTCAGCCGCTGCAGGTGCTGCTGCGCCTTGATGTTGACGCCGCGCAGCCGGTTGAAGAAGCTCTCTTCGCCGAGGAAGATGTTCTGGGCGACGTTCATCGACGGAATGAGATTGGTCTCCTGGAACACCATGGCGATGCCGTGTTTCATGGCATCGGCCGGCGACGAAAAGCTGACCGGCTTGCCGTCGATCAGCATTTCGCCGGAGGTCAGCGGATAAAGGCCGGCCAGCACCTTGGTCAGCGTCGACTTGCCGGCGCCGTTCTCGCCGAGCAGCGCATGAACTTCGCCATGCTGCAGCGTGAAATCGACGTCGCGCACGGCCGCGTTTCCGGCGAAGGCCTTGGTGGCCCTGCGGAAATGGACGACGTCGGTCGCGCAAGGGTCAGTCATGTGCAACCCCGCCAGATGTCGCGCCGGGCAGGCGCAGCAGCGTGCCGGAGCCGCGCGAGGCGGCGTAGGCGCTGCCGTCATGTTCACAGATGGAAGTGACGCCGTGCATGCTGCCGTCGGCGCGACTGTGCCAACTTTCCCTGGGCTGGCCGCTGTCGTCGCAGCGCGCGATGAGGCCATAGGAGCGTGACGGCGCCCACGGCTTCAGCACGCCCATCTGCCGGACCGAGCCCTGGCTTAACGGCTGGTCCGGCTGCGCCGACCCGGCGAGCTCCGGTCCGATCCACTCGCCGGGATCTATCGTCGCCATCATCTCGCGGCGATAGTCGTCCTCGCGCAGCACCAGTTCGAAAAGCTGGCGGCGCGGCGCAAACAGCGCCATCCAAAAACCGCCCTCGGAGGCGGGCGACAGGCGTGACGGATAGGCCGGCAGGTCCTCCAGGATTGCCACCGGACGCGGGGATTTCGGATCGATGGCAACGATGCGGTGGCGCCAGCTTTTACTGACCGCCAGACGGCCATTGCCGAGCATGACCGCGCCGTTTGGAAATGCGAGTCCAGCCGCAAGCTCACGATGGGAACCCTCGGCCGGATCAATGGCGAGGACCATGCCGCTCTTGCCGCCTTCCATCAGATCGCGCTTCCAGTCGCGCGCCGGGTGCTTGCGTGAACCGACGCAAACGAAGAGCGTGCCGTCCACTGCAAAGACACCGGCGGTAAGGCAGGACGCGACGTCGCCCGGCAGATCGATGCGCTTCCAGGCGCCTGGCTGCCCGATCTGCAGGCCGTCACCCTCGATGCCTACGGCAAGGCGGCCATCGAGCGACGATGCGACAAAGCTGATCGGCGCCGCGAACTCCGCTATCGTGACAGGCAAAGCACTCGCTCCGCCAAGGTCGACCCGGAAAAGCGTGCCGCCGCTGCTGCACAGCAGCCCACCCGGCGACGAGACAAGATTGTCGATCGCAGAGAGCGACACGAGCCGCTCCGCCTCTTCCAGCCGATTGTCCGGCTTGAAGACGCCGTCCATGGCGGGCACGCTGATGCCGGCATCATCAGCCGCCAACAGCCGGCGGACGAATGCGCTGAAGCCCGCCATCAGCGCTTCCTCCAATAATCGTCATGCGCCGTCCATTGGGGATCGGCGCCGGCGATGCGGACGCGGCCGATGCGGTTGTTGGAGACGCCGCCCAGATAGAGCCAGCCCTTGTGCTCGCAGGTCGACGTGATCGAGGGATGGTTTTCGCCGGTCTCGTCCCAGAGCGCATCGATGATCTCGCCTGTTTCCGACACGCGCAGCACGCAGCCGCGATTGATGTTGGGAAACAGCCATTCATCGGCGGCGATGCGCTTGGCCATGCGGCGGCGAAAACCCGGTTTGCGCATGGCCAGATCGAAGGTCCTGGTGCGCATGCCGAGCAGCGCGATCCAGTAGGTGCCATCGGAGCCGCGGTTGAGATTGTCCGGATAGCCCGGCAGGTTGTCGAGGAAGATTTCACGCTTGCCCTTGTTTGGTCCATCGAACCAGTAGCGACTGATGCGGCACGCCCATGTCTCGGCAAAGAGCAGTGAATGGCCGTCGCGGCAAATGGTGACGCCGTTGGGGAAGATCAGGCCGCGCAGCACGGTGCGGGTAGAGCCGGTCCTGGGATCGTGGCAGATCAGCCGCCCATTGCCCCTGCCCTCCAGCGCATCGACCGCCCATTCCGACATCTCGTAGCGGATCGTCGCTTCGCTGAAGAAGATGCGCCCATCCGGTGCGATGTCGAGATCGTCGGGAAGCCGCAGGCGCGAATCGTCGATCACCGACAGCAGGCTGCGATTGGTTTCATCGGTGACCTTCGCCACCTTTCCGTCCGGCGAGACACGGTAGACGCCCATACCGCCGACGCAGGTGAGAAGATCGCCATTCGGCGCGAAGGCGAGACCCAGCGGATGACCGCCAATGCGGGCGAAGACTTCGTTCCGTGTATAGTCGGGTGCAAGAAAACGGACGACCGTACCGTGGCGTGTGCCGGTATAGAGATTGTCGTCGCGGTCGAGCAAGACGTCTTCGGGACCCTCAACTACGCCGAGTCCGATGAGCTGCGCTGCACCAAGCCTGTCGTTGACGGCAAGCACGTCGGTTCCGGTCTGCGGCGTCAAATTCGGCAACTTCAGATAGGTCGGCGAGACATAGACCTTGCTCAGCAGCTTGCCGCGGTTCTTCACCCATTTCGCATCGAACAGCACCGCTGCGATCAGCACCAGGCCGAGGATCAGCTGGTTGACCGAGCCCGGCATCGACAGGCGGATGAGGCCGCTGGTCAGGATCAGCACCAGGATTGAGCCGATCACCGCATTGCCGACCGAACCGCGGCCGCCACCCAGCGAAACGCCGCCGAGCACCACGGCGGTCAGCACGGAAATCTCAAGCCCGATGCCGGTGTCGGCTCCGGTGCTGCCGAGGCGGGCGGAAAAGAGAAAGGCAGCGATCGCGGTCAGCAGGCCCGATGCGACATAGGCAAGGCAGACGGTCAGCTTGACGTTGACACCGGCATTGTAGGCGGAGCGGCGCGCACCACCGACGGCGCGCAAACGCCATCCCGGCCTCAGCCGCGACAGGACGATATGCACGCCGATGGCAATGACGGCGAAAATGGCGAAAGAAACGGGTATACCGGAGAAGGCGCCGAAGCCGATCAGGTCCCATGTCGGGGAGACCGGCATCGAACCGACGATCGCGCTGGCAAGCCGGGGAAAGATGATGTCGTAGAGCGCCCTGTAGATGACCAGC
Organism: Mesorhizobium sp. WSM4823; assembly: GCF_055811195.1. NCBI lineage: Bacteria > Pseudomonadati > Pseudomonadota > Alphaproteobacteria > Hyphomicrobiales > Phyllobacteriaceae > Mesorhizobium > Mesorhizobium sp. WSM4823. Next base: position 168,177 of record NZ_JBVVQL010000008.1, read on the forward strand.
GTCACCAGCGTGGTGATGAAGGCGCGCAGCCTGAGATAGCCGATCAGGACCCCGTTGAGCAGCCCACAGACGAGGCCCGTGGCGAGCGTCGCAACCAGCGCGACGCCGACCGGCAGGCCGAGCACATTCATCGACACCAGGGCGGCCAGCACGCACAGAGCGAACACCGAGCCAACCGAGAGATCGATGCCGCCCGACAGGATGACGATGGTGAGCGCCAATGCGATGAGGCCGAATTCCGATACCTGGCGTGCGAGATCGGTAAGATTCCCGACTGAGAGATAGCCGGGAATGATCCAAATCATGACGAGAATCGTGACCACCAGCGCCAAAGCCGGAATGACGTTGTCGATCCAGCTCTTGGTCAGCAACTCGCCGAACAGGCGGTCGGGCAAAAGCCGGTACCGCAGCCGCGAAAGCGCATCGCTGGTGGCCATAAATCAGGAATTCCCTACTTCAGGTCGTCCAGCGTCCAGCAATTGCGCTGGTTGACGTTGGCCTTGGTGATCTGGGTCAGCGGATTGAAGTAGAGCGTCTTGGTCTCGCCCGCGGCGCTGTCGGAAAGCAGCAGCCGTGCGATCTCGGCATTCAGGATCTCGCCCTGTTGTGGCACATTGTAGCTGATGTAGAGATTGAACAGGCCCTTCTCGACATTCTCGCAGCCGACCTTGTTGCCGCCGCCGCTGGTGACGAGGAAGACCTGGGCGCCCTTGCCGGCCTGCTGGATGGCCGACGCCGTGCCGGTATCCTGATTGTCCCAGATGCCGATGGCGCCGCACAGATCCGGATGCTGCTGCAGCACCGTGTCCATGATCGAGCGCGCCTTTTCCGGATTGTATTCGGTGGCCTGCTGCGAAACCACCTGAATGTCGGGATGCTGGTTCAGCACGCGATAGATGCCGTCGAGCTGGAACACGTCGGACGCCGCCGTCGGCACCCCGGTGTCGATCGCGACCTTGGTCGAAGCGCCCTTGCCGGGGCTGCATTTGTCGACCACGGCCTGCGCCGCCTGCTCGCCGATCTCGGTCCAGTCGGCGCCGACATAGGAATCGGTCTGCGTGTTCGATTCCAGATTGATCTGCACCACCTTGATGCCAGCGGCCTGTGCCTGCGCGAGCAGGCGGGCATAGGACTGGATGTCGGGATTATGCGCGACGATCAGGTCCGGTTTCTCGCTGATCAGCGACTGCAGCGCGCGGGTTCCCGCATCGGTGCTCCAGGCGGGGTCGCGGATTTCGAAACTGTATTTCAGGCGTTTGGCCTGCTGTCGCATCACCGCCGCCCAGCCTTCGGTCAGATCGAAGCCCATCGACAGCGGCAGGAAGACGACCTTCTTGCCTTCCAGCGTCTTGCGGAACGTCGTAGAGCGCGGATTTTCCAGGCCTTTGTCCTGGGCGCTGGCAGCGACGATGCCTGCAAGCGCGATGCAGGCCGCGGCGAGCCATTTTGTCGTTTTCAGAAGTCGCATGGTTTCCTCCCATTGCATTGTGGCGTTGAAATTGCTGTCAGAGATCCCCTTGTTGGGATGTCTGCTCGTCGCGCGGATTGACGAGCGAATCGATGACGATGGCCAGGAGCAGGACCACGCCCTTGACGAGGTTCTGGATCGTGTAGGCGATGTTCATGATCGTCATGCCGTTGAGCAGGATGCCGACGAAGATCGTACCCAGAATGACGTTGCGGACCTTGCCATGGCCGCCATTCAGACCGATCCCGCCCAAAACGACGACCAAAAGGATGTCGTAGATCATCGTCGAATTGAAAAGCCGGGCGTTGATCGCCGATGCCGACGAGGCAAGCACCAGTCCGGCGCCGTAGGCGATCAGCGCGCTGATCGCGTATTGCGCAACGATCATCGGCCGGGTGGAGATGCCGGTGATCCTGGCCGCGCCCGGATTGTTGCCAATGGCATAGGTCTGCCAGCCGAACCGCGTGCGGCTGAGCACAAGGTGCAGCGCCAGGCAAAGCATGGCGAAGATCACCACCGTCACCGGAACGCCGAGGATGCGGCCTTGGCCGATCAGCGAAAACCATGCGGCGCCTGACGGTACGTTCTGCATCTCCAGCGTGAAGAAAAAGGTCCTGCCGAGGCCGTAGATGACGGAGCCGGCAGCAAGTGTCGCGAAAATGGGGGCGACTTCGCCGAAAGCGATCAACGTCCCGATCAGCACTCCGGCACCGACCGCAAACAGGGCGCCGATCAGCAATGCGAACTCTAGCGAATAGCCCGAGCGTGCGATCACAAACGCCCAAGACACCGACACGACCATCGTCGCGATCATCGAGACGTCGATGCCTCTGGCAACAACGACCAGCGCCATACCCAGCGCCAAGATGCCGAGGATAGAGACGCTCCTGACCAGAGTGAGAATGTTGCCGGCGCTGAAAAAGGACGGCAGCAGGAGCGAGAACAGCACGAAAGCCAGGACGGCCAGTAGAAGGACGATGCCTTCCTGGCTTTTCAGCAGGTTTTTTAGCCCTGCAGGACCATGGTTTGCGGTTGCTTCGCTCACCGCTCAGCCTTCCCTTTGCCAAGTCGCAGGAGAATTTCCTTCGCGCGATCGACACGGACGTCATGGTTGGCAGCAAGTTCCTTCGCAACCGTATCGATGTCCGCGCCGGTTGCGCCGGCCACGATCGCGATGTTGCGGGCATGCAGCGCCATGTGCCCGCGCTGGATGCCTTCGGTTGCCAGCGCCCTGAGCGCTGCCATGTTCTGCGCAAGACCAACGGCGACCGTAACCTCGGCAAGCTCTTGCGCCGTCTTCACGCCGAGCAATTTCAGTGCGGCGCGCGCGGCCGGATGCGTCTTTGTGGCACCGCCGACGAGGCCCAGCGCCATGGGCATCTCCAGCGTGCCGACCAATGCGCCGGAGGCATCGATTTCCCAACGGCTCAACGATGTGTATCGCCCGCTACGCGCAGCCCAGGCATGCGCGCCAGCTTCGATCGCGCGCCAATCATTGCCAGTCGCGACCACGACCGGGTCGATGCCGTTCATAATGCCCTTGTTGTGCGTGGCCGCCCTGTACGGATCGGCGATTGCGAGCGCGCAGGCCTCGACAATGCCGGCAGCCATCCGCTCGCCGGTGAACTCCTTCGTCGCCAGCGCATCCTGCGTCAGGCGCACCCGCGCTCGCGCCAGTCGCAGATCGGCCAGATTGGAAAGTATGCGCAGCCGCACGACACCGCCGGATATCCTCTCGATCATCGGCGCAACGGCTTCGGCCATGGTGTTGACTGTGTTGGCGCCCATTGCATCGCGTACGTCGACGAGAAGATGCAGCACCACCATCGGCCCGACGGTTGTGTCTTCAAACACCTGCACTTCGATGTCACGGCAACCACCACCGAGCCCGATCAGGACCAGGTCGTTTTCGTTGGCCGCAGCTACGATCTCGTCGCGGCCCGACAAAAGCCGGGCACGTGCTCCATGAGGATCGGACAGCCCAAGTATCTGTATTTGCGCTCGCATGATCGGCGCGGTGCTGGACGTCTCGAAACCGCCACAGCCGCGGGCGATGCGCGCCATGAACGATGCAGCGGCGACCACGGAGGGCTCTTCCACTGCCATCGGGACGAGACAATCGCGTCCATTGATGGTGAAGTTGGTGGCGACGCCGAGCGGAATCTCAAACGTGCCGATCACATTCTCGATCATGCCGTCGGCAATGTTAAGCGGCAGCGCGCCTCCCCCACGCAAGGCATCGCGGTCCATCCGAGAGAGCCCGGCAAGGTCGCCGACCGTCCCCAGGCGATCGGCCGGCGACAGATCACGGAACTTTTCGATGCGGGAATTCAGCCGCGGCTCAACGCCTTCCTGGACAGTCCCCATCACCTACGCCTCCCTAGGAATGCTATTTTCTTGTTGAGCCAGCTATCGTCCAACTGATACCATCAGGCAAGGTACAGTTTTAAGAAACAGTCGCGCGCCGTACCAGCGCATTTTCGGGCACACTGTCAAAAAGGGATCGAAGATGACGCGCGCCGAAGCCGTAGCCAACGAGATCAGAAGGCGCATTGAGACGGGTTCCCTCACCACCGGCGCCAAACTTCCATCGATACGCAAGGCGGCCGAGCAGTTCGACGTTTCGAAAAACACGATTGTCGACGCTTACGACCGCCTGGTATCCGCCGGAATCGCGTTGTCTCGGCCAGGCGCAGGCTTCACCGTCGTGGAACGCGGCCGACAGAAGCCGGGCGAGCGTCCGCGTCATGTTGCAGAGGCAGTAGACATCGCTTCGCTGCTCAACGCACAATTGGAGGAGAGCTTTTCCATTCGCGTCGGCGACGGGCGCCCTCCGGCGTCGTGGATGGAGGAATCGGAGGTGCGGCGTCATCTCGGGCTGCTGGGCAGAAATCATCGATCCAGCAGCGACGGATATGGTTCGGCGATGGGGCTGCCGGCGTTACGCGAGCGGCTGGCCTTCGACCTCATTGAACGCGAGGTACAGGCGACGCCTGAGCAGATCTTGCTGACGTTCGGCGCCAACCATGCCTTGGACCTGATCATCCGCCGCTTCCTGGTTGCCGACGATACGGTGCTGGTCGACGATCCCGGCTATTATCCGCTGTTCGCCAAACTGAAGCTGGCGCAGGTCCGCATGGTGGGCGTGGCGAGAACTCCGACCGGTCCAGACCCCGAGGATCTCGCCGGCAAGGCTGAGCGTGAGCGCCCGAAACTTTTTTTTACGCAATCGCTTGCGCATAATCCAACCGGCAGTTCGACCAACCTTCCGACGGCCCATTCGATCCTGACCATCGCTTCGCGATACGACATGCTGGTGGTCGAGGATGATCCGTTCATCGATCTTCCAACGGTGCGGGGCGTTGGCCTGGCACCGCTCGATCAGTTGCAGAACGTCATCTGCGTCCGCACCTTCGCCAAGACGCTCTCTGCCAGCTTGCGCTGTGGCTATATCGCGGCGCGTCCCGACGTTATTGCTTCACTGGCCGAGTTGAAGATGCTGACGACCGTCAACAGCTCGGGACATGTCGAGCGGCTAATCCATGAGCTGATCAACCAGGGCCATTATCGCAGACACCTGAAGCGCCTTGGACAGCGGGTGCGCCAGGCGACCGAGATGGTCGTACCTCGTCTCCAGAAGACAGGCATGAAGCTCTTTGCCGAGCCGACCGGCGGATATTACGTTTACCTGGAACTGCCGGATCAAATCAGCGACATCGCACTTGCTCGGGAAGGAGCTCGCGAGGGGATTTTCATCGCGCCGGGCACGGTGTTTTCACCGGAACGTCAACCGGCCAAGGCAGGTATCCGCGTCAACGTCGCGTGGGCCTCAGATCCTCAGTTTTTTGATTTTTTGCTTCGAGCAACAACCGCGGACCCAATTCAGCCGTGACGATACAGCGCCCGTAAAAAACAGGCCTTCTCCAATTGTCGCTTTGGACCCCGTTCGCGGTATGCACATGAATAGGAATCTAACGGCTCTTCACGCGCGACAGCTACGTAACCGCTGGCATCATGTTCGCTGCCCGCGATTTGCACACGGTTCCCAGCCGTCAGGATGTGATCTCCACCAGCGAGCCATCAGGTGTTCGTGTCACCGCTTCATAGTAACCATCTCCGGTCATGCGCGGCTGCGAGACCAATAAACCGTCTTCGTCAAATCGCCTGGCAAGGGTGTCCACGGCTTCACGTGAGCCGACGGAAACCGCGACATGCGCCCAGCCTGGGATTTCTGGGGCGCCCCGCCCGACGTCGTCGGGAACCCACGGGCCGGTCATCAATTCGATGGATGGTCCTACGTTCAATTCCACGAACCGAGATGCAAAGCCTGGGCGTCGCCGACTTTCATAGCGCTCGCCGATCCTGGCGTTGAAATATTTTGACCAGAAAGCTGCGGATGTTTCCAGGTCAGCTGTCCAAAGTGCGACATGCGTTACCTTCATTGGATTGGCAGCCATGCCGACGATCCGGACCGAAACGCCTCAAACGTATTTGAAACGTCACGTCCGTTCACCACCACGGTCGAACACGGTCTATTGGGCGACCAGAGCATCGGCGTTGATCTCCACATTGCGCATTGCGTCTGCCAACCGGTGGTCAGGCAAATCGCCCGATCTAACTGCTGCAACGATGTGCTTGGCGACCTCGTCTATCCTGCTTGCCGGAAGCAGGATGAGATCGGCCCCCGCTTTCACCGCGGCGACCGCGGTTTCGCCATCAGAGAGGCCTCGCAGCATTGCAACAGCATCTATATCGTCGCTGACGATGATGCCGGTAAAGCCAAAATCGTGGCGCAGCATGTCGATGGTTTTCTTCGAGCGAGAGGATGGAAATTCCGAATCAATGGCGGGTACCAGCGCCGGGCCGGTCATGATCGCACGGACGCCTGCTTGGATTGCCGAGCGGAAAACCTCAAATCCGGGGAGGAGGTCTTGTGCTGTCCCTCGAACGTCCGCGAGTTCGATTGCCGGGTCGCCCGTAATGTCATGGTGGCCGGGAAAGTGTTTGGCCACCGCCACGACGCCAGCACTCTGGACACCGCTGATGAACGCCCTCGTGAGGCGAGCGACCTGAACTGAATCCGCATGGAGGGTGCGTCCGCGCAGCCAAGGATTGTGACCAGTGAGGACATCGACCACCGGACCGAGGAACATTCCGACCCCGAGTTCCCTCGCCTTCCGGCCTATATCGTGCGCCCGTTGGCGAATTGTTTGATCCGGCATCGAAAGCAGTTCCGCCCGATCGCCACAGCTCGGCGCCAGACCATGGAGACGTTCGATCCCGGCCGGCTCCTGATCGAGCGCGATCATCACCCCGTCGGCGTGGCTGGCCACCTCGCCAGCCAGACGGTGGAAGTCCTCCGCTGTTTCACAGGCGCGTCTGGCATCGCTCATTCGACGCGCAACATATTCGGCCCGCGTCTCGCCGAGCAACAGAGATCGACCACCTTCATCGAGATAGCGCTTCAAATCATCAGTCAATTCCAGACCGTCGATAGCGGGAAGGAGAACCGCGCGGGCGTTGCGTTCGATAATGTCCACGTCTTGTCCCTTGCAAATGTGTTCGAACCAGAGAATTTGCCGCGGCCGATGCACAGAAGAATGCTTCGGCCTGAAGCTTGGATACAGTCACGGGTTTTCTGAGGTTCCGCCCGGCATTGTGGCAGCCGCAGGTCTGAGCGATATCAACCCATCCCGTCCCGAGGCGCTGGCCTTGCGTCGACCGCAGACTTCTTCTCGCGCTTATTCCGCGTCGTCGGCCGCTTCGCAAAGTTGCGCGCTATACGCATGGGACACTTCAGAATACGCCAAGCACTTAATTCTGGATAACTCGACGTTCTCCTGATTTGTGCGGTTTATGAAAGCCACGATTTTTCCTCCGAAAAAATAGTACCCCACCAACGAAAATAGCATCAGGCTCGCCAGAGCTACGATTGGAACTGAACGCTTTTTTCGGGCTCGATTCACCATTGGCTTTTCCATGCGAAAGGCAAAACACGGACCCCATCAGGCCTTTCGGGCGCCGCGGCGGCCGTCTAGGAAATCGGGTGCAATTCGATAGCCAACCAGATCGAGTCCGTGTCCGCATAATAGCGATGCCACGGATACTCCCACCGGTTCTTGCCGGCGACGCGGCAGAACGGGTCATGGGTATAGCCGACCGGCATCATGACATCCTCGTAGAGCGTGGACTGTTCCCGCTCATGGAATTTCTGCATGCGGCCGAGGCCATGGATCTGGGTGTGCACTTCGAGGAAGGGGTGCTCGTTGTGGATGAAGCAGTCGGTTTGTCCCGGCGACCACCAGAGGTTCAGCTTCAGCGTGAATTCCTGATTTGCCGCGACGGCCGGGTTTTCGTTGGTGAAGGCGAGAGGGTCGGTCATCACGGTGCCGACCGTGTCCTGTGCCGAACTGTAGAGGGGGGTGTCGCGCGGAAAGCTCTTGATCCGGTTGCCGAGCCAGTCCCAGCCACGCAGGCCAACGCCGCCGAGGTTGGTGACCTTGTTCATCTTCAGCACCGCCACGCGCTCTGCGCTGACGATCTTCGCACCTTTTAGCGTGGTCGACTTCCAGGCCGGCACGATGCCAGGCACGGCCGAGCCCAACGTCACCATCGGCTCCGGCGAAAGGTTGACAACGACGCCATCCTCCACGGCGAAGTTGCGCACGTTGTCGATCAGTGTCGCAGAGATGAAATCGTCGGCAAAAGCGAGATTGCGACGTGCGTTCTCTTGATCAGCCATGGGCATCCTAATTCCACAAACTCAATGCTGGTGAATAGAACCACGCTCCACATCGCCGTTCAATTTCGCGGCGAACGCATTCCCGGCGTGGAAGTAAGCGCATCATGCGTCAGTTTGCGTCGGTCTGAGCTGTTGCGGGCGGGTTGCGTGGGCGCCGAGCGCGACAACAAGAAGGGCAATGAACACGACCCACAGACTGGCGCTCAACGAGGTGGCCTGGGCCAGCATGCCGATGAAAGCGGGGCCTACGAGCAGGCCGGCATAGCCGAGCGCGGCGACGAGCGACATCGCCGAACCCGCCGAATGGCCGCCGATCCGGCCGGCTGCGGCAAACAGTGCAGGCACAACATTGGCAATGCCGAAGCCGCACAAGATGAGCGCTAGGAAGATAACCGGCACCGTCGGGATGCCAAGGATCGCGGCCAGCGCGACAGCGCTTGCTGCACTGCCGAGCCGCAACAGCCGTACCGGCCCGAACGCATTGGCCATGGCATCGCCGACCATGCGACCGATCGCCATCATACCGGCGAAGACCGCAAAACCAAAAGCGCCGATGCTCTCCGACGCACCAGCATTGCCAACCAGATAGACGGCTGTCCAGTCCATCAGCGCCCCTTCCGCAAACAGCGCAAGGAACGCGATCGCGCCGACGAGCAACAGCCGTCTCCGCTGGATCGGGTCAAGCCGCGCGGAGCCTTGGTTCGCATTTTTGTGAGCTGACATGTGCGGTTCGCTCAGCCAACAACCGGCCGCACCGAACAGGATCACGCTCATTCCCGTAACGCCGAGACACGCCTGCACATTGCCGCCAGAATATAGGATCAGCCCACAGATGCCGGCGCCCGCCAGGTTGCCGACACTGAACGATGCGTGGAAGGACGACATGATATGACGCCCGACACGTCGCTCCAGAAAAGCCGCTTCGGTGTTCATCGCCACATCCAGCGTTCCGAACGAGGCGCCAGCGAAGGCGATGACGAGAGCCAGCGACATCACGCTCGGCGCATGCGGTGCGACGATCAACGCCAGCCCGAAGCCGGTACAGGCTACCGAGCATAGGGTGCGCGTGCCGAACCGCGGCACCAGCCGGCCGACATTGGTCATGGTCAGAATGGCGCCTGCCGCGAAGCAGAGCAGCACGAGCCCGAGTGTTCCCGTGTCGAGCTGAAGTTCCGCACTGATCGACGGCAGGCTGGCAGCCCACGCACCGATGCCAACGCCGCCAGCAAGAAAGATCAAGAAGGATGCCGTGCGGGACGGTGCTCGGATTTCGGCGAAGGTCATCTAAATCCCTTTAGCTGCGCCGCGTCTGGAAGACGGCATGGCTGGTCGCGCCGCGGCCGCTATTCATGGCCGGGACGCAAAGACCGAGGCGTCTCAAGCCGGACCCGTCGAACCACAGCTCCTCTATTCGTAATGCCGGACCGCCACCGCCTTGCCGGTCGTGGCGGCCTTTGCCACCGCTTCGGCGCCGGCGAGCGCCGCTAATCCGTCGCGTCCCGTGGCGCGGGGGCTGCCGGTTCCGGCGATGGCGCCCAGGAATTGATTGACGGTATCCGCGTAGAGATCGTTGGCGCGCAGCGGGATCGACTCGTTGTGTCCATTCACGCGCCGCGTCAGCGTTCCCGTGGAACGCTGCGCCAGCGTGCCGGCCGCGATCAGCGCTCCTTCCGAGCCGAGCGCTACGACCTGGCTTTCCACGTCGGGCGTGACGAAGCTCTCATGCACCTGAACGAAAGCCCCGCCACTCATCTTCAGCGCATACATCGCATGATCGTGGACGGTGTTGGAGCCGAGCGCCACGCCCGCGCCCAACGCGACCGCCGTCATCGGGATCTGCTCCAGCAGGAACGAGGCCAGGTCTACGTCGTGGACGCTGAGATCGAGATAGATGCCGCCCTCGGCCGCGTCCTTGATGCGCCAAGATTGCAGAACGGGCCGGAGATAACCGGCATGGACGATCATCAGCGAGCGGACGACGCCTATCTCCCCGGCCGCGATCATCCGCTGCATCGTCTGGTGCACCGGCGACGATCGCAGATGGTGATTGACGGCAAGCACCACGCCGGCCTTGTCGCAGGCACGCACCATCCTCAGCGCGTCTGCGGAACGGGTGGCCAGCGGTTTGTCGCACAGCACGTGTTTGCCGGCCGCCGCTGCGGCCAGCACCTGATGCCGGTGCTGGGTGTTGGTTGAGCTGACATAGACCGCAGCGATCTGCGGGTCGGTGAGCAGCACGTCAAGATCGGAGCAGGAGCCCGGAATGTCGAGGTCGCGCGCGAAGGTGGCGGCCCGGGCGCCGTCGTGACTCATCACGCTCAGCAGCCGGCCGCCGGTGCGGCGGATCGCGTCGGCCATGTATTCGCGCGCGATGGTGCTGGCTCCGATAAGGCCCCAGCCAAAGCCGTCGAGGGCCTCAACCGTCGAAGGGCGCGGCCCAGCCGCGGCCAAACCCGACACTATGGTATTTTTCGCTTTTCGCAGGGCCATCGAAACACGCTCCAGTCAGGTGATCGCGACCCATTGGCGACGCCGCGAGGAATCGAGGCAGGCGTCGACGATCTGGGTGATATGATGGCCGCTCTCGAAGGTCGGCCACATTTGCTCGCCGGTGACGATGGAGCGCACCACCTCGGCGATCTCGATCTGCTTTGATTCATTGTAGCCGAGCGCGAAGTTCGCGATTGGGAGGAACGCGGCATAGGTGGCGTTCTCCGGCCCGACGTCGATCTCGCGAAAACCCCGGCGGCCGACGCGATCTTCGTTGGTGTAGAAGCGCAGGCGGTTTACCTCATCATAGTCGTAGGCGATGCTGCCCGTCGTGCCGTAGATTTCATAGGTCTGCATGAATTTGCGGCCGGTCGCGACGCGGCTAAAATCGACGATGCCCATCGCACCGTTCTCAAAGCGGCAGAGCAGGTTCGTGGCATCGGTGTTGGTCACTTCGGCCATGTCCTCGGTACCGGAAAGCGCGGCAGCGCTGCCGTAGTTGAACCCGGCGACTACGGGACGCTTGTGCGTGATGATCGCACAGTCGGCGATGAGTTCGGACACGCGCCCTACCAGCCGCTCCATGAACGAAAAGACGTGACTGCCGGTATCGCCGACGATGCCCGTCGGCGCGAGCTTGCCGTCTGCGCGCCACATGAAGGGTGCGTTCGGATCGCCCAGCACATCGACATGCTGGCACGCCTTGAACAGCTTAATGTCACCGATCTCGCCGGAATCGATGATGTCCTTGGCAACGTCGTGGATCGGATTGCGCGGAAACGCGTGACCGACGCGTGTGATGACGCCCTTCTTGGCCGCGATGTCGGCGAGCTCGCGCGCTTCGGTCGCCGTATTGGCAAGCGGTTTTTCGCAATAGACATGCTTTCCCTGGAGAAGCGCTGCTTTGGCGACCTGGTGGTGCAGGCTATCGGGAAGGCAGATATCGATTAACTCGACGGACGGGTCGGCCACGGCAGCGCGCCAGTCGGTCGACGTTTGCGCATTCGGGACCAGCCTGCCGGCCTTTTCCAGTGCGGGTGCACTTCCATCGACGAGCCAGGCGATTTCTGCCGTGCCTTTGTCCGAGCCAAAGATGAACGGGATGTTCTGGTAGGACATAGTGTGGACCTTGCCCATCCAGCCGCAGGCACCCAGAACGGCTACTTTCACGGATCTACTCATTGGTCCTCCTGTCCACTCGAATTAACGGACCAGTTCGGCACGCAGCTTTGACGCAGCGCGCAGTGTGACCGCGGCGATGGTCAGTGCCGGATTCACAGCAGCCGACGTCGGCAGCACGCTCGCGTCCATGATGTAAAGGTTTTCGACGTCGTGCGATCGGCAATGGGTATTGACGACCGAGGTCGCCCCATCGGTACCCATCTTGGCCGTGCCGCATTGATGCGACGGCGTACGACGATCGAAAGCGCGCGAAAGCACGACTGGAAAGCCGGCCGCCTTGAACACGCCACGCACCCGCTCAACCAGCGTCCTGTGGCCGAGCATGTTGGAGCGCTGCCAGTCGAGCACGATCGCCGACCCGTCAACCATGACCCGGCTTGCGGGATTGGGCAGGTCCTCGCTCATGACGTACCAGTCGAAGGAATAGCGGGCGATCAGCCCCGTAACGAACTCCGGCACGCTGGGCATGTTGGCCTTGAAGATCGGTCCCGATATCTTGCCGAGCAGTTGCACGTTGCCGAGCGGAAAGCCGGTCTTGGGATCGTGCAGATAGAAGTCGTTGAAGCCGAAGGTTTTGGAATGGACCGCGGTGTTGCGCAGGCGGGGATCGAGCGTGATCATCGCGGTGCAATTGTGGTTCATAAAGTTGCGGCCGACTTGGTCGGAGCCGTTGGCGAGACCGTTCGGATGCTGCCCGTTGGCCGAGCGCAGCAGGAGCGCCGCGGAATTGACCGCGCCTGCCGCCAGGATGAAACGTTTCGCGCGCACCGGCATGTCCTGCCCGTTGTGGCGGATCGTTGCTTGCGTGATCGTCTTGCCCGAGGCGTCCGTGTCGAGGCGCAGCACCTCCGCGCCGGTCAAGAGCTCGACATTGTCGTGCGCGAGTGCTGCCGCGAGCGGGCCAGTCTCCGCGTCGATCTTCCCGGTAAAAGTGTCGGGAAAGGCATCCCATGGAGTCGGTGCGCGCTTCAGCCACGCGACATGATCGATTGCGACCGGCAGTGAACTTGTGTGGATGCCGACGTTCTTCAGCCGCTGCCGAGCCTTGCCGATCGAGGGCTCGTCCGGAATGGCGGGAAAATCGTAGGCCGTTGAATGCGGCGGCTCCGTCGGGTCCTCGCCGATTTGACCACGCACGCGGAACAGGCGCTCTGCCTTGCCGTACCACGGTTCGATCTCGTCGTAATCAAAAGGCCAACCGGGCGTGCTGCCTTCCATATGCCGCTGCGGGGCGAAATCCTCCGCGCGGTTGCGGTACATGATTGCGCCATAGAATTTAGAGTTGCCGCCGACATTGTAGAAATTGCCGGGGCTGAAGGGCGCTCCCGTGCCGTCGAGCCAGACTTCCTTCGTGCGGAAATGTCCGCGCTGAAAGATAGCGCGCTCGTCGCGCGTCTCCGGCGTGTCCCGAAGCTGCTCGCCGCGTTCGAGGATGAGGATCTTGGCGCCCGTATCGGCAAGCACCGAAGCCGCCGTTGCGCCGCCGATACCCGATCCGATGATGACGATGTCGGCGGAAAGCTCTGCTGGCCGGATGTTGGTCATGCGGCCTCGACCGCTTGCCCATAGCCGACGTTCTTGCGCGCGAAGCGGCGTACCCGGACATTGGCCTGCTCGGCATGGCCGGCAAAGCCTTCCATGATGCAAAGCCTGGAGCAGCGCTCGCCAATCATGGCCGAAGCCTCGTCAGTCGTGATCCTCTGATAGGTGCAGGTCTTCAGAAACTTGCCGACCCAAAGGCCGCCGGTATAGCGCGCGGCGGTCTTGGTCGGCAGCGTGTGATTGGTACCGATCACCTTGTCGCCATAGGCAACGGTCGTGCGATGGCCGAGGAACAGCGCGCCGTAGTTGGTCATGTTGTCGAGAAAGTAGTCAGGATCGGCGGTCATCACCTGGACATGCTCGGAAGCGATGCGGTCGGCTTCCGCGACCATCTCGTCCAGTGTGTCGCAGACGATCACCTCGCCACAGTCTTGCCAGGCCTGGCCGGCAATGGCCGCGGTCGGCAGGATCGTCAGCAGCCGCTCAATCTCACGCATCGTGTCACGAGCCAGTTTTTCGGAATTGGTCAGAAGCACCGCCGGCGAATTCACGCCATGCTCGGCCTGGCCGAGCAGATCGGTAGCGCACAGCTCGCCGTCGGCCGTATCGTCGGCGATCACCAGCGTCTCCGTCGGTCCGGCGAAGAGATCGATGCCGACCTGGCCGAACATCAATCGCTTGGCCTCCGCGACATAAGCGTTGCCCGGGCCGGCCAGCATATCGACGGATTTTATCGTCTCTGTGCCATAAGCCATCGCCGCGATCGCCTGGACCCCGCCCATGCAGTAGATCTCATCTGCACCGGCAAGATGCTGGGCGGCGACGATCATCGGCGCCGGTCGCCCCTTGAGCGGCGGCGCGCAGGTGATGACGCGGTCGCAACCGGCGACCTTTGCCGTCAAAACCGACATATGTGCGGAGGCCAGTAGCGGGTACTGCCCACCTGGCACGTAGCAGCCGACATTTTCGATCGGGATATGTCGATGGCCGAGGATCACGCCGGGCAGCGTCTCGACCTCGATGTCGAGCAGAGAATCGCGTTGCGCTTGTGCGAAGTTGCGCACTTGGTCCTGCGCGAAGCCGATGTCGTCACGCTCGCGAGTCGTAAGGCTGTCGACACAGGCTCGGATTTCGGCATCGCTCAGCTGGTAGGACGGCCGGTCAAGTCCGTCGAATTTCATCGACAGTTCCCGAACCGCCGCATCGCCGCGAACCGCGACATCCGCCAGCAGCGCCTCCACGGTCGCGGTCAGCTTCGCGTCCCGCGCAAACCCCGCAGCAGCCTTGGACGATTTCAGCCGTCTGATCATGTCTGGACCTTTTGGCGAGGCGTTTCATCGCCCCTCATTCGAGAGTGAGGCCGGAGCGGCGCGTTTTCGGGAGACAACCGCTTTTGCGAAATCACATATGCTGTTCGAGTTCGCGGCCGGCGGCGTATTCCGCCTGCTCCTTCTCGTAGTAGGCGGGCGACGGGAAATCCCACCAGCCAGTGACGAACGGCCCGGCCGCATCGCGTGAGGTGGTCACCTCGACCAGCGCCGGCGCGTTGGAATCGAGCGCAGCCTTCAGCGTCTTTTCCAGGTCGGCCGAGTCCTCGACCTTCCAGGCTTCCATGCCGAAGTTCTTGGCCACTTCGGCAATGTTGGCGGTGTATGGCTCGCCATTGCCCTTGTGGTGGTTGAACTCGCTGCCGACGTGGCGGCCCATGAATTTGCGCTGGCCGCCGCGGATCGACATGTAGCCGCGGTTGTTCTGGACCAGGAACACGGCAGGGATGTCGTTCATGACGGCCGTGCCCATTTCCGGCAGCGACATCATGAAATCGCCGTCGCCGACCACTGCAACGACCTGGCGGTCGGGTTGCGCCAGCTTTGCGCCAAGGGCCGCCGGGACCGCCCATCCCATCGGGGAGAACGAGCCCGAAGTGAGATGCGTTCGCGGCTCATAAACCGGGAAGGTCTGCTTGACTGCGCCCTGCGTGTTGCCCGACCCGGCAAGGATGATGCCCGAGCGGTCCATCACCTTGCGCAATGCGCCGAGCGGTCGCTGCGATGTGAAGGGGCTTTCGTTCGAGTCGCGGCGCGGCGCCAGCATCTCTTCCCATTCCGCCTTAGCCTTGCGGACATCGGCATGGAAGCGGTCGCGCCGGCTGAGCGCGCGGCTAGCCTGCTGGTCCGAGATCAGCGCCAGCATCGCCTCGAGCGTGGCGCGGGCGTCGGCGACGATACCGACTTCGGTCGGGTAGTTCTTGCCGATCTCATGATGGTCGAGATCGACATGGATAAGCTTGCCGGGCGGGATGGAGAAGGATGCGCCCTTGCGATAGCTGGACGCCGACCAGTCGGTGAAGCGACAGCCGACCGACATGACGACGTCGGCGCTGGCCGTGATCCGATTGCCGCAGGCCGTGCCGGTCTGGCCGACAGCGCCGATCGACAGCGGATGATCCTCGGGGAAGGCACCCTTGCCGTTCCAGGTCGAGGAGACGGCGGCTCCAACCTTCTCAGCCAGCGCAAGCAATGCCTCCGAGGCGTTGGCGCTGATTGCGCCACCGCCTGCGATGATGACCGGCCGCTCGGCCGACAACAGCAACGCCGCCGCTCTTTCGACTGCGACGGGATCGGGATAGGCGACGCCAATCGCCATGCGCGAAGCGAGCGGGTGGATGGTCACGTCGGCCGCCTCGGTCTGAAGGTCCATCGGCACTTCCACATGCACCGGACCGGGCCGACCCGACAGCATGGTGTTGAAGGCACGGTGCATGATGAAGGGCAGTTCGTCGACGCGGCCCGCCTTGTACACGCGCTTCGTCACCTGCTCGGTGATGCGCGGGAACGCGTTCTCTTGCTGGCGCTCCAGCTCCTGCATGACGCCGTGGCCCTTCATGTGCGTCGCCGGACCGCCCGAAACATAGAAGGCCGGAATGGAGTCGGTGTAGCAGGTCGCCAGACCGATGATGGTGTTGGTCGCGCCCGGGCCGATCGAGGTCGAGCACGCCATCGGCTTGCCCGATGCCCGGAAATAGCCATCAGCCATGTGCACCGCGCTCTGCTCGTGCATGACCTGGATAAACGGGATCTGCGAGCCGGACTCGAGGAATGCGTCGAATAACGACCAGATGCCGTGACCGGGAACGCCGGCGACATATTCGACGCCGTATTCCTTCAAAGCTCGTGCTACGATCTGTCCGCCCGTCAACTTCATGGATTCCACCTCGTTTTTCGTGTGGCCGGCGACCGCTCGATCTCGGTGCCCGGCAGCAGGATTGAGGCAGAGTTTCAGGAAATTGTCCTTGACGCACAATTTCGCAGACACTTGAATATTGACGCGACATGACGCAACATATGCGGCATGTGACTTAAAGTGGGCGGGATTGATGGAACACGATGGAAACCAGGTAGCTCACTTTTCGGCCAACCTGCGCCTGCTCTGCGAGCGCCACGGCTCGATCTCGGCCGTCTGCCGCAAGATCAATCTTAACCGTCAGCAATTCAACAAATATCTTTCCGGGCTGCACATGCCCTCGCCGCAGAACCTGCGGCTGATCGCCAATTACTTCGGCCTCAGCGTGCCGATTCTGTTCTCGCAGCCGGATGAGTTCCGCACCCTCGTGGAGGGCAATTTTTTCCACGCCATGGAAAATGTACGCCGTTCGCCCGAGCTCAACAAGTTCGTCGAAGCGATGATCGTCGAATCGAGCGGTGACCAGAAAGAGGTACTCGGCGTCTGGGACCGCTACCAGTACTCGTCGATCTACAAGGGGTTCGTCCTGCGCTCGGCGTTCTGCATCTACAAGAACAATCAGTTCCTGCAGCACTATTACATCGAGCGGTTTCCGAGCTACGACGATCCAACGAAGACGGAGTACGTTTTTAAGTATTATGGCTTCGTTTTTCCGGTCGCAGGCCGACTTTTCACCGCCGACTTCGAGGGCATCCAACGTAACGAGCTGACCTTCGGCGTCTATGCGCCGGTCAAGCGCAGCTCATCGAAATTCATGTTCGGCATCGCCACAGGCATCGCCGCCACCATGTTCCGCCAGCCCTATTCGACCAAGGTGGCACTGCACTACCGGGGGCCCGGGCTGCTCAAACGCGAGCACCTCAACGCACTGACCGTGCTCGATCGCGGCGACCCTTCAATCCCACGCGAGGCCTTGCAATTCCTCGGCGATGGCTCGGAAATGATCCAGCTCGGCTGACGCAATCCGACGCGGCCAAAGCGTCAAACACGCTCGCCAATGTGTCCGCCACGAAATTGCGGG
Source organism: Mesorhizobium sp. WSM4823 (assembly GCF_055811195.1). NCBI lineage: Bacteria > Pseudomonadati > Pseudomonadota > Alphaproteobacteria > Hyphomicrobiales > Phyllobacteriaceae > Mesorhizobium > Mesorhizobium sp. WSM4823. The sequence continues at coordinate 185,865 of NZ_JBVVQL010000008.1, forward strand.
AGCGTGCGCGGCCGTGTCAATTGGCGCGGTCCGGCAGTGCGCCGAACGTCTGGTCAGAAGGAGCGCGAATTTTGGCAGGCCCCGTCAATTCGACCATGATGCCGTTTTCCAACGTGGCGCACCTGCCACTCCAGGAAAAGCTTCGCGCTACGCGCTTGGCCGGATTCGGCGAACTCTCGCTAATGCCGCTGGAGGTCGAGCGGCTGTTGGAAGGCGGCATGAGCTTTGCCGAGATGAAGTCACGAGCAGCCGACGACAGCATCTCGATCACCCGGCTCGATCCGCTCAACACCTGGCCGCGCATCTGGCGTCCCGACAACATGGACGAAGCCTATATCCGCACCGTCGACACGGCGCCGGACGCCTTCTTTCGGCTGATCGATGGACTGGGTTGCACGCATATGAGCCTGAATGCCACGTTCCCGTTGAATGCGATGTCGATCGACGAGATCACCCAGCAATACGCCGCCATATGCCGTCGCGCCGCGACCTACGGGGTAATTTGCGATCTCGAATTCATACCATTGTGGGGCGTCCCGACGCTGGAGATGGCTTGGCAAATCGTCAGTGCAGCGGACCAGCCGAATTCCGGTCTGGTCTTCGATGTCTGGCATTTCGTCCGCAGTCGCTCGAAGCTCGACACGCTTCGCCAGATTCCCAGCGGCATGATCCACTGCCTGCAACTGAACGACGGGCCGCTCGATCTTCCGGCCGGCATCTCGATCAAGGATGATTGCTACAACAGGCTCTTTCCGGGCGACGGCGACTTTCCCAATGTGGAGATCATCCGGATCCTGGCGGAGGGCGGCGGCCTCAACCAGGTCGGACCGGAGGTCTTTTCCCCGATGCTGGCCGCCATGTCGGTCGAAGAGATCGCAACGAAATCCGCGGCCTCGATCTCTGCAGTTCTCGATGCGGCCGACATAAGGGCCTGATGGCCCAATCTATCCCGGTGGCAGATACCTCGGTTTGGAAGCAATACTTCGCGCGGCGTGCGCAAGATCGCTTCAGGAAACCCTGTCGTGCGAAATTGTTAACCGGCGCGAAACTGCGGACTATCACCTGGCAAGAGCAGGCGACGGATCGGTCAATCTGACGACCTGCCGACGGGAACCATGACTGCGCCGTTGATCGGCGCCGACGGCCTCGGACGGAGCCGGCTCGGATGGGCGGCGATGGACGAAGCCCTGCGGGAGTGCTGCAAATGATTCTTACACGCACGAGAACGGGGACATTGCTGGCCACGCCGGCGATACTCTACATGCTCGTGTTCTTCATTGTACCGAGCCTGACCCTATTCGCCTACAGCTTCTGGTCGTCCGCATCCTACCGCATCGTGCCGGACTTCCAGTTCAACAACTATCTCGGCTCGCTAGCCTCGCCCGTCTTCTGGAAGGTTACCTTCAACGCCATTCGCATCGGCCTGTTCACCGCCACGGTCACGCTGATCCTGTCGATCCCGGTCGGCTACTATCTTGTCTATGTCAGCCGTTCGCAGACCATCCTCTATCTCATCCTCATCACGTGGTTCTCGAGCTATCTGGTGCGCATCTACGCCTGGCGCACGCTGCTCGGCACCAATGGCGTGCTCAACACTGTGCTCCTGCAGCTCGGCGTCATCGATCACCCGGTCTCGGCTTTCCTGTTCAGCCCGTTCGCGGTGACGATCACGTTGGTCCATATCTACCTGCCGTTCTGCATCCTGCTCGTCGTGTCCTCATTGAGCGAGATCAAGCGCGACCTGATCGATGCGGCGCGCGACCTAGGCACGTCATCGATAGGCGCGTTCTTCAAGGTCATCGCCCCCAACGCTGCCAACGGCCTGATCGGCGCCTTCATGCTGACTTTCATCCTTGTCGCGGGCGACTACGTGACGCCGCAGATGCTGGGCGGTTCATCTGGACAGACGACGGGCCTCCTGATCGCTGACCAGTTCCGCAAAACCGGCAACTGGCCGCTCGGTGCGGCGCAGGCCTTCCTGATGTTCGGTATTTCGATCGTCCTTTACGCGTTCATCACGGCGTTTGGCCGCGCCACCGGCCTGATCGTCAAGCGGCGGGCGAAAACCGAGCGGGAGATCTGACTGTGCTGTTGCGGATCATCGTCTGGGCCATCCTGGCCTTCCTGCTCGCGCCGCTCTTGATTATCGTACTGTTCTCATTCCATGCGTCGCCGTCGCTGTCCTTCCCCTTCGCGGGATTTTCGCTGCGTTGGTACGAGGAGTTGCTCGGCAATGCGCAACTGGCTTCCGCGGTGATCAAGAGCCTAACGGTTGCCCTTCTCACAGCACTGGTGACCCTGCTGCTCGGCGCTACGGCATCGTTGGCCTGGCTGCGCTTTGGCCGTGCCGGCCGCGGCATGATCGAAGCGCTGACTGTGACGCCGATCGCGCTGCCGGGCCTGTTCGTCGGCGTGTCGCTGCTCGTCCTCTTCGCCCAGTCAGGCACTCAGCTCTCGACCGTCACGATCGTGATCGCCCATGTCGTCATCGCCATCCCGATCCTGATCGTCGCCATGAAGGCGCGTCTTGCCCTGTTCGATCCTTCGCTGGAGGAGGCTTCGCGCGATCTGGGCGCTTCGCAGATACAGACCTTTGCCCGCGTTACGCTGCCGCTGATCGCGCCGACATTGATTGCGTCCTCGATTCTCGCCTTCGCGGTTTCCTTCGACGAATTCGTGGTGACGTCATTCGTCGCCGGCACAGAAACCACGCTGCCGATGTATATCTGGTCGATGATGCGCCGCACGGTGACGCCACTCGTCAACGCCATCTCGACGCTCGCCCTCTTTTTCTCGATCGCAATCCTGGTTGCGTCCTGGCTGATCGGTCAGGCGCGCCGCCGCTCCGCGATCGCCGGCCGCGTGGAACAGTTGGAGCCTTTGCCATGACCAATCCCAAGACGATCATCGATATCCGCGATGGCAAGAAAGTCTTCGGTAGTTTTACCGCGCTGACCGACATCAATCTGTCGATCCGCCAAGGCGAGATCCTGACGCTGCTCGGACCATCCGGGTGCGGCAAGACTACGCTCATGCGCCTCATCGCCGGGTTCGAGACGCTGACTTCGGGGACGATCAGCATCGACGGCAACGACTGCGCCGGCACGCCGCCCGAACGCCGGCCTGTCAACATGGTGTTCCAGCGCTACGCACTCTTTCCGCATCTCGACGTGTTCGAGAACGTCGCATTCGGCCTGAAGGTCAAGGGTTTGCCGAAGTCCGAAGTCAAGGAGCGGGTCAATCGCATGCTGAACATCGTGCAGTTGGACAACTTCGCCAACCGTTACATAGACGAGATCAGCGGCGGCCAGAGCCAGCGCGTGGCGCTGGCCCGCGCGCTGGTAAACGGCCCCAAGGTACTGCTTCTCGACGAGCCGCTCGCCGCGCTCGACTTGAAAATCCGCCAGCACATGCTGGCCGAGATGAAGCGCATCCATGCCGAGACGGGAGCCACCTTCGTCTACGTCACCCATGACCAGGACGAGGCGATGATCCTGTCGGATCGCGTCGTGCTGATGGAAAAGGGCCGCATCGTGCAGATCGACCGGCCCGAGGACATGTACGCCAGACCGAAATCGTTGTTCGCCGCGAAATTCCTCGGGGAAACCAATCTGTTCGATGCGACCGTCAGCGCGGTCAATGGCATCGGCACCACTGCGGTCACGACGGCCGGGATTCCCTTCCTCGGCGCCGAGACTGAGCATCGCCAGGTATCGGAGCGCATCATCGTCTCCATTCGCCCGGAGTCCTTGAGTTTCCAGGGCGGTGAGGCGGCGCAGTCGGCCGAAGGCACAGTCGAGGATGTCGTCTTCATCGGCAGCCGCTCGTTCTACACCGTGCGCCTGGACGACCAGTCGCCGGTCCGTATCCAGGTGCAGCGCAACGGCCATCTCGCCTTGCCGTCAGTTGGCGACCGAACCCGCATCTATTGGGATTCGGCCAATGTCATCATGCTGCCGCACGCCTGACGCGGCGCCGAAATTGTGCACCTTCCGACGAGGGCATTCGCACATTGACGCACGCAACGCGCCATGAAGCGCCGGCATTCGATACCATGCGAAATTGTTTGGCGGCGCGGATGCCAACACAATCAAATTCTTAACGGATCTCAAAAAGGGGAATTCGACAATGAGAAAAATCTGGTCCACCGACGAAGTCATGCAATTCGCAACGAGCCGCCGATCATTTCTTGGCGGCGCAACAGCCCTTGCCGGCGGCGCGATGCTCGCGCCTTTCATCCCCAATCTGGCACACGCCGCCTCTGGCGACTTGCAGATCATGGCTTGGGAAGGCTGGGAGCTGACCGACGAGCTTGCCGACTGGATTTCGAAAAATAGCCTCAACGTCGAAGTCTCGGCGATGGGCAACCAGGATGACGTCACCACGAAGTTTAGCGTGCCCAACCCGCCGCCTTTCGACGCCGCCGAATACAACCAGGGCTACGCCGACCTGTATCTCGACGTTTTGAAGATCACCAAGCCGCTCGACAGGTCCAAGCTGCCGAACTACAGCGCCGACAACCTCTTCGACGTCTTCTACGACAAGCCGACCTGGTTCCGGAACGGCGAACTCCATGGTGTGCCCTATGCCTGGGGCCTCAACACCATCGTGTACAATCCCAAGCTGATGGACAAGCCGACCAGCTACAAGGACCTGCTCAAGCCTGAGCTGAAAGGTAAAATCGTTCTGGTTGACGACACGCTTGTCACGTGGCCGGTCGCTGCCGTTCTGGCCGGCTTCACAAGTTTCCCGAACTTAACCAAGGACGAAATGGCCAAGACGTTCGAGCACCTGAAGCTCTACCGCGATCAGGCCCGCACCATCAGCCTGACCTACGGCGACGTGGTGTCGCTCATGGTTTCGGGCGAGGTCGCCGCCTGTTTCGCGGGTTGGACCGGCATCCCAACGGAGACGGCCAAGCAAGGGGTCGAGACGATCTACACGATTCCTAAGGAAGGCGCCGCAACCTGGTGCGACGCCTGGTTCATGCCGCCTGGCGCAGACAATGAGGAAGCCGCCTACGAATTCTTCAACCAGGCGATCTCGCCGGAAGTGCAGGCCAAGGTCGTCACCCGCAATGCAGCCGGTGTCGTCTCGTCGAAGGCGGTCGATCTGCTGCCGCCCGAGACCAAGGCGCTGTTCGACTATTCCGATGTCGAAGGGATCTTCAAAGCTGCTCCGCTCCTCGGCATTCCGCCGCTCGAGTCGGAGCAGTATGCGACCTATGCCGACTGGGTCGCCGCCTGGAACGAATTCAAGGCGGGCTGAGGCTTCCGTCACATCCAGCCAGAAGGCGCATCCTCCCCGGCGCTCTCTACGGACGGCAGCTGCGCTTGCGCGGCTGCCCGTCCGCCCATCGTACCGCTTGTGCAACAGAGACAGCCTCATGCCAGACTATGTCGTCATCGGTGGCGGCTCCGCCGGCTGCGTAGCCGCGTCGCGGCTCTCGGAGGATGCCGGCAGTTCCGTGCTTCTCCTGGAGGAAGGGCCGGAGGACCGCGCCATCGAAATCCATCTTCCGGTGATGGTCTATAAGACCGCGACCGGCAGTCTGCTGCAGCGGTTCGAACAGGAGCCGACCGCCGAGAACCCAAAGGCAACGCCGCCGACCATGGTGCAAGCGCGCGTGCTGGGCGGCGGCAGTTCCGTCAATGCGATGCTCTATATCCGCGGCATTCCATCAGACTATGACGGCTGGGCCCAGCAAGGCGCCGAGGGTTGGGCCTACAAGGACGTTCTGCCCTTTTATCTGCGCGCCGAGGACAACGACACGCTAGCCGGCGAGGCGCATGCATCCGGCGGGCCGCTGAAGGTTTCCAATCCGCAGTATGTCAGCCCGTTGACGCGGACCTGGCTCAAGGCCTGCCAGCAGGCGGGGATCCCCTATGTCGCCGATTTCAACGGCGGCGTGCAGGCCGGCGCGGGCCTTTACCAGATCACGGCGCGCAACGGCCGCCGCGCCAGCGCCTCTATCTGCTATTTGAAGCCAGCGCGCAGGCGGCCAAACCTCAAGGTGCAGACTGGCGCCCGAGCTATGCGCATCCTGGTCGCGAACAATCGCGCCGTCGGGGTCGAATACGTCCAAGGTGGGCGCACGCTCGTCGCACGCGCCGAGCGCGAGGTCATATTGTCGGCCGGTGCAATCAACTCGCCCCGCCTGCTGCTGCTTTCCGGCATCGGTCCGGCCGAGCATCTGCGGCAGGTCGGCGTGCCCGTCGTGCATGACCTACCGGGCGTCGGCCGCAACCTGCAGGACCACATGGACTGCTACCTGATTTATGAACTCAACGGACCAGACGGCTACGACAAATACAAGAAATTGCATTGGAAGCTTTGGGCCGGCCTTCAATACGCACTGTTCCGACAAGGGCCAGTCTGCTCAAACATCATCGAGGGCGGTGCGTTCTGGTGGGGCAACGCCGACGACCCGCACCCCGACCTGCAATATGCTTTCCTTGCCGGCTCCGGCATCGAGGAAGGCGTTGCGCGGATTGAAAGTGGAAACGGCTGCACGTTGAACGTCTGCCAAACCCGGCCACGGTCGCGGGGCTTCATCGAATTGCGTTCGCCTGATCCGTTCGCACCGCCACGCATCGTGCCGAACTATCTTTCCGATCCCTATGACCTCGACACGATGGCTGAGGGCGTTCGGCTAGGACAGCGGATCATGGCGCAGGCGGCGCTTGCCCCCGTGATCAAGCGCGAGCAGTACCCAGGCCGGCCGATGCAGACGAAAGAGAACTATCGCGATTACGTCAAGGAGATGGCGCAAGGCGCTCTGCATCCGACCGGCACCTGCCGGATCGGCAACGACCGGATGGCAGTGGTCGACAGCGAGTTGCGGTTGCACGGCCTCGGCGGCCTGCGCGTCGCTGACGCCTCGGTCATGCCGAGTGTGCCCTCAGGCAACACCAACGCGCCATCGATCATGGTCGGAGAACGTGTCGCCGACTTCATTCGCCGCGGCCGCAACGCGCGTTAAACCGAAGCGATTTTCTTATGCAGGAGGCATAGATGAACGACAGAAAAGGAATGCCGGCATTAGCCGCCATGGACCATATCGGTCTCGTGGTGCCCGATATGAAGGAGGCGATTGCCTTCTTCGGAGATGTGATCGGCTGCGACTTCATCTATTCCGGCGGCTCGATGAAGGACGACAATGGCACCTTCATGCAGGACAAGATGAACATCCATCCGCGCGCCAACATGAAGGAAGTCGTCTTCATGCGCTGCGGGAACGGCAGCAACATCGAACTGTTCGATTTCGAGGCGCCCGACCAGAAGCGAATCTATCCGAGAAACAGCGACATCGGCGGCTACCATCTTTGCTTCTATGTGGAGGATGTCGAGGCGGCCGCCGACTATCTGGCAGCTAAGGGCGTCAAGGTCTTCGACCGGCCCGAACTCGAAAAGCAAGGACCGGGAGCCGGCGAATCCTGGGTTTATTTCGAGGCACCCTGGGGATTGCAGATGGAACTGATCAGCTACCCCAACGGCAAGGCCTACGAGACGGATGCACCAAAGCTGCTCTGGAAGCCGGCTCGGTAGCGGACGCTCGCAGCATTTGGGGCACGCGCCGTTCGGAGCCGCAGAGGTCTCGGAGTATTTTGCAGCCTGACCAATGCTTCCAGGTTCCAGAGGGCAAAAACCCCTCCCTATCCTTCTTCCCATCTGCCGGTCCGAATTGGCGTGGCAAGCGGGCGGTTCAATAACTAGATAACGAGGACGCCTTTCACTCTGACGTGGCATTCTCATGAAAAAAATCGGATTTCTGTCGTTCGGACACTGGGCGCCCTCACCGCAGTCGCAGACGCGATCAGCCTCCGATGCTCTGCTGCAATCCATCGAGCTCGCCGTTGCTGCCGAGGCGCTGGGCGCCGACGGGGCATATTTCCGTGTGCATCACTTCGCACGGCAACTCGGCTCGCCATTCCCGCTGTTGGCGGCAGTCGGCGCCAAGACCAGCCGCATCGAGATCGGCACAGCGGTGATCGACATGCGCTACGAGAACCCACTCTACATGGCCGAGGACGCCGGTGCCGCCGACCTGATCGCCGGCGGGCGTCTGCAGCTGGGTATCAGCCGCGGCTCGCCCGAGCAGGTGATCGACGGCTGGCGCTACTTCGGCTACGCCCCGCAAGAGGGTGAGAGCGACGCCGACATGGCCCGGCGGCACACGGGAGTGCTGCTCGAAGTCTTGCGCGGCAAAGGCTTTGCCCAGCCGAACCCGCGGCCGATGTTTCCAAACCCGCCTGGCCTGCTTCGCGTCGAACCACACTCGGAGGGTTTGCGCGACAGGATCTGGTGGGGCGCCGCGACCAATGCCACCGCGGAATGGGCGGCGAAACTGGGAATGAACCTGCAGAGCTCTACGCTCAAATTCGACGAGGGCGGAAAGCCTTTTCACATTCAGCAGGGCGAACAGATCCGGGCCTTTCGTGCGGCCTGGAAAGCGGCCGGTCACGAACGCGAGCCACGGGTGTCGGTGAGCCGTAGCATCTTCGCGCTGGTCGACGATCGCGACCGCGCCTATTTCGGCAGCAATGAGAGCGAGGATCATTTCGGCTACATCGAAGCGGACAGGCGCGCCGTGTTCGGCCGCACCTATGCCGCCGAGCCGGACGGCCTCATCGAGGAACTGAAGAAGGACGAAGCGATTGCGGAGGCTGACACGCTGCTGCTCACCGTTCCCAACCAGCTCGGCGTCGATTACAACGCGCATGTCATCGAGGCGATCCTGACCCATGTCGCCCCGGCCCTGGGCTGGCGCTGACGCCTGCGGCCAAAGCCCCTGCCCTTCCGCGAATGCTTCATCGCCAGGACAGCTGGTCCTTCGGCAGCCGACCGCTCGGATCGAACACGTTCACCTTGTGCGGAAGATCCGGACCCCAGTCCCACAGCACCAGATTGCGGTCCTCCGTCTCGGCGCCTGGAGCAAAACTCGGAACCAGAATACCGGCAATGCCTTGAGGCCGCAGTCGGTCATAGATGAACCAGGATGCAGGACGCTCTCCCCCGCTGAGAGCTGTCGCCCAGACGCAGGCCATGTCCTCGAACGTGACAGAAGATTCTCCCCTCCCCTGCTCCGTCGTCAGATCAGTGATGTCCCCGCAGTCCACCTCATAAGAGCACAGCACGCAGGGGTCGATCCGATGCGCGAAACCCTGGTTGGCTTCCTTGACCGCTGTCATTACGGTCAGCGCCAGATAAAGCGCCGGCACACCTTTGGGATTGAATCGGGCACCCCTGATCGCCGCTCCGTCACCGGAAGTCGGCTTGAATGCCCAACGTGGATCATGCGCCCTGTAGCAGGTTCCGACAAACCTCAAGCAAAGCCACCCAAAGCCATATGATCGAGATAGTCGCGAACGGCGGCGGCTTTGCCTTCCTTCACGAGGGCTTCGGCGGTGCGTCCGCCGAACGCCGGCAGCGGCTGGGCTCGGTACCAGGCCATGGCCTGTTCCTTGCCGCCCGCCCAATCGACCACGCGGCTGATGATCTCGAGCATTTCCCGTAGACGCCCCTGTGTCTTGGCCGTGCGGCTCCGCTCTAGCCGATAGAGGGTTTCGCGGGCAAGACCGGCGGTCTCCGCCAGTTGGCTCTTGGACATTCCAAAACCGCCCGCGACCTGGTCAATGGCAATTTTCCCGGCCCGGTCCATATATGACAAAACCAGAGGTTCATTCTGCACCGGTCTCTTAAGGGCCTGACCCATAGATCTCTCTCTTGTCATATCCATAGTCGCATTCACTGTGCAAAACATATGACAACTATCGACCGTCTTCAAGTCCCGGAAGCCGCCACGGGCCGTCCGATGTGTCCACGTGACGTGCTGCGCTTCGAAGCACTTGTCGTACGTCTGTCGAACACATCGATCGGCGGGACGCTGAGAATCGCATGCACTGCTCATTCGTTTCAGTTTAGCTCAGATGCGCCACCGACGATCATTTCTCATGGTTGACGTCCTGCAAGATCATTTCCGATGCCTTCTCCGCGATCATCACCACTGGAGAGTTGGTGTTGCCGGAAACGATCGTCGGCATAATCGAAGCGTCGACGACGCGCAGGCCGGAAATGCCGTGCACCCGCAGCCGGCCGTCGACCACCGCCATCGAGCCTGTGCCCATCTTGCAGGTGCCAACCGGATGGAAAATCGTAGTACCGATATCGCCGGCCTTGCGGACGAGATCTTCGTCGCTTTCATATTGCGTACCAGGCAGTACTTCCTGAGGCGCGAAAGGCGCAACTGCACGCGCCTTCATCAGGCGACGGACATGGCGGAGCGAGGCTACAGCCACGGTCTTGTCTACCTCGGTAGACAAATAGTTCGGCCGGATTTTTGGGGCAGTCTGCGGATCGGCCACCCCTATGTGGACAGTGCCGCGGCTTTCCGGTCTGAGATTGCAGACCGAAACCGTGACTGCGGGGAAGCGATGCAGCGGCTCGCCCAGCCGGTCAGTGCTCAACGGCTGGACGTGATATTCGAGATCGGGCGTCTCCAGGCGTGGGTCGCTTCTGGCGAAGATGCCAAGCTGGCTCGGCGCCATCGACAGCGGTCCGGTGCGACGGATGGCGTATTCGACGCCCATGGCCGCGCGGCTGAACAGATTGTGGTAGCGCTGGTTTAGGGTTGAGGCATTGGCGACCTTAAAGACTGTGCGGATTTGTAGATGGTCCTGCAGGTTCTCGCCGACGCCTTCGAGCGCGTGGCGAACCGGAATACCTGCGGCGCCAAGCACGTCAGGCCGGCCAACGCCAGAAAGCTCGAGCAGCTTCGGCGAATTGATCGCGCCAGCGGCAAGTATCGTCTCGCCTGCCCACGCACGATGCAACCGACCGCCCATGCGGAAGACAACGCCAGTGACGCAAGCTCCGTCGAAATCCAGGGTCTCGGTCTCGGCGCCGGTCACGACGCGCAAATTCGGCCGCCGCAGCACGCCCCGCAGGAACGCTTTCGAGGTATTCCAGCGCACGCCCTTCCTCTGGTTGACCTCGAAATAGCCCGACCCCTCGTTGGTTCCGCCGTTGAAATCGTCGGTCCGGGGAATGCCGAGTTCCTCGGCAGCATCGCGGAATGCATCCAGGATTGGCCAGGACAGGCGCTGCCGCTCGACGCGCCATTCGCCACCGGCACCATGGAGATCGTTGGCGCCACCAAAATGGTCCTCGGACTTGCGGAAATATGGAAGCACGTCGTCCCAGCCCCAACCAAGATTTCCGGCCTGCCGCCAGCCATCATAGTCGGCCGCCTGGCCGCGCATGTAGATCATGCCGTTGATCGACGAGCAGCCGCCCAGAAGCTTGCCGCGCGGATAGTTGAGCGTACGACCGTTCAGCCCGGTCTCCGGCTCGGTCTTCATTAGCCAATCGGTGCGCGGGTTGCCCATGCAATAGAGATAGCCGATGGGAATGTTGACCCAGTGGTAGCGGTCACTGCCGCCGGCCTCCAGAAGCAGCACGCGCATGCCTGGATTGGCCGACAGTCTGTTGGCCAGCACGCAGCCGGCTGAACCCGCACCGACGATGATAAAGTCATATTGTCCAAAATCGGCAGCGGTCTGTGTCAATTAAAGGTCCGTTCGCTTGCCATCCTGTCCCATAGCGGACCCATGGCCTGGTTGATCTCGCCATACAGACGATACCGCTGCTCATAGACCGGTGCGATCTCGCCATTAGGCTGATAGCAGCGGTCGGGCGCGGTCATCGCGGCGGCGCCCGCGGAAAAGTCGACAAACAGGCCGACGCCTGTCCCAGCTGCAATTGCAGCGCCCAGCGCACCAGTCTCGCGGCTGCGCGCTACGGTCACCGGCACATCAAGCACATCGGCGAATATCTGCGGCCAGATGGCGCTGCGCGAGCCGCCGCCCGAAAGAACCGCCTGGCTGACCGTGGCTCCTGCTCGACGCAGCGTCTCGACATGGCGCCGATGTTCGAAGACGACGCCCTCGAACAGTGCGCGCAGCATATGCGCCCGCGTGTGCCAGCCGGCGATGCCGTAGAAACCTGCACGCGCCTTGCCATTCTGCTGCGAGCCGTAAAGGAATGGATGGAAGATCGGCATGTCTCCCGCGGGATCGACGGAAGCAACAAGCTGGCTGCAGATATCGAATGGCGATCCACCTGCCGGCGGTGCATGCTCGAAGAACTCACGCACGATCCACTCGAGATTTGCGGCCGAAGTGGCGCTCGATTCGATGGCGAGGTAGCGCACCGGATCGAATGTCGACAGCATGAAGATCGACGGATCCCGGATCGGCTCGTCGGTGATAACCTGATTGATGCTCCAGGTGCCGGCAATGATGGAGGCGGCGCCGGTGCTGGTGACGCCCGAACCGATGGCGCTGGCGACGACGTCGAACAGGCCCGCCACCACAGGCGTGCCCGCCCTAAGGCCGGTGGCGGCGGCGACATCGCGCGTGATATGGCCGGCGATGTCAGAGGCCTCCAGCACGCTCGGCAGCAGTTCCATGCAATCGTCGAGACCGTAGGCGGCCAGCAACTCATGCTCGTAGCGTCGGCCGGGCATCTGCAAAAGCCCGCAGCCCGACATGTCCGAGGTCTCGGTCGAGCGTGCGCCGGTGAGGCGGTTGACGACAAAATCCTTGCACAGGAAGACGGTGCCTATTCGGGCGAAAAGCGCCGGTTCGTGGCGCTTGAGCCACGCCAGTAGCGTCGGCGTCTGCGCCGCCCAGGGCCGTTGCAGGCAGTGGGCATAGGTCCGGTCGCCAACGCCCGCGGCCGCCCATTCGCTCACAATGCCGACGCCGCGTGTGTCGAGCGACTGGATGCCGAGCAGCGGGTCGCCGCCGCGGTCCAACGCATAGAGCCCGTTGCCGTGGCCGGCGCAGCCGATTGCTGCGATGTCGCTAGGGTCGATGCCCGACTGGTCGAGGCACTGGCGGATGACCTCGACGGCGTTGCGCCACAATTCGCCGAGGTCCCGCTCGACATGGCCGGGCTTTGACATGCAGGAGCGGCCGTCCCGAGCGGCGAGCGCGAGCTCGCGACCGGCGGTGTCGAAAATGATGGCCTTGATGACGGTGTTGCCCGCATCAAGACCCAAAATGTATTGCTGCATTGAAGCTCCTCCCAAGCTGCCAAACTTATTCTTGTTGGTAGAGCTCCCAGGCTGCCGCGCCGTCCGCATTGTCATGGATGATCGCCATCAATCCTCTCACGACGGCGCGAGGGTTGGAATGCTGGTATATGTTGCGGCCATAGACCATGCCGGCCGCGCCCTGTGCCATCAGCGCCGCCGACTTGTCGAAGACAGCGCGCAAATCCTCCCTGCCCCCACCGCGCACAAGGACAGGGCAGCGTGCCGCCGCCACGACCCGGTGGAAGTCGTTCGGATCGGTGGTCGGGTCCGCCTTGATGATGTCGGCGCCCATCTCGCTTGCGAGCCGGGTCAGGGTGACGATCTTCTCGGGGTCGCCGTCGACCATATAGCCTCCGCGCTCCGAATTGGGCAGCATTGCCAGCGGCTCGATCATCAGCGGCAGGCCGTATTTCTCGCAGTCGGCGCGAACGCGGGCAATGTTGTGGACACATTGCCGGAATAGGTCCGGCTCATCGGGCAGCATGAAAAGATTGACGACCACGCAGGCCGCGTCCATTTCCAGCGCGCCGATCAGTGGCTCGGCTTCGTTCTGCAGGATCGCCCACATCGAGCGATGGCGGGTTTTGTTGTATGGATTGCCCATGTCTATACGCATGACCAATGCTGGCTTGTCCTTGCCAGGCAAGCACTGCAGCAGATCGGCCTGGCCATAATTCATCTGAATGGCGTCCGGTCCCGCGGCGACCAGCTGGGTGACGACGCCGGCCATATCTTCGAGCCCTTCCAGAAATGACGGCTCGTTGCACACGCCATGGTCGACTGCGACATCGAGACAGCGCGCTCCGCCGAACAACCGGTTCATGCGGACTTTCTTGTTGATGCGCATTCGGCGCTCCTTCCTTGGTCTTTTTGGGATAGCTGGTCGAGATCGACGCCGTGCCGGCGTTGCAACAGGGCAAGGAAATCGGTGCGCTCGAATGCCTTGCGCGCGGCGTCCCAGTTCTTTTCGACAGCGAGAATATCGAGAGCCACATCGAGAAGGTCGGTCGAGAGAGCACCGGTGATGGCGACTGTCGTGCGGCGCAGCAGCAGGTCCTCCAGCTTCTCGACATATTCATTGGCGATGAGATATTGAATCTCGCGGGCCGAGTAGTCGCTGCCGGGCAAGAGCTCGTCATGTCCCGCGGCCATATGGGCGGCGACGGCATCCGCCGCGGTACCGTAGCGCTTGAAAAGGCTGCGCATCCGGTCAAGCGACAGGCCGTGCACCCCTGCGCGTTCTGCGCACCATTTTGCCGGCGCAATGGGAAAATCCCGGCCGCCGCCGATCGGCATGTTTTCGGTGCCGACGACGCGCTGTCGGCGCAATCGCTCAAGCACGATATCCGCTGCCAGTTCGCCAAACGATCGGAAGGTTGTCCATTTCCCGCCGATCATACAGAGCGTCGGCGGTAGTGTACCGGCGCCCTCGACGAGTTCGCAGAAATGATCGCGGGGGATGCGCCCTGTAAAACTGTCTTGGCTTATCGGCAGCGGCCTCACCCCGGTGAACTGAAAGACGATGTCAGTATCGGCGATCTCGATCTCAGGAAACACGAAGGACAACGACTGCAGGATGTATTGCCGCTCGTCATCCACACAGCGCGCCTGGTCGGGATCATCGACACGGATATCCGTCGAGCCGACCAGCACGTTGCCGAGATAGGGGAACAGGATGCAGATCCGGCCGTCCTCGTTCTCGTAGTAGATCATGTGACCGTCGAGCGCGTCATGAAGCTCGCGATTGTCGACGATCAGATGTGAGCCTTTGGTGCCGCCCATAAGCTTCGGTGCAACGGCTCCGATCGCCGAATTGGTCAAGTCAATCCAGCCGCCTGTGGCGTTGACGACGAGCCGCGGCTTCACGGCCATCGTTTCGCCGGATAGTCCGTCGTTAAGCACCAGGCTGGCGTCGTCGAGCGACACGCGTGCATAGTTGAGCGCCCGGGCCGACGGCTTCTCCTTCATGGTATCGCGCAGCATCTCGGTACCCAGCCGCTCGGGGTGGCTGACCCAGGCATCATAATATGTCGCCGAATTGCGAATAGCAGGATTGATTGCAGGCCAGACCTTGAGCGTTTCAGCGCGGCTTCTGAATTTGTGCGTCGGGACGACACGCCGTGCGGCGGTGAAGAAGTCATACATCGCCAGGCCGGTCTTGATGACCAATGCGCCGCGCCGGCCCGGACGACGGCTTAGCCCAAGGAAGCGGACTGCGCCATTTGCCATGCCTGAGAACAGATCGAAGATAGGCACCGTGGTTGGCAGTGGCGCAACGTAGTGCGGCGCGTTCCTCAACAGCCGATCGCGTTCGAGAAGAGACTCGCGGACCAGCTTGAACTCGCCATTTTCAAGATAGCGCAAGCCGCCATGAACCATGCGCGAGAGGGCTGCGCTGGCGCCGGAACAATAATCGCCCTTTTCCGCGAGCAGCACATCGACGCCCTGCAAAGCGAGCTCGCGAAACACGCTGATGCCGTTGATGCCGCCGCCTATGACGAGCACGTCAACATTGGGGTTCTCGCGCAAGCCGGCGATCGTCTGGATGCGATTCATCTCGAGATGCGCTTTCGATCACGCATCTATCGCCACGAGATGCCCGGCCACCGCCGCATCGACGGCCGCCAGTTCCGCAGCGCTCAGCAAAATCTCCCCTGCCCTGGCGTTGTCGAGCGCCTGCTTGGCGTTTCGCGCTCCACACAATGCGAAGGTGATGCCGGGCTGCGCCAGCGTCCAGGCGATGACGATCTGCGCCATGGTCGCCTGGTGGATCTCCGCGACCGGGGTCAGGGCATGCTTCAAAGCCGCGACCTTGCGCCGGTTGGCCTGAGAGAAGCGCGGATTGTCTTTGCGCTGATCGTCGCCGCTGAACTCACGCGCCGGATCGATCGCGCCCGAAAGCAGGCCGAGCGCAAGCGACGAGTAACTGAGCGCAGCCACCTGATGCTGGCGCGCGATCGGCAGCAATGTCTGCTCAATCTCGCGATCCAGCATCGAATACCTTTCCTGGATCGCGTCGAGCTGGCCAGCTCCTACATACTGCTGCAGCTCGGCGGCGTTGAGATTGCTTGCGCCGATGGCGCGGATCTTGCCATCTGATTTGAGGCGTTCGAGCGCTCCCATTGTTTCGGCAATGGAGGTCGTCGGATCCTGCCAATGGGTGATGTAGAGATCGATATAGTCGGTGCCGAGCCGCCTCAGACTCTGCTCCACTTCATAAGCGATGCCGTCGGCGCCCAAATATCGGTTCACCGGCTTTCCGTCCTGATCGAAGAAGTGGTTGCCCTTTTTCGAATGCCAGTTCAGGCCACATTTGGTGGCGATGACCGCGCTGTCGCGCCGGCCCTTGATGGCCTTGCCGACGATCTCCTCGCTGCGGCCGAGACCGTAAGCCGGCGCGGTGTCGATCAGCGAGGCGCCGGCATCGATGGACGCCTGGATCGCAGCGATCGATTCTGCTTCATCGGTGCCACCCCACATCCAGCCGCCGATGGCCCAGGTGCCGAGCCCGACTGCCGACGTGACAACGCCGGACTTGCCGATCGAGCGGGTAATTTGTCGAGAATTCATGCTGCGTTTCCTTCGGCGAGCTCGAGGATTTTCAAGCCGGTGGCTTCGTCGGTGACGAGGGTATCTAGGTGAGAACCGCGCATGGCACTGAGGATCGGAACCACCTTGCTTGCGCCGCTTGCAACCCCGATCGACTGCGGAATGGTCGCGAATTCCTCGAGCGTCAGCGAAACGAGTGAGTGGTTGAGGCGGTAGTCGGCGAGCTTGCCGCTGCCGTCTATGAGATGGGCGAGCAGCTCGCCCGCCGCGCCCGAGCGCTCGATGGCCAGCCGGTCGGCGCTCGAGGACGGGTGCAAATCGTAGTAGCTCGAATCGTCGGTCAGGATGGAGCCGATGCCGACAACCGCAAGCGTTGCCTCCCGCGCCTTGCCGAAGACGTCCGAAACGGCCCGGACGCCCATCAACATGTCGCGTTGGGCCGGGCTGTCGGCAAACAACGGCGCGTGAATCTGAAAGGCGCGCCCGCCGAGCTTGTCGGCCATCAGCGACGCGACATGATTGACGTCGGTGTAATGCTTGCCCTGGACCAGGCCGGTCGCGGGAATAACCTCGACGTCGTAGCTGCGGTTCGGCTTGAGACCGGCGACGACGGCACTCACCCCCTTGCCTCCCGTTATGGAAATCGTATCGCCGTCCTTGATCGTCTCGAGCACCAGCCTGGCCGCAGCCTCGCCGACGCGCTGGAGCGCGGTCTGCGGATTGTCCGAAACGGAAGGGACGACGACGGCCCTTTGGATGCCGCCTATCGCGACAAGTCGCGTCTCGATGTCGACCAGCTGCTCGACCGGCGACTTGATCTTGATCTCGACCAGCCCGAGTTGATGACCGCGTTTGATCAGCCGGTTGACGGTCGCATGCGAGATGCCGAGCTCCTTTGCGATTTCAGCCTGCGTCTTGGCTTCCATGTAATGAAGCACAAGCGCCTGGTACATCTGGCGGACGATCGTGATGTCGTCCCGCGGATTGCTTGGTGACATGATTGGATGCTCAACTCTCGCGCTGCGGCTCAGGATTTCCTGCGATGCAGGAAATGGTCGATCGATACTGCCGCGAGCAGGATGCATCCCTTGATCATGTCCTGCCAATACACGGAAACGTCGAGCAGGATCAGCGAACTTGTGACGACGGAGAGCAGCGCCATGCCCAGTATGGCGCCGAAGATGGTGCCTGAGCCGCCATTGAGCGATGCCCCGCCGATCACGGCCGCGGCGATGATGTTGAGCTCCATGCCAGCGCCGAAGGTCGGGGTCGCAGCGCCAAAGCGCGACATATAGATGACGCCGGCAAAACCCGCGAGGGTCGAGCAGAGGACCGTGACCCAGAATTTGACATGCTTGGTCTTGATGCCCGAAAATTGGGCCGCCTTCTCGTTGCTGCCGGTATAGAAGACCTTGCGGAACGCGGTAGCGCGCCGAAGCAGGAAATCGAAGATCGCCACGACCACGACAAAGATGACGATGACATAAGGCAAATTGCCGAAGCTGCCCTGGCCGATCGCCTTGAACCCGGGCGGCAGGGTGAACAGCGACAGCGGGGTTCCCTTGGTGATGACAAGGCAAAGGCCGCGCACGATCACCATCGCCGCCAGCGAGGTGATGAAGTGATTGAGCCCGATGACGGTCACAAAGAAGCCCATCACCGCGCCGATCAGCGCGCTGGCGGCTATGCCGATAAGGCTAGCGGTCCACGGGTCCAGTCCCATCAGGAAGAGAGCGCCTGAGACAACCATGGAGAAGCAGACCACCGACCCGACGGAAAGGTCGATGCCGCCGACTATGAGGAGTATCGTCATGCCGACCACGACGATGCCTTCAATGGAAAAGCTCATCAGCATCGCCCGGAAATTTCCCCAGGTCAGGAAGTGCGGCGAGGCAAATGTCATGGCGATGCACAGCGCCAGCATGATTGCGATCAGCCCGGCCTCGCGCATTGACCCCAGACGCAGCCAGTTGCGCCCGCCAAGCCTCGGGGCGCTCGCCTTGATTTCAGCGTCCATGAGGGTTCCTCCGGTCTGTCTAAGCGACATTCTGAGCCTGCCTTGCGTTTGATCGTTGCTGCGGGACACTCGAAGCCAGCAGCATGATTGCCTCTTCGGTCAATTCGTCCGCTCCTAATTCGCCGGCGATGGCCCCTTCGTGCACGACAAGCACCCGGTCGCTGAGCCCGATCAGTTCCGGAAGCTCGGATGAAATCACGATGACGCCGACGCCCCGCTCGGCAAGATCGCGAAGCAGGCGATGAATTTCCACTTTGGCGCCGACATCGACCCCGCGTGTCGGCTCGTCCAGGATGACCACCTTGGGGCTAACCGAAAGAAGCCTGGCAATGGCCACTTTCTGCTGATTGCCACCACTGAGCGTCGACACCTGTGTGTCGATGCCGCCCATGCGCACACCGTGGCGCTCCACCAGGTCGGTGGCTTGCTTTGCCTCGGCGCGGCGATCGAGCAGCCCAAGGGGTGTGGTCAGCTTCCTAAGGTCCAGCGCGGAGATGTTAGACGCAATCGACAGGTCCAGGAACAGGCCAGACGCCTTGCGGTCCTCGGAGAGGTAGACCAGGCCCGCGCGCACCGCATCGCTGTAGGTGCTGATGCTGATCGGCTCGCCATTGAGTTCGACCGATCCCGACACTTTCGGGCGCAAGCCACAAACGGTCTGAACCATCTCGCTGCGGCCAGCGCCGATCAAACCGCCGATGCCAAGAATTTCGCCGGCCCGGAGCGCGAAGCTGACGCCGCCCGAACCCTCTCGATAGGAGAGGTTCCGGACCGACAGCACAGGACGATCGCTGCGCTGTTCAGGCGAGAGCTTCTGCGGATAGAGCTGCGTGATTTCGCGCCCGACCATCTTGCGCACGACATCATTGGGAGTGACGGAAGCGATCAAATCAGTCGCCACATATCTGCCGTCACGAAAGACTGTGACGCGGTCGCACAGGCTGAAGATCTCGGCCATACGGTGGCTGATGTAGATGATTGAAATTCCGCGCGCCTTGAGATCGCGGATGATTGCGAAAAGGCGCCGCGCCTCGGTCTCGGTCAGGGCGGCTGTCGGCTCGTCGAGCATCAGCACCCGGCATTCGAGTGTCAACGCCTTGGCGATTTCCACAAGTTGCTGGTTGGAAATCGAAAGCTCGGCGACCGGCGTCTCGACCGGGATCGGCGCCAGCAGGTCCATTATCTTCTGAGCATCGGCGTAGAGTTGTCGAAAATTCATCAGCGGCGCGCGCCGGTTGTTGATGGCCGCCATGAGAATATTCTCGGCGACCGTGGCATCCTGGCACAGCGCGATTTCCTGATGGACGAGACCTATACCAAGCCGCTGCGCGGCCGATGGCGATGCGATGGTGACGTCCTTGCCGTCGAGCCGAATGGTGCCTTCGTCGGGTTGCACAATGCCGGCAATGATATTCATCAGCGTGGACTTGCCCGCGCCATTCTCGCCGCACAGCGCGTGAATTTCGCCCCCCTGCAGCGTGAAATCGACCCCGGTCAGCGCTTTGATGGCGCCAAAGGATTTCGAGATGTCGCGGATTTCAAGAATGGCGGCGGCAGTCACTCCGTCCCCCTGCAGCGTTGGTATTGACGATAATGGCCCGGTCGACGGGACGCCAGCGCGCCCCGTCCGGTTCGAGCATTTCCGAAGAGCTTTATTCTTCGATGCCCTTGGTGCCGCGGCGCTTGAGGTAGGCATCCCAATAGAAATCATCGGCATTTTCCGCGGTGACGATGGAAAAGCCGTTGTCGACGAAAGGCACGCCCATGCCATTGAATCCGGACCGCCGGGCGTCGTTCATCGGATCGATCAGCTCAGGATGCTTGGCCAGCCATAGCAGCATGAATCCCATGTAGCCCTGCATGCCCTGGTTCGGGTTGACCGAGCCAAAGATTTCGCCCGCCTTGATCATATCGAGGATCTTGGCGTTGACGTCGGCCAGCATAACTCGGATCTTGCCGCCGCCCTCCTTCGCGGCCTGCGCCGCACCGATTGCCGAGTTGGCTTCCGGCATGAACACTGCGCCCAGTTCGGGATGCGCCTGGGCGAGGCTGAGTACGGCTTGATAGGCTTTCGTCGCATCCTGGTTCGACGCCGCGCGGCCGACGAGCTTCATCTCAGGCCATTTGGCTTCCATGCGGGCAATGAAAGCGGCGATGCGCTTGTCGTGATTATCCTGTCCGGGATTTTCGAGGACCGCATATTCACCCTTGCCGTCCATCGCCTTGGCAACCGCATCGGCGGCATAGGTGCCTTCGGCGACGTTGTCGGAGGTGATATAGGACACTCGTTTGGAGTTGGGCGAATCTGCGGCGAAGGTGACTACCGCCGTTCCCTGGTCGATAGCCCGATTGATTGGCTCGATGAATGGGTCGGAGTTCATCGGATGCACCAGGATACCAGCCGGCTTCTGAGCCAGCGCCTGGTCGAATGTCGCTATCTGCTTGTTCACGTCGTATTCCGGCGTTCCGGTGTATTCCGTCTCGCAACCGAACTGCTGTCCGGCTTGCTTGAACATCTCGTAGACCGGGAACCAATATTCGACGCCGGACACCATGACGTTCATGACGTATTTTTCACCCGGCTCGCATTTGAACGGGTTAGCGGCCTGGGCCGCGTTGTGGCTTGCCCCCAACACAGTGGTGGCTGCTGCCGAAATGGCGAGCATGCTCAAAAATTTGCGCAAGAATCCTCCCTCGGCCGAAGCCTGGTCAATGGGCGGTCGGACACTTCCATGCCGCCGCTTGTGGTTGCTGACACCGAACCTCCTCCCGAGGCCCAGCGGTCGATCATTGGCAGGGGTTTGCTTAACTGTCAATAAAATTCATAATCTGAAATATATTTCATGCCACTTAATGCACCCGGCCGACCGAGACAACAACGCTTTGCCAACGCAGCGTGCACAGCCGTCACTTTGCCGAGTCACTGCGCGTCGCGACCGCGTCCTTGACGGCATTGGCAAGGTTGGCGAGGATTCTCCATTCCTGCTTGAGACCTTCGAGCGTCGCCTCAAACGAACGCGTGCGAGTAGCTCGGGCACCGGCAAGGCTCGCGACAGCATGCGAATAGAGATCGACGGTCTGGCGCGCGGTCGAAGATCGTGCATAGGAGGCCGCAGTCAGTCTGGCTTCTTCTTGCAATGCTGCTCGGTTCGGCGGAGTGAGCGCGCGGACTCTGGCGAGAGCTTCGGAGAATTGACCTGGGGATGCATCGGCTGACAGGAGATAGCCGTTCTTTCCGTTGCGTACCACTTCACGAGCCCCAGGTTCATCAAGCCCGACTACCGGAACGCCGGTCGCCATCGCCTCGACGAGCACAAGGCCCTGGGTTTCGGAACGCGACGGGAAGGCGAAGACGTCCATCGCGGCATAGACGTCGGCCAGATCGGCGCCTTCGACCATACCTAGCAGATGACATCTGTCCTGAAGACCCGCCTCTTCCAGCATTCGGCGCATTTCGGACGCCGACGCACCGTCGCCAGCGACAACAAAATGCGCGCGCTCATGTTGCGAAAGAAAGAAGCAAACTGCTTCGGTGAGGTAAGTCAGGTTCTTCTCCGGCGCCAGCCGGCCCACATGCCCGACGATGAAATCGGTTTCCACTATTCCCAGCCGGCTCCGCAATCTCAGCCGATCTCCATCGGCAAACCTGGCTAGGTCAATCCCTGTCGGGATTGTGCTGATCGGTTTGGTGACGTCGTGATGGCGCAAGAGGTCGGCAATGCTCTGGGTTGGAGCGATGATATGGTCGCATAGATCACAGTAGCCGGCCGCCAGGCTGAGCACGAGCCGTTGGAGAACCGGCGCATCCTGCGCAACGTAGTGGCCGTAGAGTTCGTAGCGGGTGTGATAGGTAAATATCGTCGGCAGTGCTCGCGACGCCGCGATGCGAAGAGCGGTGTCGCCGAGAAGAAACGGGTGATGCGAATGGACGATATCCGGTTCGAAGCCGTTCAATGTCTTTTCGAGCGAGCGGGCGAACGGGATCGGCACCGAAAAATCGCTCCCGTTAAAATTCTGGATCGCAGGGACGCGAAGGATGTTGCTTTCCGATCGAGCTGCTTCCGCATAGTCCGGCGCGACGATCAGGACTGCATGCCCCAACTCACGAAGCATTTCCGACAACGATGCAACGCTGTGTGCAACGCCGCCGACATGGGGGACGAATGTGTTGGTAAACATCACAATGTTCATGCAGGGCCTGTCGAGTACCGCGCCTATCGATGGAAGGGGCGGCCTTCAAGCAATCGCCGCATCCAGCTTGTCGAGCCGGCGACGACCAGGCGGCACGCTCGGTAGCTGGCGCTCGGGCCAAGCCTTGACCTTACCCTCAAGGGTTACCCTACCACCCTGAACGTTAACGCGGATAGTCTGAGCTTCCGTTTCTGCCTCGCGCTTCAGCACTGCCGCGCGTCTCTTGATATCGGCAACTGAGGGACGTGCCTTTCGATCGGAGAACATACCCAGGCTTCCGACGCGACTTGGCTCAACCGACAGCTCGTCGCGCGCGAGCTCGTTTGCTTCCGAAACACCTTATCCGCTGCAGCCCGCGATCGGCGGCGCTAGGCGCTCAAGCGAAACCGCGTGACGTCGATCGCCGCGGCCATCAGCGTTTGCGTGTATGCAGCCTGCGGATTGCTGAAGATGGCCTCGGTCGGTCCTTCCTCGACGATCTTGCCCTGCTTCATGACGATGATGTAGTCGGCCATGGCACGCACGACAGCGAGATCGTGGCTGATGAATAGGTAGGACAGTTCATGGTCGGCCTGCAGCTTGCGCAGCAGCTCGACGATCTGCTTCTGGACGGAGCGGTCGAGCGCCGACGTCGGCTCGTCGAGGACAACCACCTTGGGCTTGAGGATCATCGCGCGCGCGATGGCGATGCGCTGGCGCTGACCGCCGGAGAATTCGTGCGGGTAGCGATTGCGCGCATTCGGATCGAGCCCGACTTCGCGCAATGCCTCGACCGCGCGCAGATCGCGTTGCTTGCCAGACAGGGTCGGCTCATGCACCAGGAGCCCTTCGGTAATGACCTGGCCGACGGTCATGCGCGGCGACAGCGAACCGAACGGGTCCTGGAAGACGAGCTGCAATTCACGACGCAGCGGCCGCATCGCCTGACGGTCGGCGTTGGAAATATCGCGATCGCCGAAGCGAATGAGGCCATCGCTTGGCAGGAGCCGCAGCAAGGCCCGGCCAAGCGTCGATTTTCCCGAACCGGATTCGCCGACGATGCCGATGGTCTGGTTTCGTTTCAGCCGGATCGAAATGTGATCGACCGCGCGCAGGATCAGCGGTTCTCCGGCAAGAAACCCGCCGCCGATCCTGAATGTCACCTCGACATTCCTGCCTTCGAGCAGGACGGGCGCATTTGGCGGTGGCGGCGCCTTGGTGCCGGTTGGCTCGGCGGCCAACAGCATTTTGGTATAGGCATGCTGCGGGTTGACGAAGATCGCCTCGGCGTTGCCCTCCTCTACGACTTCGCCGTAGCGCATGACATAGACGCGGTCGGCGAAGCGCCGGACGATGCCGAGATCGTGGGTGATGAAGACGATCGCCATGCCGAGCTTGCGCTGCAGTTCGGCGAGCAGCATGAGGATCTGCGCCTGGATGGTCACGTCAAGCGCCGTCGTCGGTTCGTCGGCGATCAGGATATCGGGATCGTTGGCCAGCGCCATGGCGATCATCACCCGCTGCCGCTGGCCGCCCGACATTTCATGTGGGTAGGATTTCATCCGCCGTTCGGGATCGGGAATATGGACCAGCCGCAACAGCTTGAGCGCTTCTTCGCGCGCGTCGGCCGCATTCAAGCCGCGATGCCGGCGGATCGGTTCGATCAGCTGGTTGCCGATCGAATAGAGCGGATCGAGCGAGGTCATCGGCTCCTGGAAGATCATGCTGATCTTGCGGCCGCGAACCTCGTTCAATTCGGATTTGCTCAGCGTCAAAAGGTTGCGGCCGCGGTAGTCGACAGCGCCTGATGCCTCGCCGTTCGAGGCCAGCAGGCTCATCGCCGCCATCATGGTCTGGCTCTTGCCGGATCCGGATTCGCCGACAACGGCAACGGTTTCGCCTGCATTGACGTGGATGTTGATGCCCTTGACGGCCTCGACCGCGCCGTCGAGCGTGCGGAAGCGGACGCGAAGGTCCTTGACGCTGAGGATCGTTTCGGAAGCAGCCATCTTAGCGGTCCTTGGGGTCGAGCGCGTCGCGCAGGCCGTCACCGACGAAGTTCAACGCAAACAATGTCGAGACGAGGAAAAAGGCCGGGAACAGGAGCAACCAGTTGGCGGTGCCGATGTTCTGGGCGCCGACCGAGATCAGCACGCCCCAACTGGTCATCGGCTCCTGAACGCCGAGGCCGAGGAACGACAGGAAGCTTTCCAGGATGATGACCTGCGGCACCAGCAGCGTCATGTAGATCACCACCGGCCCAAGCAGGTTGGGTATGACATGGCGGATCAGGATGCCGCGCTGGCCGACGCCCAGGGCTTCGGCCGCCTGGACATATTCCTGACGCCGGATCGAGAGCGCCTGGCCACGCACGATGCGCGCCATGTCGAGCCACAGCACGGCGCCCACCGCCAGGAACATCAGCACGAAGTTGCGACCGAAGAATACCACCAGCATGATGACGAAGAAGATGAAAGGCAGCGAATAGAGCACGTCGACGATGCGCATCATAACCTCGTCGACCTTGCCGCCGGCAAAACCGGCGGTGGCGCCGTAGAGCACGCCGATCACCACCGCCACTACGCCGGCAAGCAGGCCAATGGCCAGCGAGATGCGTCCCGCCATCAGCGTTCGCGACAGGAGATCGCGGCCGGTGTTGTCGGTACCGAACACGAAATATTGCTGCTTGACCGAGGCGCTCATCGTCACTTCGAGGCCGTCCGACGATTTGCTCTCGATCTGCGTGCCGTCAAACGCATCGGAACGGTCGAGATAGCGGATGTTGCGGTCGTCGATCGGCCTGGTCGATTTGACGGTGACGAAGACCTTGTTGCCTTCCTGCCGCCACTCCTTGATGTCGACTCGCATGCGCTTGATCGCTTCGTCGAGCGCGGTCTCGATCATGTCGGCTTTCGGATATGGCGAAAAGCTCGGCGGCGTGCGCACATAGTCGGCGTAGATGGTGGTGTATTGATGCGGCACGAACCAGGGGCCGAAAATGCTGATGGCCGCGACGAAAGCAAGATAGTAGAGGCTGAACATGGCGGCGCGATTGGCCTTGAGGCGCGCCCAGGCATCGCCCCAGAGCGAACGACCGACGACGGCCGGAGCGGTGACGGCGATGTCAGTCATAGCGCACCCTCGGATCGACGACGGCATACATGAGATCGACGATCAGATTGAAGATGATGGTGAAGAGAGCGATCACCACCACCGTTCCCATCACCAGCGTGTAGTCGCGGTTGAGCGCGGCTACGACAAAATGGCGGCCGATGCCTGGAATGGAGAAGATCGTCTCGACGATGATCGAGCCGGTGAGCAGTGCTGCCGCAGCCGGACCGGTGAAGGAGACGATCGGCAGGATGGCGCCGCGCAGAGCATGCTTCACCACCACCGACCAGTCGGACAGGCCGAGCGCGCGGGCCGTGCGGATATGGTTTGAACGCAGCGATTCGATCATGGAGCCGCGCATCAGGCGGGCGACGATCGCGATCTGCGGCAGAGCGAGCGTCAGCACTGGGCCAATCTTGTTGATCAGCGCGCCATCTCCCCAGCCGCCGATCGGCAAAAGCTTCCAAGTCAATCCGAACAAGAGCTGAATCACCGGGGCAGTGACGAAGGTCGGGATGGTGCTGCCTGCCGTCGCCAGCGCGATCACCGAATAGTCGGCAAGCTTGTTCTGATTGAGCGCGGCAACGGTGCCGAGCATGCTACCGAGCAGCAGCGCCAGAATGAGGGCCGAAGCGCCGAGCTGGACCGAGATCGGAAGGCCCTCTTTGAACAATTCGCCGACGGTGAAGTCCGGCATATTGTAGCTGGGACCGAAATTGCCACGCAACAAATTGCCGAGGTAGTGGACATATTGCAGCCAGAGCGGGTCGTTGAGACCGAACTGAGCCTCAAGATTGGCCCTGATCTCGGGGCTGAGCCCCCGCTCCTGGTTGAACGGGCCGCCCGGCGCGACGCGTATCAGGAAGAACGCCGCGGTCACGATGACCAGCAGCGTCGGGATGGCGGTCAGAAGCCGCCGGAATACATAACGCAGCATCGGCGCCCCGCTTCGGCCAGAGCGACACGCGTCCATGCGGACGCATAACCACGCTCCAGCGCCTTCAAATCTTCGCATCGTGTGTGCCGAAAATCGACCACGACTTTCGGACCGTGCGACGACCGACCGGCCCGCCGTGCTCCCGGAGAGGAGCGCGGCGGTCCAGCCAAGGATGATTGTCAGTCCTTGGAGATGAAGCGGGACGGATGGATGTCCATCACATTGTCGTCGAAGCCATGCAGTTTCGAGGAGACGATGTCGTGAAAGCTGTAGTAGAGGAGCGGGATGTTTCCGACCTCATCGACGAGGATGCGCTCGGCCTTGGCGAGTTCCTTCATGCGCTCTTCGGGCTTGCCGCCGGCGGCCGCCGCCTTGTCCATAGCCTCCTCGTATTTCGGGCTATTGTAGATCGAATAGTTGTTGCCGCTGGCCTTGCGCGAGATGCCGAGGAACGTTTCCGGATCTTTGTAGTCGGCGATCCAGGCGGCGCGCGCCACGTCGTAGTCGCCCTTCTGTTCGAGGAAGGAATAGTGGGTCTTGGTGTCGGTGTTGAGCAGCGTGACTTCGACGCCGAGCGGCTTCAACTGTTCCTGAATGGCCACCGCAGTGTTCTTGTGGTTTTCCGAGGTGTTGTAGCGGATCTCCATCTTCAACGGCTTCTCGGGCGTATAGCCGAGCTTCTCCAGCACCTTCTTGGCCTCGTCCTCACGGTCGATTTGCGACATGTCGGCGTATTTGGCCAGTGCCGGCGTGTAGCCCTCGATGCCCGGAGGCACCATCGAATAGCCTGGGAGCATCGAGTTCTGCCAGACTTTTTCGGCCAGGAAGTCACGATCGATCGCCATGGAGATGGCGTTACGCAGCTCGACATTGTCCCACGGCGCCTTGTCCGTCTTGATCGCATAATAGTAGGTGCCGAGATATGGCCCGACACGGATCTGGTCGCCGAATTTGGTCTTGAGATCTGCAAGCTGTTCGGTCGGCAGGTCACCGTAACTGTCGAGTTCGCCGGCCTCAAAGCGCTTCATCGCCGACGAGCGGTCCTCGGTCGGGATGTAGTTGACTGCGTCTATCTTGACCGTAGCGGCGTCCCAGAATTTCGGATTCTTGACCATTTTGAGATGGTCGTTGGGAACCCATTCGGCAAGCGTGTAGGCGCCGTTGGACACCAGGTTGCCCGGCTTGATCCAATCGGCGCCGAGCTTTTCGATAGACGCCTTGTTAACCGGATAGGTCGCCTGATGGGTCAGCATCTCCAGGAAGTAAGGCGTTGGCGCCTTGAGCGTGACTTCGAGGGTATTTGCGTCGATCGCCTTGACGCCCATATCCTCCGGCTTGCCCTTCTTGGTGTTGACTTCCTCGGCGTTCTTCACGGGATAGAGCATGGAAGCGTATTCGGCAGCGGTGGCCGGATCTTCCAGCCGACGGAACGAATAGACGAAGTCGTCCGCCGTCACCGGGCTGCCATCTGACCAGAGGCCGTCCTTGCGCAGCTTGAAGGTGTAGACAGTGCCGTCGTCGGATACAGTCCAGCTTTCGGCGGCGCCCGGAATGAGGTTCGTCTTCTGGTCATGCATGACGAGGCCCTGGAACAGGTCGCGTATGATATCGGCTTCGTAGACCGTCGAGGTCTTGTGCGGATCGAGTGTCTCCGCTTCGGCGGCGGATCCGCGGTTATAGACGGTCTCGGCGAAAGCCGGCGTGTAGAACGTGCCGGCGGCCAAGGCCATGGTTGTGGCGAATACCGTCGCCTTCAGCATATTTTTCAGCATGAAGTTCTCCCTGTCGAGACGGCCCTACAGCTACGCCTCTTGAGTGTTGACGCCCCGAAACCGATCAGATGGCCCCTTTGAGCGCGCCGCCGGTTCCCTTTCCGGCGACTGGTGGGCAAACAGTAACGTGGAGATTTTTTATTTCAACAGACTCTAGGGGTCACCCAAAGTAAGCCGCGCCGACAGCCACTTCGCGGCCGACAGAACAGCAATTGAAACTGCGGGCTTGGTTTGCATTTTTTTTCACTACAGGGTTTTCGGTCCAGGCGAAAAAACCTGGCGTCGATTCCACTTTGCCGAAATGTCTTAAGCCGCCTTTAAGCAACCATGGGTTATATTCCTCGATGGGCTCCGGTATGTCTCGACGGACGAAGGACATGGACAGTACAAGAAATAAGAAAACCTCTATAAAGTGGTGTAAAATACACCAGTTAACACTCAAACCACGCCAATTTAGAGACCAATCCGGAACTTCCGCGATCGAATTTGCGCTGCTTTCGCCTATTTTTATCTTGCTGTTACTCGGTATGGTTGCATATGGTATTTATTTTGGTGCAAGCAATTCAGTGCAGCAGATCGCCGCGGACGCCGCTCGCACGGCAATTGCCGGCCTGAACGAAACCGAGCGCCAGGCGCTGGTGACGAGTTTCGTCAACAACAATGCCGGTGGATATCCTTTCGTCGATTCCGGCAAGCTGACCTATCAGGCAAAGGACAGCACGGCCGACGGTAATCAGTTCGTGGTGTCGGTCCAATACGATGCCCGCAACCTGCCGATCTGGAACCTATTCCCGGCGCTGCCCATGCCTGGAACCACAATCTCGCGCAACTCGACCATACGGGTCGGAGGCATCTGAATGTCGGACACTTTGCTGTGGAGGATCGGCCGGAGCGCCCGCTCAATGCTCGGCGACCTGAAGGCGAACTTCACCGTCATGACGGCGCTGTGCGCACCGTTTGGGCTGGCGCTGGCTGCGTTCGCCATCGATGAAGGTTCCATCTATGTGGAGCGCCGGGAGGCGCAG
Organism: Mesorhizobium sp. WSM4823; assembly: GCF_055811195.1. Taxonomy (NCBI): domain Bacteria; kingdom Pseudomonadati; phylum Pseudomonadota; class Alphaproteobacteria; order Hyphomicrobiales; family Phyllobacteriaceae; genus Mesorhizobium; species Mesorhizobium sp. WSM4823. The sequence continues at coordinate 215,545 of NZ_JBVVQL010000008.1, forward strand.
GCAATGACCGATCTGGCGGCAATCACAGCCGCCTCCAACATCAACAACATAGAGGCAGCGGTGGTGGCTGCACTCGGTGACAACGGGATGCCGGGTATCGTCGTCCAGAAGGCAGGACAGACGATCGCTCCTGCCCTCGGAAAAACCGTCGTGTCGGTCACCGCCGGCCGATATTCACCAGCATCGTCGCTCGGCGTCGACAAGCGCTTCGAGGCCGGCAAGACGCCCTACAATGCGGCCCGTGTCACGCTGAAGAAGATACCTGCCCGCTATTTCGCAAGTTCGCTTATCGCGACTCCGGTCATCGGCACCCAAGCCATTGCCAGCGTGGCGCCGCAGGCAATGTTCTCGATCGGATCCAGGCTTCTCAGCGTCAATGGCGGCATCCTCAACGCTCTTCTCAGCAAGTTCCTGGGCGGCAACATCGCGCTCAGCGTCATGGACTACAACGCTCTGATCGCTGCCGACGTCAACCTGCTTTCGTTCTTCGATGCCCTTGCCGTTGAGATGCAACTGACAGGTGTCAGCTATTCGGAGGTGCTGGCTTCGAAAGCGACGGTGGGCCAGATAGCGACCGCCATGGCTAATGTTTCACCCGTTGGCAGCACCAGCAAGCTTGCTTTGCAGACAATCGCGTCAAGGACCACCAGCACGGTCAAAATACCGCTCAATCACCTTGTCGACCTTGGATCAATGGGCCAATTGGGGCTCGGGCAAAAGTCGGCTGGTTTCTCGGTCGACGCTAGCGCCATGGGCATTTTGACCACCGCCGCTGCACTGGCCAACGGCTCGAAGCAGGTCGAGCTCAATCTCGGAGCCACCATTCCGGGGCTTCTCTCCACCACGCTTGCCATTGCCATCGGCGAACCTGCGCAATTCTCGCCGTGGCTGACAATCGGCGAGAAGGGCGCCGTGGTGCGTACGGCGCAGACGCGGGTCAAGCTGGTGGCGTCCGTCGGCGGCGCCAACGCGAACCTCGGTGGCGGCATCAGCCTCCTATCCGTCAAACTGCCGCTGCATGTCGAGGTGGCCTCTGCCGAAGCCAAGCTGACCGACATCAGTTGCCCAACTGGGCGCCCCGACAGTTTGAAGGTTACTATAGCCGCGCGGCCGGGCCTAGCATCGCTGCACCTTGGCGCCAGCGATGCCGACAACAGTCCCTCCGCCTTCGCCGATTTCAGCAACCCACAGTCGTTTCAAAATGCCGAAATCGCGCAGGTCAGCGTGAAGCTTCTGTTTCTCACCCTGAGTCTGCTCGGCGTGAATGGCTCTGCGGCCTTTGAGATCGCCAACACCGAGCCGACGATACTGACCTTCAACAGCACCGAAATCGCAAACAAGACGATAAAGACAGCTTCCACGAAAAACCTGACGCAATCCCTCACCACATCGCTGGTCAACAATTTGTCGCTTTCGGTCAGTGCGCTGGGCCTCGGGCTTGATGTAACCGCCCTGCTTGGAACGGTGAAGCCCGCGGTTGTGGCGCTGCTGAACGGTGTGACTGCGCCTGTCGACGAGTTGGTTTATAACGTGCTTGCGGCACTGGGCGTGCGCGTCGGTGAGGCCGATGTCCGGGTCTTGGGTGCGACTTGCGGGCGCTCCGTGCTCGTTCAATGATGGCCAAGTAGAGAGATCAGCCGGCTCGTCCCAGGAAGCAGCCCAAGGGCGGCAGCGACAGGATCTTATCCTGCAAGACGGCAGCAGTGCCGCCATGATCGACTGTCTCTGCAACATCTACATCCGGCGGCAACGGCCAGTTGGCCGGCTCGACGGCGAAATTGAAGACGCAGAGCAGCTTCTCGCCGCCGCCTTCGCGAATGAAGGCAAGCACATCACCCTCTGCATCGAGAAACCGGATCGAGCCCTGCACCAAGGCCACATGCTGCCTGCGCAAGGCGAGCATCGCCCGGTAGCTGGCTAGAACCGACTTCTCGTCGCCGTTCTGGACGTCAACCGCACAGGCGCGATGGCTATCCGGCACCGGAAGCCACGGCCTGCCGGTGGAAAAACCGGCATTGTCGGCACCTTTCTCCCAGACCATCGGCGTGCGGCATCCATCCCTGCCCTTGACGCCCGGCCAAAAGCGGATGCCCACGGGATCGCGCAGATCCGCGAACGCCAGTTCGGCCTCCTCCAGTCCAAGCTCTTCGCCCTGATACAGGCAGATCGATCCGCGCAGACAGGACAGCAGCGCGATCGAGAATTTCGCCACCGCCTTCAGATCGCCGCCGGGTTTTGTCCAGCGGGTCACGTGGCGAACGACGTCGTGGTTGGAAAACGCCCAGCAGACCCAGCCGTCGGAAACCGCATTCTCGAAGCCCTCAACGCATCCACGCACATGCGCCGCCGAGAATTGCGGACCGAGCAGGTCGAATGTGTAGCACATGTCGAGCTTGTCGCCGCCGGCGGTGTAAGCGGCGAGCGTCTGCAACGAACGGGTCTCGTCGCCGACTTCGCCGACGGCGGCGCGGCTCTTATATTCGTCGAGCAGCGCCCGAAAACGCTTGAGGAAAGCGAGGTTTTCGGGCTGCGTCTTGTCGAACAGATGCTCCTGATAAAGATAGGGATTGGTTTCGGCGTTGGTGCCGGCAACGCTCGACGCCAGGGGCGGATTGCTGCGCAGCCAGCGGTCATGGACATAGTAGTTGACCGTATCCAGCCGAAACCCGTCGACGCCGCGTTCCAGCCAGAACCGCACCGTATCCAGAAGCGCATCCTGCACCTCGAGACTGTGGAAATTCAGGTCCGGCTGCGAGGCGAGGAAATTGTGCATGTAATATTGCCTGCGGGTCGCGTCCCACTCCCAGGCAGGTCCGCCGAAGATCGACAGCCAGTTGTTGGGCGCGGTGCCGTCGGGCCTCGGATCGGCCCAGACGTACCAATCCGCCCGCGGGTTGTCGCGGCTCGCGCGGCTTTCGACGAACCATTCGTGCCGGTCGGACGAGTGCGACAGGACCTGATCGATGATGATTTTCAGGCCGAGACGGTGCGCCTCGACGACCACCGCGTCGAAATCCTCCAATGTGCCGAACATCGGATCGACGGCTGTATAGTCGGACACGTCGTAGCCCATATCGGCCATCGGCGACTTGAAAAAGGGCGACAGCCAGACGGCGTCGACGCCAAGCGATGCGACATGAGCCAGCCTTGAGGCAATGCCACTGAGATCGCCACTGCCGTCTCCCGTCGTGTCCTGGAAGGAGCGCGGATAGATCTGGTAGATGACGCAGCCGCGCCACCACTCGGCATTGCCGTCAACCATTATGGTTCTCCTCAGCGTTAGCCGGCCCGGCCTTGCGCTCGATCATGAAAATGACCGTTCGCCCCGGCACCGGCCGCGAGATGCCCGGCGCATCGGCGGCGGCCGGGCTCCAGAAGAAGCCCTGGCGCCGCGGCAGCGTGTACATGCATTTGCGCCGATCGCCATTGACAACGACGGCAAGACGGCGATCTTCGTCGCCAATGCCGCCGAGCATCATGACAAGGCGGTGCCGCTCCTGATCGTGCCAGTCCGTCTCGTCGAGCGGCGCGCCCGTTTCGGTCAGCCAAGCAACGTCTGATATTTCCGACCCGGCAAGCGGTTGTCCGGTCAGGAAAAGCGTGTCGGAAAGCGCCGGCACGGAACGACGAATCGCTGCGAACAGAACGGTGCGTTTTTCCAGCGCCTGATCGCGCCCGGCCCAGTCGAGCCAGGTGATCTCGTTGTCCTGCGCATAGGCGTTGTTGTTGCCCTTCTGGGTGCGGCCGAATTCGTCGCCGGCGGTCAGCATGATCGTGCCGCGCGAGGCAAACAGCGTGGCCAGCAGCGCACACTGGTCATCGAAACGGGCCGTAACGATCCCCTGGTCGCGGGTCTCACCCTCGACGCCATTGTTCCATGACAGGTTGTCGTCGTGGCCATCGCGGTTCTGCTCGCCATTGGCCTCATTGTGCTTGTGCTGGTAGGCAACAATGTCGGCCAGCGCCATGCCGTCATGCGCGGCGATGAAGTTGACGCTGCGGCTCGTCTGCTGGCCTGCCTTGGCAAAAATGTCGGACGAGCCGGCAAGCCGGGTCGCCAGTGCGCCGACCATGCCGCGATCGCCGCGCCAGAACCGGCGGATGTCGTCGCGATATCTGTCGTTCCACTCGAGGAAGGGCGTCGGGAAATTGCCCAGCTGATAACCGTCCGGCCCGATATCCCAGGGCTCTGCGATCAGCACCCGGTCGCCAAGAACCGGGTCGTCCCGGACAGTTCTAAGCAACGGCGCTGCGGCGTCGAACGACCCGCCGACCCGGCCCAGAATGGGCGCCAGATCGAAGCGGAAACCATCGACACCGGCATGGCGGACAAAATGACGAAGCGTGTCGAGAACCATTTCCTGGACGACTGGGTGATCGCAAGCGACCGTATTGCCGGTGCCAGTGTCGTTGACCAAGCTGCCGTCCGGCCAATGCCGGTAGTAGATGGGGCTGTCGAGGCCGCGCAGCGACAGCGTCGGCCCAAACCTGTCGCTTTCGCCGGTGTGGTTGAAGACCAGGTCGAGGATGACACCGATGCCGGCGTCGCGCAGCGTGGCAACCGTCTGTCGCAATTCCGCCAGACCGCCGGGCGCGAGGCGCGGGTCGAGCGCCATGAAGGTCACGGGGTTATAACCCCAGGCGTTGCGCAGCCCGAACGGCGGCAGATGTCGTTCGTCGATCGACGCCGTCACCGGCATCAGCTCGACCGCCCCGACTCCTATTTTTTTCAAATGCTCGACGATGGCCGGATAGGCAAGGGCTGCAATCGTCCCGCGCTGGTGCCTGGGGATATCCGGATGAAGCATGGTGAAGGCGCGCACCGGCACTTCGTAGACCAATCCACCGGACCGGAACAATGGCGGCAAAGCAGCCAGCGGCTCTGGCAACAAGCCGGCAATTGCCTTCGGCATCAGCGGAGCGGTGTCGGCGCCCTCGCCCCGACGCGCGGCGAGCCTGCCATCATGGCCATAGGGCCTGTCGATCTCGACAGCATAGGGGTCAACCAGCAGCTTGTCGGGATCGAACCAGAGCCCTTGCTCGGGCGCATAGTCGCCATCGGCGCGAAAGCCATATCGAGTGCCGGCAGTGAGGCCGGCGACGAAGTGCGCGTGAACGCCCTCGCCTTCCGGCCGGAGTTCAAGCCGGTCGACTTCGCGGTTTCCTTCATTGTCGAAGATCGAGACCCAGAGCTTGCTGGCCGATGACGACCAGGCGGCGAAGCGGATGCCTTCGTGGGTAACGGTAGTGCCGAGCGAGGTCACGTGCGCCAACCTCGTGGTAGACCATTGCAAACGTTCGGGATTGACCGAGGCCTCCCCAACTTCGTCATCCCTGGGCGGAGCAGGAGCGAAACTCCGTCGCGAAGACCCTGGGATCCATGCCGCAACCCTAGCCGAAGCGTGCGGCGGAGTAGAATTCTGCGCCGCGGCGGCGCTCTGAAGTCACGGCATGGATACCGAGGGCTGCGCTGCGTCGCTTCGCTCCTTACTCCGCCCCAGGATGACGAAGCGATGGGTGTTTTGGCCAATCTCCAAGGTCTCAAGTAATCACGCTCGGCTTGGCGCGGCCTGTATGGCTGCGAATCCCGGCGATATCTTCGGCCGCCGCAATCAGATCGGCAAGCGCCTCCTGCGTATCGAGATCATGTCTCGACTTGTCCGGCTCGTAGCGCTCGATATAGACGCGCAGCGTCGCCCCCGAGGTGCCGGTGCCGGATAGCCGGAAGATGACGCGCGATCCGCCTTCGAACAGCACCCTGATCCCTTGGTTTTCGGCTATCGAGCCGTCGACCGGATCATGGTAGGCGAAATCATCGGCGCTGGCGATTTTCATGCCGCGCACGCTGGTGCCGGGCAGTGAGCCAAGCTTGGCGCGCAATTCGTCAATCAACGCGTTGGCGCGGTCGGTCTCGACCTCCTCATAGTCGTGGCGGGAATAGTAATTGCGGCCATAGGCTGCCCAGTGCTCGGTGACGATCTGCTTGGCGCTTTCGCCGCGGGCAGCAAGGATATTGAGCCATAAAAGCACGGCCCACAGCCCGTCCTTTTCGCGGACATGGTTGGAGCCGGTTCCGGCACTCTCCTCGCCGCAGATCGTCGCCATGCCGGCGTCGAGCAGATTGCCGAAGAATTTCCAGCCGGTCGGTGTTTCATAGATGCCGATGCCGAGCTTTTCAGCGACGCGGTCGGCCGCACCGCTGGTTGGCATCGAGCGGGCTATGCCTTTCAGGCCGGCCTTATAGCCCGGCACCAGATGGGCGTTGGCGGCGAGCATGGCCACCGAATCCGACGGAGTGACGAAAATGCCCTTGCCGATGATCAGGTTGCGGTCGCCGTCGCCGTCGGAAGCGGCACCGAAATCCGGCGCATCCGGTCCCATCATCTCGTCATAGAGATGCTTGGCGTGGACCAGATTGGGATCGGGATGGTGGCCGCCGAAATCCGGCAGGGGAATGAAGTTACGGGCGGTGCCCTTCGGCGCGCCGAGACGGTTTTCCAGGATCTCCTTGGCATAGGGACCGGTCACGGCATGCATGGCATCGAAACGCATACGGAAACCCGATTTGAACAACGCGCGCACGGCATCGAAATCGAACAGGCTTTCCATCAACTCGGCATAGTCGGCGACCGGGTCGATCACCTCGACCGTCATGCCACCCGCCTCGACCGTGCCGATCGTGTCGATATCGACGGCTCCGATATCGACGATCTTGAAGCTCGAAATCGCCTTGGTCTTTGCGAAGATCGCGTCGGTCAGCTTTTCCGGCGCCGGGCCGCCATTGCCGGCATTGTATTTGATGCCGAAATCCTCGTGCGGGCCGCCCGGATTGTGGCTGGCCGACAGGATGATGCCGCCGAAGGTCTTGTATTTGCGGATGACGTTGGAGGCTGCCGGGGTCGACAGAATGCCACCCTGCCCGACCATCACCTTGCCGAAGCCGTTTGCCGCCGCCATGGCGATGGCCTTCTGGATGACCTCGCGGTTGTAAAAGCGGCCGTCGCCGCCGATCACCAGGGTCTTGCCTTCGAATCCATCCAGAGCATCGAAGATCGACTGGATGAAGTTTTCGGCATAGTGCTCCTGCTGGAACACCGGCACTTTCTTACGCAGCCCGGAGGTGCCGGGCTTCTGGTCGAGATAGGGTTTGGTGGCGATGGTTTGTATCATGCGTCAGACAGCCCTTTTCGAAAGCAGCAAGCGATAGAGTTCAACATATTTTTCCGCGCTTTTGTCCCACGACACATCGGCCTTCATGCCTTGCCGCTGCATCGACGTCCAGACGGTGGGGTTGGCGTGCGCTTCGACCAGCCGGCGGATGGCGTGCAGCAAGGCGCCGGCATCGGCGGGTGCGAACTGGAAGCCGGTCGCCACACCGGCCGAGACGGCCGCTTCATTGGCGTCGATGACCGTGTCGGCGAGGCCGCCGGTGCGGGCGACGACCGGCACGCAGCCGTAGCGCAGGCCATAAAGCTGCGTCAGTCCGCAAGGCTCGAAGCGCGACGGGATGATTATGGCATCACAGCCGCCCTGCATAGTGTGGGAAAGGCCCTCGTCGTAACCGATGACGACGCCAATGCGACCGCGGTGGCGGGCCGCGGCAGCCAGAAGCGCACCTTCGAGGCCGGCGTCGCCGGACCCCAAGACCGCCAGGCGCGCACCCCTGGCAACGATCCCGTCAACGACGGCCGCCAAAATATCCATTCCCTTCTGCCAGGTGAGCCGGCTGATGATACAGACGATCGGACTGTCGTCGCGATCGAGGTCGAAACGATCCTCGACTGCGGTCCGGTTGGGGTGCCGTGCCTTCAAAGTCTTGGCCGTATAATTGGAGACCAGATGCTTGTCGGTGGCCGGGTCCCATATCTCGGTATCGATGCCGTTGACGATGCCATAGAGATCGACAGACCGCATGTTGACGAGGCCATCGAGGCCCATGCCGAATTCCGGCGAGCGGATCTCCTGCGCATAGGTCGGGCTGACGGTGGTGATGGCCCAGGCGGCTTGCAGGCCGGCCTTCAGGAAACCCACGCCGCCATAGTATTCGACGCCGTCGAGAGCCATGGCCGACGCCGGCAAGCCAAGCTCGCCAAAGATACCAGCGCCGAACCGGCCCTGGAAGGCGAGGTTGTGGACGGTAATCATAGACGGCGTGCCGACGGCCTTGCCGTAGCGCATATAGGCCAGCGTCATGGCCGACTGCCAGTCATGGGCGTGGACAATGTCGGGCTGGTAGCCCGAGATGGCGCCGCCGGCGATGTCGCCGCCAACCTGGCTCAGGGCCGCGAAACGCCGCCAATTGTCCGGCCAGTCGGCGCCGTTGGCGTTGCCATAGGGGCCGCCGGGACGATCGAACAGATGCGGCGCGTCGAGCACGAACAGGTCGAGTCCGTCGATCTGGACGGAATGGACCGAAGCCTTGCCGCCCTGCAGCAGCGGATAGTGGTGAACGGCCTTCTTTTTCTTGAAGGCGTCCATCACCTGGGGATAGCCGGGAATAAGCGTGCGCATCGCCACACCCTTGCCGGCGAGCGCCCCTGGCAACGCGCCTGTTACGTCGGCAAGCCCGCCAGTCTTGATCAGAGGGAATATTTCGGGCGTGACCGACAGAACCTGCATCCACTACAATCCCAGTTTGTCGATCATGACCTGCGTGACGAGGCAGATGCCCTTTTCGGAAACGCGGAAGCGCTTGGCGTCGAGAACGGGATCCTCGCCGACCACGAGCCCCTCCGGTATTCTTACGCCATGATCGATGACCACGCGCTTCAATCTTGCGTTGCGGCCGACATGGCAGTCGGGCAGCATGACGACTTCCTCGAGCGTCGAATAGGAATTGATGCGCGCGCCCGTGAAGATCAGGCTTCGCTTCAGCGAAGCGCCTGAGACGATGCAATCGCCCGAGACGAGCGACGACACCGCCGAGCCGCGGCGGCCATCCTCGTCATGCACGAACTTTGCCGGCGGCTTCAGCTCGGCATAGGTCCAGATCGGCCAGTCGCGGTCGTAGAGGTCGAGCTCCGGCGTGATGTCGGTCAGGTCGATATTGGCTTCCCAATAGGCGTCGACGGTTCCGACGTCGCGCCAGTAGGCCTCGTTCTCGGCGGTCGAGCGTACGCAGGATTTGGCGAAGCGATGGGCGATCGCCTTCCCGTGCTCGACGACATACGGGATGATATCCTTGCCGAAGTCGCGGCTTGAGCCCGGTTCGGCCGCGTCGCGGCGCAATTGCTCCATCAGGAACTTGGTCTTGAACACGTAGATGCCCATCGAGGCCAGGGCGAAGTCCGGTTTGTCGGGAATGCCGGGCGGGTCGGCGGGTTTCTCGATGAAGGAGATGATTGTGTCCTTGGCATCGACATGCATGACACCGAAGCCGGTCGCCTCCATGCGCGGCACTTCGAGGCAGCCGACGGTGACATCGGCACCGGCGTCGACATGCTGGCGGAGCATCAGCTCATAGTCCATCTTGTAGACGTGGTCGCCGGCCAGGATGACCATATATTCGGGCCCGTAGGCCTCGATGATGTCGATGTTCTGATAGACGGCGTCGGCCGTGCCTTCATACCACTGTGTTTCCGATACGCGCTGGCTGGCCGGCAGGATATCGAAGCTCTCGTTGCGCTCGGGGCGCAGGAAGTTCCAGCCGCGCTGCAGGTGGCGGATCAGCGAATGCGCCTTGTATTGGGTGGCGACGCCGAGGCGGCGGATGCCCGAATTGAGCGCATTGGAGAGCGCGAAATCGATGATGCGCGTCTTGCCGCCAAAATAGACCGCCGGCTTGGCGCGCCGGTCGGTCAACTCCCTGAGCCGGCTGCCACGCCCGCCGGCCAACACATAGGCCATTGCATCGCGCGCCAGCGGCTGGGTTCGTTTTATCTCTGCCATTTTATCCTCCCAAGTTACGCGCTGCGTACCGTCGCTCATTCCGGAGCAAATTCGAGCATGATCGTCGACAATGGCGGTAAAAGCATCGTCGCCGAAATGCTTCCTCCTTCCGCCCGAGCCTCGACAGCGCCGCCATTGCCCTTGCCGGAACCGCCATAATCCGAGGCGTCCGTGTTGATGATCTCGCGCCATGTTCCGGCAATCGGCAACGGCACACGGTAATTGTCGCGCGGCACCGGCGTGAAATTGGAGATGACGGCGACCGGATTTCCGCCAGGCGCGCTGCGCAGCCAGGCAAAGACAGAGTTCGCGCTGTCGTCGACGATCAGCCAGGAAAAGCCCTCCGGCTCGCAGTCGCGCGCATGCAATGCCGGGCGTGAGCGATAGAGATAGTTGAGATCGCGCACCGTCTGCCAGACGCCGCGGTGAAGCCGGAAATCGAGCAGGTTCCAGTCGAGCGCGCGCGCCTCGCTCCACTCGCGGCGCTGGGCGAATTCCTGCCCCATGAACAACAGCTTCTTGCCGGGATAGCCCCACATGAAGGCGTAATAGGCCCGCAGCGTCGCGAATTTCTGCCAGTCATCGCCGGCCATCTTGCCGAGCAGCGTCCCCTTGCCGTGCACGACCTCGTCATGGGAGAGCGGCAGCACGAAATTCTCTGAGAAGGCGTAGACCAGGCCGAAGGTGATATCGCCGTGGTGATGCTTGCGAAAAATCGGCTCCTTGGAGAAATACTCCAGCGTGTCGTGCATGAAGCCCATGTTCCACTTGAAGCCGAAACCCAATCCGCCCTCATGCACAGGTTGGGAGACCTTCGGCCATGAGGTCGATTCCTCGGCAATCGTCATTACGCCCGGATGATGGCCATAGACCTCCTTGTTCATCCGCTGGAGGAAGCTGACCGCCTCGAGGTTCTCGCGCCCGCCCTTTTCGTTAGGGATCCATTCGCCGGCCTTGCGTGAATAGTCGAGGTAGAGCATCGAGGCGACGGCATCGACGCGCAAACCGTCGACATGGTATTTCTCGGCCCAGAACAGTGCGTTGTTGACCAGGAACGAGACCACCTCGCGCCGGCCGAAATTGTAGATCGCGGTGTTCCAGTCGGGATGGAAACCCTTGCGCGGATCGGCATGCTCATAGAGCGCGGTGCCGTCGAAATTGGCCAGGCCATGCGCGTCCACCGGGAAATGCGCCGGCACCCAGTCTAGGATGACGCCGATGCCGGCGCGGTGGGCGCCGTCGACGAACCGGGCAAAACCGTCCGGATCGCCGAAGCGGGCCGAGGGCGCGTAGAGACCGGTCGTCTGATAGCCCCAGGACGGATCATAGGGATGTTCGGAGATTGGCATGAATTCGATATGGGTAAAGCCCGTATCGACGACATATGGGATCAGCCGGCCGGCAAGCTCGTCCCATGACAGGAAACTGCCGTCGTCGTGAAGCTGCCAGGAACCGGCGTGGACCTCATAGATCGACACCGCCTCGCGCCTGGGGTCGGCGTTGCGCCAAAAATTGCGGTGCGCCTCGTCACCCCATTGATGCGACGGCGGAAGCGCGGTCACCGAAGCGGTGGCCGGGCGCAGTTCGGACTTGAAGGCGAACGGATCAGCCTTCAGCGGGAGTCTCACCCCATCCGGCCCGATGATCTCGTATTTGTAGGGCCTGCCGGCGCCGATGTCTGGAATGAACAATTCCCAGATGCCGGTGTCGCGGCGGACGCGCATCGTATGCCGGCGACCGTCCCATTCGTTGAAGTCGCCGACCACCGAAACGCGCTTTGCATTGGGCGCCCACACAGCGAAATGCACGCCCGACGCACCCTCGTGGTCGATGAGGTGCGCACCGAGCTTATCGAACAGCCTCAGATGCGACCCCTCGGCGATGTAGTAGTCGTCCAGCGGACCGAGCACCGGACCGAACGAATAAGGATCGGTCAGCCACCAATCACCGCCGGCATTGTGCGCATGATAGCGCAGCGGCTGGCGCTTTCTGAGCGACAGCCTGCCCTCGAAGAATCCGCCTGCGTCGCGCCTGGAGAGTTCGCCGGCTTTCTTGCCGGTCAGCGTGTAGGCAGTGACGAACTCCGCATGAGGGACGAAGCAGCGGGCAATAAACCTCTTGTCAACCTCGTGCACACCGAGGACAGCGAAGGGGTCTCCATGCGTGCCGGCGACAATTGCCGCGACATCACCGGCTGACGCCAGTCCATCCGGCCCGCTTATCGCAGCGGTGGCACGCGGCTTGCTCATCAGGCAGTGACCCTCCCCGGGCGGCGCCTTGTTTCGTGCATGTCGACATGCACCAGAACCACGTTGTTCGTGGCCTCATGCAATCACATCAGACGGGCACGTTCCAGATTTCTTTCGCATATTGGCGGATCGTGCGGTCGGACGAGAACCAGCCGACGCGGGCGACATTGCGGATTGCCTTGGCGTACCAATCGGGGCTGTTGCGCCAGACGGCGTCGACGGCGCGCTGGGCGGCGGTGTAGGCATCGAAATCCGCGGCGACCATGAACCAGTCGCTCTGGTAGAGACCGTTCATCAGGTCGCGATAGCGTTCCGGATCGTCAGGCGAAAAGACGCCCGACGAAACGGCAGCCACTGCCTGCGCCAGTTCGGGAGAGGCTTCGATCACGGATCGCGGATGGTAGCCGTTGCTGCGCCGCTCGGCGACCTCAGCGGTGGTCAGGCCGAAGATAAAGATGTTGTCGTCGCCGACACACTCCTTGATCTCGACATTGGCGCCGTCAAGCGTGCCGATGGTCAGCGCACCGTTCAACGCAAATTTCATGTTGCCGGTGCCGGAGGCTTCCATGCCGGCGGTCGATATCTGCTCCGAAAGGTCGGCAGCCGGCATCATGATCTCGGCCAGGCTGACATTGTAGTTCGGCACGAACACCACTTTCAGCAAGCCGCGAACGGCCGGATCGCGGTTGATGACCTTGGCGACATCGTTGGCGAGTTTGATGATCAGCTTGGCGTTATGATAGCTGGGCGCCGCCTTGCCGCCGAAGAACTTGACGCGGGGCATCCAGTCGCGTTCCGGATGGGAACGGATCTGGTCGTAGAGCGCCACCGCTTCGAGGATGTTCAGGAGCTGGCGCTTGTATTCGTGGATGCGCTTGATCTGGATGTCGAACAGCGCCGAGGGATCGACCTTGATGCCGAGGCGATCGGCGACGAGATTGGCAAGCCTGACCTTGTTCGCCCGTTTGACCGCCGCGAATTTGTCGCGGAAAGCGGCGTCGTCGGCAAAGGCGTCGAGACCTTTGATGGCGTCGATGTCGTCCATGAAGCGGTCGCCGATCGCCTCGCGGGTGAGCGCGGTAAGACCGGGATTGCACTGGATCAGCCAGCGCCGCGGCGTGATGCCGTTTGTCTTGTTGTTGATGCGGTCGGGATAGAGCCTGTGGAGGTCGGCAAACACCGTCTGCTTCATCAATTCGGTATGCAGCGCCGAGACGCCGTTGATCGAGTGCGAGCCGACAAAGGCCAGATTGCCCATGCGCACCCGGCGGTCGCCGTTTTCCTGGATCAGAGAGATGTGGCTGATCTGTTCATCCGAAAACTGGCCGGAGGCGCGCGCCTCCAGCAGCACTTGCGCGTTGATCGCGTAGACGATCTGCATATGGCGCGGCAACAGCCGCTCGAACAGCGGCACCGGCCAGCTTTCGAGGGCCTCGGGAAGCAGTGTGTGGTTGGTGTAGCCGAAGGTGCGCTTGGTGACGCTCCAGGCCTGATCGAAATCCATGCCGTGGACATCCATCAACAGGCGCAACAGCTCGGCCACCGCGATGGCCGGATGAGTGTCGTTCAGATGAATCGCCGCCTTATCGGGCAGCGATTCCAGGTCGCCATATTGGCTGAGATGGCGCTGGACGATGTCCTGCAGGGACGCGGTGGAAAAGAAATATTCCTGCCTGAGCCGCAATTCCTGCCCGGCCATGTGGGAATCGGCGGGGTAAAGGACGCGCGACAAGGCATCGGCCTTGTTGCTTTCCGCGAGCGCACCGATGTGGTCGCCGGCGTTGAACTTGTCGAGCAGAATCGGATCGATCGGCATGCCGGACCAGAGGCGCAGCGTGTTGACGCGCTTGGCGCGCCAGCCGGCAACCGGCGTATCATAGGCGACGGCCAGAATGTGTTCGGTCGGCTTCCAGACATGGCGCTCGAGCCGGCCGTCCTTCGAGGTGATCGATTCCACGGCGCCACCGAATCCGACCTCGAAGGAGCGTTCGCGCCGCTCGAATTCCCAGGGATTGCCGTGATCGAGCCAGGTTTCGGGCAATTCCACCTGCCAGCCGTCATGGATTTCCTGACGAAACATGCCGTTGGCGTAGCGAATGCCGTAGCCGTGCGCCGGGATATCGACCGTCGCCATGCTTTCCATGAAGCAGGCGGCGAGCCGGCCGAGACCGCCATTGCCAAGGGCCGCATCCGGTTCGAGCGCGGCGATGAGGTCGAGGTCGACGCCAAGCGACGACAGCGCTTCGCGCATGGTGTCCATCAGGCCCAGATTGGAAATGGCGTCGCGCATGAGACGGCCGATGAGGAATTCGAGCGACAGATAGTAGACGCGCTTTTCCTGCTGGGCGTAGGCCTCTTGCGTCGCCTGCATCCAGTGATCGACGACGCGGTCACGCACCACCTTGATCGAGGCGGTTAGCCAATCGTACTGCGTGGCAACGGCGGTTCCCTTGCCGACCCTGTATTTCAGAGCCTTGAGGATTTCGTCGGCGAGCGTCTTGGGATCTGGGAGTTCGAGAATGGGAGCTTCGGATGTCATCGAGTGCGTCATGCTGCCTCTCGTGCGGTTGCCATGGTCATTCCGGCTTTCACCATTCCTCCCAGCCCATGCTAGCGCATATTGTTATGCGTTCAATCGAGTTAGATTGCCGCGGGGCAGCTTACCCCAGGGCAATTGGCCACTTAATCGTGTCGCCTTTGAGCGCCTCCGGGACGCCTTAAGTTCTTACTTATGTGCATGTCGTTATCCCAAAACCGCTGCGCACCCCCGGTTCAAGCCCGAGGGCATGCTTTTGGGCGACATGCATCAGGCCGCCAGCGCTGCCTCCGGCGGGAGTTTCGCTCCGGTCATGAAAGCGACGGCGTCGGACATCGTATATTGCTTGGGATCGATGACGCAGAGACGACGGCCCAGCCGATGGATGTGGATGCGGTCGGCAACCTCGAAGACATGCGGCATGTTGTGCGAGATCAGCACGATCGGCAGACCGCGCTTCTTCACGTCGAGGATCAGTTCGAGCACGCGGCGGCTCTCTTTGACGCCCAACGCCGCCGTTGGCTCATCCATGATGACCATCTTCGAGCCGAAGGCGGCGGCGCGTGCCACCGCCACGCCCTGGCGTTGGCCGCCCGAAAGCGTTTCGACGGCCTGGCTGATGTTCTGGATGGTCATCAAGCCAAGTTCGGTGAGCTTGTCGCGGGCGCGCTTTTCCATTGCCGGCCGGTCGAGCATGCGCAGCCAATCGCCCAAGAAACCCGGTTTGCGGATCTCGCGGCCGAGGAACATGTTGTCGGCGATCGACAGCGCCGGCGACAGCGCCAGGTTCTGGTAGACGGTTTCGATGCCGGCCTCGCGGGCCTCGATGGGCGACTTGAAGAGCACCGGCTTGCCATCCAATTCGATGGTCCCCTCGTCCGGGATCACGGCGCCCGAGATTGCCTTGATAAGCGTCGATTTGCCTGCGCCGTTGTCGCCGATGACGGCCAGGATTTCTCCCGGATAGAGATCGAAGTCGCAACTGTTCAGCGCGGTGACGCGGCCGTAGCGCTTGACGAGGCCACGCGCGGTGAGGATGGGCTCCAGGGTCATCGCTACACCGAAACCTTTCTGATCCACTGGTCGATCGCCACGGCGCCGATGATCAGCACGCCGGTAAGCAGTACTTTCCATTGCGGATCGGCGCCCAGCATGTTGAGGCCCATCGAAACGACGCCGACGATCATCGCGCCGAACAGCGTGCCCAAAATCGAGCCGCGTCCGCCGAAGAGGGAAATGCCGCCGATCACCGTCGCGGTGATCGCCTGCAAATTGTAGTCGGTGACGGCGGCGGACGGCGAGATCGAGCCGTTGCGGCCGATGGAGACCCAGGCAGCGAAAGCGGCGATCAGCCCGGCAAGGGTGTAGACCGAGATCAGCACCTTCTTGGTCTGGATGCCCGACAGTTTTGCCGCCTCCGGATCGTCGCCGACGGCGTAGACATGGCGACCCCATGCCGTGTGGTTGAGCACGTACCACAGGATCAGCACCAGCACGACCATGGCAATGACGCCGAATGTCAGCACCGCGGTGCCGATCTTGAAGTTCAGGCCAAACAGATGCAGCAGTGGCGCCTGGACACCGACGTCGGCGTCGCGGATCGTCTCATTGGCCGAATAGATGAAGTTCGTGGCCATGACGATGTTCCAGGTGCCGAGCGTCACGATAAAGGGCGGCAGCTTCATGTAGGCGACCAGCAGCCCATTGAGCAGCCCGCAGGCCCCACCGGCGGCTAGCCCGATCACCACGGCAAGCAAGGTCGGCAGACCGTAGGTGACTGCGCAATTGCCCATGATCACCGCCGAAATCACCATGATCACGCCGATTGACAGGTCGATGCCGGCTGTGAGGATGACCAGCGTCTGCGCCGCGCCGAGAATGCCGACGATAGCGATCTGCTGCAGGATCAGCGTCAGCGTGTATGACGAAAAGAACCGCCCCCCGATCGTGACGCCGAAAATAGCGATCGCCAGAACCAGGACGATCAGCGGCACCGCAGCCGGAGTGGAATGCAGGAAATGCTGGATGCGCTTGACGATCGATGTGCCGTGCTCGTCAAAAGCAGCGACGCTTGTGTCGCTGCTCGATAGAGCCTTCTCGAATTCCTGAGCCTGAGCCACGTTTCCTCCCATGGGGCTTCAGCCACGCCGACGCCCGTCCAACCATTCCCGATCTGCCGCCGGAATTGCTCGCGCTTGGCGAAGCGCATCGTCCGCCCGAAACGACCGGGGATCAAGCCCCGGCCGATCGGTTCTGTTGCCTGTCAGACCGGCATCAGCCCCAGCACTTGGCGAGGCCTTCCTTGGTGTCGATGGACTTCACGCCTTCCGCCGGCTTGTCGGTCACGAGGTTGACGCCCGTGTCGAAGAAATCCTTGCCTTCGGTCGGCTTGGGCTTCGTCCCATCCTTGGCGAAAGCGGCGATCGCTTCGATGCCGAGTGCCGCCATCTGGAGCGGATATTGCTGCGAGGTCGCGCCGATCACGCCCTCGGCGACCGACTTCACGCCGGGACAGCCGCCGTCAACCGAGACGATCAGCACGTTGCCTTCGAGGCCAACGGCCTTGAGCGCCTGGTAGGCGCCGACGGCTGCCGGCTCATTGATGGTATGGATGACATTGATGCCGGGATCCTTCTGGAGAAGGTTCTCCATCGCCTTGCGGCCGCCTTCCTCGTTGCCGTTCGTGACATCGTGGCCGACGATGCGTGCATCGTCCTCGTCGCCGATCTTGTTGGGGTCCTTCACGTCGATGCCGTAGCCCATCATGAAGCCCTGGTCGCGCAAGACGTCGACCGTCGGTTGCGAGGGGGTCAGGTCGAGGAAGCCGATCTTGGCATCCTTTGCCTTGTCGCCGAGCGTCGCGGCGGCCCACGCGCCGATCAGCTTGCCGGCCTCCAGATTGTCGGTCGCGAAGGTCGCGTCGGCGGCGTCGAGCGGATCAAGCGGCGTGTCCAGCGCGATCACCAGCAGACCGGCGTCACGTGCCTTCTTCACCGCCGGGACGATACCTTTGGTGTCGGATGCGGTGATCAGTATGCCCTTGGCTCCGTCGGCGATGCAGCTTTCGATCGCCGCCACCTGGCTCTCGCTGTCGCCGTCGATTTTGCCGGCGTAGGCTTTGAGGTCGACGCCGAGTTCTTTCGCCTTGGCGGCCGCGCCTTCCTTCATCTTGACGAAGAACGGGTTGGTGTCGGTCTTGGTGATCAGGCAGGCGCCGACATCGGCGGCGGATGCAGCCGAGGTGAACGCCATCAGTCCCAGTCCGGCCGCGGCAAAAACGGTGGACTTCAATAGTGCTGTCTTGGTCACGATTTTCCTCCCAGTGGAACCACTTCGGATGCCGGCCAACCGGCATCTGCACAAGCATCCAGCGACTTCTCCCGGCGTGGACGCCTGCCCCCAACAGAATACCAGACCGAGGTTTGTGTCAATAATTAAATCACTCTTATTTATTATTGACAGCGTTGCATCGTTCACTCATTCTGGCCCAAAAGCATCGAGGGGAAACGACGGGAGGAACCGGGGTGGAGACCGGCATTACAAGGCACGGTTCGCCCGAAGCAGCCGAGAGCCGCATTCATCGCGGCACCAACCAGAGCGGCATGCGCGACCACAATGAGCGGCTGGTGCTGTCGCTGGTGCGTCAGCACGGCAGCCTGGCCAAGTCCGACATTGCGCGCATGACCGGGCTTTCCGCCCAAACGGTTTCCGTCATTATGCGCGAGCTCGAGGAGGACAATCTCCTTGTCCGCCAGGCGCCGTTGCGCGGCAAGATCGGCCAACCCTCCATTCCCATGGCGCTCAATCCCGATGGCGCCTATTTCATCGGCCTGAAGATCGGTCGTCGCAGCGCCGAACTCGTGCTGATCGATTTTCTCGGCAATGTGCGCTCGATGCTGCAGCATTCCTACCGCTACCCGGCACCGCGCGAGACGGTTGAATTCGTCACCTCCGGCATGAAGACGATGCGCGGCGAACTTACCCCGGCACAGGACAAGCGCATTGCCGGACTTGGCATCGCCATGCCGTTCGAATTGTGGAACTGGGCCGATACGGCAGGTGCGCCGCGCGACGTCATGGACGAATGGCGCCACCGCGACATCCGCGCCGACATCCAGGCGCAGTGCGAATTCCCGGTCTATCTGCAGAATGATGCCACCTCGGCCTGCGGCGCCGAGCTGGTGTTCGGCAAGGCGGGTGCGGCGCGCGACTTCGTCTATTTCTATATCGGCGCCTTTGCCGGCGGCGGCATCGTGCTGAACGGTCACCTTTTTGGCGGACCGACCGGCAATGCCGGCGCGCTGGGTTCGATGCCGGTGCCCGGACCGGACGGCAAGCCGGCTCAATTGATCGACGTGGCGTCGATCGCGATGCTGGAAAAGGCGCTCAACGCGCGCGGGGTTGAGGCCTCACATCTATGGACGTCACCGGAGGACTGGGGCGAGATCGGCGTCGAGCTCGACCACTGGATAGCCAGCGCCGCGCAAGCGCTCGCCTATGCCATCGTGGCAGCATCCTCGGTTATCGATTTCGAGACCGCAGTGATCGACGGATGGATGCCGAAGGCCGTGCGGCGCCGGCTCGTCGATGCCGTTGTCGAAGCCATCAGCAAGATCGACGGCGAAGGCCTGAAGCTCCCAGCCGTTCGCGAGGGAACCGTCGGCATTCATGCACGTGCCCTTGGCGGCGCCAGCCTGCCGCTTTCCGAGCGCTTCCTCATCGGTTCGACCATGATTTCCAGGAGTGCCTGAGCATGCTGATCGGATCCCGGCCTGCTCGGTCCGGAGCGGCTGGCGACGCCGACACGGCCGTAGCAATGAGATCGCGCCTCCAGCCGCTGGCGATCGCTTGCTTGCCAATCTCGTTCATGGCGAGGTGGAGGCGATCTGTGCCAAGCCCGCGTCGAACCGCAAGGTGGTTGCGCTCGCCGGCGGCGACTTCTATCTACGGTCCGCGCACGCGATCGTTGCGACAAGCGAGTTGCGGCTCTACCCCAACATCACCACCCGCAAGGTTGTGATCCACCCGCCGGAGAACAGCAAATCATGATCCTCTGTTGCGGCGAAGCCTTGATCGACATGCTGCCGCGCACCACGACGGAGGGCGAGCCGGCCTTTGCCCCCTATGTCGGCGGCGCAGTGTTCAACACGGCAATAGCACTCGGCCGGCTGGGGGCACCCGCCGCCTTCTTTTCTGGCCTGTCGTCGGATCTGTTCGGCGGGCGGTTGAGGGACGCGCTGGGGGCAAGCAAGGTCAGTTCCACCTATGCGCACACATCGCCCCGGCCGACCACGCTTGCCTTCGTGCGGTTGGACAACGGCCACGCGAGCTACACGTTCTACGATGAAAATACAGCCGGACGCATGCTGACCATCGACGATT
This sequence comes from Mesorhizobium sp. WSM4823, assembly GCF_055811195.1. NCBI lineage: Bacteria > Pseudomonadati > Pseudomonadota > Alphaproteobacteria > Hyphomicrobiales > Phyllobacteriaceae > Mesorhizobium > Mesorhizobium sp. WSM4823. The sequence goes on from NZ_JBVVQL010000008.1 coordinate 235,600, forward strand.
TGCCGAAACTCGGCAGCGAGGTCGAAGCCATGCTGTTCGGCGCCATCAGCCTGATCTCGGAACCGGCCGGAGCAGCTTATGAGGAATTTATGCGGCGCGAGCACAGCCGCCGCGTCATGATGCTGGATCCCAACATTCGACCCAATTTTATCCCTGATAAGGCCAAGCATCTCAGGCGCATCCGCTCGATGATGGCCATGGCCGACATCGTGAAGCTGTCGGATGAGGACCTCAACTGGTTCGGCGAAGCCGGCTCGCACGAGGATGTCGTCCACAATTGGCTCGATCGCGGCCCGACGCTGATCGTCGTCACCCATGGCAGCGAAGGCGCTGTCGGCTACAGCAGGGATCACAAGGTCACGGTCGTGCCGGACAAGGTCGAAGTTGTCGATACGGTCGGTGCCGGCGATACGTTCAACGCCGGCATCCTGGCCTCGCTGCACGAGCAGGGCCTGCTGTCGAAAGAGGCGATCGCCAAGCTGCCGGAAGACGCCATCCACAAGGCGCTGACGCTCGGTGCTAGGGCTGCGGCGGTGACGGTGTCGCGGGCCGGCGCCAATCCGCCCTGGCGGCATGAAATCGCCTGATTGCACGGCTATGCACCAGCTTGCCGATCACTTTATGTTTCGCCGGTTCGGCTGCGACGCGATCTGAAGGCCAAATGACATCCGACGAAGCCCGGATTTCCGGCATCTTCAAGGGCACTTCGGAAATCAGAGGTAACAGACTGCGACACTTGAGCAATTTGCGGTTTGGCTCGTGCGGGTTTCTCGGTCGGGCCAAGTCTGCTACCAGCGGCCGATTACCTGGCTAGCACCGTTTGAGGCCGACATGCAGTTCATTGATCTTGGCGCGCAGCGCGAACGTATCCGCGACAGGCTGAAAGCGGCCATCGACCGCGTCGTCGACGAGGGGCGCTATATCCTCGGACCTGAGGTCACCGAATTCGAAAACAAGCTCGCCGCCTATATCGGCACCAAGCATGTCGTCGCCTGCGCCAACGGCACCGACGCGCTACTGCTGCCGCTGTTTGCGGCTGGCATTGGCCCAGGTGACGCGGTGTTCGTGCCGAGCTTCACCTTCGCCGCCACGGCAGAAGTGGTGGCGCTGGCCAAGGCCGAACCGGTTTTCGTCGATGTCGATCCGGTGACCTACAATATCGATGTCGCCAGCCTCGAGGCAGCGATATCGATGATCAAGAAGGAAGGCCGGCTTAAGCCGAAGGCGATCATTCCGGTCGACCTGTTCGGGCTAGCCGCCGACTATGAGGCGATCATGGCAATCGCCAGCCGCGAAGGATTGTTGGTGATCGAGGATGCCGCCCAGTCGATGGGTGGTTCGCTCGACGGCAAGATGTGCGGCGCGTTCGGCCATGTCGGATCGACCAGCTTCTACCCCGCCAAGCCACTCGGCTGCTATGGCGATGGCGGCGCGATGTTCACCAATGACGATGCGTTGGCCGAACAGCTCCGCTCATTCGCCTTCCACGGCAAGGGCGAAACCCAATATGATAACGTCCGCGTCGGCATCAACTCGCGGCTCGACACGTTGCAGGCGGCGATCCTGATCGAAAAGCTGGCCATTCTCGAAGACGAGATGGTTGCCCGGCAAGCGGTTGCAAATCGTTATGCCGAAGGGCTCGGCGATGTCGTCAAGGCGGCGCGCAACCTGGACGGCAGCCGTTCGGCCTGGGCGCAATATGCCATCGAGACGCCGAAGCGCGACGGGCTCAAGGCGCATCTCGGCGAAAAGGGCATCCCGTCGGTCATCTATTACGTGAAGCCCTTGCACAGCCAGATCGCCTACTGCGATTATCCGCGCACGCCGACCGGTCTTGCCGTCTCGGAGGAGCTGCCGAAGCGCATTCTGTGCCTGCCCATGCACCCGTATCTGAGCGAGGCAGACCAGGATCGGATCATCGAAACGATCCGTAACTATATCGGCTCGAATTCGGCGCACACCGCGGCCGCGTAGAGCCTCACGGGCGATCACTGTCTAGCCGGTATCCCTCCAGCAGTACGCCGATCGCGCATCAACAACGAGCGTCAGTTGCGACGACGCGCTTCCCCGGGGCCAGCGCATGACGGAGACCGCCCGAGATCTCAGGCCTTGGCACCCACTGTCGCGACATCGGTAAGTGCAAATCCCGCATCTATGGTCAGGATCGGCGCCCGGTAGGATTTCGCGGTGGCATAATGGAAGCAGTCGGCCAGATTGAGCGCGCTGTTCCGTTCAGCGTCCGGATAGCGATGCCGTCCATAGCGATCGAAGGCTTGCAGCGCGGCGGTCAACTCACGGCTCGAAATCGCCAGAACCTCGACCCCAGCCGCTTCGAGGAACTCCTGTATTCGCGCTTCAGCTTCTGCCATGGGAATGCGTTTTTTGCGAAACAGCCCAACGGTCGCTTCCCATGCAGCCACGACCGATGTGATCGGCCGCGGCGAGCGCGCAGCATCAAGCGCCGCCGCAAGTTCCTCGGCCTCAGGCTCCTCCGTCATAATTGCGATGATTGCCGACGCATCGACGAACATCAGTAGTCACCGCTGAGGTTATCGAAAAAAGCCCTGTCCGCCGCAAGGCCGGTGTCCGGATAGGCCGCGATCTTCGCGCGCAGAGGCCTCAGCCGCTCCCACAAAGGGATCGCCTCCTCCGCACGACGCAATTCGTTCTCCAGGGCCAGCTTCACGGCAGCCGTCTTGTTCAAGCGCGTGCGTACCGCCAGCTTTTCGGCAAGCGCGTTTACCTCTTCACTTCGAATGTTGAGCGGCATAGCGAACTCTCCTTTGTGTAGACGTAAATATAACAATGCCAACACGCGATGGCAACCGCCCACAGGAGAGACACCTCCCATCAGGAGAGCATAAGGATTCTGTGGACGGCTGAATGATGGGAACGCTGCCAAGGAAGAAGTCGTTCTTTGGATCATGGCCCGATTGCCCCACAAAACCATATACTCTCATGGGCGCATTCGGATTGAGCCGCGGCAAGTTCGTGTCTTTCGACTCGAATGGCCACGTTTAGGCGAAACCGTTCGTCTAAGAGGTTACTGCGCGCAGATGCCCACGACCGAGGCGGGGATTTATGTTTTCGCTCGTCGATTCCCTCCAGGGCCAACGATGCTATGATCGTCAGATTGGTCCGGCTACCTTGCCGCTGGCGATGAAATGCGGATTGGCGAAATCTTCGTCATCGCTCTGCATGCGCTTGCCATAGGTGAGCGGCTGGCCGTCGAGCGTGCGCGTCATGCCGCCGGCGGCACGCAGAACAGCATCGCCGGCCGCGGTGTCCCATTCCATGGTGCGGCCGAAGCGCGGATAGACGTCGGCCTCGGCGCCAGCGACAAGGCAGAATTTCAGCGACGAGCCGACCGAGACAATCTCGGCCGCGCCCACCGTGCGGATATAGGCTTCGGTCTCGGGCGTATTGTGGGACCGGCTGGCGACGATAGTCAGCGGCGCCAGGCCCGCCCTCGCCGAGATCGGCCGACGCCCGATGATCTGGTAATCGCCATTGACTTCGATTGCTTCCGCCCTGCCCGGCCGGCCGGAAAAGAAGCGTCCGGTGCATGGCGCAAAGACCACGCCGACCTCCGGCACGCCGTGGCGAACGAGCGCGATATTGACGGTGAAGTCGGTCCTGCGGTTGACGAATTCCTTGGTGCCGTCGAGCGGATCCACCAGGAAGAAGGCATCGTCGAGGTCGGGCGGCACGATGCCGCTCGACGCCTCTTCCTCAGCCACGCAAGGGATGTCGGGGAACGCGGCGCGCAGCCCAGCGAGAATGATCTTTTCGCTCTCGCGATCGGCCTCGGTCACCGGCGAACTGTCTGATTTCCGATCGACCGCGCAGCCGGTATCGAAAACCCGCATCACCTCTCGCCCCGCCGCCAAGGCAAGGCGCTCGAACACGCCAAGCATCGCTTCGTCGTCAGATACCGCCGCCGCTATCGTATTGGTTTTCGGCAATGTCGCGCTCGTTCAGCCAGAGTTCCAGAGCCTCTACCATCTCCTCGGCAGACTTGCCGAGTGTCTTGAGATGGATTTCGGGGTTTTCCGGGGCTTCATACGGTGAATCGACGCCGGTGAAATTCTTGATTTCGCCATTCAACGCCCGCGCATAGAGGCCCTTCGGATCGCGTCTGGCGCACTCCTCAAAGGGTGTGTCGACAAACACCTCGACGAATTCGCCGTTGGCCATCAATTCCCTGGCCATGCGCCGTTCGGCGCTGAACGGCGAGATGAAGGAGACGATGACGATCAGCCCGGCATCGGCCATCAGGCGCGCCACTTCGGCAACACGGCGAATGTTCTCGACCCGATCGGCGTCGGTGAAGCCAAGATCGCGATTGAGGCCGTGGCGGACATTGTCGCCATCCAGGATGTAGGTATGGCGGCCGGTGGCGAACAGCTTCTTCTCGAAGAGGTTGGCGATGGTCGACTTGCCCGAGCCCGAGAGCCCGGTGAACCAGAACACGGCAGGCCGCTGGTTCTTCAGATCGGCACGACCGTGCTTGCCGACATCGAGCGATTGCCAGTGGATGTTTTCGGCGCGGCGCAGCGAATGCAGGATCATGCCGGCGCCGACCGTGGCGTTGGTGATGCGGTCGATCAGAATGAAGGCGCCGGTCGTGCGGTTCTCGGCGAAAGTATCGAAGGCGATCGGCGCCCGCGTCGAGATGTTGCAAATGCCGACCTCGTTCATTTCGAGCGACTTGGCCGCCTCATGGGCAAAGTCGTTGACGTTGACGCGGTATTTCAGGTCGGTGACGGTGGCGCTGGTCTGATCAGTCTCGGTCCGCAGGATATAGGAGCGGCCCGGCAACAGCGCATGCTCGTCGAACCAGACGATGTTGGCGGCGAACTGGTCGGCCACCTGAGGCCGCGCCGCCGGCGACACCAGCATATTGCCGCGCGAGACCTCGACCTCGTCGTCGAGAACAAGGGTGATCGCCTGGCCGGCGACCGCTTGGCTCAGATCGCCGCCATGCGAGACGATGCGCCTGACATGAGCGGACTTGCCGGATTTAGCGACAACAATCTCGTCGCCTGTTGAAACCGAGCCGGACGCGATCGTGCCGGCAAAACCGCGAAAGTCGAGATTGGGGCGATTCACATACTGCACCGGAAAACGGAACGGCAGTTCGACAACGGCTTCATCGACCGACACGGTTTCAAGATGTTCGATCAGCGTCGGTCCGGAATACCACTTCGTCTTGTCCGAGCGGCTGGTGACGTTGTCGCCGTAACGGGCAGACATCGGGATTGGCATGATCGTCTGGAAGCCGAGCTTGTGCGAAAAGTGCCTGAAATCCTCGATAATTCGTTCGAAGACAGCCTTGTCGAACCCGACGAGATCGATCTTGTTGACCGCGAGCACGATGTGCCGGATGCCCAGCAGCGAGGCGATGATCGAGTGGCGCCTTGTCTGGCGCAGCACCCCTTGACGGGCGTCGATCAACACAATGGCCAGATCGGCGGTCGATGCGCCCGTGGCCATGTTGCGCGTGTATTGCTCGTGGCCAGGCGTGTCGGCAACGATGAATTTGCGTTTCGGCGTGGCGAAAAAGCGATAGGCGACATCGATGGTGATGCCCTGCTCGCGCTCGGCCTCGAGCCCATCGACCAAAAGCGCGAAATCGACGTCGTCGCCCGTCGTCCCGTGCTTGCGCGAATCACGCTCCAGTGCGGCAAGCTGGTCCTCGAAAATCTGCTTGGTATCCGAAAGCAGGCGGCCGATCAGCGTCGACTTGCCGTCGTCGACGGAGCCGCAGGTGAGGAAACGCAGCAGCGACTTTTTCTCCTGCGCAGCCATGTAATCGCGTATGCCGTCCGTTGGGGTGAGGCTTTTGGCCAAGATGTGGCGCATGCTCAGAAATACCCCTCGCGCTTCTTCTTTTCCATCGAGCCGGCTTCGTCGCGGTCAATGAGACGGCCCTGGCGCTCCGATGTACGCGCGGTGAGCATTTCGCCGACGATGGCTTCCAACGTGTCGGCGTCCGATTCGATGGCGCCAGTCAGCGGATAGCAGCCGAGCGTGCGAAACCGCACCAACCGGTTCTCCACCGTCTCGCCCGGGCGCAGTTCCATGCGGTCGTCATCCCTCAGAATGAGCATGCCGTCACGTTCCACGACTGGCCGTTCCTTAGCGAAATAGAGCGGCACGATCGGGATGTCTTCCTGGAGAATGTACTGCCAGATGTCGAGTTCGGTCCAGTTCGACAACGGAAAGACGCGGATCGATTCGCCAGAGGCGATGCGGGTGTTAAAGATCTTCCACATCTCCGGCCGCTGGTTCTTCGGATCCCAGACGTGCTGGGCGTTGCGGAACGAGAATATCCGCTCCTTGGCGCGCGACTTCTCCTCGTCGCGACGAGCACCGCCAAAGGCTGCATCGAAGCCGTATTTGTCGAGCGCCTGCCGCAGCGCCACGGTCTTCATCACATGCGTATGGGTGTTTGAGCCATGGTCGAAGGGATTGATGTTGTCGCGCACCCCCTCTTCGTTGACGTGGACCAGCAGATCGAAACCGAGCTTCTGCGCCATCTGATCGCGAAAGGCGATCATTTCGCGGAATTTCCAGGTCGTGTCGACGTGAAGAAAGGGAAAGGGCGGCTTGGCGGGATAAAACGCTTTCATCGCAAGGTGCATCAGCACGGAGGAATCCTTGCCGACCGAGTAGAGCATGACCGGCTTGGCGAAGGCCGCAGCAACCTCGCGAAAGATATGGATGGACTCGGCCTCAAGCCGCTGAAGGTGCGTAAGCGCGATGTTCATGGACTGTGAGCGTTCTCTCGTGCCATCCAGATCTTGCATCGTGCATCAGGCGCAATTTTCAGCTGCCCGGTTCAAGCTTCACTCTGGACAATCTCATTTTCGTGCAGGCGTTCTAGCAGATCGCCATTGTTTATAACAATGCAAGACAGGCCTGCCCTAGAGTGGTTCGGGAATGAATCTTCCACGCGGGAACCAGAATCCGGAAATTCCTGCTCAATAGGCTGATGGCCTAGGGAGCCCAAGAAAAATATGTCCCGAGGGCCGAGATCGGCGTCACTGCAGCCGCAGGCCTTGGATTAGCAACACCGTCGATTTTGATGGCAGCCCGACCATGCCGCACTATCGAAAACCGTGATCAGCCGCTATACCGGCTCCTGAATGAGCCACCGCGCGTAGCCCTGTGGCATTAGAATCTGGAAGATCATCGCACCAGCGACGGTCACGTTAAATCCTCATATCAAAGACCACCAAGAATGCGAATTATACCTTTGGACAGGCTTTCATCGATAAACCAACAATTCACACCTTCGCGTGTCAATATCTATTTCTCCATTCTTTGCTTCTTTTTCCCACCGGTCCTGGGGTCTGTCGTCAGCTTTGTATTCAATGGTGGCGGTCTCTGGTCCGTCCTTCTGATTGCCCTGAAGAGACGGCGCTTCAACATTGATAAACCCATGATCGCACTGATGATCGCGATCTATGCCTATTGCGGGGCGGTTATCCTTGCTTCCCTCGTTAACAACTCGGTTGCCAGGGATGCGTCGCATCTTGTGCCGCTGATCACCTTCTTGTTTTTCCCCTTCTCATACTCGATCTGGAGCATTTCCCAGAAAACCACTCTTGTCCGCGTCATCATACTAAGCAGCATGGCCGCTTGTTTCGGCGCGTTGCTGTTGACGGGTATTCAGTACTGGTGGCTCGGCATGCCGAGGGTTGAAGGCGGTGCTGGAAATGCGATCGTGTTCGCGACGGTCACCTGCCTCAGTGTTCTGGTATGCATGGCTGGTGCTTTATCGGGCATCGAAAGGGCCAGGAGTCTTCTCGCCTGTGCCGCGCTGGCCGGGACAGTCGCCATTCTCTTCTCCGGTTCGCGCATCATCTGGATGGCGATGCTGATTGCAGGCATAGCCGTTCTGCTGATCAATCGACAGAAGCTCAGGGGCAGGAACGCCCTTCGCCTGTTGTTGATACTGGGCGTGGCCGGCCTCGCGATCGCTGCTTTTGGATTCCAGACAATATTGGAGCGGGCCGAGTTCCTCCGTTCCGACTGGGAGGCGCTCAAGGCGCATGGCAACTACAGCACCGCCTTGGGATTTCGCGTTGCCATGTGGCAAATTGGCCTCGACGCATTTCGCGAAATGCCGCTTTTCGGACATGGGGTGGGCGCGACGCGGCTGCTGATGAAACAGGGGTTCCAAGAGCAGTTCGGCATGGTCCACGGCTTCAGCCACTTCCATAACGGCTTTCTGACTGCACTGGTGGAAGCCGGAATCCTGGGAGCAGTTACGTTGGCGGCTATCTTCGTCGTTGCCACCAGAAACGCAGCCAAAGTGCTGCGCACCAGCATCGATCCTGTCGAACGGTTCGGCGCGACGATGATCATCATCGTCGTCATCACCTATCTCACCGGCGGAATGGTAGGCATCCTGGTCGGCCATGACATTATGGATTCGGTGCTGATGGTATTCCTGGTGTCGGGGACATATCTTGCATCGGGGCGCCATATGTCGCTGGCGGACGAACAGGCGCTTCCCGCGACATCGGCTGCCGGGTAGCAGCTTCGGGCATGGCAATGAAAGCGTTGGTGACAGGCGCGACAGGGTTCATCGGGCGCCTCGTCGTGCAACACCTCCGAGACGCCGAGTTCGACGTGCGGATCGCCTCCCGGCACCCGGAAAAGCTCGGTTCGCAAAATGACATCTTCATGCTGCCGAATTTCGACGCGCCTGTCGGGGTCTTTGCGACGATCATGCAAGACGTCACGCATGTCGTCCACTGCGCCGGCTTGAACAACGATCAAGGCAACGCAACCGAAGCCGATTACATGAAAGCCAACGCCGAATTGACCGAGCGGCTCGCGCGCGCCGCGGCCGCACAGGCGAGCGGACGCTTCGTCTACCTGTCTTCGATCCGGGCTGTGGTCGACGCCGGATTCAGCGGCACGATCGACGAAGGGACGACCCCTGCCCCGCAATGTGCCTATGGACGTTCGAAACGCGAAGGCGAGATCAGGGTCCTGGATGCTTTTGCATCGTCCGGCCGCTCGGATGCCGCCACTGTGCTGCGCCTGCCGCCCGTCTACGGACCCGGCATGAGGGGGAATCTGGCAACACTGATGCGCCTGGCCGACACCGCCTTGCCCCTGCCCACAGCCGCCCTGGCGGGCGTCCGTTCGCTGATATCGTGCGAGGCCGCAGTGAGGGCGGTTTCGCACCTGCTGACCCATTCAGGCCCGCATCGCCCCGTCTATGTCGCCAGCGACGTGCGGCCGGTCCAGGTTGCGGCGATCATCGAAGCCTTTCGACGAGGCTTTGAGCGGCCGAAACGCCTGGTTCCGGTACCTGCCGGCCTGATACGGCCGGTCGCATCGTTGCTGGGCAAACGCAAATTCTGGGACAGCTTGACTGCAACGCAAAGATGCGATCCGTCCCTGCTTGTTTCGGAGGGCTGGTTGCCGGAAACCGACACGATCGAGCGACTGCGCGAAAGGGCGCGGCTCAGCAAACTTGCTCAGGCCCGATAGATCGTTCCAAGCAGAATCCTGACATCAAGGCCGAACGACGCTGCCTTGAGATAGGCTGCATCGGTTTCGGCACAAAGCAACGGGGCCGACATGTCGATGCCTCGGATCTGAGCCAGTCCGGTTATGCCCGGAAGCATTGATGACACGCCCAACTGCTTGCGGTATTCGATCAGTTCCGTTTGCGTGGGCAAGCATGGGCGCGGCCCGACCAGGCTCATCTCACCCTTCAGCACATTCCAGAGCTGCGGCAGTTCATCAAGCTTGAACCGGCGCAAGACTTTTCCGACCGCAGTAACGGAATTTGCCGGCGCCTCATGCGAGGGCAATGACGGCGTTCCCAGAACCATCGTTCTGAGCTTGTGGCAGCGAAAAAGCCTGCCATCGCGGCCGACCCGCGTTTGAGAAAAGAGCGCTGGCCCAGGCGACGACAGTCGGATTGCCAGGCCGGCGATCAACAGAAACGGTGATGTGATCAGCAACAACGGCGCCGCCACCGCGAGGTCGAAGATCCGCTTCGCCGCCTTCATGAATGCCCGACAACGCTCCCTATTCAAAAATAAGTTCTTCATTCCCGAAACGCCGCGGCCCCGGGCCAAACCAGGGGGAAGGCTTTTGGGTAAGACATATCAAATCCGGCCCGCGACGAGCGAGAGATATAGTCCGAATGTTCCAAAAGGGGTCTGCCGATAGACGCCACTCCTGCGCAACAGGCTCAAACGGCTCAAAATATTGCCTTTTCGTGACCTTGCGAGCAGGCTGAGGCATGCGGCCGCGTCCTTCGTGAGAAGATCCCGATTGGCGGCCAAGCCATTGAGATTTTCATCTGTCCAACGGGCAAACCCGCCGTTCAACAGGTGTTCGAGCCGGGAAAATCGTGCCCGCCATGAAACATTAGCTCCCACCAGATTCGCCTCATGCTGGCGATAGCGCACCAGAGGGCGCGGCTCATAACGAACAACGCCTCCGGCGGCTGTCACGATGAGATAGGCCCACCAGTCGTGACTGACAAAATGTGTTCTTGACGAGGCCTTGGCCAGCAGGTCGCGCGCCGCCCGATTAAGCAGAATCGTGTTGCCGCCGGCTATGCTTTGCACGAGAGCGTTGCGGAAGGATGGCGGCCGTTGGAACAGCGGCGAATAGCCGACTATGCTTCCGGTTTCGGACATGGTCGCGGTTCTGGAACAAAACATGGCTGGTATTTTTGCGTCGACTGTCCGCATCCAGCGGACGGCGCTTTCCAGCCTGTCGGACTCCCAGATGTCATCCTGATCGCAAAAGGCATAGTAATCCGCCTCGATCCGTGGATCGATGATCATCGATCGGAAATTGGCAGCGAAACCCTGGCGGGGGCCGTCCACCAAGGTCAGTCGACCCTTATGCCAGCGGGGCTTCCAGGTGCCGATGATGGCGGGCGTGCCGTCGGTCGAACCGTCGTCGGAAATCCACAGATCGACCAGGGAATGCGACTGCGCGAGGAGAGAACCAAGCTGTTCTTCGAGGAAAGCCGCGCCGTCCTTCGTGCCCATCAATATGGCCACGCGCTGATCTTGTTTGCTCACGATTTTGGTGTCATCTGCAAATGCCTGGAGAACGGCCCTGGGATTGTTCGCTTCATCCAATCACAATCGTCCAGAAATAGGCTAACCTAATTGTCCAACTGTTTTCGGACTTGTCTCCCAATGTGCGTCGCCCGGGAATTTCTCTGCTTGATGAAGGCCTGCCAGCACGGCAAGGGCCGAGGCTTTGTCCTGGATCTTCATTGCTGTTTCCAGCGCCGTTAACGCGGTCCGGACCACCGGCCACTCGATGATGTCCGTTCTGAGGCCAAAAACCTTGGAGATGCTGAGCTCGACGATCTCCTCATTTTCGCCGTAGAGCGTTTCATGAAGTTTCTCGCCCGGCCTTATTCCGGTGAACCGGATCGGGATATCCGCATAGGGGTTTTTTCCAGCCATGCGGATCATCGTCTCGGCGACTTCAAGTATGGCCACTGGTTTGCCCATATCGAGCATGTAAACAGCGTAATCCTCTCCGCCCTGTCGCAAAGCCGCATCGGCCGCCGACATGATGACGAGGTCAACGGCCTCCGCCACCGTCATGAAATAGCGCGTCATGCGCCGGTCCGTAATGGTGACGGGTCCCCCGGCCTCGATCTGTGCCTGGAATATGGTCGCCGCTGACCCGCTGCTGCCAAAAACGTTCCCGAATCGGACGGCAATGAACTTGGTGCCGGAGCGGTGCCCGGAGTGGTGTCCGTTTGGCTCGATCGCATGCGTTTCATGCAAGGCGCTCACGATCTGCTCGGCGGCTCGTTTTGTCATGCCAAGCACGGATGTCGGGTCAACCGCCTTGTCACTCGAGATAAGCACGAATTGCGGAACCTTGCATTTGGCGGCCACCTCTGCACAGACAAGCGTTCCGAAAATGTTTGTCTGAATCGCCGCATCCCAGTTTTCCTCGAGCAAGGGGACGTGTTTAAGCGCGGCAGCATGAAAGATGATACCGGGTTTGAATTCGCTGACGACACGCGTCATTTGCCGCCGGTCCGCCACGTCGATTATGCGCGCCTTCAGACGATCGTGATCCTTCTCGTCGATATATTGGCTCAACTGGAAAATGCCGAATTCGGACAGATCGACGACCAGAACCGCTTCGGCGCCCAGTTCCAGCGACCGCCGAACCAGCGTTCGCCCGATGGAGCCGGCTCCGCCCGTCACCAAGACGCGCTTGCCACTGACAAAAGTGCCGATACGCTCGATGTCGGAAGGCACCGCTGGACGGCGCAGGATCGTTTCCATCTCGACCGCGTCGAGAACCAGCTTTCCGCCCTGCCCTAGTTCGGAAAACCCTGAGAATTGCACCACGGCTATGCCACTGTGCCGGGCGACGCGAACCAGCTCTGAATACTCCTCGATCTCGTGCTCGGCCCCGTTTCCGAAAATCAGCAGGTCGAGATGTTCCGTGCCGTTTGTATATTCTTCCAAGACCTCAACCAAATGGGGCCGGACGGCCACCACAGGCACTCCTTGGATCTGCGTGCCCGATCGCGCCGCATCCTCCATCGCCATGATCCCGGCGATGGAGTATTCGGCGGGCTCCGCGGTACGCATGAAACGGATGATCACATCGGCTTCGCTCAGCCTGCCAACGAACAGCGCCTGCTTGGTCAGGGCCCTGTCGCTCCTGCGGTTCAGGATTCGCCAGCTCGCTCCGTCACGAAGAAACCGGTAGAAGAGCCGAGGGGCCGATATGATCGTGAAGGACACGAGGAAGAAGACGATGAACTGGCGCTCGTTCAGGCCGGTCGTCGGCTGAAAAGAACGAACCAGGAGCGAGGTGCCATAAAGCGTGACAGTCAAAATCGCGCAGCTCTTCAGGATATTGAAAAAGTCCGGCGTCGACGCGAAGCGCCAGACCGTGTTGTAGAGGCCACACCATCTGAACAGCACATGGCTGAGAATGACGACGCTCGCCCAGAACGTCAGCCCAGTAGTGGAGAACGCCTCGAACGAAAGTTTCGACTCCGATAGCAACAGGCTGAGCGCCACCGCGACCAGGACCATGACGACGTCCTGAACCATGATAAAGACGCGCCGCATGTCCGGTCGAAGTCCGAATAAGGCTTCAAAACGTGAATTCATTGGGTAGTACTGTACTCCAGGCGCAAGGATACGGACAACTAAATGGCGCCAGATCGAATGTCACCCGTCATCGACCACATATTACAGTGCCAATCCCAGCCCGCCACTTTGTATCGCATAACGCGGAGTTGGGGGTATCGCCAGATATTTTTGAGCCCGATGGGCCGACGACCTATTGATTCCAAAATCCCGGTCCTGCGCCACCGATCGGCTTTGAACATGTGCGAATGCCGTCGGCGCACGACGAGCCCGCTTTGCTTCGCGCCGGGCCTGTGATACCAGCGCCAAGCTTTACAGGGACGATGATATTGAAGGTGGTACGAAGCGCGCTTGCCGATTTCGATCGCGGCCTCAGAATGCGCAATGTGTGGATGGCGCTGGCCCACGAGGATATCGGCGACCAGCACAAGCGCACGACGCTCGGACCTATCTGGCTGTTGATCAACTACCTGGCCTTTGCCGGCACTTTCGTCCTCATGTTCGGCGACAATCGCTCGGTGCCGCATTTTGCCGCCTATGTGGCAACCGGGCTGTTCGTCTGGCTCTATCTCACGGAAGTGATCACCCAGAGCGTCACGCTCTTTACCCGCGAGGAGAGCTTCATCAAGGGCACCACCCTGCCGCTCACCGTTTATGTCATGCGCATGACCATGCAGTCGGTGATCCGGGCGGGCTATGCGATGGCCGGCTGCCTTGCCATTCTGCTTCTGGTGCGCACGCCGCTCACAGTTGACTGGCTCTGGTCGGGGCTGGCGCTCGTCATGATCGTTGTGGCGACGCCGGCGGCGATCATGATCTTCGCTGTGGCCGGTGCCTTCTTCCCCGATCTGAGCTTTATCGTGCAAAATCTTATGCGCATCGGCATGTTTCTCACTCCGATATTCTGGATGCACCCGGGCGGCGGCATCCGTGGCGAACTCTACCGCTGGAACCCCTTCACCTATTTCCTCGAGATCGTGCGCCTGCCGGTGATCAACGGCGAATTCCCGGTCAGCGCCTTTGGCATTTGCGCCATAATTATCCTCTTCCTGTGGCTATTGGCTGTGCTGCTGCTGGGCGGCTATCGCAAGAAGATCGTGTTCGTGCTCTGATGGTTTCGATCGTCGCCAACAATATCGGCCTCAGCTACAAGATCCGCCAGAAGCTGACGCTGGCCCCGCGCGACAGGCGCATGCCGACGGGCGGGCGCATCGAAGGGGTGGGCCGCGCCCGCCATGTCACGGCGCTCGAGGGTGTGAGCTTTTCGCTCAAGGCGGGCGATCGGCTTGGCCTCGTCGGCGCGAACGGCGCCGGCAAGACCACGCTTTTGAAGGTGCTCTACGGCATTTACGAGCCGACAATCGGCACGGTCGCGATCGACGGGCGGGTCGATGCGCTGTTCAACATCGGACTGGGCTTCCGCACCGAGGCCACCGGACGGCGCAACATCGAACTGCGCGGCCTCATCAATGGCTGGAGCTCCGATGAAATCAGGGTACGCATGGATGACATCATCGAGTTCAGCGAACTCGGCGATTTCATCGATCTGCCCTTCAAATCCTATAGCCAAGGCATGGCGGCGCGGCTGGCTTTTTCCATCGCCACGAGCTTCGAGCCCGAGATCCTCCTCATGGACGAGTGGATCGGCGCCGGCGACCCGAATTTTCAGGACAAGGCGCGGCAGCGCATGGACGAGATGGCCGAGAAGGCCGGGATCATCGTGCTGGCGAGCCACAACCACGCGCTGCTTCAGAAGACCTGCAATAAGATTGCGGAATTGGAGGAAGCCCGGTTGAAGACGTTCTGCGGGGCTGATGAGTGGTTCGGCAAGCAGGCCCGCCCTGCGCCAACCGCGCCAGTTCGTGCTTCACGTTGATGGCTTGATCGAGCGATCGGGTAGCTCACGTCCACGTGGGATAGCGCTGGACGTCGATGTCGCCGGCGTTACCGAAATTACCTGAATCGCCAAGGTCGATACTATCCACCGGCGGTGGACCTGATTTCAGCCAAGCCGGCGCCGTCAAGCGATCTTACCCACGCCCCCTCCCGCTGAAATCGTCAAGCGCGCGCTTGCGAACGCGCAGCTTGCGTTGTGGGGAAACTCGCGCAATTGTCTTTCCGCAAAAACTTGCGCCTCATCACACGTAGATGGGTGCTCAACGCCGGCTGCTTGGAGCGCCTTTTACCATGGATGAACGCCGAAAACGGCTCGATTTTTTGGATGATGGGCGCGGTCTCGCTGTTCTCTACGTGGTGATCTTCCACACGGTCTTTGTGCCGCGGCTCTTATTTCCGCGTCCGTTAAAAACTTTCTTAGAATTCGGCGGCTCAGGCGTGATCTTGTTCTTCGTGATCAGCGCATTCTCTCTCTGTTATTCGATGCCCAAGCACTTCGAATATGATCGTCCCATGCTCAGCTATGCTGTGGCGCGGCTTTTTCGTATCGCCCCGCTGTATTACTTCATGCTCCCACTGACGATTTGGAGAGATTACGTCTGGCGCGACATGACATTCGACTGGAGCAAGATATTCGCGACAATTTTCTTCGCGTTCAACTTCAATCCGGAATGGGTAACCGGCATCGTCTGGGCGAGTTGGACAATCGGCGTCGAGATGCCATTCTACCTACTATTTCCGCTTCTTTATTTCCGCCTGGAGACGATCTGGAAGAAGGCCGTTTTGGCCATCATGGCCGCATGGGCCGTATATGCCTTCGATCAGTATGTCATCCCATTGATCGGTGACCCGACGTTGGCTCGGCGCTATAGCCACTCCAATCTGCTGCACCACTTCCCGGTCTTCGTGATCGGGATGATCGCCTTTGACGTCTACCAGTACGTCAAATCCAAGAACATCGATCCCTCCATTGGCTGGCTGATTTCTTGTCTTGGCCTCAGCCTGGTTTGGGTGATGGCGCTCAACAAATACGCCGATACAGCGTTCGAGATGGATCATCTGACGGCGATTGGCTACGCAACGCTCCTGATCGGCCTAGCCATCAGCCCAATCCCGCTATTCTCGAATGCAGTAACGCGGTTTTACGCGACAATCTGCTACTCGATGTATCTGTGGCATCCCTTTGTGATTTATGCGCTCTCACCGATATATCGGGAGATTTATGGGACGCCCACCTCACTTTGGTTGAAGGTCGGCACCTCGATCGCCATCACTATCCCAGTCGTCAGCGCCGTTTCTTGGGTAAGTTTTCGTTGGATCGAGGTACCCGGGCAGAAGGCCGGAAAGGCGTTTCTTAATTGGATGACCGAGCGAAGGCGTACCGTGCGATCACCTGCCGAATGAAATGATCGTCTGATCATCTCGTTGCCTGGATAAAGATGCTGCCGACATCGACATTTCGTGATGAGATGGGAGAGGTTTCGGAATGTTCTGGAAGAAGCCTTCCGGCTCGGGCCATGCCGACCAGTACCGCTCGACATAAGCGGGCGAGATAGCCGCTTCGCCGTAATGACTTTCGGCCAAGATGCCGCCTAAACGGCCGTGCCGATACGCTCTTCAACATCAATCTCGGCTTGCGGCGAGGCCACCGGGCGGTGGAGCATTTGTACTTCGCAGCCTCATGCTAAGGGCGACCTGATCAAAACCCTGACCATCACACATTCTCGCACCATTCCTCATCCAAGTTTTGTTCGTCCGATCTTTCCCATCTGCCGTTCCATGTACCGGCAATTTAACGCAGACTTATATCATCTTTGCGGATGGTGAAAACGCTGTGTCCAGAGTACCCGCGCCATGCGGTATCGGGTACGTTGGCTTGCTGGAGTATGGTCTCTGCGAACCGATCGGTGAGGTCATAGCGGTCAGGGATTTTGAAGATCATCCCTAGCGTCAAATGGAGGTCTTGGATCCCGAATTTCCTGACATGATCGAATTGCCCGAAGCGTCGTTGGCGCTCTTCCTCAGATAGCGGGAATAGCGATTCTTCATAGTGAGCGCCGTAAATCGGGAAGCTAAAGATGTGGACGCCGCGCTGTGTCAGTGAGCGGTGAAGGTGGTAGAGAATCGCCGTTACGTTGCATGGCAAATGCTCCATGACATGACTGTGTATCACGATGTCGAATGTTTCCGATGGGAGATTATGAGCATCCTTCACCAGATCAAAGTAGCTCACGTCCACGTGGGAATAGCGTTTGATGTCTATATCGCGGGCATCATAATTCGCCTTCCCTACGCGACTCCTGAGATACTTCGCTAGACCACCTTCCGGCGCAAGATGCAGGATCCGCATATCTGGTTTCGGAAGTCCAAGGTCGTCCAACAGGAGTTTGATGACACGGGTTCTTTCCAGCGAGCCACATGTACCGCAACGGACCTTCACTCGCTTGTTCATATCGAGAAAGGTTGTCCCTCCGCATACATTGCACTTGAGAGAACCGGAGTTCTGCACAGTCGCGAGGAATGGGTTCATGGGATCCCGAGCCAATCAATTCTCTGCTTCATGGGTCTTTGGTAGTGAACCTATAATTCTCGGGCAATTGGCCCATCAAAAACATAGTGTGGCCGCTATCTTGGTGCCAGGCTTTGGCCGGTTTTCTGTAGCACAAAGCACGGCTGAAGGTAAGTTTCGGAATAGTTCTGGAAGAAGCCTTTCGGTTGAAGCCATGCTGACCAGTTCCGCTCGACATAAGCGGGCGGGATAGCCGCTTCGCCGTAGCGACTTTCGGCCAAGACGCCGCCGCCGTGCAACGGGTAAAACAAAAACTCGCCATGGCCGTATTTGGCCTCTGCCGCGGCTGGATCACCGATCGCCTTGGCGTAGGCAGGGTCCTTCGTCCGCAGATGAGCGCGGGGCCGCGTGGTCAAAAAGGCAACGCCGCGATGTTTAAGAACCCGGGAAAACTCCCGGACCCAAGCATCGGCGGACTTTCGAGGCAAATGCGAGAAAACCGACATTGCATAGATTACATCAAACTTGTCGCTCTCGTAGGGCAGCGGCGGTTCTGGCCTGATAAGCGAATAACTTGCCCCCGGTACATCGCGGCGAGCGTGCTGTAGGAACCGGTCCTCGACGTCGACGCCGTAGAGATTGTCAACCGGCGTGTCGCGCAGAAAAAAGCGCAGAATTCGAGCCCACGAAACGCCGAAATCAAGGACCTTGGTCTCGGAGTGATCGGCCTTCCATTCGCCGTCGCGGTGCGGCGGATGAACTGCCAAAACATGAAAGCGTCTTTCAAAGCCGCTTGTCCGCTTTTTCCCACAGTCCTGACTTGGGTACGCTCATCGGGTAAACCGAACAATGGCGCCATACCGATGCCGGCAACTGCCCCAAACCACTGGTCATCAGAAAGATGGCTGTGCTCGGTCAAGTGTTATCTCACAGCTATCTTGGGGCACATGCTCCAATATGGCCACGCCTACGCCCGCCTAGGCAAGTGTTTGGCACCTCTAGCCCGGCATTTCAACCGAAAAGACACCACTGCGTCCGCCGGCGCGCTTCTACCCGATCTCCTCGACTATACCGAAGCTCCTGCCGGGGCAACTGCGATCCCGTAGCACTTTCAACTTCACTCTTGCTGGCCTGTAATGACATAACAAACAAAAATCCGGCTACAAGCTATGAAACGCGTGACCTTGGATAAAATAGCTTGTTGACAGCGTGAAAGTTCGCCAGTCGATGTCCGCAGACCCGCGTCGGAAAGCGATAAATCCTTTTTTATGATACCTCGGCTAAGGATATCAGGCCGTCAAGCGCATAGCATCGTCAGCTCAAAGATGAGCTTGCTCAAAGCGGGCTTGTCCCGGTTATAGCCCGTCGCAGAGTCTTGCCGCTCGATTCCTCTGTTGCCTGCCTTGCAGCTTGCCGCAATGCATTCATTTCTGGGGATCCGAACGCTGTCTTCACCTTTGCCGCATAGTCAGGATATCTCTTCGTTACTTTGTCGACCCCGGTTTGAACAAGCTGCTCTTTTTCCTTTCCGAAACTAGCTGTTCGCACATGAAATACATATGAGCGTGGTGAAATGACATTGCGCCACCCGGCTCTTAGACCGCGCATGCAAAAGTCATTTTCCTCGCCGTATCCGCGCGGAAAGGCCTCTTCGTCGAAAAGTCCGATTTTGTGTATCAGATCGCGGCGTATATACATGCAAAACCCAGAGCCGGTAGGCACCTCAACCGGCTCGCAGGCCGCGGTTCGCTGCAGGATCGCCCGTGCCCACTCTTCATTTGTAACATCGTCGGGCTTCGGATTGGATCGATTGGACTCCGGGAAGGAAAACGCACCGGCGTTGTCCCCCATGGCCGTTACCGTTCCCATGTCCGGTGCATGATATGCCACACTGCGCAATCCGTCGAGCCAGCCAGGTGTTACAATAGTGTCGCTATTGAGGAGCACGACGTCGTCGTTCCCGGCCCACTGAATACCCCGATTGATCGTTTTCGTGTAGCCTAAGTTCTTGTCGTTCCTCAGAACAGTGATCCTGCCAAAATTCTCATACTCGCCCAATATGGAGGAAATTCCCGGATCGGTACTATGATCATCAATTATCAATACCCTTGCATTCGAAAAATCAGTCCACGATCTTAAAGATTCTATACAACGCTTCGTTTCCTCAGGGGCATTATAGACTGGGACAATAACAGTGACATTGGGCAATGGCAGTGCATCTTTGTTACGTCCTTCTTTGCCAATTGCGGACCAAGATTGGCTGTCTTGGAGAATGCCAGCAAAGACGTCATTTAGCCGCTTTCTAAGGGCATTTTGAGAATACAATTTTGTGGCAAGCGCTCGCCCTTGCTCCCCCATTTGGGAAATGAGGTCGGGGTTTTCACAGACCTCCTTCACGCGTGTGGTCAATTCGTCCAAGTTACGATAGCCAACAAGAAATCCTGTTTCCCCATGATGCACCAGCTCGGGAATGGCCCCCCAATCGTAAGCGATGACAGGACGTCGCGCCGCCATCGCTTCCGCTACCGTGCGACCAAATGATTCTGCGAAATGCGACAGATTAAGAATAACATCTGCCTCGGCCATCGCTTCGCGGGGCGTAGCACGATAGCCTGGGAATGAAATATTTCGAGGAACTTTCCCCTTTCGCTGATTGTCGCTCAAAGTGACGATGTCTGAGTTCTCCGGTCCGATAATCAAGAATCTGGCGTTGGGTGCAACGGTTTCGCAGCGTCCTGCGAGTTCGACAAGATCGTAGAGGCCCTTCTTACGAAGATTGCTGCTCACCATCGCAAAGCGGATTTCCGCCTTATCTACTGTATTCGGCAGGTCTAATTCATCGACGTCTACGGCGTTGGGCACGACACTCAGAGATTTCGCCTTGTCGAAACACTTTCCAGTAGCCTCCGAATTTGCAATAACATGGTCTGTTCTTGCGAGAACCTGCGACACGATCTCATCGGGATGAAGCCCGATCTGACTAGCCATCGTCGGGTCTTGATTGATAATTTCACGTGCATGAACGATAGTTTTGATACCGCACCGGCGCGCCGCAACAAGCGGCTCACGAAGCATTATCGTATTGGCGTAAAGCAAACTTACACCGTGTCGACGAAGTATTTTGACAAATTCCTCTATAACCGCTTCGTCTTCTGGTAATGGGCTCCACTGCTGATATGGAAGAGCATATATTCCAACCGAACGCTGCTCAATGGCGTTTATATACTCAGCATTGTTGTTGCGCGGAACACAGCAAATAACATTGACATCAATTGTGAGCATAGCATCAAGGACATTTAAGAAGCTTCGCTCTCCTCCAAATACGTGTTCGCCGCTAGAGTGCGTGCACAACAGTACGACGGGTTTTTCTTCCGCAAAATGCAGTTGTCCGTGACGGTATCCGGAGATCCATGCCGAACCTCTCCTCGAGGTTGGTACATAGGCAGCGCCTGCAAGAGCCAAACGCGTAGCTTCAAGGTATGCATACCCGTACCGGGCGTCGGGCTCCAAATGCGCGCCCTCACCCCACTCGTTCCAAGCGTTCACAAAGACCAACCGCTCTTCAGGGTTCTGAAGGCGGGCGGATGTCTCTTCTATCGCATTCGTGAGCCACTCATGGTAGCCGACCGGTGAACTGTTAAGCAAAATACGGCTAAGGTGCTTTCTACGTGCAGTGTTGTCCCAGCTAGGGCAAACTGCGCGGAATAGTTTGTACCCCGGCGTGCTATAGTCTCGGCTTCTTTCTACCAGGGCGCGCCAGTCGAACACGCTGCACGAAAAATCGTTTCGCAATGCCTTCACGTTTGCCCGGAGATTCGGTAACTCGGAACTCTTGGCCTCCATGTTTGGAGGGAACTCAACGGCTGCATCAAAATCATACATCGCGGGGTCTACTCGCTCAAATGATTGAGTGTATGCGAGATAGATTTCCCCTACGCCATTGTTCCGGCACCATTCCCGCCAGCGCTGAGCAGTCTCTTTGGCCGAAGGGAGAATGTTTGGGCGATAAACAAGTAACAAGGGCTTTCCGTCGATACGGATATACCGAGGGTCACGCAGATATTTGGAAACATGCGCTATAAATGCTATATCGTCTTCTGGCGAATGCTTCTGCGCTAGCAGAATTTCGCTCTCCCTACCATCCCATGTCCTGGTCCAGTTTTCGTTAGCCCAGCACAAGCAGAACGGCAAATCAAGCCCGCTGTCGTTAAGATAATTCTCGACAGGTTTCTCTAGTGGCCGCTGTCCGTTGAACCAATAGAAGTAAAAGCAAAATCCCCCCAAACCGTAAAGTTTTGCCAGTTCGACTTGACGGCGCTGCACTTCGGGGTCGAGCAGGTTGTAGTACTCAAGTTCATCTGGCACATGAGGCTGGTAGTGCCCGTCAAACTGGGGTTGACCAGATCGAACATTTGTCCATTCCGTAAACCCCTGTCCCCAAAAAGCATCATTTTCGGGAACGGGATGGAACTGAGGCAAGTAGAAAGCGACCACCTTCGCAGGCTTGTCCTTCGGAGGTAGTGCGTTAAGACGTGGAATATAATCCACTTTTTGCGACACTGAGCTTGCTTTTGCTGCTTGCTTGGGCGGATTAGCAACTTCCTCCCTGTCCGAGGCATGAAAATCTTGCCACGCGCGATACGCGGTTGTTTCTTTGAAAAGGAAAGGCAACGTCTTAAAGATCGTGCTTTTGAGCTTCTCCTTTGTACCAATCGACATCGGCAGGCCATGCCAAGCGATATAGGCTCGGCGTGATAGAGATAAGCGTCCCGCAGAAGGCAATCGCGCGAAAGCTTGCATGCCGTATTTCACAGCACGAACTGGTGCGGCGATACGCCAAGACGTACTGCCATAAACCGCATTTAGCGTATCGCGCAGGCGCTTTTCTTCAAGGCGGGCGCGAGCGCGTTCCTTGCCGGCCCGCTCCTCGGCTAGCTGACGCGCTTCGCGCTCGATTTTAAACTGCGCCTGAAGCGCTTGAGCTTCCGCCGTTTTCGACTCGATCTCAGCTTGGCTTTGCTCGTACTTGCGCGCAAGGTGCTCGATCTCGACCGCATGCTCATCGCGCAAATGACCCAGTTCGGCCCGCTCTTGCGCAAACCGCGCCTCGTGCTCGGACCATTCTGCGGTTTTTTGCCGGGCTTCGGACGTCAGCTTCTCAATCTCGACGGCGCGTTCCTCGGCCAGTCGTGCGTTTTCGCTCGCAAGCCGCTGCAGATCGACCTGCGTCTGCGTGGATCTTTGTTGTCGTGCCTGCAACTCGGAGAAGAATGCCTCACCGAAGATCGGCGAGACCGCGTCAAATTCGGTCTTGACCCTGTCGAGCATGGCCAGCGCTCCGACGTCCTGTTCGTCCTCGCGAAGGTCCGTAAAGGCGGCATATGCATCCTTGACCCAGCCGGCGATGCGTTCATCGGCGAGCAGTTGGGCGTCGCCCGCTGCGTGATGTTGATGCTTGTGTGAGAGATAAGCGTCGACCTCGATCGCCGCCTCGTCCATCGGCCGCGGCCAGTTGATGCTCAGCGCTGCCGTCATCTTCTCAATTTCCGACCGCCAGTCCCTCATGAGGATCTCGTAGGCTAGGAAAACGCGCGGTTTGCCACGCGTGGCGCGTTCGGCCTCGATCTCGTGGCGCAGCCAAAGAAGTTCTCCAAAGCCCAGCGTCGAGCCGTCGCGCTTGCTGAGCGAGGCAATGACGGAGAGCGGGTTGCGCACCGTCAGCACATAGCGCACGTCGATCCCCATCGACTTCAGGATGTCTGCATAGAAGGGCACGAAGCGTGAGATGCGCGGTTCCTTCAGCACGAAGAGTGGCGCGTCGCCGTATTCTTCCTCTAGGAGCCGTGCAATCTCGGCCCGGTAGAATCGGGCGCGGGGTTTGGCGAGATTGGCCATATCGAAGGCACGCCAGTCATCCCAACGGCTGCCGGCCTCCGCAAGCATCCGATCGTCGAGCGAGTTCAATGCGGCCGGTTCCCAGTAGCCAGCCGCATTGTTGCTGTCGCTTGAAATAAGCTTTTTCGGCAGCTCCGCGCCGAGCAGGCTTATTGTCCTGGTCAGCGCGCTGGTGCCCGAGCGGTGCATGCCGAGCACCATGATGCAGGTGCGCTTGGCGGCCTGCTGTCTGGCCCTGGCCTTCACCGCCTTGCCAGCGGCTTCCGGCGTGGCGGCAGCCTGTTTGAGATTCTTGATGGGCTTTTGCTCGTCCATGTGTCCGACCTATCCTGCTTCTTCGCCAATAAGGCGTGGCACCACGTCGTCTGTCGATTCCGCCAGTCTGGCACCGTCCATCCGAATGTGGCTGCGAATTTCGCTGTCGACAGGCGCGAATTGCGGGGGCGTTCAGCCTTGGTCGGATAATCCGCTGTCGCGATATCGCGTACCCGCGCGGTGGGTTCGCCCTGGATGGCGCTTGTGTCCAGGATATGGCGAGCAAAGCCGCTCCAGCTGGTCTCGCCGGCTCCTGCTAAATGATAGACGCCGAAGGCGCCAAAGTTCTTGTTGCCACACATTGTCGCCGCGACTTGCAGGATTGCGTCGGCAATATCAAGGCCAGAAGTGGGATTTCTCCACTGGTCGGCCACCGCCGCGATCTCTCGCGCTTCACTGCATCCTCAGTACCGTCTTGACGACTTTCTTGCCAGACGGGCCGTGCGATGCGCAGGATGAGGTGGCGCAGATTGGCCATTGCGGTCGCACGCTCGCCGGCGGAGAGATTGTGGAGCGTCACCAAGTAGATTGGCGATGAGCTTGAAGCGTTGTGCCTGTTTCGGACGTCCAATAGCGCAGGTCCCGCGCAATCCTGGCGAGCATCGATCCCCCACGGCGCGACAGGTCGTCGGCGGACAGCATGATGAGCTCGTCAACGAAACGCCAATAATCACCTACACACTATCCCGAAACTCGCTGAATGGAGGTCCCGCTACCCTTCACCCGCACGATTTGTGGGAAGGAAACGCAATGAGTGACATCGACAGCAAAGAGCTCGTTCTTGCAGGCGTCGTCATGAAATGTCTGCTGTCCGGAGAACACACTGCAGGGCAGTTCTGCCTCTTTGAAAACAGAAGCGACGGAAGGACGAGGACGCCGATCCATGTCCACGCCAGGGACGACGAGACGGTTTACATCATCGAAGGCGAGTTGACCGCGGTGATCGATGGCCGGCCTCAACGCCTGACTGCAGGGGAGAGCATCTTCCTGCCGCGCCGCATTCCGCACCAGCTTATGAATATGAGCGGCAATCCTGTCAGATACATATTGATCGGAACCCCCGCTCTGTTTGACCGGTTTCTTGCGGAAGCCGGCCACGAACTTCAACCGGACGAAGTCGTGGCTCCGCCGACGCCTGAGGAGATCGAACGTCTGCGCGAAGCTTCGCCGAGGTTCGGAATAACTTTGCTCTCGGATTGGCCGCCGCCCAGGTGACGCGGTCGTCCTGGCATCAAGAATTCCACTGATGCAAAGCAAGACATCCGCCCGGCGTCGATCGAGCCGGACTACAAAGCGGGGCCTAGTCGGATCGGGCTGCCGTCGCTGAACCGCGACAGGCGAAACCTGTTGAGATCGTGTCCGATCTTGTTTCCCTGGATGAGGTCCGACACGACGCGGCCCATGCCCGGTCCGATGCCAAAGCCGTGGCCGCTCATCCCGGCCGCAACGACGAGGCCTGGAATCTCGGCGACGCGATCGACGATAGGCACCACATCCGGCATCGCATCGATCATGCCCGCCCAGCTCGCCTTCAGCCGCACTTCCTTGAACTGAGGGAAAAGCTCTCTGAACCCGCGCTCGATCGAGCGGAGCCTGGAGGGCTCGGGTGCGGGATTCAGGATGCGCATCCGCTCGAACGGGCTTTCCTGGGTTGCGTCCCACTTGCGCGGCGTCGACCAGCCGTCCGGATATCCCTTAGGCGCCGCCGGGAGGTATCGCGTGCCCAAGGGATTTGCCCTCAAGGCGGGAAAGTACTTGACCGCGTGCCGGAATGCGTCCGGGCCGATATAAAGCTGGCTGGCGCCGCCCGACGCGAGCGTATAGCCGCCATCCTGCCGCCGCCGGAAGGCGATGTGTTCGTCGGCGGCCGCCCCAGCATGGATCTCGGGCATCGGCTCGGTCGCGGCGACGGTCGACCTGACGCTGAGCTGCGGGATCGAGATGCCATGCGCGCGCAGGAAGAGCGATGTCCACGCGCCGCTGGCGACCAGAACGTTAGAGGTGGCAATGCGGCCCCTCTCGGTCCAGACGCCGCTGATCCGGCCGCCGGCGCGGTCGAGCATGCGCGCCGAGCAATTCTCGATGATCGTGACACCTTCCCTGCCGGCGAGGCGAGCGATCGCCGGCACGGCAACCCAAGGCTCGGCCCGCATGTCCGACGGAGTCGTCATCGCGCCCTTGTAGCGCTGCGACATGGCGGGGATCAGGTCCGCGAGTTCCTTCGGTTCGAGGAGGCGTGTGTCGACATTATGTGCGCCGGCGATCTGCACGAACTCGGCAAAAGCGGCCATCTCCGTGTCGGTGCGCGCAAGGTATGTGATACCGGTCTGCCTCAGGCCGATATCCTCGCCGCACTCTTCGGCAAGTTGCCGCCAAAGGCGGCGCGCTTCGATCATGATCGGCAGTTCGTCAGCGTCGCGGCCCTGCTGCCGGATCCAACCCCAGTTGCGCGATGACTGCTCGGCCGCGATGCGGCCCTTCTCGACAAGCGTAACCGAGATGTTCCGTCGCGCCAGAAACAGTGCCGTCATCACGCCGATGATGCCTCCGCCGACGATCACGACGTCGGACCTCTTCGGCAGCAGCGCCTGAAACTGCACCGGGGTGGCTTCGCTGAACGGGAAGGTTGTCAATGGCAGCCTGTCTTTCTCTTGGTCACATCGACACCTTGGTCACATCGACACCTTATCCGCACACGTCTGCCGGCGGCATCGGTCGGCAGGACATCGCGGATGATCGCATTCAGCTGTTATCCAGACAGGCCGCCAGCGTCTCCGAGAAGATGCGGATACCCACCGGAATCAGCTCATCGCGAAAGTCATATTCGGGAGTATGCACCCGTGGCCAGTCGGGGCCTGACCCGAGAAAGAGCATCGCGGCCTTTGCGCCGCTCAGCCCGAACTGCCCGAAATCCTCCGAACCGACCGACGGTAACTTCTGGTCGTGCCGCCCAATACCTGCTCGCTCCAATCCGTTGGCGAGGATAGCCGTCGCCTCGGGGTCGTTGATGGAAGCGGCGAAGACGTCGTCATATTCGTACGCGCAGAGGAGTCCGTGACGCTTCGCAGCAGTGCGGATCAGCCCTTCGACCTGCGCGACGAGGTTTTCCATATCGTCGTCGTACACGGTCCGGAGCGTCGCCATGATCTTCGCTTCGCCCGGAGCAACGCCGAAGGATTCCGCGCCCATCGAAGCATGCGTAACGGTGACCATCGAGAATCCCGGACCTAGAGGCTTGCCGCTGCCGCAGGCCTGTAGTGCCGGCATCAGTTCAGAGATAGCCATCATCGGCGAACGGCCATCGGCTGGGCGCGAGGCATGCGCAGTGCTGCCGGACGCATTGACGAAGGAAAGGTCAAAACTGGCTGAGGCACGCTGACACACACCCAGTGCCATCGGGACCTGCCGCGGCCTGATCCCGAGCATTTGTCACTGGTCGAAGCGCTCAGGCCGGAGACATCCAGTTCAAGTCACCGACGCATTCCGTCCGGAATGCGTCGGAACATCGCTCCCTACGCGTGACGGATTTCCGTTCCCAGCACCTTCAGGCATTCGCGGATGAACGCCGCAAGCGCCGTCCAGCCTTTTGCCGAAACCATCGTCCCGTCCACATAGGCGTCGGTGGGAGACAGATCGATGTAAGTGCCGCCAGCCAGCGTGACCTCTGGTTCGCAAGCCGCGAGCGCTGCCACCTTCTTGCCACGGACGACGCCGTCGACCGCTATCAGAATCTGCACGCCGTGGCAGATCGTAAAGATCGGTTTTTTGGCCTCGTGAAAATGACGCACAATCGCCTGCACGCGCTTGTCGGTGCGGATATATTCCGGGCCACGACCGCCAGCGCAGTAAACGGCATGATACTGGTCGAGCTGTTTCTCAGCGTCGGAGAACGTCTTGTTGATCAGCGCATAGTGGCCGAGCTTTTCGGTGTAGGTCTGGTCGCCTTCAAAATCGTGCAACGACGTCTTGATCAGGTCTCCGGCATTCTTGTCAGGACAGACAACGTGGACGATATGGCCGACGGCCTCCATCGCCTGCTGATAGACGAAGATCTCATATTCCTCGGTGAACTCACCGGTCAACATCAGGATTTTCTTGCCTGGCATGGTCGTTCCTTTTCATCTGGCAATGGAGCAGTTTCAGTCGAACGCCTGCAACAAACGGTCGCGGGAATGCTCGATATGGCGGCACATCGCCTGTTCGGCGGCAACAGGATCGGAGGCAGCGAAGGCGGCCAGAATGGCCTCATGCTCATCAAGCGCTTCCTCGGTGACGCGCGAATGGAACATCAGGCGGAAGAGGTGGAAGTGCGTATGCTGGAATGCGAGAGTCTCGCGCACGAGATCATTGTTTGCAAATTCCATGATCCTGTCGTGGAAAATGGCGTCCTGCCGCGCAAAGTTGGAGTAACGCAGGCGTTCATCCTTGCCTTCGCGGCGCGCCATCCCGCCTGCGGACTCCTTAAGCACCGCAAGTTTCGTCTCATCCATCAATGCGGCTGCCTTGGCCGCCCCATGCGGTTCGAGCAGCAGGCGAAGCTCATAGAGTTCGTCAAACCGGCGCTTGGTTATCTGCGGCGCGGCGCGGTAGCCGATCAAATGTGTCTTCAGCACAAGGCCTTCGCCTTCGAGCCGACCAAGCGCTTCACGGATTGGCGTGTGGGATACATCGAGCTCCTTGACCAGACTGTCGACGGTGATCCGTGAGCCAGGCGCGATTTTCAGCGACATAAGTTGCGCGAAGATCGCTTCGTACACATCCTCCACCAGGCTGTTGGATCGCTGGATACGTCCGCTGGCCGGTTCGACTCCTCGGGCATTGCTTAAGTTCATGAGCTGCGTCTTTGCCTCTTGACAGGATCATTGGCTAACACGATGCTCCGCCCAATACAATCCTATATCCTATACGATTTAATAGAGGATATCTCTTGGCCGAACGCCACGAGCTTTCACTTGGCCCTCCGACATCCTTGCCACTCCGACCTCATTGAGGAACGCAGAACATGAGCCTTTTCGCCGCCATAAGGCTGCCGCGTGAAATCCTCTTCGGGAAGGGACAGCGCCACGTCATTGCGACCGTCGCGGCCAGGCTCGGGCGTCGTGCGCTCGTCTGTACCGACGAACGTTTTGCCGCAACCCGTCCTTTCGCGGAGATCGTCGCGGCGCTGCGAGCCGCTTCGGTCGATGTGTTTGTCCATGACCGCGTGCTGCCCGACGTTCCTCGAGACACAGTTGCCGTTTGCGTCGAGGAGGCGCGGGATTTTGCGCCCGACATGGTGATCGGCATCGGAGGCGGCAGTTGTCTCGACATGGCCAAATGCGCCGCGCTGCTCTTCAGTCACGGCGGCCTGCTCCAGGACTACTACGGCGAGTTCAAGGTGCCCGGTCCGACGCTGCCGCTGATCGCGGTGCCGACAACAGCCGGCACCGGCTCGGAAGTGACCCCAGTTGCAGTGATCTCCGATCCGGATCGCACCTTGAAGGTCGGCATCTCCAGCCCGTATCTGATCGCGGCGGCCGCCATCTGCGACCCGGAACTGACGATGACATGCCCACCGGGATTGACGGCGATCGCAGGCGCAGACGCGCTGACCCACGCGATCGAGGCTTTCACCGCCGTCAGGCGTGGCACCGATCCCTTCCTTCCGCAGAGCCATGTCTTTATCGGCAAAACCGCTTTGACCGATCATTTCGCGCTGCTGGCAATCAAGCTGCTTGGTCGAAGCCTTGAAAAGGCATACCGCCAGCCCTCTGACGAGGACGCCCGGGCCGATGTGATGATGGGCGCGCTTGCAGCTGGCTGTGCGTTCGGGACGGCCGGCACAGCGGCGGCGCACGCCGTACAATATCCGGTTGGCGCGATAACCCACACCGCCCACGGATTGGGTGTCGCCACCATGTTGCCGTACGTCATGAAGTACAACCGGGCCGCCGCGGCCGCCGAGATGAACGAGATCGGCCTTGCCCTTGGTCTCGACGGGGGGGACCGGAGTACCGATGAGATGGCTGACGCGACGATCAACGAGATCGGCCGGCTGTTTGGAGCGATCGGCATCACGCCTTCGCTGGCCAAGCTCGGGCTTCCCGGCGACAAGCTCGATTGGACGGCCGAACAGGCGCTCGGCATTGACCGTCTCATCAAGAACAATCCGCGTCCATTCGATCTGGCAGCCATGCGGGGCCTGATCCAGGCTGCCTATGATGGCAACCTCGCCACCTACGTCATGTGAGCAATCGAGGAGCAGGCCATGAACATATCTCATCCGGTCCTGGAGGACGATCAGGACACTGCCGACTTCCACAGATTCTCCCACGGCTTGTATATCGGCGGCCAGTGGAGGCAATCCGCGGACGGCCGGGAAATCCAGGTATTGGACCCTTCCACAGAGGCGGTGATCGCCGCCGTTCCTGACGCGACGATCGAAGATGCCGCGGCGGCCGTGGAGGCTGCGGCCAAGGCCGCCGATGGCTGGCGCACAACGCCGCCCCGCAAGCGTTCCGAAATCCTCAGACGCTGCTTCGAGCTGATGACGCAACGTTCCGAGACGCTGGCAACCCTGATCTCGCTGGAAAACGGCAAGGCACTCCGGGACGCGCGTGGCGAGATCGCCTATGCCGCGGAGTTCTTTCGCTGGAATGCCGAGGAAGCCGTTCGCATCACCGGTGAATACGGGATTGCGCCTTCCGGCACGAACCGGATCGTAGTCGACTACGAGCCCATCGGCATATGCGTCCTTGTCACACCCTGGAATTTCCCTGCCGCCATGGCGACGCGCAAGATCGCGCCCGCCCTGGCTGCCGGGTGCACGGTAATCTTAAAGCCGGCCAGCGAGACCCCGCTCACGGCCTACGCGCTTGCCGCGCTCTACCAGGAAGCCGGCGTTCCGCCAGGTGTGGTGAATGTTCTGACAACCTCCAATCCCGGCCCTTTGACGGCCGCGATGCTGGCCGATCCCAGGGTGCGGAAGCTCTCCTTTACCGGCTCGACAGGTATCGGGCGCGTTCTGTTGGCCGAGGCTGCAAAGCATGTGGTTTCGTGCTCGATGGAACTTGGCGGCAACGCGCCCTTCCTTGTGTTCGATGACGCGGACCTCGACGCGGCGGTCGATGGGGCGATAGTGGCGAAGATGCGCAACGCCGGCGAGGCCTGCACGGCTGCAAACCGCATCTATGTCCAGTCCGGCGTTTACGATGCTTTTAGCGAAAGCCTCGCCAGGCGGATGTCG
Source organism: Mesorhizobium sp. WSM4823 (assembly GCF_055811195.1). NCBI lineage: Bacteria > Pseudomonadati > Pseudomonadota > Alphaproteobacteria > Hyphomicrobiales > Phyllobacteriaceae > Mesorhizobium > Mesorhizobium sp. WSM4823. The sequence continues at coordinate 266,576 of NZ_JBVVQL010000008.1, forward strand.
TCACTCAAGGTCGGCGCTGGTACGGACGCGGCCACGGAGTGCGGGCCGATGATCACCAGGAAGGCCGTCGACAAGATCGACCGTCTGGTCAACGATGCTGTCGCCCGTGGCGCGCGGGTGCTGTGCGGGGGCAAGGCAGGCTCGGGAACGGGATATTACTATCCACCGACCGTGCTCTGCGACGTCCCGGCCGAGGCCGAGATGGCGCACGAGGAAATTTTTGGGCCGGTGGCGCCGATCTCGATATTCGAAACGGAAGCCGACGCCATCGCGCGCGCCAACGACACCGAATATGGTCTCGCCGCCTACATCTACACGCGCGATCTTGCGCGTGGAATGCGGGTGGCGTCGAAGATCGAAGCCGGGATGATCGGGCTTAACCGGGGTCTAATGTCCGATCCCGCTGCGCCGTTTGGCGGGGTAAAGCAAAGTGGGCTTGGGCGTGAAGGCGGACAACATCACGGCATCGCGGAGTTCATGGAAGCGAAATATATCGCTGTAAGCATTTGAGCGGGGGGAAGAGTGCAAAGCGATCCGTTCCGCATCCGCGACCATGTCGCCGATTTCGATCAAATCGTCCAGGACATCGTTCGCCGCAGCGAGTCCGTCCGCGCAACCATTCCAACGGCTGCGGACGTGGCCTATGGACCGGATCAGGCCGAAACCGTGGACCTGTTCTTTCCCTCGGGGAAAAGAAGCGGCCTGCCGGTGCATATGTTCATCCACGGCGGCTATTGGAGAATGTTCTCCAAGCGCGACTATTCATACGTCGCGACGACGATTACCCAGGCCGGTGCTATTGCCGTCATCGTCGACTATGCGCTGATGCCCAAGGTCAGGATGGCTACGATCGTCGAGCAGGTGCGCCGCGCCAAGCAGTGGGTTCTGGACAATATCCATGACTGGGGCGGAGATCCCGCAAACCTGACTGTTAGTGGTCATTCGGCCGGAGCACATCTTTCAACGTTTCTGTTCAACGGCGAGCATACCCGCTCGAATGTACGGGCAGCTCTTCTGCTCGGCGGGCTCTACGATCTGAAACCGCTCCAGACCTCCTTTCTCGCCAACGAGATTGGAATCACCGATGAGGAAGTCGCCCTGTTTACACCGCTTGCGCATCGGCATGATCCTCAAACCAAGGCGACGGTTCTGGTTGGCGCCAATGAGACGCCGCCTTTCCATCAGCAAGCAGGTAGATTCAAAGAGAACCTGCTGCAGCAGGGTTCGCCGGTAACGTCGCTTGTTCTCACGAACCGCAACCACATGGACAGTGTCAGAGATCTCGGCGTGCCCGACAGCCAGACGGGTGATTGCCTGACGAAACTGATTGCAAACGACCGCCGCTAACCGTCCCGACGTCGGATATGAGAGCGTCTCGGGTTCAAGACGATGCAACGGCGTTGCTCGCCCAGGCCGTCAGCGATTCCACCCGCGAGGCCTTGGCGGTCGCGGCGCCATCTCTCCTCGCGCTGGAATTCCTAAGCTGAACAGGGTATATGACCATCTACATGGTCAGGAGAATGGTATGGATGTAATCAGTCTGGCAGATGCCAAGGCCCATCTGAGCGAGTTGGTCGACCGGGTCGAGGCAGGCGATTCAATCGACATCACTCGGCGCGGCAAGCCGGTTGCACGGCTCACCGCCGTGGCCAAGCCTCGCAAACAAATCGATGCTGCCCTGCTCCGGTCTCTGACGGCGATTATGCCGCCGCAGACTGAAAGCGCTGCTGATCTGGTGCGAGCGATGCGGGACGGCGACCGCTACTGATGCTTTATCTCGACACGTCGCTGATCGTCGCGGCGCTCTCCAATGAGGCGATGACGCCGCGGGTTCAGGCCTGGCTGGCGGAGCAGGACGCGGCGCAGCTTCTGATCAGCGACTGGACCATCACGGAAATGTCTTCTGCCATGGCGATCAAGCTGCGGACCAGCCAGATCAGTCTGGAGCAGCGCGCTGGGGCGCTCGCCATGTTCAATAGGCTGGTCGCCGAGAGCTTCACCCTGCTCGCCGTGACCGGTGGGCAATTCCGGACTGCGGCGAAGTTTGCCGATCAGCATATGCTTGGGCTTCGGGCCGGCGATGCGCTGCATCTCGCCATTGCATCGGAGCATGGCGCCACGGTGCACACGCTCGACCAGCGGCTCGGCGAGGCCGGTCCAGCGCTCGGCGTGCCAACGCAGTTGCTGACGTGAAGCGGCCCTTCCCACTCTGCCCTTGTCCGAGGCATCCATGTTCGGCGACTGGACCGATGAAGCAGAATGAAGCGATCGCTGACGAGCCGTACCGGCAGTTCCGAAAAAAGACCGTCACGAGGCTGTCTACGACCAGAGCCCGTTGCGAGATTTAGATCGGGCTGCGTGGTTGCTGCAGCGGTACGCTCGAGACAGCGCCGCCGGCGACCTGCCGGGCGTCAGTCGCGCGATATGGACAGCCCCGCGAGAAGCGGCGCGTACGCGGCGAGCCTGCGGGATACGAACTCGGTGAAGAGCCGCACGCGCTTCGTCTTGCGTGTCTCTCCCTGCGTGAGAAGCCAGAGCGTTCCGTACAGGTGCAGGTCGGTGCCCGGCACCCTCACCAGTAGGGGGTCGGCATCTCCGACGAAGCACGGCAGTGTCGTGATCCCGAGCCCTTGCCGTACAGCAACGATCTGCGCCTCGCCGTCGGTGGTCCTGAATGGAACCCCCGTGGTGCGAACCTCACCCTCGCTGGCCCAATCCGGAATTCCATGAATGCTTATGACGATCCATCGGATGGGATCAGGCGCGCCCGCGCGCCATGCGGCTAGTCGATCGCCGGACATGTAGACGCCGCCGAACACCTCCGGTCCCTTCAGGCCATGAAGATTGAGCGGCAGGGTTTTGCGGTCGTAGACGACGCGGATCGCCACGTCGGCCTCTCGGTTGGTCAGATTTGCCAGCTCGCCGGATGACAGGATCTCCATCTCGATGTCCGGATGCAGAAGCGCGAAATCGGCGAAGCCCGGCATGAGCAGGTGTGTCGCGAGGGGCGGAGCCAACGTCACCCGCAGAAGCCCGCGCACACTCTGGTCGCGCCCGAAGACGCGCGTCTCCAGCTGGTGCGACGACGCTTCCATCTGATTCGCGAGCTCGAGGACCTCCTCGCCCGCAGCCGTCAGGCGGTAGCCCGAAGGCAGCTTTTCAAACATCTGCGCCCCGAGGCGTTCCTCGAGCTGAGCGATGCGTCGCAGCACGGTCGAGTGATACACCCCGAGGCCCTCGGCGGCGGCCCGCACCGAGCCTCCGCGCGCGACGGCAAGAAAGTAGCGAACGTCGTCCCAGTCGATCATGGTGCAATCCCGCACCGCGTGGCGCGCCTTCCAAAGCCGTATCTAACGCATCGTACAGCAGTACGGGCGGTCAATCATAGCTTATGTCGACAAGCACGGCCCAATTCCGAACGACGGACACCGATTGTCTCGGCTGACGGCGACTGTCTAGCCGGATCGATTTTGCACCACCGATGTGCGCGCTTCCGCACTCAACGGCTGACTCCGGCGGGCCTATTTCGAGGGTCTCGGGGCAGATGCTGTCCGGACAACACGAAAAGGAGAAGTCATGGGAAAGCTTGAGGGTAAGGTTGCCGTCATCACGGGTGGTTCGAGCGGCATGGCGCTGGCGAGCGCCAAGCGGTTCGTTGAAGAAGGCGCCTATGTTTTCATCACGGGCCGGAGACAGGAGACGCTGGACGGGGCCGTCAAGCTGATCGGCCGGAACGTGACCGGCGTGCGCGGCGACGCGGCCAATCTCGACGACATCGACCGCCTGTTCGATACAGTCAGCCAAGAAAAGGGCAAGATCGACGTCTTGTACGCGAGCGCCGGCACGGGCGAAGCCGTTCCGCTTGGCGAGATTACCGAGCAGCATTTCGATGCGACCTTCGGCCTGAATACGCGCGGCACGCTGTTTACGGTTCAGAAGGCGTTGCCGCTGTTCAACGATGGCGGATCGATCTTCATGACCGGGTCAGTTGCTTCGATCAAAGGTTTTCCTGGTTACAGCGTGTATGCGGCGAGCAAGGCGGCGCTGCACGCATTCGCACGCGGGTGGCTCAACGAACTCAAGGGCAGGAATATCCGGGTGAACGTGCTGCACCCAGGGCCGATCGCCACACCGATGCAGGACCAAGTTCTCACCGAGGAAGCGAAGCAAATGTTCGAATCCCTGATTCCGCGGGGAAAGATGGGGCGTCCTGAGGAAATTGCGGCGGCCGCGCTGTTTCTTGCTTCAGACGATTCGAGCTTCGTGAATGGGCTGGAGTTGTCTGTCGACGGCGGCTTCTCGGCCATCTGAAATCGCGCCGGATCGCGGGGAGTGGCTGATCGGCTGGAACTAGCGTGTCCATGGTGGAACGACTTCCGCACCGAACGATCAGTCCGGCCGCGCCGAAGTCGTTCACGGCGAGACGTCCACGCGGAGGTCGCCATGCAGCGAAACGGATAGCCCAGCGCCGTTGAGGACCGGGGAATCGATATCAACACGAATCGGAGAAGTATTATGAGCTATGCGATTGTAGGATTCGGTAAGGTAGGCCAGGCTCTCGCCCACGCCTTCGCCCGTAAAAACATCAAGGTGGCCGTCGCGAGCCGTCGGCCGCCCGAGGCGTTGGCCCCGCAGGCTCGCGCGATCGGACCCACTGTCGTCGCCCAGTCGCTGCGGCAAGCACTCGAGGCCGACACAATCATCTTGGCGGTCCCGTTCGGGGAGCACCGCGAGGTTGCGAAGGCCCTGCCGAGTTGGGAAGGCAAGACAGTTATCGACGCGACGAACATGTTTCCAGGCGCTGAAGAGCTGGACGGCCTTCCGTCCTCCGCCGTCATCGCGAAGGCGTTCACTGGCGCCAAGCTCGTGAAAGGTTTCAATCACCTGATTGCCGCCACCCTGGCTACCGATCCGATCGTCGAGGGCGGCCACCGGGTCGTCTTTCTGTCGAGCGACGACGACGACGCGATCGCTCCCGTGGCGGCCTTGGCCAAACGACTCGGGTTCGCACCCGTCAAGCTGGGAAAGCTCAACGAGGGTGGCGCGCTGGTGCACGCACGCGGCCGCACTTGGGGCCAGCTCATCTTCCAGGATTTGTTCAAGAAGGAGCAGTAATCGATCTACGACCGTATGATCGACGCCGAGAACTGGTCGCGCGCTAACTTCTTCGAGCAGCGCGCGACCGAACATTCGAATGCCACAAGTCGCGAAGGTTGGGGTAGCCTGACGGCGTTGGACGCCGTTCGAAGAGCGGGAAGACGCGCGACAGAGCGGCAGATCTGCGGGTCGCCTAGAATCTTTCGACTGCTATCATAACCGACCGCCCGTCAAGAGATTGATGGGCAGCACGAGTAGCCTGCCCTTTGAAGTGATTAATGAGCTTTTGGACGACATTGTCGAACGTCGTGTAGCGGACGATCAGCTTGACTGCACCATCAAGAAGAGCGTCATCCTTAGACCCTCGTGGTAATACAGATTGAAAATTGCGCCCTCATGTTTCAAAACAGGTCGGTAGACCCACGAGGATGTTTTCGTGCGGGGTCACCCACGGGCCTCAAGGCGAGAATTCTAAAAGACGTTCAACAATGACCCAGCACGTACAAAACGCTCGAATTCTCATGTACAGCCACGACACGTTCGGGCTCGGCCACTTGCAGCGCTGCCGGACGATCGCGCATTCGCTGGTCGAGGATTTCCGCGGACTTCAGGTGCTTATCATTTCGGGTGCGACTATCGCTGGCGCCTTCGATTACCGCGCCCGTGTCGACTTCGTGAAGATCCCCAGCGTCATCAAATTGCGCAACGGCGAATACACCTCGCTGGAAAAGGATATCGATCTGCATGAGACGCTAAGGATGCGTCAGTCGATCATCCGCCACACAGCCGAGACCTTCCGGCCGGATATCTTCATCGTCGACAAGGAACCGCTCGGCCTGCGCGGTGAGATCGAGGACACGCTGTCCTACCTCAAGACGCGGGGCACCACGCTCGTGCTTGGCCTGCGCGAGGTGATGGACGCGCCGCATCTGCTCGAAGCGGAATGGGCACGCAAAGATGTGATGCGCAAGATAGGGCTGTTCTACGACAAGGTCTGGGCCTATGGTCCGCCGGATTTCTACGACCCGTTGACCGGCTTGGATGTGCCGCCGGCTATCAGGGCAAAGATGAGGTTCGTCGGTTTCCTGCAACGGAGCCTGCAGCGGAACGAGTTGCCCGGCCACCGGCCCGAGGGCGACTATATCCTCGTTACCACCGGTGGCGGCGGTGACGGCGCCGATCTGATCCACGACGTCATCGATGCCTATCAGCAGGATCCGCAATTGCAGCATAGGGCGCTGGTCGTGCTTGGGCCTTACATGCCGGCGCGCAAGCGCAACAAGCTGCTCAAGAAGGGGTCCAAGATCCCCTACATCAAGATGATCGAGTTCGACAACCGCATGGAAGAGCTGATTGCCGGCGCCATGGCGGTAGTGGCGATGGGCGGGTACAACACCTATTGCGAGATACTATCTTTCGACAAGCCGGCGCTGATCGTGCCGCGCGTCGAGCCCCGCGAGGAACAACTGATCCGCGCACGGCGCGCAGCCGAACTCGGCCTCATCGAGATGCTTTTGCCGGAAGAAGCTGAGGATTCCCAGCGGTTTGCCGATGCACTGAAGGTGCTTCCGGACCGGCCCCGCCCATCGCAGAGCAATCCGCATCTGACGCTGGAAGGGCTGCCTCATATTTCCGAAATCGTCGCGGAACTGCTCGACCGGCGGGCCGGCCATCACCTTTCGGTCATTGAAGGCATGAACTGAGTTGCAACATCGCAAGATCGTCGTGGTTCTGAAGGGCTATCCGCGGCTGTCTGAAACCTTCATCGCGCAGGAACTGCTCGGTCTGGAGCGTGCGGGGTTCGAGCTGATACTCGTCGCGCTCAGGCGGCCGACCGACGCAAAACGCCACCCTGTCCATGACGAGATCAAAGCGCCCGTCCATTATCTGCCGGAATATCTGCATGAAGAGCCGCTGCGCGTGGTTCGCTCGCTGTTTGCCCATCTGCTGCGGCCGGGCTTCTGGCGCGCGCTCGGAACGCTGGCTACCGATATCCCCCGCGACTTTACGCGCAATCGCGTGCGCCGGTTCGGGCAAGCGCTCGTGCTGGCGGCCGAATGGCCGGAAGACGCGGGCTGGCTGCATGCACATTTCGCGCACACGCCGGCTTCGGTGACGCGCTATGCCAGCCAGCTTCGTGGGCTGCCCTGGAGCTGCTCTGCCCATGCCAAAGACATCTGGACTTCGGCGGACTGGGATCTGGCTGGCAAGCTTTCCTCGGCGCGCTGGACGGTCACTTGCACGAAAACCGGCTTCGACCGTCTGAAAAAACTCGCTAACGGCAACTCGTCCGTGCATCTGAGCTATCATGGGCTCGACCTTGATCGCTTCGGCAGTTTCGGCGAGGCGCGAAAACAGCATAACGGCTCGGCGCCGGACGAACCGATTATCGTTCTGAGTGTCGGGCGCGCCGTTGAAAAGAAAGGTTACGATACCTTGTTGGAGGCTCTTGCCCTCTTGCCCAGTGATTTGGCATGGCGTTTCGAGCATATCGGCGGCGGCGAGGAACTGGAACGGTTCAAGGCGCTGGCGCAAAAGCTCGGACTGGATGGTCGCGTCTCTTGGAAAGGCGCGCTTGCGCAGGAGGAGGTGCTTGAGCACTACCGCCGCGCCGACATCTTCGCCCTGGCCTGCAGGATTACCGCAAATGGCGACCGGGACGGTCTGCCGAATGTTCTGGTGGAGGCGGCTAGCCAGCGGCTTGCCTGCGTGTCGACCGATATTTCCGGCGTGCCGGAGTTCTTGTCGCCGGATGAAACCGGGCTGCTGGTTCCGACGGAAAACCCAATTGCGCTGGCACAGGCGCTAGAGCGCCTGATCCGTGATCCCGTACTGCGCGCCCGCCTCGGCGACGCCGCAGAGCGGCGCGTGCGCGGCAATTTCGATCATATGGCAAGCATTGGACAGCTCAAGGAACTGTTCGAGCGGGAGTGGCGGGCGGCCGAATGAAGCGGCTGCGCGTTTTCTTCTATGTCCAGCACCTGCTCGGCATCGGCCATCTCGCGCGCGCCAGCCGCATTGCGGCGGCTCTGGTCGATGACGGGTTTGACGTAACCATCGTAACCGGCGGAGCGCCCATCGCGGGGTTTCCGGGACTGGGTGTAAAGTCTGTAACCTTGCCACCTGTCACCTCCGGTGATGAAGGATTTTCCGGACTTGTCGACCTGCAGGGCAACCCGATCGACGATGATTTCAAGAAATTGCGTTCAGAGATGCTGCTGCAGGCATTCCGGGATTGCAGGCCTGATATCGTCATTGTCGAGGCGTTTCCATTTGGACGCCGGCAGATGCGTTTCGAACTCTTGCCGCTGATCGAGGCCATCGACGCGATGTCGCCCCGACCGCTGCTGGCGACGTCCGTCCGTGATATCCTTCAGGAACGCGTCAAGCCGGGCCGAAACGAGGAAACAGTCGATCTCATCAACAGGCATTTCGACCTTGTAATGGTCCACGGCGATCCGGCTTTCGCCACCATCGACAAGACATTTCCACTGGCTGGGGCGATCAGGGCCGACGTCACCTACACAGGGCTCGTTGCCGCGCCGCCATCGCCCGCGACCTCCGAGCGCTTCGACGTTCTGGTGTCGGTTGGCGGCGGGGCTGCCGGAAAGAGCCTTGTCAGATCCGCCGTCGCAGCGGCGCGGAATGCCAACAACGCGTGGAAATGGTGTTTGATCACCGGCCCAAACCTGCCGAAAGACGAGTTTGACGCGATCGCACGCGATGCCACGCCGGGCGTGTCCATCTTCCGGTTCCGCCAGGATTTCGCCAGCCTGCTGACCGGCGCCCGCCTGTCAGTCTCGCAAGCGGGTTACAACACGGTCTGCGATGTCCTGCGCGCGGGTTGTCGCTCGCTGCTCGTCCCATTTGCAGCCGGCGGGGAAACCGAACAGACGGTTCGCGCCCTGATGCTCGAAGAACTCGGTCTTGCAACGGTGCTGATGGAAAATGACCTGACGCCTGAAGATTTGGCGCAAGCGATCGAACAGGCGCTAGTAGGACCGACGCCATCCGCGCATCGTCTCGATCTGGACGGCGCGCGTCACTCGGCGCAAATCCTGCGCGAGCGGTATCGTACAGGTCCCTAAAAGTGGGGCGCGGTTTCGAAAAGTTCATGATAGATCCTACGCGCGTCGCGTCTTTCTGAGATTGGCGCGACGCCTTTCAAATCCTTGTTCTTATTGCCCAAAAGCCGCTACGCCCTTTTGGCGAAATGCCTTAGACACTTCCAATCAGCATGAAGCGCGTATAATTTTTTGTCGGCAGTTCGCCTGAGAAACGCACCTCCCGTAGCGCCGCCATTGCTTCGAAGGCTGCAAGTGAAGCCACGCAGTTGATGTGCGTTGGCTCGCTGAAATAATCGTTCGATTGCAGCAGTACATTCATGCCTCGCGGAAGCAGAGCAAGCCAGGCGCGCAGATCGGCTATGTGTTCGCAGCTCGTATTGACCGTCAGGTCGGGGCGTCCGACCGCATAGTCGAGTGCGTACATATCTGCCGTCATCGCCCGGAACCGGTCGCCTGCTTCCCGGTTGAGGGTCCGGGCGACCGGCGCGACTTCGGGATCGATGTCGATGCTATCGACCGCCGCGATGTCGAAGCGGGCGTCGTTGAAAAGCATTGCCGGCAATATGCCGTACCATCCACCCAGAACCCATATGCGCTCGAACCGGCCGCCGCAGCTTTCGAACAGCCTATCGAGCGCCCACATCTTGCAGGCGACCTGCTTATGGTTGAAGGCGTTGGCGATATCGGCCTTCGGATGCTTGGTGACGACTCGCGCCAGCCCTGCCACGAGAGGGCAGTTGACATAGGCAGCAATTCCCCGCGTGAGGTCTAAGGCTTGCTCGTGCCAATCCAAGCCGGCATTGCGTGGTTGCGTGACATCCATCATATTCGCCTTGTATGTTGGGATTTCGGGCGACACAACGCAATCTTGCCTCGCGCAAGCCTGTGGATTCGCGGACTTGATTATGCTGCAAGCTGCTTCGCCATTGCCCGGTGCCGGAGAGAGCCTGTTGCATCTGTCCGGAGCATCGGCATTCATCTGCCAGCACCAGCCGCGCAGTTGCGGCCTCGTGCCGCTCGGCTATTCGCCAAAACCCTACGGAAGCCGCGAACCGTTCGGTCAGTTGCTTTCTTCGCTGATCAACAACGCCCACGTCGTTGTCATCGAGGTTCCGTCCATCGTTGAGCGCAAGACGATCTCCATACACTGCTTCGAGTTTGCCGCTGGCGACGAAGAAATCGCCGATACGCTATCCGCCAGCAGGTGCTTTTACATCCTGTATCTTTCCAAGTGAAGGGTCCACAGCCGCATATGGAACCCAGCCTAGCCCGCTATATCTGGACGCACACCAAGAAGCAGCAACTCTGGATATTGATGATCGTCGTGCTTTCGATGATCCCGTATTTCATGTCCTTCGACCTGCCGAAGCTCATCGTCAACGGCCCGATCCAAGGTGACGGCTTCGAGCAACCGGGCGCGACCCAGCCATTCATGAGGCTACACTATAACCTGCCGTTCATTGGAGAGGTCCAGTTCTTCTCCGGTTTTCAGCTCGACCGCAAGGAGACGCTGTTTGCCCTGAGCGTTGTGTTTCTCTTGCTAGTCATCATCAACGGCCTGTTCAAACTCTACATCAACACCTACAAGGGCCGCCTCGGCGAACGCATGCTGCGGCGTATCCGTTTCGATCTGGTCGATCGTGTGCTGCGGTTTCCGCCGGTTTACTTCAAGCGGGTGAAATCCGCCGAAGTGGCGACCATGGTGAAGGACGAGGTGGAGCCGCTGGGCGGCTTCATCGGCGATGCCTTCGTGCAGCCGGTGCTGCTCGGCGGCCAGGCGCTGACAGCCATGCTGTTCATCATGGTCCAGAACGTCTGGCTGGGAATGATAGCGGCCGTGATCGTGGGGATCCAGATCGTGCTCATCCCTCGAATGCGGCGGCGGCTGATCGTACTCGGGCGCGAGCGGCAGTTGACGGCGCGCGCGCTTTCGGGCCGGGTTGGCGAAATCGTCGACGGCATCGGCGCGGTTCACGTCCACGACACATCAAACTACGAGCGGGCCGACATAGCTGCCCGGCTCGGGCTTATCTTTAAAATCCGCTTCGATCTTTACCAATGGAAATTCATGGTGAAGTTCCTCAACAATTTTCTCGCCCAGGTCACGCCCTTTTTGTTCTACATGATCGGCGGGTATCTGGTCATCCAGGGCGGGCTGGACGTCGGCCAGCTCGTGGCCGTGATCGGCGCCTACAAGGACCTGCCCGGACCGATGAAGGAACTGATCGATTGGGATCAGGCGCGGCAGGATGTCCAGGTCAAATATCAGCAGGTCGTTGAACAGTTTACCGTCGAGGGTCTCATCGCGCCGAGAATCGGGGCATTGACGATCGACGATCCCGCTCCAATGACCAACCCCCTGTCGGCCATCAATCTGTCCATGGCAGACGATGGCGGTGCAATGCTCCTCGATCGTGTCTCCCTCCAGGTCAAGCCGGGTGAGACGGTGGCGCTGGTCAGCACCACAACAGGTGGAGCGGAGGCGCTTGCAGAAGCCTTCGCGCGGCTGAATCGGCCGGACAGCGGAAGGGTCGCTTCGGGCGCCGACGACCTGCTTGAACTCCCCGAAGCAGTGACCGGCCGGCGCATGTCCTATGCCTCGTCGGATGTGTTCCTGTTCCAGGCAAGCCTCCGCGATAACCTGCTCTACGGGTTGAAGCATGCGCCGCTGACATCGATGACTTATGAGGGTGCTGCGGCAGACCAGCGACGCTGGAACATCGACGAGGCGCGTCGGTCGGGCAATCCGGAGCTTGATATCCACAGCGACTGGATCAACTATGCTTCCGCCGGCGCTACCGGTCCGCACGACCTCTTTGAAGCCGTGCGCCGGGTGCTCGACGCGGTTGTTCTGTCGCGCGACATTCTGGATCTTGGCTTGCGTTCTTCGGCCGACCTCACGCGTCACACGGAGCTTGCCAGGCGGATCGTCGAACTGCGTGCGGCGCTGCGAACCCGGCTGGAGCACGAAGGGCTGAGCGGACTGGTGGCTCCTTTCGAACCGGGCGCGTACAACAAGGAAGCAACGATCGGCCAAAACCTGCTCTTCGGCGCTGCCGCCGGCCCCGAACTGGCCGACAGGGCTCTGGCGGCCAATCCCTATTTTGCTTCTGTGCTGAAGCAAGCCGGCCTCGACCGCACGTTCTACGAAATGGGCATGGAGATCGCCGAACAGGCGATCGAGCTGTTCGCCGACCTGCCGCCCGATCACCAGTTCTTCCAGCAGCTCGCCTTCATGAGCGCCGAGGAGATACCCGCCTACGAAAGCTTGCTGCAACGGCTCAAGAACCGCCCCTACGAGACGGTTTCGGAGAACGACCGCGCCATGATCATCACCTTGAGCTTTACCTACATCGAGCCCCGGCACCGCTTCGGCCTGCTGAGCGACGAGCTCATGAGCAAAATCGTCGCTGCACGAAACCGGTTCTATGAAAACCTGCCGCCCGAGCTGCAAAATGCCGTCGAACGATATGATCCTGCCAAATACATTGCCGCGGCTACCGTGATGGACAATGTCCTGTTCGGGCGTGTGGGCACCAGCCATCCCGACGCGCCGGACCGCATACGCTCTATCCTCTATGACATACTTGACGAACTGGGGCTCTACGGCGAACTTCTGGATGTCGGCCTGGACTTCAACGTCGGCTCCGGCGGCAGGCGGCTGACCGGTGGACAGCGACAGAAGCTCGATGTTGCCCGGGCCCTGCTCAAGCGTCCCGATTTTCTCATTCTCAATCGGCCGCTGTCGGCGCTCGACCAGCGCATGCAGACTAAGGTGCTGCGAAACGTGCTCGAGGAAGCCAGACGCGACAGCCATTCGCCGGCAATCATATGGGTCGTGACGAATCCGGCTATGGCGGCGATGTTCGATCGCGTTATCGTTTTCGACTCGGGTCAATTGGTGGAAGACGGAACACACGAGTCCCTTTTGGCAGGGAACGGTATCTTCAAGGAACTGTTGTCGTAGAGTAACGGACATTCCATCTGAGCGTCCGTTGCTCTAGTCTGGCAAACGCGAATTTTGAGGTTTGCGACAATGCTGCTCAAGGATGAAGTTGGAATGCTGCAACGCGTTCCCTTGTTCTCCGCCATCGAGCCGACAAAGCTCAAGCTGCTTGCGTTCACATCCGATCGTGTGAGCTACAGCGCCGGCCAGATCCTTTTCCGGCAGGGCGACGAGGGAGACGCCGCCTATGTCATCCTTTCAGGCAGGGCGGATATTCTGGTCGATTCTGACAGTGGACCGATAAAAGTTGCCGAACTGGAGTCAAATTCGATTGTTGGCGAGATCGCCATATTGTGCAACAGCTCCCGCACTGCCACCGTCAGGGCGGCAAGTCCGCTGGAAGTCTTGAGAATCCGCAAGGATCATTTCCTGAGGCTTATGAGGGAGTTCCCGGAAATGACCATTGAGATATTGCGGGTTCTTGCCGATCGCCTAAGCCATACGACCGCGGATCTGATCGACGCACGAAGCGCCAAATAACGAAGACGTGCGTTCGATCCTCACCGTCGTGATGGCACTGTCCTCTTGCTGAGAAGGTCACCCGGAGAAAACCTGTCTCGCCTCTTTGTTTTGACGCAATTCCCAAGGGAAAGCGCTACGCGCTTTTCGCGGGAAAACCATTTCACACTTTTCCGGGAATTGCTCTAGCACCAGTTGTTTGGCTACGATGGGTGACGGGGACTGCGAAGGGCTACCATGGACGACGATGTTTTCCTGGTCAGGTTTTGGGGCGTGCGCGGCAGCATTTCGGTATCGGGGCCAGAATTCGCTCGCTATGGCGGCAACACAATCTGCGTTGAGATGCGATGCGGTAAGCATACGCTTCTGTTCGACGCGGGCTCTGGCCTACGGCCTGCCGGCGGGGCGCTTCGGGCGTCGAGCGTGACCGATTTCGACCTGCTTTTCACCCATTGCCATTACGATCACATCATCGGGCTGCCGTTTTTTGCGCCGATCTATGACCGGAGCGTCAAGCTTACGCTTTGGTCCGGGCATCTTGCAGGACGCATGACGACCCGGCAGATGCTCGACGAGTTCATGCGGCCGCCGTGGTTTCCGGTGAAACTGGATATCTGCAAGGCAGGGCTCGACTGCCGCGATTTCGTATCCGGAGACGTGCTTCGGCCGCGCGAAGGGGTGGTGGTCCGAACCGGCAGTCTTATCCATCCGGGCGGCTGCATAGGCTACCGGGTCGAATGGGGCGGCCGCGTCGTGGCGGTGATCACAGACACTGAGCACGAACCGGACAAACTCGATCAGGCGGTGCTCGGCCTGATCGACGATGCCGACCTCGTCATTTATGATTGTGCCTACACTGAGGAGGAAATGGAACGCCGCCGTGGTAACGGGCACTCGACATGGCAACAGGGCGTCAAGCTCTGCGAGGCGGCCGGTGCGCGGGGGCTTGCGCTGTTCCACCACGATCCGACACGCACCGACGATGAACTCGACCAGATCGAGAACCTGGCCAAAGACAGGTTTGCCGGCGCTTTTGCCGCACGGGATGGCCAGACGCTCAAATTTCCAAGGTCATTGCACAAAAAGCGCTGAGCTATTTTCCTCTACCCGCGATCAATGTCCTGATCGGAACCCATGCGCAGGCCTCAGTCTGTGCGGTGACTGTGAACAGCCGTTCGAGGAAAAGCCAGGCCGATTCATCATGTACGAGATGGTGGGTGAGCAGGCCGACCGGTTCGCCGCCATCGAATGCATGCCGCAATTGCGCGATGATAGCCTGGACCAATAGGCGATGATCGCGGCAGCCCCGGGGGCCACGCCAATCCATAATGTCGACATTGCTGTTGATGACCGCCAGTGAAGCCGGCTTCGGCGGCCCATAGACCGACAATGCCGCAAATCCTATTGATCCGAGGTCGGATACCAAGCCGGCGTCGATCCTGTTCCAGGGTGGAACCAGCATCGGAACGGCACGTGCGCCGTGCAGGCAGGTTACGTGCGATAATCCGCGAGCCAGATCATCGAGCATCGCCTCGCGTGGCCGATGCGCGCCGAGCTCCTGTTTTTTCTGGTCCTCGGGCGCCTGATTTCGGTGCGCCCAGCCATGGATGGCGACCGTGGCATGCGGCGCCTCGTCGAGCCGGACGACAAGCTTCTCATCAGTCATAGCCGGAATGACGGCCAGAGTGACCGGAATCGCGAACTCACCGGTGAGCTCGAGCAGCCGATCAAGCTCAGGCGTCGGATCCACGGCGTCATCGTCGCGCAGCCAGAACTCTGCCTTGCGGGCCGCCCGTCGCCAGCACGCCAGCTCTTCCACCAAGGGCTGCCAGATCTGATCGGTTGTCATGAAACCGGGATCTTCGCAAGAAGTTCGGCCAGACGCGCCGCTGCATGAGCGAGGGAACGTTCCTCGAGGATAAAACGTCTGGCTTGATCGGCCATGATGGTTCTTTCGTCGTTGCTGGCCAGAAGCCTTTCAATGGCAGAAGCGAACGCCGCCACATCGCCCGGCGGGGTGAGGAACCCGGTTTGACCATCCCGCACGACTTCCGGCACGCCGGCGATGTCCTGGGCCACCACCGGAAGGCCGGCGGCCTGTGCTTCGAGATAGGCAATGCCATAGGCCTCGCCGCAACCCGGCCAGACATAGAGTCCCCCGCTGTACAGGACATCCGGCACGGCGGCTGGCTCTATCGCGCCAAGCCATTCGATACGGTCGGCGGGCAAGCCGGCGAATTGCGCTCTGACCTCGCCGCAAGCAGGCCCGTCCCCGACGACCGACATGGTCCAGCGCAGGTGGCCGATCGAACCGAGTGCTTGCGCCAGCATCCGATAGCTTTCGACTTTGTCGCCCGCGCGCATCATGGCCACGGTAACAAGGCGCGTTGGACAACCCCGTGCCGGCGTTTCCCGGAATACTGATGTGTCGATGAAGGGCGAAAGCAGACCGAGAGCGGCGTCGGGAATCGCATCTGTCAATCCCTCGCGATCCCTTTGCGTGAAGCAGATGTTCAGTGCTGCCTGTTCGACGGCTCGCGCCACCAATGCTTGCGTATCGGCCCACAAGCCGGCGTTGCGCCGCCTCGAATAGGAGGCTTCCGCTGTCACATAGGGGATAGCAAAGGCCGACGCCAGCTCGGGCCCGATCAGGTCGGGCGCCTTGTAATAGAGATGATAGGAGAACCAGAGATCGGGCTTGCCCTCACGATCCCAAAGCTTGGTCAGCCGCGCGGCCTCCTCTTGGGCCTCGATCTTGAGCGCATCGAAACTCTTCGACTCCGGTTCGCGTAGATACAAGCGCAATTCGGATGCCAGTTCGACGCTATGCCCTACATGCTCCAGCGCTTTGACCAGCATCCGTGCCATCTGGCGGTCGCCGGAGGCAACGGGATGATTGGGTGACTTCAGCGGCGCGTAGAAAGCAATTCGCATCGTCGGACCCTATCATCGGAAAGCCTGTGCAAGTCAATTTCGATGCATGATCGACTTCACCTTCAAGCACTGGAATGTGCTATCTGATGCTCATGGAAACAGCTGCCGCGTCCGAACCGTTTGTCGCTTCTTTGCCGGTCTTCGCAAGGTTCGAAAGCGTTGCCGATATCGATAACTATCGGCCCCTCCCCGATGGCTGGGCGCTGGCCACCGCAGACATCGTCGGCTCGACCAAGGCGATCGAGGCGGGGCGCTATAAAACCGTCAATATGGCCGGCGCCAGCGTCATTTCGGCGCTGCTCAATGCGCTGGGTAGGCAAGATCTTCCCTTTGTCTTCGGCGGCGATGGTGCGCTCGTGGCGTTTCCTGGCTCCGCGCTGGAGATCACCCGCAACGCGCTGGCGGCTGTCCAGAGATGGGTGGCGGACGAACTGGATCTGACCTTGCGTGCCGCTATCGTGCCGATAAAGGATATAAGAGCGCAAGGCTTGGACGTTCGCGTGGCGAGGTTTCAGGCCTCCGATGCGGTCTTCTATGCCATGTTCGCCGGAGGTGGCGGCAGTTGGGCGGAAGCCGAGATGAAAGCGGGGCGCTACCGCATCGATCCTGCGCCGGCCGGCGCGCGGCCGGATCTGACCGGCCTCTCCTGCCGCTGGAACCCGATCGAAGCCCGCCATGGTGAAATCGTCTCGATCATAGCCGTACCGGGGGCGTCGCGCGACCTGCGCGGTTTTCAGTTTCTGGCTTCCGACATCATCGCTCTTGCCGGCAGGCAGGAACGCGATGGCCACCCGGTGCCGGTGAACGGGCCGGACTACAGTTTTCTGCCCGCCGGTCTCGATATCGAGGCGCGGGCCATGGCACCGGCAGGATGGCGGTGGCTGTCGAAGCTGTGGGTAGTGTTCCTGATGACGCTTACGGCTGTTACGGATAGATGTGGCTGGACGATCGGCAGTTTCGATCCGAAGATCTACAAACGCGAGGTGGCCAGCAATTCGGATTTCCGGAAGTTCGACGACGGCTTGAAGATGACCATCGACGTTGACGCGGATGTGTTGCAACGGATCGAGAACCGGCTGAAACAGGCGGAGGCGGCGGGCATCTGCAACTATGGCCTGCACCGCCAGAAATCGGCCCTGATGACATGCCTCGTCGCCTCGCCGCTGCAGCGCGATCACGTTCATTTCATCGACGGCGCCGCCGGCGGCTATGCGATGGCTGCCGCAAGCCTGAAGGCGAAGGTGCCGGTCTGATGACGGCTTGCGGAAACCGATTTTCCGCAATATGCCTCGGCCATGTTCTCGGGATTATGGTGAGCCTCGCCATAGGTGCGGACAGCCTGTCCGAATTGACGGGAAGCAGAATTTTTGGACGCCTCACGATCGACATATGACCATCTTCTGAACCGGATTTCGACACGGGCCGCGCAAGTCGGCGTGATCGGACTCGGCTATGTCGGGTTGCCGCTGGCGGTTGCGATCGCACGCGCCGGCTTCCCAGTTTCCGGCTTCGACGTCGAAGCCCAGAAGGTCGAGAACCTGAACAACGGCCAATCCTATATTGAGGCGGTGACGTCGACAGCCCTTGCCAGCGAGGTGGCGAGCGGACGGTTCCGCGCCACTGCGGATTTTGCCGAACTGGCCGTCTGTGATGTCATCATCATCTGCGTTCCGACACCGCTGACGAAACACCGAGAGCCGGACCTCTCCTTCGTCAGGGACACGGCAGGCACCATCGCGAAGCGTTTACGTCTCGGCCAGCTGATCGTGCTGGAATCGACCACCTATCCCGGCACCACCGACGACGTGATCAAGCCCATACTGGAAAAAACCGGCTTACAGTCGAAGATAGACTTCTTCCTCGGCTTCTCGCCCGAACGGGAGGATCCCGGCAACCGCAGCTTTGAAGTCGCGACGATCCCCAAGGTCGTGGCAGGCGACGGCATTGAAGCGGCGACGCTCGTTCAGACTTTCTACCAGGGCGTGGTCAAGACCGTCGTTCCGGTTTCCAGTACGGCGACCGCCGAGGCGGTCAAGCTGACGGAAAACATCTTCCGCTCGGTCAACATAGCCCTCGTCAACGAGTTGAAGGTCGTGCTCGGTGCGATGGGCATCGACATCTGGGAGGTGATCGAGGCGGCAAAGACCAAGCCCTTCGGCTACATGCCGTTCTATCCTGGCCCTGGACTTGGCGGGCACTGCGTTCCGATCGATCCCTTCTACCTGACGTGGAAGGCGCGCGAATACGAACTGCCGACCCGCTTCATCGAGCTGGCGGCAGAGATCAACACGGCCATGCCGCGTCATGTGGTCGATGAACTGGCGAAGGCGCTGGACCGGCGCTGCGGCAAGGCGCTCAGCCGCTCGCGCATTCTCATCATCGGGCTCGCCTATAAGAAGAATGTGCCCGACATCCGCGAAAGCCCCTCATTGCGGCTCATTGAACTCATCGAGGAATGGGGCGGCAACGCGGAATTCCACGATCCGCATGTTACCGAAATCCCGCCCACACGGGAGCATATGGCGATCAAGGGGCGCCGCTCGGTCGAATTGACCGAGGCGGCCTTGAAAGATTTCGATGCTGTCGTCGTTGCAACCGACCACGACGCGATCGACTATCAGTCGATCGCTGATCACGCTCTTCTGATCGTCGACACACGCAATGTTTTTGGCCGCCTCGGGCTAGCCCGAGAGACGGTGGTGAAGGCCTAACGGTGGCCGAGCCGGCGAATTTTTTGCCCGATGTCAGGATCGGGATTGCACTCCGCCGGCAGTCTCGCCACATAGTGTTGCGGGAGATAGATGCGGTTTCCGCCAGCTTCCCTCCTGCAAGGACAGTCATCCGGGAAGTTCTTCGCCGGCTTTTACCGGCGAAGCCGGCTTCGTTGACTTCGATTGTATGGCGGATCAAAGGAGATGGCTCGTCTTCGACGGGTTTCGAGATAGCATGAGCACAGCGCAAGCAGAAATTTCCACCATTCTCATGGATAAGGTTGCCGATTGGCTGACCCAATCGGCGCTGGCAGGCAACGACCTGGAAACATTGGTAAAAGGCTTTTGTGAACGGCTGGCTGCTGCCGGCCTGCCGCTGAAGCGGGTGCATTTGAGCTTTTCGATGCTTCATCCGCTTTATGACGCGCTTGGCTTCACCTGGTTTCGCGGCCAGGGCCTGGAAGTGGAAGGCTTCCGCAAGGAGGACGGCGTTCATTCTGACAGGTTTCTGACCAGTCCATACTACCATCTGCTCAGCAACAAGCTCGACCATCTGCGGCGCCGATTCGACCCGTCGGTGCCGTCGGAGTTTCCTGTTTTCGATGAACTCAGACGTATGGGCGTCACCGATTACATGGCTTTCGTCCATCCCTTTAGCGGCAACACCAGTCAAGGCATGCTAGGGTCTTGGTCCACCGACAGTGCCGCAGGCTTCAGCGACAGCATGATTTCGGCGCTGCTGCGCATCCAGAACCATCTCGCTATAGCAACCAAGATGGCGGTGCTCACCAAACTCGCCGACAACATGATGACCACTTATCTCGGCGGCGACGCCGGCAGGCGCGTGCTGGACGGCCAGATCAAGCGCGGCGAGGGCGACACAATCCGGGCCGCACTGGTCATGGCCGATATGCGCGGGTCGACAAAGCTCGCCGAAACCTCCGGCCGCGAAATCTATATCGATACGCTGAACCAGTTTTTCGATGCCATTGCTGCACCTTTCAATCGCAAAGGCGGGCAGATCATGAGTTTCCTGGGGGATGGCTTCATTGCCGTCTATCCTTGCGAAAGGCACCGCTCGCAGTCCGAGATCGCCTGCCAGGCTGCTCTTGCGGCAGCGCACAAGGCCAGCGCTCGCATGATGGAGCTCAACCTGCGCAGAAAACAGCAGGGGTTGAGCGACATAAACTTTGGTATCGGCCTGCATGTCGGCAACGTGATGTTCGGCAACGTCGGACTTACAGACCGGCTCACATTCTCTGTCTTCGGCTCGGCTGTGAACGAGGTCCAGCGCCTACAGACCCTGACCAAGAAATATCCACACAGCGTTCTCGCCAGCAAAGACTTCGCCAGCTATTGCGGCGCCAACAGTTGGCTGGCGCTCGGCAAGGAGGAACTGGCTGGTATCAAGCAGAAGCTGACGGTGCTTTCACCCGATCTGTCGGGTGCTCTCGCACTCGATGAAGACGGTGCGCTGGAGCCGATTTACGACCGAGTATCGGATGCCGAGCAGGTCATGCTGCTTCATCGCGATGCCGCGCGGCTGTCGGCGGGCGACCCGAGGAAGCTCCAGTAACCACCACGATCGGACCGGAACGCCTTTGGTGTACAGCCTGGCCGCCGGTTCCGCCAGGGAACTTGCGACCGTTTCGAATCTAAGTTGCTCTAGGCTGGCAATGCGCTAGTCTCGCCTTCTGGACCGACCAGAGTGGGGCTGGTGTGAGAATGAATTCGGGCGTTGATCTGCTGCGGATCGAGGATGTTGGCATCTCTTTTGCCATTGTAGGGGGACCGTTGCATGCCGTCAGGCGTGCAAATCTTCGCGTCCTGCCCGGCAAGGTTACTGCGCTTGTGGGCGAGTCCGGTTCCGGAAAATCGGTTCTCAGCCAGGCTGTGATGGGCATTTTGCCGAACACAGCCCATGTTCGCGGCCGTATCCTGTTTTCCGATCCTGAAAAGCCCGGCACGACGCAGGACATTCTGCAGATGCCGCGTGACGGACCCGAAATCCGGGCGTTGAGAGGCAGCCGCATCGGCAAGATCTTTCAGGAGCCGATGACATCGCTGTCGCCGCTGCACACGATCGGCAATCAGGTCAGCGAATCCCTGCAGATTCATACGCCCATGGCTCGGGCGGAGCGCAAGGCGCGGACCGAGGAAATGCTTGGCCTTGTCGGCTTTCCCAACCCCAAGCGCGCCTATGACATGTATCCCTTTGAACTTTCGGGAGGATTGCGTCAACGCGCCATGATCGCGATGGCGCTTATCTGCCGGCCCGCGCTGTTGATCGCCGACGAGCCGACGACGGCATTGGACGTCACCATCCAGGCGCAAATCCTGCAATTGCTGCGCGAGCTTCAGACGAAGCTGAACATGGCGATGCTGCTGATCACGCACGACCTTGGCGTGGTCGCCAATGTCGCCGACGAGGTGGTGGTCATGTACCATGGCGAGATCATGGAAGCGGGACTCGTGGAGGCGATATTCCGCCGGCCAAGCCACCCTTACCTGAAGGGCCTGATGGCAGCCGTTCCGCATTTCGACCTGAAGCCTGGCGAAAGGCTCAAGGCGCTCCGCGAGGTGCCGGTGAATGTCGGGAACCTGCTTGGCAAGCAGACGGCGCCGGTATCGAAGGGGCCAGACGACATCCTGCTGTCGGTCAGGGATCTGGCCAAGACCTTCACCATCCGCAAGTCGGGATGGTTCGGCGGAGATCATCAAGCCTCTGTTCGCGCCGTGGACGGCGTGAGCTTCGATATCAGGCGGGGTGAGTGCCTGGGTCTTGTCGGCGAAAGCGGCTGCGGCAAAACCACCGTCAGCAAGATCCTCATGCGGGCTGTCACGCCTAGCGGCGGCTCTGTGATCTTCAACGGCCGCGATGGTCCGATCGACGTCTTGAAAGCCGAGGGAGACGCCCTGCGCATGCTGCGCGCCAAAATCCAGATGGTCTTCCAGGATCCGGTTTCGTCGCTTTCACCTCGCATGACGGTGGAGAACATCTTGAGCGAGCCGCTGGAAATCCATCAACGTGGCAATACCGCGTCCCGACTTGCCACGGTCAAGAGCCTGATGCAGGCAATCGGGCTCGATCCGCGCTTCATCAAGCGCTATCCGCACAGTTTCTCCGGCGGGCAGCGTCAGCGTATCGGCATCGCGCGCGCGTTGGCGCTGGGGCCTGAACTCCTGATCTGCGACGAGCCGGTTTCGGCGCTTGATGTCTCTGTCCAGGCGCAGATCCTGAACCTTCTGAAGGACCTGCAGAAGGAACTAGGCCTGACCTACCTGTTCATATCCCACAATTTGGCGGTGGTGGACTACATGGCAGACCGCATCGCGGTGATGTGCGGCGGGCGTATCGTCGAGCTCGCGCCGCGCGAAATTCTGCTTAGGAAACCGGTCCACCCCTACACGCGCTCGCTGGTCGCCGCAGTACCTTTCCCCGATCTCGACAGGCCGATGGATTTCAAGGCGCTGAAGCTCGGCGGCGCTTCCGACACCAGCACATGGGGACCGCAGTTCCGCGAGGAAGGCGACGAGGATATGCTGTCGTCGCTCGACCTTGGCGGCGGCCACCTTGTGCTGGCCCGGCGTACGGCCGATGTCGGCGAGTTACGCCATTGATCAGCCGGCGCACCGTCCTTGGACTCATGGCTTCGGCACTTCTGCCGGGCACGTCGCGTGCCGGCGATCTGGAGCCGGAATTTCTTCAGCCGCGGCTGAAGGCCAAGGCGCTGCCAGCACTCGCCGAACGCCTGCCCAAGAGCCCGCGCGCGTTGAACCTCGCCGCGATGGGCCGGCAGCCCGGCCAGCATGGCGGCACGCTGCGCACGATCATCGGCAGCCAGAAAGATATCCGGATGATGACGATCTACGGGTATGCTCGCTTGGTCGGCTATGACGAAAAGCTTAACTTGCAAGCCGACATTCTCGAAAGTTTCGACGTAACGGACGATCGCGTCTTCACTTTCAAGATTCGGGAAGGGCATAAATGGTCTGACGGTAGCCTGCTGACGCCGGAGGATTTTCGCTATTGCTGGGAAGATGTCTGGCTGAACGATGAGCTTTCGCAAGGCGGGCTTGCCCCGACCCTACTGGCGGACGGCAGGCCGCCACGCTTCGAGATCGTCGATCCGTTGACGGTCCGCTATAGTTGGGATGCGCCCAATCCCGACTTCCTGCCCAAGCTTGCTGCTGCTTCGCCGCTATCGCTTGTTCTGCCGGCCGCCTATCTCAAGCAGTTCCACAAGAAATACCAGGATCCATTCCGCCTCGCCGGCCTAATGAAGGAGAACCGGGCCAAGAAATGGACGCTCCTGCATATCCGCATGTCGCGGCAGTATCGCCCGGAGAATCCGGAACTGCCGACCCTCGATCCCTGGCAGAACCGGACCAAACCGCCGGCCGAGCAATTCGTCTTCGAGCGCAACCCGTTCTTTCATCGAATAGACGAGAATGGCCGGCAACTGCCCTATGTCGACCGGATCGTCATGAATGTCAGCTCGTCGGCGATCATCTCCGCCAAGACCGGTGCGGGCGAGAGCGACCTGCAATGCATGGGGATCGACTTCAGCGATTACGCCTTCCTTAAGGACGCGGAGAAGCGCTACCCGGTGAAGATGCATCTGTGGAAACGCACACAGGGTTCGCGGCTGGCGCTGCTGCCCAATCTGAATTGTTCCGACCAAGTGTGGCGTGGCCTTCTTCGTGACGTGCGCGTGCGCCGCGCCCTTTCGCTCGCCGTAGACAGGCGCGAGATCAATATGGCTGTGTTCTACGGATTGGCGCAGGAAAGTGCCGATACGGTCCTGCCGGAGAGCCCGCTCTATCGGCCGGAATTCGCGAAAGCCTGGGTTGCCCATGATCCCGACCAGGCCAATGCCCTGCTCGACGAGGTCGGGCTTCAGACGCGTGACGATGACGGCCTGCGGATACTTCCCGATGGACGCCCTGCGCAGGTCATCGTGGAAACGGCCGGCGAAAGCACGCTGGAAACCGACGCGCTCGAACTCATCACCGATCACTGGCGCAAGATCGGCATCGCCCTGTTCATCCGGACTTCGCAGCGCGATATCTTCCGCAGCCGCGCGCTTGGCGGCCAGGTCATGATGTCGATGTGGTCGGGCATCGACAATGGCGTGCCGACCGCCGACATGAACCCGTACCAGCTGGCCCCCACCATCGACGACCAGCTGCAATGGCCGCTCTGGGGTGCTTACTACTTATCTCACGGCAAGATGGGTGAGGCGCCCGATCTTCCTGAAGTGGTCGAGTTGATGGGTTTACTCAAGCGCTGGAACGCATCGACCGAAACCACGGAGCGCGCCGAAATCTGGAATTCAATGCTGTCGATCTACACCGATCAGGTGTTTTCGATCGGCACCGTGAACGGAACGCATCAGCCGGTTCTGGTGTCCTCGCGGCTGCGCAATCTGCCTGACAAGGCGCTCTACGGCTACGACCCGACCGCCTATTTCGGTGTCTACATGCCGGATACATTCTGGCTTGGAGACACCTGAGCGTGCTTCGATATTTTGTCTGGCGCATCGCCGTGATGGTTCCAACACTGCTGGTCATATCGGCACTGGTGTTCACCATCATCGAACTTCCACCAGGCGATTATTTCGACAGTTATGTTGCTGAGCTTCGGGCTCAGGGCGAAGCGGTGGATTCCGATCGCATCGAGATGATGCGCGAGGAATATGGTTTCGACCAGCCACCGGTCATTCGCTACTTCTACTGGGTCGGCGGGATGCTGCACGGCGATTTCGGCTATTCCTTCGAATATGAGCTGCCGGTTCGCGACGTCGTCGGGGACCGAATGTGGCTGACGGTGCTGGTTTCCTTCGTCACGATCATCTTCACCTGGCTCATCGCCTTTCCGATCGGCATGTACTCCGCCACGCATCAATACAGCTGGGGCGACTACGGCCTGACTTTCTTCGGCCTTCTCGGCCTTGCCATTCCGAACTTCATGCTGGCGCTGATCCTGATGTATTTCGCCAACATCTGGTTCGGCACATCCATCGGCCATCTCATGGACCAGCAATATCTCGGCGAGCCGATGAGCTGGGCCAAGGCGAAGTCGATCCTCGCCCATCTCTGGATTCCGGTCTTGATCATCGGCACCGGAGGCACGGCAAGCATGATCCGGCGGCTGCGCGCCAATCTTCTCGACGAGCTACACAAGCAATATGTCGTGACGGCGCGCGCCAAAGGACTTCATCCGTTCAAGGCGCTGGTCAAATATCCGCTGCGCATGGCGCTCAATTTCTTCATTTCCGACATCGGCTCTATCCTGCCGGCCATCATCTCCGGCGCCGAAATCACGGCGATCGTACTGTCTTTGGAAACGACCGGGCCGATGCTGATCAAGGCGCTGCAAAGCCAGGACATGTATCTGGCAGGGTCGTTCCTCATGTTCCTCGCCTTCCTGACGGTCATCGGTGTCCTGATTTCCGACCTGGCGCTGGCGCTGCTTGATCCACGAATTCGTTTGCAGGGCGGCAGCACCAAATGAACACGCATTCACCCCTGCCCGCTCCGGGTGCTCCACTGCAGCACTACGTTTCCACCGCGCCCTTTGACCTGCAGTCGGTCGAGGCGATGACGCCGGAGCAGTCGAAGGTCTTTCAGGCGTCGCAGTTGCGGCTGATGTGGTGGAAATTCCGGAAGCACCGGGTTGCCGTTATATCAGGCATATTCCTGGCAGCGCTTTATTTCGGGATACTGATCTGCGAGTTCCTGGCGCCCTACAATCTGCACACGCGCAACATGGACTACATCTATTCGCCGCCGCAGCGGGTGCACCTGTTCCACGACGGCCAATTCGTCGGTCCGTTCGTCTATGGCCGCCAGATGACGCTGGATATGGACACGCTCAAGCGGAACTACGTCGAGAACAAGGATGATGTTCAGCGGATCCGTTTCTTCTGCAAGGGCGACAGTTATCAGTTCTGGGGCTTGATCGAAGGTGACAGGCATTTTGTCTGCCCTGCCGAAAACGGCCAGCTCTTTCTAGCCGGCACTGACAGGCTGGGGCGCGATGTGCTCTCGCGCATCATCTATGGTGCACGCATTTCGCTGACAATCGGCCTCGTCGGCATCAGTTTCAGCTTCCTGCTCGGCATTGTCATCGGCGGACTGGCCGGCTATCACGGCGGTATCTTCGACCTGATCGTTCAACGGATAATCGAAGTTCTGCAATCGATCCCCAGTATTCCGCTATGGCTGGCCCTGGCGGCGATCATGCCGATAACCTGGAGTCCGATCCTGATCTATTTCGGCATCACCGTGATCCTCGGGCTGCTCGACTGGACCGGACTGGCGCGGGCCGTGCGTTCAAAGCTTTTAGCCTTGCGCGAGGAGGATTACGTTCTGGCCGCGCAATTGATGGGCGCCAAGAGCAGTCGCATTATCGGGCGGCATCTCATTCCCGGCTTCATGTCGCATCTGATCGCGACGGCGACGATCTCCATCCCCGGCATGATCCTGGGCGAGACGGCGCTGAGTTTCCTCGGGCTCGGCCTGAGGGCGCCGATAACCAGCTGGGGCATCCTGCTCACCGAGGCGCGCAGTGTCAGCGTCATCGCGTTCTATCCATGGCTGCTTTTGCCGATGCTCCCCGTCATTCTCGTCATCATGGCGTTCAACTTCCTCGGCGACGGCTTGCGGGACGCCGCGGACCCTTACAAGTGAGATCGCTGTTCCGCCGCGCGGCCCTGCCGACGACTCCACCCGTATGACGCTTGTCGGCGGCCGGTTGGGTTATTGCAGGGTTTGTCGTTCGCCTCTATATGCGGCAAGCCTCGATCGGGGCTGCTGGTTCAGGACATAAAATCGCATATGAGTCGCCTTGATAACTTCATCAGCAGGATGACCGCACAGCGCGACATTCTCAATCAAATCTGCCCCGAGGTGGCGAAGATGGAGGGGCTTGTGCTCGAGCTCGGCCTCGGCAATGGCCGGACGTTCCACCATCTGCGCGAGCGCCTGCCCGGGCGCCGGATCGTGGTGTTCGACCGCGAAGTTGGCGCACACGCCAGCTCAATTCCCGAAGCTGAAAACCTCGTGCTCGGCGAAATACGCGAGACGGCCCGCAAGTTCATTGGCATCGACGCCGCTCTTGTTCATGCCGACATCGGCACCGGCTATGACGATCGCGATGCAGTGACCGCTACCTGGCTTCCCGATCTGATTGCGTGCCTGCTTCGCGTCGGCGGCTTCGCGGTCAGTGGCACACCGCTCGATCACCCGCTGCTGCAACGCCTCCCGCCGCCGACTTCGGAGCCCGCCGATCGTTATTTCCTCTGCAGGCGCGTCTGAGGGGCCGAGACGACCCAAATCTTCAGGGGCCAATCTTCAGGGGCCAAGTCTTCAGGGGATCGTATATACTGCTATCTCCCGCTCAATGCCGCGCAGCGAGACCTCGTGGGGCACGGGCGTCAGTGCGTTCCTGTGCAACAGATCGGCGGTGAGATTGTCGTCGACCACCGCACGAGTGGCGAAGATCGCCTGTGCGTTGGCAAGGTTCTGGACCCGCGAAGCAATGTTGACCGTCTGGCCGAAATAGTCCTGTCGCTCGTTCATAGACACGGCGATGCAGGGGCCGGCATGGACTCCAATCTTGAGCAGCAGATCCTCGCGCCCGCTCTTGTCGTTGAGCTCACGCATGGCATCGCGCATCCTGAGGGCCGCAGCAATCGCACGATCAGGCGTCGCGAAGGTCGCCATCACCGCATCACCGATCGTCTTCACCACCGCGCCTGCCTCCGCCGCGACGATCTCGTGCAGAACCTGGAAATGCACGCGCACGAGATCGAAGGCTGAAAGGTCGCCCACCCGCTCGTAAAGCTCGGTCGATCCACGCAGGTCGGTGAACAGGAAGGTCAGGCTGGTGATTTTCAGGCGCTGGTTGATGTCGAGCGTATCCGTGCGATAGAGATCGCGGAACGTCTGGTTGGTGAGCAGGCGCTTGGCGGTCAGGAAGGGCCGGCGTTTGCCCAGGAAATCATGCAATAGCCGGCCGGCGATGAAGACCGTCGGCAGCACGCGGGTGTCGGTCCTGTTTTCCAGCGAAATGCGCAACGGGCCGGGTTGCATCTCCAGCGTCTGGTTCTGGACATGGTCGCGGTCGAAGACCAACGAGAGGCTTCGGCGCTCTTTTGTTGGTTCGCCCTTCCCGTCGATGAACTGCACTGAATGGGTGACCGGCTCGAAGACGATGATGAATTCAGACGGAATCTGTATGGGCAGAACCGCCTTTTCACCGGGGGCAAGCTCGATATCCTCCAGCGAGAACGCTTCTATCTTTTTCGCGAAATCCTCTTCCGGCAGATCGACGCCGGACCCCCAGTAGATCTGGCGGAAGTATTCCATCAGCGGCAGTTCGTGTGGATTGTGGGCGGCAATCCTGCGCACGCGGGGACTGACGGTGAATGTCACCTCGACCATCTCGTCGAGGGTCGGCGAATAGTCCTCGGAGCATAGCGCGCAGGTGTATTCGTCCTTCTGCAGGGTTTTCAGCGTGGCGTTGGTGTCGAGCACACCGCCACAGCCGGGGCACAGAACATTCCAGGAAATGTCGAAGATGCCCACCCGCGCCGCATGGAGAAAGGCGCTTATGGCGCGCTCCTCGTCGAGGCCATGCTTGCTGGCGAAGGCTGGCACATTGATGCGGCAAAGTTCGCGGTCCTTGCCCTCCGCGATGGTTCGCTGGATCGCGTCGATTGCCTGCGGATCGACATCGGTCGATTGCCGCAGAAGCGAGAACAGATCCTGAGCTTCGTTCATCGTGCAGGCTCCCGAAAATGCGCGCCCGGGCGTGTTGACCGGACGGGTCTTCGGTCCGAGCGCTCCATCTTACTTCGAAACGGACCGTACGGCCATTCGAATGGATAACCCTGGTGACGGTTCAATTTCCATTCGGCGGATTTTCACCGGTCGCAAGCGGCACTATGATGGGTCCATGGCGCATTCATCTTTGGGACTTTCTCCCATGCCGACACCCAACAACCCGCCGTTTCCCGCGGCCCTGCGCCTTTTCTCGGTGGTGGTCATCATCGTGCTGATCGTGGGCGCCGGCCTATTTTTCGCGCCGGTGCTGGTCAAGCCGCGCTGGCCTTGGGCCGTCACGCCGTTCAATGCCCGCTTCCTCGGCGGCTTCTACGCCGCCGAAACGGTCGTGATGGCGGCGCTGCTGGTCTGGAACCGCTGGTCGCCCGGCAGGCTCGTGCTCGTCATGGCCTTCATCTTCACCGTCATCGTGTCGGTGGCTTCGTTCATCAATCTCGGCTATTTCAACTTCGAGCGCAAAGCGCCCTGGCTCTGGTTTTTGGTGTATCTTGCTTCGGTCGCGGTGTCCGGGCTGTTCCTGTGGCGGGCCAGGGCCCGTCCTTCTGCAAAAGGCGTGATCTTAAATCCCGCATGGCGCGGCTACATGCCGGTGGAAGCGGTGATCCTCGGGTTCTACGGCGTCGGCCTGTTGCTGTTCCCCCTGACATCTAGCAGCTTCTGGCCATGGCCGATCGATGCCTTCCACGCCCAGGTCTACAGCGCCATCTTCCTTGCCGGCGCGGGCGGCACATATCTCGTCTGGGAAAGCGCGCCGCGCGAGGAGTTGCTGGTGCTCGGCCTTGCGCAGTTTCTGGTTGGCCTGCTTGCCATCCTTGGCATTGTCGTCACCGACGCCGCGGTGCACCGGATCGACTGGACGGCGACCGGGACATTGTGCTGGCTGGCCCTTTTCGGCTGGATCGGCATCAGCGGCGTCTTCAAACTCTACGCCGCCTCCCGGTATTTTAGCTCGCAATCGGAAACATAGGTTGCAGAGACGCTGGATTTTTAGGTGACGTCCGGTGCATCGTGCCGGGCCGATTGCCTTCGCCAGGAGCGCCATGACCAGCACGACCTCGCCATCCCAAGGGAAAATCCAGCCGCAGCTCCGGGCCGTCCGGCCAAGCGATGCGGAGGCGCTCTGCGCTATCTTCAACATGCCGGGCTTCCGCTGGGGCACGCTCAGAATGCCCTTCGAGATGGTGGAGCAGGTGGAGCGGCGCATCGCTAAGTCCGGACAGGAAACCACCTGGATCGTTGCGGAGCTGGACGGCAAGGTCGTCGGCCATGGCAGCCTGATCGTGCAGGGTTCGCCGCGCCGTTCGCATATCGGCGAGATCAATATCGGCCTTGACGATGCCTTTGTCGGCAAGGGCATCGGCTCTGCCATACTTGGCGCGCTGCTTGACGTGGCCGACAACTGGCGCGCTCTGAAGCGGGTCGAATTGACCGTCTATGCCGACAACGAACCGGCCGTCCGTCTCTACACAAGCCACGGCTTCGAGGTCGAAGGCCGGCATGTGAAGGCCGGTTTTACCGACGGGCAGTACCACGATCTTCTGAGCATGGCACGGCTGCGGTTCTGAGATCCGCTGTTTAGTTGATGATCTATGTGTGGGCGGCCCCATCCGGCAAGTCTGGTCTCACTTGGCGTTTGCACCGCAAGCGGCTAGACGGGACCAATGACCGCCGACCCAACCCCTGCGCCTCCGGTGGAAATTTTGGCTGTGCTGTCGCTGCTCTGCCCGGAAGTCGTACGTGACATCGAGCAGAACTGGAATGCACCGGTTTCCGATTATGCCCGCCATCTGTGGCGGCCGGTGGCAAGGCCTGCATCGGGCCCGGCGATCGCTGCCCGCTCGATCCTGCGCGAAGTCCTGCATCAGCGCCTTGCGGTGATCATGCAGCCTGAAGAGATCGGCAGGGCCCTCGAAGAATTCGAGCACAGACCGGTGATTCAGTCCGGCCTGCACTGCCTGCTTCTGATGGACCGGATCACCTTCGATGCCCTCCTGCTTGCCTGGCTCGGCGCGGTCGAAAACGGGCTGTCGGCCTTCTTCGGCTTCATGGGAACGACGATGACCATGGAGACAATTGGCCGGGAGGGGCCGGGATGGCTCGATGTCGGCGACGACAAGGTCAACCTGTTTGGCATGGGACGCCACAAACTGTGCCGCAAAAGCGCCTGCGCGGCCGGTCCCGTCTCCCTCAACAAGCGCGCGCTCGAAGCGGTGGGCGATGAAACCGATGCCAGCCGCTGGCTGGGCACACTGCTTGCCAGTCAGGACAAGGTGTTTGGAACCGCCGCCGATGCCCTTACAGCCCTCAACGAGGATCTGGTCGCCGATTGGGATCGTTCCGGCATGGCCCTGCCGGTTTTCATCGATGATCGGCTCGCCGCGGCCGCAGTGGCGCGGCATCTAGAACATGATGGCAGCCTTCTTTCCAGGCTGCTCACCGAGCCCGCAAGGCGCCAGCGTCTTGAATGTGCCTTGCAAACGGCCGCATCGAGCCCATTTGGCAGATTCCTGCCCAATGCCACGGCCTATTTCTGGGGCGTCCGCGAGGAGCGCGTGCGCAAGCTTGTCCTCGAGAACGGGCACCTGATCGAGCCTGACAGGCCGCATGGTCTTTCCATCCCGTTCGAGCGCCCGCATCTCAGGCAGGCGCTGCTGGATGGCGTGCTGCTGCCGAACTTGTTCCTGATGTTCCTCGTCCTTGCCATATTGCCGCGCGTGCGGGTTGTGGGCGGCCTGAGACAGATTGGTTACGTAGCGCTTTTCCACTCAATCCTGCTGGCTGCGCTAGATGAAAACGCGCCGGAAGAGCGCGATCTGGCTGCGGAGCTCCAGGTTCGGGAAAATGCCTGGGGCATGCGGGTCATCGATGAAAAGATCTCGGTCCGCGAGCAGCTTGCCGGCCTGCCGGAAGGGGCGCTCTTTCCGGACCTGCTCCGGCAATACCGTTCGCGGACATTTGCCGAGACGACCGACGACCTGAAACTGGTTCGCGAAAACGCCCGATGGCGCAAGATCGGCCAGGCAGAGATCAAGGCGAGCTGAGCCTTACTTCAGGTTGATTTTCTGGTCCGCAACCGCAAGCGACGGCGATCTATGGGTGAGCCTCTGGCGTCTGATCCGGCCGCTTCCTTGACGCTGATGTCTTTCGGATTTCGACGACGGCTCCGCTGATCGGCAACACTCTGCCACCCCACGTACACTGATCGCTTGATGCCCATTTGTGCTGCCGCTTGCTGGTCGACGGTTATCGGTTCATCCTTGTGAAATACCTGGCCGTGAAGTGCGTAGCGAGATCACGCCGTCACGGCCCCTAGTGAGGTCATGTCCTATGGACTGCTCGGGCTGCGGTTTCGAGGTTGAGGGCGGTTACGCTTTCTGTCCGAGGTGTGGCAGGCGCCAGCCCGTGCCATGCGCCAGTTGCGGCTACCCCTGCGCACCTGATTTCGAGTTCTGTCCGAAATGCGGGGCGAGCGTCGGTGCGCCCGCAAAAGCCGTCGAACGGCCTGCTCCGACACCAAGCCGGACCATTGTGCCGCCTTCTCGAACTCCGTCGCTGCTTCCG
The DNA here is from genome assembly GCF_055811195.1 of Mesorhizobium sp. WSM4823. Lineage (NCBI taxonomy): Bacteria > Pseudomonadati > Pseudomonadota > Alphaproteobacteria > Hyphomicrobiales > Phyllobacteriaceae > Mesorhizobium > Mesorhizobium sp. WSM4823. The sequence goes on from NZ_JBVVQL010000008.1 coordinate 299,263, forward strand.
AACATCGAAAGCGAAGATAGGCTGCATCCCGTCTCTGACGCCGATCGCCGGACGGTAACAGTCCTGTTCGCTGACCTTTGCGGCTTCACGACACTCAGCGAGCAGCTTGACCCCGAGGTCACGCAAGCGCTGCAGAACGAACTGTTCAAGGAATTGACGGCGGCCGTGCGAAACTTCGGTGGTTTCGTCGACAAATTCATCGGCGATGCACTGCTCGCCTTGTTCGGTGCGCCGGTTGCGCATGAGGACGATCCGGAACGTGCGCTTCGCGCCGCTCTCGACATGATCGCCCGGACGGCGCGGCTCGGCGAAAGCACCTTCCACTCCGGCTCGCCTCTGTTACTCCACATCGGCATAAACACTGGTCCCGTCGTTACTGGTGGATTGGGCATCGGCACCGCCAAATCCTATTCGGTGACCGGCGACACAGTGAATACGGCGCAACGCCTGCAATCACTGGCCGCACCGGGTGAGGTGCTGGTAGGCGAGCTCACTCACAGGCTGACCCGGCATGCCTTCTCTTACGAGTCGCTGGGTGATGTCGTGTTTCGCGGCAAGGCTGGCAGTGTGCTCGTCCATCGACTGGATGCACCGCTTGCGGCGCCGCGTGCCGCGCGTGGGCTCGATGCACTCGGCCTCAGTGCGCCGATAATAGGTCGTGGTGCGGAGCTCAATAGAATGATGGCAAGCCTTGACCAGGCGTGCAGCGGTTCGGCCCAACTTGTCCGCCTCGTCGGAGAAGCCGGTATCGGCAAATCGCGGCTGGTGAAGGAGTTCGTCGCCCGCGTCGGCGACGAGGATCGTTTTCGCAACGTCGCCGTGCGGCTAGCCACCTGCTCACCGCTGGGCGAACGATCATTTGGCGCCTTGAGCGCAGTGGTGCGCAGCGCTGCCGGGATGATGCAAAACGACAGTGGGGACGAGGTGCGGGGGAAGCTCGCAGGCTTGCTTACCGATCTAGGCCTGCAGGGCGAAGAGGCGAAGCGGCTGATGCCTTTGCTCTACCATGTGCTCGGCCTTGGCGACCCCGATGCCACCCTGCAGCATGTCGAGCCCGAGCAACTGCGGCGGCAAATTCTCTACGCAGTCCGCACAATCATCGAACGGCGGCTTGCGTTGTCGCCGCTGTTGATTGTCGTCGAAGACCTGCACTGGGCCGACGCCGTGTCGCTTGAGGCACTACGTTTCGTGATGGACAGGTTGGAACGCACGCGGTTGATGTTGCTGGTCACGCATCGTCCGGCGCCGGACAACGGCCAGCTCGACTCAAATCGGGTCAGTCACACAGCGCTCAGGCTTTCGCCGCTCAACAATGATGACGGACGCAACCTGCTCGCGGCGCTTTTCGGCGAGAGCTGGATAAACGCCGCAGGAGGGCTTCTCGACCAGATCCTTGAGCGCGCGGGCGGCAACCCCCTTTTTATAGAGGAGATCGTTCGCGGCCTAATCGATCGCGGTGTACTGATGCGCGAGGGCCAGCGATGGCGGACTGTGGCAGGCGAAGTCGCAACCGGCATTCCCGCCACTATCCAGGCAATGCTGCTTGCTCGCGTCGACCGGCTGCCCCAAGAGGTACGCCGGTTGGCTCAGGAAGCCGCGGTAATCGGCCCGCGCTTCGATGCCACACTTCTGAAAACCGTGACAGCCGACCCCGACCGGCTAGAAGCCGGCTGCGAACTGCTTTGCGATGCGGAAATCATCGAGGAAGTTGCTGGATCAGGCTCGGTCTCATCGCAAAGCTACCGCTTTACGCAAACATTGCTGCAGGACGTGATCTACCAGAATCTGCTCCTGCAACGCCGGACCGACATCCACGGGCGGGTCGGTGCTGCCTTGGAGCAACTGTTCGGCGACAAGCCGGAACGGCTCGAGGATTTGACCGTGCTCGGTCATCATTTCGCACAGAGCGCCGAGCGAGAGAGGGGCGCGCATTACCTGCAGGCGGCGGGCGATCGCGCTCGCATGATATACGCCAACGACGACGCCCTCCGTTTCTACGAGCGAGCACTGGCTGCGTTGGCCGCGATCGGGCAAACACCGCTCAAACTGGCAATTGCAGAGCGCATTGCCGATTTGAGCGGTCCGGCAGGCCGCCGCGAGATCGCCCACCACCACTACGAGACGGTGTTGCAAGCATACCGCGAGTCGGCCGACCGTGTCGCTTCGGCGCGCGTTTTACGCAAGATCGGTCGGCTGCTCTGGGACGTCGGCAAGCGGGACAGCGCAGAATCCCGCTATGCCGAAGCGGCAGCGCTCCTCGATGGAGCGGACGCCCCGATCGAGCAGGCGCATCTCTGGCAAGAACGCGGCCGACAGGCGTTCCGTAGCGGAGATCACGCTCTCGCGGCAAAACGGGCAGACGCGGCGCTGGATTGCGTACGCACTCTGACAACGGAGCATGTCTCCGAGGTAGGGTGCGATGCCACTCTCGTGACAGCCGAGGCACTTAATACCAAGGCTGTTGCGCTGGCTCGTCTCGGGCAAAACCGTGAAGCCGTGCGTCAGGTTGAACGTAGCATCGAATTGGCCGAAGCCGCCGGTCTACTGGGCGCGGCCTGCCGCGGCTACACCAATCTCGGCGTGCTTTACACGACCATCGATCCGGCACAGGCGATGGAGGTCTGTCGGCGCGGTCTTGAAGTGGCCCGCCATATTGGTGATTTGGGTTTCCAGGCGCGCCTCCTCGCCAATCTGGCGGTCGCTTGTTGTACTTTCACGGATCGCTGTCCAACGGAGGGCGTGCCTGCTGCCGAGAAGGCGATAGAGATCGACCGGGCGCTCGACCAGCGCGAGCATCTGCCGGTGCCGTTGATCGTGCTTGGGCAGATCCACCAGTGCAACGGCCATCCGGAACTGGCGGTTGGCTTGTTCCACGAAGCACTCGACGTAGCCCGCGAAACGGGCGAGCCCCAACTGCTGTTTCCGTGCTATGATGGTCTCGCAACGCTTAATCTCGACCTCGACAATCTGGCCGAGGCCGAACGCTACTTTTCCCTGGCGCAGGGAATATGCGCCCAGCACGGGCTCGACCCGGAAGCGCTTGTGGTGCTGCCTTTTCTCGACTAGCCGGGTTGGAGGTTGGAAATGTCCGCGCGTGGTGACTTGGTACCGCTTCAGCCGGGCGACCGTGCGCCGAACTTGGTTCTCGACGCCATTACCCAGGAAGGCAAGATTGCGCTTGACGACTTTCGCGGACAAAAACCGGTGCTGGTCGGCCTGTTTCGAGGTCTGCATTGTGCGTTTTGCCGGCGCCATATTGCCGCCCAGGCGCGGTTTGATCCGGAACTGCGCGAAAAGGGCGTGGAGAGCCTGACGGTGGTCAACACGCCGATCGAACGGGCGCGTCTCTATTTCCGCTACCACCCGATACCGAATCTGCTCGCGGCCTCCGACCCTGAACGCGCTTCACATCGTGCTTTCGGACTTCCCAATCTCGAATTCACTCAAAACGAGACGAACTGGCCGTACAAGGTTTCGATGGCAGCGGTAAAGGATATGCGGGTCGACATACCGAGCGAGTTGCCCGGTCCTATGGATCCTCTTGCGGCCGGCGAAATCCTCGACAAGAAGGACCCTTACGAACTGACCGAAGCCGACGAGCAGATGATGGCAACGGGACACGGACAACTGGTCGGTCAGTTCCTGCTGGACCGGCAGGGGATCGTCCGCTGGAGCTTCACGGAGGTTCCAGAGGGTGGGCGATACATGTTTGCGGCGCCAAGCCCGCAGGAGTTGATGTCAGCCGTGTCTCAAGTCGCCCAATAGACAAGTCGCCCAATAGACTTGCGAACGAGGTAAACGGGCGGGACACTGAGGTGACACTGACAAGTTCGCCGTTCATCCGAGAACAGCCTCGACCGTAGCAACAAAGTCATCGAGCGAGCGGTCCCCGCGAATCTCGATGCGCGGAAGGTCGATGGGATCGCAATCGAGGTCCGCCGGCCCGTGTTTGCGGCC
>NZ_JBVVQL010000009.1:0-217541 GCF_055811195.1 Mesorhizobium sp. WSM4823
GTATGATGCTGCATAGCAAGCAATTGTGATCGGTGCCGTATCGTCGCAGGCGGCGCGCGCCCAGACCCCGCCTCGGGGGGGCCCCGGGGGGGGCCCCCCCCCCCCCCCCCCCGGTCGCGCATTGGAGCATCGGATTTATCCGACGCTCCGATCAAGGAATAGGGCGCCGTGTGTCACCTGGACGCGCAGAGGGACGCTCTGAAAGTTTGAATTTGCGCATGGTGCCTTCCGAAGGCTGCGGCTTTCGGGATCGTGCGCAAGGCCAGTCGGATCGATTGGCCAGACCCGGTTTCGAAATAGCACAGGGCCATTCGAAACCGCCCATGGACGGTCATGGGGCAGGATTGCAGGACGCTCGCGCGGCAATCGCGCCGGATTTACCCGAGCTTCCCGTTGTCTTGCCCGTGGCTGCCCGAGAAACGAAGCCAAGGGGAAGGGGCATTCGCGCACGGTGAAACGGCGCGGCCCTTTCCGCATATGAAGGACAAGACATGTTCAATCACCACAAAGTGGAAATCGAATGGGGCGGCCGTCCGCTCATCCTCGAAACCGGCAAGATCGCGCGCCAGGCTGACGGCGCGGTGCTCGCCACCTACGGCGAAACCAAGGTTCTCGCCACCGTCGTTTCGATGAAGGAGCCGAAGCCCGGTCTCGATTTCTTCCCGCTGACCGTCAACTACCAGGAAAAGACCTATGCCGCCGGCAAGATCCCGGGTGGCTATTTCAAGCGCGAAGGCCGTCCGAGCGAGAAGGAGACGCTGGTCTCCCGCCTCATCGACCGCCCAATCCGCCCGCTCTTCGCCGACGGCTACAAGAACGACACGCAGATCGTCGTCACCGTCGTCCAGCACGACCTTGAGAACGATCCGGATATCCTGTCGATCGTCGCCACCTCGGCGGCCCTGACGCTGTCCGGCGTTCCCTTCATGGGCCCGATCGGCGGCGCCCGCGTCGGCTACATCAACGGCGAATATGTGCTCAATCCGCATGTCGACGAGATGCAGGAATCCAAGCTTGACCTGGTCGTCGCCGGCACTGCCGATGCTGTGCTGATGGTCGAGTCCGAAGCCAAGGAACTCGGTGAGGACCTAATGCTCGGCGCCGTCATGTTCGGCCATCGCGGCTTCCAGCCGGTGATCGACGCGATCATCAAGCTCGCCGAGGTTGCCGCCAAGGACCCGCGCGATTTCACCGCGCCGGACTATTCGGCGCTTGAAGCCGAGATGCTGAAGATCGTCGAAGGCGAGCTTCGCGATGCCTACAAGATCACCGACAAGCAGAAGCGTTACGCCGCCGTCGACGCCGTTAAGGCGAAGGTCAAGGCTGCGTTCGTACCTGCCGAAGGCGAGGAAGCAAAATACACGTCCGAACAGATCGGCACCGTATTCAAGGAGCTCCAGGCCAAGGTCGTGCGCTGGAACATCCTCGACACCGGTTCGCGCATCGACGGTCGCGACCTGAAGACGGTCCGCAAGATCGTCTCCGAAGTCGGCGTCCTGCCGCGCACCCACGGCTCGGCGCTGTTCACCCGCGGCGAGACCCAGGCTCTGGTCGTTGCCACGCTCGGCACCGGCGAGGACGAGCAGTACGTCGATTCGCTGACCGGCATGTACAAGGAGAAGTTCCTTCTTCACTACAACTTCCCCCCCTATTCGGTCGGTGAAACCGGTCGCATGGGTTCGCCCGGCCGCCGCGAAATCGGCCACGGCAAGCTCGCCTGGCGCGCCATCCGGCCGATGCTGCCGAGCGCCGACCAGTTCCCCTACACGTTGCGCGTGGTCTCGGAGATCACCGAATCCAACGGTTCGTCGTCGATGGCCACCGTCTGTGGCACTTCGCTGGCGCTGATGGACGCCGGCGTGCCGCTGGCCAAGCCGGTCGCCGGCATCGCCATGGGTCTGATCAAGGAAGGCGAGCGCTTCGCGGTGCTCTCCGACATCCTCGGTGATGAGGATCACCTCGGCGACATGGACTTCAAGGTTGCCGGCACCGCCAACGGCATCACCTCGCTGCAGATGGACATCAAGATCGAGGGCATCACCGAGGAGATCATGAAGATCGCGCTGGACCAGGCCAAGGACGGCCGCCAGCACATTCTCGGCGAAATGGGCAATGCGCTCTCCGGCGCGCGTTCCGAACTCGGTGAGTTCGCGCCGCGCATCGAGGTCATGCATATCCCGACCGACAAGATCCGCGACGTGATCGGCTCGGGCGGCAAAGTCATCCGCGAGATCGTCGAAAAGACCGGCGCCAAGATCAACATCGAGGACGACGGCACGGTCAAGATCGCCTCGTCCAACGCCAAGGAGATCGAGGCGGCGAAGAAGTGGATCCACACCATCGTCGCCGAGCCGGAAGTCGGCGAAATCTATGAGGGCACGGTCGTCAAGACCGCCGACTTCGGCGCTTTCGTCAACTTCTTCGGTCCGCGTGACGGCCTCGTCCACATCTCGCAACTCGCCAACGATCGCGTCGCCAAGACCTCCGACGTTGTCAAGGAAGGCGACAAGGTATGGGTCAAGCTGATGGGCTTCGACGAGCGCGGCAAGGTCCGCCTGTCGATGAAGGTCGTCGACCAGGCCACGGGCAAGGAAATCGCCCGCGACAAGAAGGCCGAAGGCGAAGAAGACGCCGCCTGAGCGATCTGACGATACAATCGAAGCGGGCGCGCCGAAAGGTCGCGCCCGCTTTCATTTTCAAGACAAGCCAGCTGCATTTCGAGATCGAAAAATGTCCGCCGAGCCGCTGAAGACACTGTTCCATCCGTTCGAGGCCGAGGCTGTCTCCCTGCCGCGTGAGGGCGAGCGTGTTCTCTTTCTCGGCGCTGAGCCCGGTTTCCGCCTGCCCGCAGGCTTCGATGCAGCACTGCATCTGGTGCAAGGCTTCCGCCCGCATTTTCGCACGCTGCAGAGGGCCGGCTTCACGGTCACGCCGCGCTTGGAGGGCGAAGGTTTCGATGCGGCACTGGTGCTTGCCGGCCGTCATCGCGGGCAAAACGAATTGCGCATCGCTGAGGCGATTGAGCGTGTGAGGCCGGGCGGATCGATTATCGTCGCCGGCGCCAAGGACGATGGCGTTGCCAGCCTGCGCAAGCGCACCGACGAACTTGTGCCGCTCGATGGTCATTTGCCGAAACATCACGGCATCGCCTTCTGGCTCCGCCGGCCGGTCGATGCGGCGGCCGCTGCAGCACTTTGCGCCGCCAATCCAGCCCTTCTGGTCGAGGGCCGCTTCCGCACCGCACCAGGCATGTTCTCTTTCGACAAGATCGATGCAGGTTCGAGATTGCTGGTGGACAATCTGCCCGGCGACCTGCGTGGCAATATTGCCGATTTCTGCGCTGGCTGGGGCTATGTGGCGGCAGAGGTCGCCGCCCGCCCACCCGGCATCTCGGCGCTCGATCTCTATGAGGCGGAGTTCGATGCGCTGGAGGCGGCGAAAGGCAATATCGGCAACACAGCGGCCGAAGTAAATTTCTTCTGGATCGATCTTTTGAGCGAGCCGGTCGAGCGCCGCTATGACGCCATCGTCATGAACCCGCCCTTCCATCGCAGCCGCGCGGCCGAGCCGGAGATCGGCGCCGGCATGATCCGCGCAGCGGCGAAGGCGCTAAAGCCGGGTGGGCGGCTGTTCATGGTGGCGAACCGTCAGCTGCCCTACGAGCCGGTGCTGGCAGCCGCCTTCTCCAGCCATATCGAGATCGCCCGAGACGGGATGTTCAAGGTTCTCGCAGCGCGACGCTGAGGCGAAGTTCACCGGACCAAGCCAGCTTCTGCGGGCCGAATTATTCCCGGCTGGTATCGGTCTGCTTCAATTCCTCGAGCGCCGGCATCGATACGATGTGGTAGCCGGAATCGACATAGTGGATTTCGCCGGTGACGCCGGATGACAGGTCGGACAGGAGGTACAGCGCGGAACCACCGACTTCGTCGATGGTCACCGTACGGCGCAGCGGCGAGTTGCGCTGCTGGTAGGAAAACATATGGCGTGCGTCGGAAATCCCAGCGCCGGCCAACGTCCGCACCGGCCCTGCCGATATGCCGTTCACCCTAATGCCGCGCGGGCCGTAGTCGTTGGCAAGATAGCGGACGCTGGCTTCCAGCCCGGCCTTGGCCACGCCCATGACGTTGTAGTTCGGCATGACGCGGACTGAACCCGCATAGGTCAGCGTGATCATCGCGCCGCTGTCCTTCATCAGCGTCGCGGCATGACGCGCGACCTCGGTGAAGGAGTAGCAGGAGATGACCATTGTGCGGACGAAATTGTCGCGGCTGGTGTCGGCGTAAAGGCCCTTCAGCTCGTTTTTGTCAGAAAAACCGATGGCATGGACGACGAAGTCCAGCCCGCCCCAGGCCTCACCCAAGGTCTCGAAGGTAGCGGCAACCGATGCGCTGTCCTCGACATCGCAAGGCACGACCAGCGTGGAGCCGAGCTTATCGGCAAGCGGCTTGACCCGGCGCCCGAAGGCTTCGCCCTGATAGGTGAAGGCGAGTTCCGCCCCATGTTCGGACAGTTTCCGAGCGATGCCCCAGGCGATGGAATGGTCGTTGGCGACACCCATGACAAGCCCGCGCTTGCCCTTCATCAATCCGTCCATGGTCGGCAATCCTTAAAAAACGCGGGCCTTACGCGGAATAACGCTGGAAAATCAGCGTTGCGTTGGTGCCACCGAAGCCGAACGAATTGGACAAAACAGTGTCGATCCTGGCGTTGTCGATACGCTCCCGCACGATCGGCATGCCTTCGAATTCCGGATCGAGCTGCTCGATATGGGCGCTCTCGCCGATGAAGCCGCCTTGCATCATCAAGATCGAATAGATCGATTCCTGCACGCCGGCTGCGCCCAGCGAATGGCCGGTCAGTGATTTCGTCGAGGTGATGAAAGGCATCTTTTCGCCGAACACCTCGCGGATCGCGCCCATTTCCCTGGAGTCGCCGACCGGCGTCGAAGTGCCATGTGTGTTGATGTAGTCGACTGGCGAAGAGGTGGTCGCCAGCGCCTGCCGCATGCAGCGCACCGCACCTTCGCCGGAGGGCGCCACCATGTCATAGCCGTCGGAGGTAGCGCCATAGCCGACGATCTCGGCGTAGATCTTGGCGCCGCGTGCCTTGGCGTGCTCGAGCTCTTCCAGGACCAGAACGCCGGCGCCGCCGGCAATGACGAAGCCATCGCGGGCGGCGTCATAGGCGCGCGAAGCGGCCGATGCCTTGTCGTTGAACTTGGAGGACATGGCACCCATCGCGTCGAACAGGTCCGACATCGTCCAGTCGAGATCCTCGTGACCGCCGGCGAAGACCATGTCCTGCTTGCCCCACTGGATCAGTTCGTAGCCATTGCCGATGCAATGCGCCGAGGTCGAGCAGGCCGAAGAGATCGAATAGTTGACGCCGTGGATCTTGAACCATGTGGCGAGCGTCGCCGAAGCGGTCGACGACATCGCCTTCGGCACGGCGAACGGGCCGATGCGCTTGGGGCTGCCGTTCTTGAGCGTGATCTCGGCCGCTTCGACGATGGCTCGGGTCGATGGTCCGCCCGATCCCATGACGATGCCTGTGCGCTCATTGGTGATATCACTCTCGCCAAGTCCAGCGTCCGCGATCGCCTGGTCCATGGCGACATGGTTCCAGGCCGCACCCTGCGACAGGAAACGCATGGCGCGACGATCGATCATCGCGGAGGGGTCGAGCGTCGGCGCTCCCCACACTTGGCAGCGGAAACCATGTTCTGCGAATGAATCGGAGAAGCTGATGCCGGACTTGGCATCGTGGAGCGAGGCCTGCACCTCGTTGGCATTGTTGCCGATCGACGACACGATGCCGAGGCCTGTCACTACGACCCGTCTCATTCGCAACTCCTTCCAGTGCATGAAACCTGTCGGACAAGGATCATGCGCAAATTAAAGTTCTACAGCTTCCTTTTGCGCGTCCGGTGGACTCGCGACGCTGTGGCGGCGCCGGTCAGGCGGCAGCCGATTGCTTGGACAGACCCACCTTTAGATCCGTTGCTGCGTATATGGGTTCGCCATCCGCCTTCAGCCAGCCATCGGCGATACCAAGCACCAACCGCCCGCGCATTACGCGCTTGAAGTCCACGCCATACTCCACCTTCTTGACCGACGGCGTCACCATTCCCTTGAACTTCACCTCGCCGGTCGACAGCGCCATTCCCTTGCCCGGCTCGCCGAGCCAGCCGAGATAGAATCCCGTCAATTGCCACATGGCGTCGAGCCCCAGGCACCCCGGCATGATCGGATTGCCGATGAAGTGGCAGGCGAAAAACCACAGGTCCGGCTTGATGTCGAATTCTGCGCGGATGAAGCCCTTGTCGAAGGCACCGCCCGTCTCGCTGATTTCGGTGATGCGGTCGAACATCAGCATCGGCGGATAGGGGAGCTGGGCGTTTCCAGGTCCGAACAGCTCGCCGCGGGCGCAGGCAAGCAGTTCTTCGTAGCCGTAACTGGATTTCGAAACCGCCATCAATCTCTTCCCCGTAATCGTCCGGGCGGTAGTGCGCCCTTGTCGTTGGTTTCCTAACACAATCTATTTCAGGCCGGAAACCGGCGTTTGCGCTTAACCTGCCCGTCTGCCTGGGTCAATGCGCGCTATTGATCGTATTCGGCCGACAGAATATATGTCGGGGGGTGTCTAGTTTCGGTCAATGTTCGTTTTTTGCCATTCTGGGCATACGTTGGGGCGAAACTGTGAGCTTGGACGGATAGATGGATCTAGGCTGCCGGAAGGAAAACGTCGCTGTGGACAAGCGGGTTCGCGAAGCTGGCCTGAGGCCGACGCGTCAGCGCATAGCGCTGGCCGATCTGCTTTTCGCCAAAGGCGACCGTCATCTGTCGGCCGAGGAGCTGCACGAGGAGGCGATCGCCGCCGGCGTGCCGGTGTCGCTCGCCACCGTCTACAACGCCCTTCACCAATTCACGCAAGCGGGCCTTCTGCGTATTCTGGCCGTCGAAGGGTCGAAGACCTATTTCGACACCAACACCTCCGATCACCATCATTTCTACATTGAAGGCGAAAACAGGATCTTCGATATCGCCAGCGGCCCTGTCACGGTTTCCAACCTGCCGGAGCCGCCGGAAGGCATGGAGATTGCCAATGTCGATATCGTGGTGAGGCTGCGTCCCAAACGCTGCGATTGACCGGCGCTTCATTGGGCCGCGAGATACTTCCCGGCCGCTAGATCATGATCCCGATCCGAAGTCAGTTCTTGACCCGTTCGCCCGGATAGGCGCCCCAGACAAGCGACTGAGCCAGCCAACCGGTGTGGCCGTCGAAGGTCATTTCGCACCACTGGCCGTCGCAGGACTTGATCGTGCCCATAACGCCCGGCTCGATGATCGCGACGATGCTGGCATCCTTTTCTGGGTCGTTAAGAAGGTTGATTCGGGCATCCTTGCCGCGCTGCCAGGGTGCCACGATCGCCGTGCGGCGGCCTGAAAGCAGAGACTGGTTGATCCAGCCTTCCGAGCCGTCGGCATCGCGCACACGACGCCAGGTGTCGAATTCCTGGATGATCTCCATAGGTAGGCCGGGCTTCATGTACATCCAGTCGACGGAATAGTTGACGCCCGGTCCAACGCGGGAGTTGACGCGGGCCGATTTCAAGCTGACGAAACGCGGTAGCGGCAGGCCGCTCGGCCCGAGCGTGACACTCTGGGCGGGTGCTGCGGCATTCTGTGCCGCCGCATGCGGAGAACAAAGAAGGGCGCCGAGAAATGCTGCGCTGAGGGCCAGGCGGAGCGACGCGAAACCAGACACTTTCATTCCTTTCGGCGCCGGCTCATCGGCCTTGGCGCCCCTTTTTCTTTGTCTTCGGCGGAACCTCTTGTTACATGGAGAACTGGCACCGCGACCGGCCTCCAGTTTCGCCTGTCTTGGTTAAAGAGGTCTCAACGAGGTCGGGTTCGAGGAAACAATGGTAGGCAGAAAAAGGCCCCTCGTCGTCATCACGCGCAAGCTGCCCGACCCGGTCGAGACCCGCATGCGTGAGCTGTTCGACGCCCGGCTGAATGTCGAAGACAGGCCGATGACGCAACCGGAACTGGTTGCGGCGGTCAAGGAAGCCGACGTGCTGGTGCCGACCATAACCGATCATATCGACGCAGCTCTGATCGCCCAGGCCGGCGACAACCTCAAGCTGATCGCCAATTTCGGCAACGGCGTCGACAAGATCGACGTGGCGGCGGCAGCGAAGAAGGGCATCACCGTCACCAACACGCCGAACGTTCTGACCGAAGATACAGCCGACATGACCATGGCGCTGATGCTGGCGGTGCCGCGCCGGTTGGCAGAAGGCGCCAACGTTCTGACCGGCGACAAGAAATGGGCGGGCTGGTCGCCGACGTGGATGCTCGGCCGGCGCATCTGGGGCAAACGTCTCGGCATTGTCGGCATGGGCCGTATCGGCACCGCTGTCGCCCGGCGCGCCAAGGCTTTTGGGCTGTCGATCCACTACCACAACCGACATCGCGTGCTGCCGGCGGTCGAGGACGAGTTGGAGGCGACCTACTGGGAAAGTCTCGACCAGATGCTTGCCCGCATGGACATCATCTCGGTCAATTGTCCGTCGACGCCGGCAACCTTCCATCTGCTCTCGGCGCGGCGGCTGGCGCTTCTGCAGCCGTCCGCTTACATCGTCAACACGGCGCGCGGCGACATCATCGACGAGGACTCTCTGGTCAAGCTGATCCAGGACGGCAAGATCGCCGGCGCCGGCCTCGACGTCTACGAGCATGAGCCAGCGCTGAACAGCAAATTGCTGAAGCTCGCCGCCAAGGGCAAGGTCGTGCTGTTGCCGCATATGGGATCGGCGACGCTCGAAGGCCGCATCGACATGGGCGAGAAGGTGATCATCAACATCCGCGCCTTCTTCGATGGCCACCGCCCGCCGGACCGTGTACTGCCGCTGCGGACGTGACTTAACGTCAGCGAAAACTTACGAAAGCACCTTGCGCATGGTGATCGAGGTCGGACGGTAGTAGCCCTTATGCGCCGTCCGCTCCGTTTCGCGAAAGCCGAGGCGGGCAAAGGCCGCGTGATTTGCGGTCAGTTCGACCCGCGTCTGAAGCTCGATAGCAGGCTTGCCGCGATGGCGGGCAAGATCCTCGACTGCCTGCATCAGCTGCCTGCCAATCCCTTGTTCCTGAAAGCCGGGTTCGACCGCGAGCTTTCCGACATAGAAGTCATGGGCCCGCTCCAGAACAAAAACGCAGCCGACGACGCCGCCGCCGTTCAGCGCTGCAAAAGCCGTTTCTTGCCTGGCCTTGTCCCGGAGGTTTTCGACCGTGAGCCGATGCGCCGAGGATGGTGGATCGATGACGCCGTCCATCGAGGCGAAGGCGCGCATGATCAGCGCCAGCAACTCGTCCCAACGATCGAAATCGGCCGGAAGCTGCTCGACGGAAACCGGGCTGCCCAAGATCTAGCTTCTCTTGTAGCGGATCGTATCGAAGCGCGCCGTCAACGCATCGTAAAGCAGCAGCCGGCCGACCAGCGGCTCGCCGATGCCGGCAATCAGCTTGATCGCTTCCATCGCCTGCAGCGTGCCGACGACGCCGGTCAGCACGCCGAGCACGCCGGCCACAGCGCAGGACGGCACCAGGCCAGGTGGCGGCGGCTCCGGAAAAAGATCACGATAGCTTGGGTTCGGCCTGCCGTCCGCGCCGGTCTCGAACGGTTTCAGTACGGTTACCGAACCGTCGAAGCGGCCGACGGCGGCATGCACCAGCGGCCGCTTTTCGGCGGCGCAGGCATCGGCGACCGCATAGCGTGTTTCGAAATTGTCGGAACCGTCGACGACGATGTCGTAGAGGGCGACGAGGGCAGGGGCGTTGTCCGCCGTCAGCCTGAGATTGTGCAGTTCCACGGCTACGTTGGGATTGATGCGGGCGATTGCCGCTTTGGCACTGTCGGTTTTCGCCATGCCGACGGTGTCGGTGCCGTGGATCACCTGTCTTTGCAGGTTTGACAGCGAGACGCTGTCGTCGTCGACGATGCCGAGCGTGCCAACGCCGGCGGCGGCAAGATATTCGAGCACCGGCGCTCCCAGCCCGCCGGCACCGATGACCAGGACCCGCGCACGCTTCAGCCGCTGCTGGCCGGCGCCGCCGATTTCGGGCAGCACGATGTGGCGGGCATAACGTTCAAGCTCTTCGTCTGTCAGAGGTGTCATCGGCAGACCTTATCGCGGCACAAAAATCTTGTCAGGCGTCAATGCATGTCGCCCAAAAGTGCGCAGCGGTTTTGGATAACGACATGCATAAGGTTCAAATGCATGTCGCCCAAAAGTGCGCAGCGGTTTTTGGGATAACGACATGCATAAGGTTCAAATGGTTGGCTCAACCGTACCATGATCGACCGTCAGGAACTGCGCACGCCCCTTGAGACTGGAAAACAGCGCCGCATCGGTCCCGGTCATGAAGGCCTGGCAGTTCAGCTCTTCGAGGATCGAGAACAGCGCGGCGCGCCGGCCTGCGTCGAGGTGTGCGGCGATCTCATCGAGCAGCAAGATCGGCGTCATGCCCGACATCTCGCCGGTCAGCCGGGCATGCGACAGGACCATGCCGACCAGCAGCGCTTTCTGCTCGCCGGTCGAACAAAGTTCAGCCGGCATCGCCTTGGGCCGGTGCCGCACCACGAGATCCGAACGGTGCGGGCCGTCGAGCGTGCGCCCGGCGGCGCGGTCGCGCTCGCGGCCCTCGGCAAGAGCGCGGCGGAACCGCTCCTCGACATCGACAGCTGCGGAAGTGGCGACTTCACTTTCCAATGCACCCGACAGGCCGATGTCGGCTTGCGGAAACGGACCGGCGCTTGGCAGCCTGTCGATCATGGCAGCGAGCAGTCGTACCAGTTCGGCACGCGCGGCGGCAATCGCCACGCCGGTTTCGGCCATTTGGGTCTCGATCGCATCGAACCAGGCGCCGTCGCGCGAGCCTTCGGCGAGCAACCGATTTCGGCCGCGCATGGCTTTCTCGTAGTCGAGCGCGCGCTGGCCATGGCCGGGATCGATCGCCAGCACCTGCCGGTCGAGAAAACGCCGGCGGTCTGCGGCCGGCCCGGTGAACAGTGCATCCATCGCCGGTGTCAGCCAGACGACACGCAGCCATTCCAGCATGTCCTCCGCCGAGCGCGCAGCCGCGCCATTGATCCGCACCCGCCGCCCGCCCTCGCCGGCGGTGTCGCCGCCTGCAATGCCGGTGCCGATCTCGACCGCGCCGTCCGGCCCATCGAGCCGGGCATGGAGGGCAAAGCCGCCGTCGCCGCCTTCGCGCGCCACATCGGCATAAGGCGCACGGCGCAGGCCGCGACCCGGTGTCAGCAGGGAAATCGCTTCGAGCAGATTGGTTTTGCCGGCGCCGTTGTCTCCGGAAAAAACCACGGCGCCAGGATTGAGATCGATCGACAGCGTTGCATAGTTGCGGAAATTCGTAAGTGATAACTTACTTATATGAGTCTGCTGCTGGTCGCGCTCAGATTGCTTCGCAACTCCGGTCATGACAGCAAGATGGCCTCGTTCAGGCCTATACCCGCATCGGCATCAGCACGTAGAGCGTGGTTTCATCGGCCGTATCGTGGATCAACGTTGGCGAGCCGGCATCCGCCAGCATGAATTTCGCCTCAGTGCCGGTCAGTTGGGCGGCGACATCGAGCAGATATTTGGCATTGAAGCCGATTTCGATCGCGTCGGACGAATAATCCGCAGCCAGTTCTTCGGTGGCGCTACCCGAATCCGGGTTGTTGACCGCAAGCGTGACCTGGCCTTCCCCAATCGAAAGCTTCACCGCCCGGCCACGTTCGGAAGAAATGGTCGAGACGCGGTCGACGGCGGCGGCGAAACTCTGACGGTCGATGATCAGCTTCTTGTCGTTGCCGGTGGGGATGACCCGCTGATAGTCCGGGAAGGTGCCGTCGATCAGCTTCGACGTCAAAACGACGCTGCCGATGGTGAAGCGGATCTTGGTGTCGGACAATTCGGTGGTGACGGCGACATCGGGGTCATCGACCAGCTTTTGCAGCTCGCTGACCGTCTTGCGCGGAATGATGATGCCCGGCATGCCTTCGGACCCTGCCGGTGCGTCGATCTCGGCGCGCGCCAGCCGATGGCCGTCGGTCGCGACCGAGCGCAGCTTCAGTTTGCCGTCTGCGTCATGCGTGTGCAGATAAATGCCGTTCAGGTAATAGCGCGTCTCTTCGGTGGAGATGGCGAACTGGGTCTTCTCGATCAGGCCTTTCAGCGCAACCGAATCGAGCCGGAAGATGTGCGAGAACGATCCGGCCGAAAGCTCCGGGAAGTCGGATTGCGGCAGACACTGGAGACGGAAGCTCGAGCGGCCCGAGGTCACGGTCATGGCGTTGCCGTCCTCGTCGGTCTTCAGCATGACCTCCGCACCGTCGGCTAGCTTGCGCACGATGTCGTAGAGCAGATGCGCCGGAACCGTCGTCGCCCCGCCGCGCTCGACTTTGGCGGGCGTGGCTTCGGTCACCTCCAGATCGAGGTCGGTCGCCTTCATTTCGAGGGTGGCGCCTTCGGCGCTCAGCAGCACGTTCGACAGGATCGGTATGGTGTTGCGCCGCTCGACCACGCGATGAACGTGGTTGAGCGACTTCAGGAGATTTGACCGTTCCAGGATAACACGCATGACGAACAGGCTCGCTTGAATGAATGAGCGGGTCTCCGGCAAGCGGCGCCCCGCGAAAGGTCTGAACAGGCTCAGAATCTGCACAAACTGACAGGAAAAAACCCGCAAACGCAAGCCCGCGCTGCCGGTTCGGGCCGGTTACGTGGGCTTTTTGGGGATAAAGCTGGCGAAGCCCGCAAGCCAAGCTTGTCGCCCAAAAGTGCGCAGCGGTTTTGGGACAACGACATGCATAAAAACAAAGATTTCAAGCGCGTCGCAGCTATCCAAACGCGACGCGCTTCGTCTTGGTAGGTCAGGCCTGATCGTTGATCAGTCTTCTCAGCAATTCGAGCTCCTGCGCCAGCGTGTTGTCGACGCCGGAAAGATCCTCGATCTTGCGCACGGCATGCAGCACCGTCGTGTGGTCGCGGCCACCGAAACGCCGTCCGATCTCCGGCAAGGAGCGCGGTGTCATTACCTTCGACAGGTACATCGCAACCTGCCGCGGCTTGACGATGGTGCGCGTGCGCCGGTTGGACAGAAGCTCTGTCTTCGACACATTGTAGTGGCGCGCGACGATGCGCTGGATGTCCTCGATGCGCACCCGCTTCGGCTCGCCCGAACGATAGATGTGGCCGAGGATCTCGTCGATGCGGTCGATGGTGATCTGCGGTTCGAACGATTGGCGGAACAGAAGCTGGTTGAACGCACCTTCCAGTTCGCGTCCGCTGCCGGTCACCGTGCGAGCGACATGGTTGAGGATCTCCTCGGAGATGTCGAGCGATGCATCGTCGGCCTTGGCGGTTGCAAGGCGCAGCTTGAGCATGCCGATGCGCATGGCGAAGTCCGGCGCCGACATTTCGAGCGCGACGCCGCCGTTGAGGCGCGAGCGGACGCGGGGCTCCAGCGATTCCAGTTCCGACGGTGGCCGGTCGGCGGCAACCACCACCTGCTTGGCGCTGTCGAGCAGCATGTTGATAAGATGACAGAATTCATGCTGGATCGATTTGCCTTGCAGGAACTGCATGTCGTCGATGATGAGGAGGTCGATGTCGCGCAGCTGTTCCTTCAGCGTCAGCGCGTTGTTGTCGCGGATCGCGGTGGCGAACCGCCACATGAAATATTCAGCCGTGAGATAGACGACGCGCGACTTTGGATTCTGCTTCAGCGATTCCGCCGCGATCGCCTGCAGCAAGTGCGTCTTGCCCAACCCCACCGTCGCGTGAAGAAAGAGCGGATTGAAGCGCACGGCGCTCGACTGCGATTCCGCCACCGCCTTGGCGGCAGCGAAGGCCACCCGGTTCGACGGCCCCTCGATGAAGGAGCCGAATGTGTAACGCGGGTCAAGCGGCGAACCGAGCACATTGTGCTTGAACTCGGTCTCTCCAGGCATTCCCGGCCGAGGTGCCGGCATCCGCTCCACCCTGCCGGGTCCCACTGTTCCCGCGGCCAGCGCCGTTTGCGCTTGCCTGGTCATTTTGCGCGCCGGGGCCATTTCGGGCTCGACGCCGTTGCGCCCCGGGCGGGTAGCGGTGCGCACGACGATCTCGATCTTGAGGACTTCGGGGTCCTCGTGTTTCCACAACTCGGCGATGAGGTCTAGATAGTGGCCATTGATCCACGAGCGCAGGAAGGCAGTCGGCACCGAGATTCGGACGATGCCCCGGGATGCTTCCGCGACCTTCATGCGCCCGAACCAGCTCGAATAAACTTCGGTTCCCAGACGCGCCTTCAACTGGGCCTTGACCCGGTCGAACTTCTGTTCCGCTTCGTTGGAAGCCGACATAGTCTCCCCTTCGGTTAAGGTTCCAGGGAATGGGAGGTCGCCCGTAAGCTCCCTTTCGACGCCGCTCTGCATGATCGAGTTCCTTGTCCTTTTGTACCTTTTTCCGCCGGGGATACGCCTCCTGCATCCACGTTTCCGGCGACCGTGTCTTCGCTGCGACACCACCGCCGCCGCCGGCAGATGATGTCGCCTCGTTGTCAGGGGTCGGCGCCGGCTCCTCAGAGCCAGCCCGTTTGGGCATGTCGGGGCAGCACAATGCCGTCCGGCGAAACGCCGGCGCGTCATTGACCTGCCATACAATTACGCCAATCCCCTACCGTATCGAAAGACAACCAAACCCGTACGCGGAAATGATCCACGTCATGAATTCTGCCATTTTTGCTGGCCGATTCAGGCTGGGTTAAGGGCCAACGGCCCGTCCCTCTCGATAGACCGACATTAACGAAATCGTTGTGGATAGGGCAAGGCCACGACTAACGGATTTTTAAGGAATGTGGTTAGCGCTGACGGGTTCGGACCCTGTGTTGCACGGGTGTATTTTGACAAAGCCATTGTGATTCAAACCCTTTTCCGGCGAATATGAAAAAGCCCGCGCCGCGCGAAATTTTCTGAAATAATTTTCTTGACAGGCAATTGTCCCCCATCCCCTGCATGCGATGTGAACAAGTTGTGGACGGACCACGAATAAACCACTGAAAAATAACGGTAATTTTTGCCGGCGGATATTTTCCTAGCGGGCGCTTTCAGCGGCCTCGAATATCAGCGGGCATGTATATGCCGGCAAAGCATTTTGAACATTGAAGTCCGCGCAGAGGTGTGGTTTGCGAGCATTCTTTTTAAGTACTTGCCGGCAAACGAAAAAACCCGGCGCGAGCGGCCGGGTTTGAAGAACACCAGTTCGGGAAAGCTATATCAAGCTGAGAGCACTTTGAGCCGCTGGGCCAGGCGCGACACCTTGCGGGATGCCGTATTCTTGTGCACCACGCCCTTGCTCGCGGCGCGCATCAATTCCGGCTCCGCCACTTTGAAAGCGGCCTGCGCCGCAGCCTTGTCGCCCGAGGCGAGCGCCTCTTCGACCTGGCGGATGTAGGTCCGCACGCGCGAGCGGCGGTTCTTGTTGATCGCCGTGCGACGGGCGATCTTGCGCGTTGCCTTTTTGGCCGAGGAGGTATTGGCCATGATGCCTCTCTTCTGATCTGGTGGCGCATGCGAGATGCCGCAGGGCGCAAAAACAAACGGGCAGCCACAGGGCCGCCTCGGTTGGTGCGGCTTATAGTTCAGCTTTTCCGGCGCGTCAACGCTGCTTCGCCTTCTTTTTGGCCGCCGCTGTCGCTCGGTTCCAGCCGCTGCCGCACGATCTACCGATTCGCAAAATTCGGCTTCCGCTTCTCGGCAAAGGCGGCCATGCCTTCCTTCTGGTCGTCGAGCGCAAACAGCGAATGAAACAGCCGGCGCTCGAACCGCAGACCTTCGGCCAGTGTCGTTTCATAGGCGCGGTTGACGGCCTCTTTCGCCATCATCACCGACGGCAGCGAAAAATCGGCTATCTTGGCCGCCGCTTTCAACGCTTCCTCGATCAACTCGCCGGCAGGCACGACACGCGATACCAGGCCGCAACGCTCGGCCTCCGCCGCATCCATCATTCGCCCGGTCAGGCACATGTCCATCGCCTTCGACTTGCCGACGAAGCGGGTCAGGCGCTGCGATCCGCCCATGCCCGGCATGACGCCGAGCGTGATCTCGGGCTGGCCGAACTTGGCGTTGTCGGCGGCAATGATGAAATCGCACATCATCGCCAGTTCGCAGCCGCCGCCGAGCGCATAGCCGGCCACCGCCGCGATAACAGGCTTGCGCGCGCGGGTGAACTCTTCCCACCCGACAAAGAAATCCTGCACATAGGCGTCGACAAAGGAGATCGCCTGCATTTCCTTGATGTCCGCACCCGCGGCGAAGGCCTTTTCGGAACCGGTGATGACCATCGCGCCGATGTCGGCATTCGCACAGAAGCCGTTCACGGCCGCGACCACTTCCGCCAGAACCTCCGAGTTCAACGCATTGAGCGCCTTCGGCCGGTTCAGCGTGATCAGCCCGACCTTGCCACGGGTTTCCACGATGATCGTTTCATAGGCCATGACTGTATCTCCTCGCTCGGTCATCTAGCTTACATCCGGCGTGCAACTCTCGCGGTTCACACCTGACAGGTCCGGCAATAGAACGTGGAACGCCCGCTTTGCACGGTGCGCTCTATGTCGCCGCCGCAGCCGTGCTTGGGGCAGGGTTCACCCTCGCGATCATAGACCGCGAAGGAATGCTGGAAATAGCCCAGCGATCCGTCGGTCTGCACATAATCGCGCAGCGACGATCCGCCGGCGGCGATCGCGTCGGCGATCACCGCGCGGATTGCTTCGGCCAAGGCGTCGCTCTGCTGTTTGGCAGTCTTTCCAGGCTTTGCGATGGTGCCCGCCTCGCGCAGCGGCGACAGGCCGGCACGCCACAGGGCCTCCGACACATAGATATTGCCGAGCCCGGCGATCAGCCGCTGATCGAGAAGTGCTGCCTTCAGCGGCGCCCTCCGGCCCTTCAGCAGCGAGGCGAGCAGCCTGCCGTCCAACGCATTGCCTGTCGGCTCGACGCCCAGCCCCGCCAGCATCGGATGCGTGTCGGGCGCCCCTTCCGAAAACAGCATGAAGCCGAAGCGGCGCGGGTCGTTGAAGATTACGCGCGATCGGCCGCCTCCGGGAGAAACGACATGGAAGACGACATGGTCGTGCACTGCGCTTTTCGAGCGCTCGTGATAAAACGTGCCCAACATTTCGCTGCTATCGGGCATTTCGCTTTCATCAGACATTTCGATGCGGAACGAACCCGACATGCCGAGATGGCAGATCAGCACCGGACCGCCTTCCAGATGCATCGTCAAGTATTTGGCCCGGCGACCGAGCGCCGTAATCGTCTTGCCGGTCAGCCTCTCCAAGAATTTCTCCGGAAACGGAAAGCGCAGGTCGGGCCGGCGTGCCTCGACGCGGGCGATGCGGGCGCCTTCCAGCACCGGCTGCAGGCCGCGCCGGACCGTTTCGACCTCAGGCAACTCGGGCATGGCCGCCTATCGTTGCATAGAAGGAGGTGCCATGGTGGCCGCGTGCCAGCCCGAGATGTTCGGCGACGGTTTCACCGATGTCGGCGAAGGTTGTTCTGAGGCCGATGTCGCCGCCAAAACCCGGTCCCGTGCCGATCACCGGAATGCGTTCGCGCGTATGATCGGTGCCGTGCCAGGTCGGATCGTTGCCATGGTCGGCGGTAAGGATGAGAAGATCGCCGCGCCTCAGCCTTGCAAGTGCCTCCGGCAGCCGACGGTCGAAGGCCTCGAGCGCGGCGGCATAGCCGGCAACGTCACGCCGATGGCCGAACTCGGTGTCGAAATCGACGAAATTGGCAAAGACGAGGTCGCCGTCGCCCGCATCATCCATCGCGCCGAGCGCCTTGTCGAACATCGCCATGTTGCCGGCGGCTTTGCGCACTTCCGAAATGCCGCGATGGGCGAAGATGTCGCCGATCTTGCCGACCGCTATAACCCGGCCGCCGCGCGCCGTCAGCCGGTCGAGCAGGGTCGGTTCGGGCGGCGGCACCGAATAGTCCCGGCGATTGTGCGTCCGTTCGAAGCTGGCGGCGGTTTCGCCAATGAAAGGCCGCGCGATCACCCGTCCGACGTTCAGCGGATCGACCAGCCTGCGCACCACCTTGCAGAACTCGTAGAGCCGCTCCAACCCGAAGTGGACTTCATGCGCGGCGATCTGCAGGACGGAGTCGACCGAGGTGTAGCAGATCGGTTTGCCGGTGCGGATATGGTCCTCGCCGAACCGCTCGATGATCTCGGTGCCCGGGGCATGGCAGTTGCCGAGAATGCCCGGCACCCCTCCTTCGCGGATGATCGCTTCGGTCAGATCGGCTGGAAAGGCGGGAACCGTGTTCGGGAAATAACCCCAATCGAAGCGGACTGGTAAGGCAGCGATTTCCCAATGGCCCGATGGCGTGTCCTTGCCGCTCGAAATCTCCTGCGCCGCGCCATGGAAGGCGGAGACGAGCTTGGCCTTGCCGCCATTGTCGCTGCTTAATCCTAGCGCGGTTTTCGCCGCGTGACCGAGACCGAGCGAGAGCATGTTGGGCACGAAAAGCGGCCCTTTGCGAAGCCCCTCGCGATCCGCCCGCCCTTCCGCGCAGGCTCTGGCGATGTGTTCGAAGGTGTTGGAACCGGCGTCGCCATAGCGCTCGGCGTCGGCCGCGCCGCCGATGCCGAAGGAATCGAGAACGAAAAGGAAGGCGCGCGCCATTGCAGGGCTTCATTATTGTTGTTTGTCTGCCCAGACATAGGGTTCCGCGCCGCCCTTGGCAATTCGGAACCAGACGGCTTGGCGCGATAGTTGAGATGTGGCGAAATGCCGGCGTGGGCATGATCGACAAAACAGCGAGGAGAGTACATGAGGCGCGCCTTGAAGGCCTCTGCGGCCATCATGACGATGCTGGGCGCGTCCTGGTCAAGTCAGGTGCTTGCCGATTGGCGGGATGACATCGGCACGTTTCGTGTCGGCATCGTTGCGCCGGCGGCGGCGATAATAGGCCGGACGTCACGGGCGGTACGGTGGCCAGGCTGGAAGTGGCAGGGCTTTCGAAAGCAGCACTTCAGGTCGTGTGGACGTCTGGCCTGCTGAGATATGGTCCCCATGCTGTCCGCAGCGATATCGACCCCGAAGCCAAACGGCGGCTCACCGTATTTCTTATCAATCTCAGATCGACGTCGCCGGATGCATACGACCTTCTGGAGCAGAAAACATTCCGGCGGCTTCTCCGTCGCCAGCCCGAAGGATTACGCGATGGCCGCAGCCATCGTGCGCCTGGTGTCAGGCAACGGCCAATAGCAATGGAGTCGGCGCCGTCGTTTCAGCAGGTGCCGCAGGGAATCGTCGGGCTCCCGCGGGGCCTGAGATAATAGGTTTCGCCCATCGATATCGAATCAAAGGCCGAACTCAACCCAAGGCGCCTTTTGCCGTCCGCCGACCAGGCGATGATCGGCTTATAAACGAGATCGCTTTCGACGCGGATGAGGAAGGTGTTCCTGACCTCGAGGGCCGGTGGAACCGTAGTGATGGAGGTCTTGGCATCGCCGGCGCCGAAGCCGCCATTGGCCATCATCTTGCGCGACCAGACGACCTTTACTTGCGGTGGCGTGTCGGGCGTGACCTCTATCGCCGTGATGGTGATTTCCGGGGTCGACCGGTTGTAGGGCTGAAGGGTGGAGTTGCCGATCTGCATGATTGCATCGAGTTCGGCTGCCTCGACGGTCCGCTGCTGGGTGACGAGATCTGCGACCATGCTGCCGATGCGACTGACTTTCTTGCTGGTCTCGATAGCTTGCGAGGCTTCCATGGTCATGAAGTACATGATCAACAGGACGGGTACGATAAAGGCAAACTCAATCGCCGCGACACCACGGCTATCGCAGCAGAACCGAATGGCTTTCGTGCCAATCCCAACCGTCCCAAAAAATGCCCCCACGCGCCCCATTCCCTCGTCCCTTTCCATTCACACAACGATGCGGTTTCAGTTGTCGAACGGCTCGTTTTGCCAGGTCACCGACGCGAAATGCAGCGTTTTGCTGTCTTTCAGATTGGCCATCGACTTGGCCATGAAATCGGTCATGACGGGCCATTTGTAAAAAACCCGCAGCATGTTTATTGACTCAGCTGGGCCCGGGGATACCGTGAATGTCGCGGGGTCCGTGCCCGTCAACACGATGTCGCCGTCTTGATTGATCTTGAAGCCCGCCTTGGCCGCATCGGCGAAGGCTGGATATTCGCGCAGATCCACCTCCAATCCGGGACAGTCTTTGGCAACCATGATCTCCAGCCGGCTGCAGATCATGGTCTTCAGCGTGGCCTCGTTCATGTCGGCTGCCTTATCTTGGCCCGTCCGCAGCCGGCGCGCGACATCGTCGGTGATGTTGGCCATCACCTCTTGCCCGGCAAATGAAATGCAGCTCTCCAGTATGGCAAAGACCAGGAGCGCAAACGGCACGGCAAGAAAGGCGAACTCCAAAGCCGTGCTGCCGCGCCGATCGCCAAGGAATCGTGCCGAAAAGCTTGCTCGTCCTGCCTTGCTCATGTCTCGTGCCTGCCGATCCTGAAGGGGTGTCAGCGGGAACATTAGCGAAAACCCATTGAAGTGCGGTTTGGATGATCGCTAAATTTGACGGGGTGCTTTTAACCGACTGATAACTGAGCGGTATTTCAGCGGGGCGAAAACCGCCCAGTCGCTATCTGCCGGCGCTCATCTCGGCCTCGGAGGCCTTCTCCGCATCGCTTTTATACGAGCTTTCGCAATACGGTGTGCAGGACATGGTCTGTATTTCGGCACGCCGATAGATGCGCACCGAGGACGCGTCCTGTCGCACCACGGTGATCTGCTCGTCAACGATCGGACGGCCCTCTTGATCGAGGACGACGAGGTTGGTGACACCAAAGCCTTTGCCGGTCAGCACGATCGTCGAAGCATCCTGCACGGAGGCATCGGCGATCGCCGGATTGCCGACGACGATCGTATCGGCGGCTCGCGACAATTTGACGATCTTCGCCTGGTTCATCGTGACCTCGATGCCGGCACCAGCCTTGGCCGGCAAGACGAAGGCTGCGGCAGCAAGAAGCGCGGCAATCGGAAGGGACGATCTCGGTCCGGTCATTCAAGCGCTCCACGGCGGCAAATTGCTCAACGGAACATGAACGAGATTGGTGAAGCAACAGTTAAGCGGGCGGCAACCGCGATGATGTCGGGATCGGCGTCGTGATCGCCTCGAGCGGGTCGTCCCTTTGCCAAGTCGCCAAACTGCGCCTTTCGCGGCGTTGATGCGCCTGTCGGGTCCATGAGGCGTCACTTAGATACGGTTAACCACGCAATGTCATCGAACCCCGAAAGGAATCGGTAAGACTGTTTATTAAGCCGATCGAAAGAGCTTCTCCGTAGATTGGCAATATCCGATCAGCCGCCAAGAGAAGTTGACGGAATTGCTGTAACACCTGGAGTAGGAGCTCTCGAATGTCTAATCTCATTGCACGTTTTGTGAAGGACGAATCCGGCGCGACCGCTATCGAATACGGTCTGATCGCCGCTCTCATCGCACTCGCCATCATGGTCGGCGCCGGCGCGCTGGGCGATAGCATTAACGCCAAGTTCACCGATATCTCGGATACGGTGGGCGATGTCGCCGTCCCCGCTGCCCCCGCCCCGTAATAAACAACGACGTTTAGTTGTTTTCCGGATAAGGGCCGCCTGACAGGCGGCCCTTATTTAATCCTATCGCTCGATTTGAGTTTTCGGCCTCATCAATCGTTAATCGAGCATACCTAGCTTTAAGACCAGCTATAGTTCGCCCACAGGCGCCGCACCGATGCTTGAAGCCCTGATTTTTGTCGTCTTTCCGTTCTGCATGCTTTTTGCCGCGATCTCCGACATGCTGTCGATGACGATCGCCAATCGCGTGCCGGTGCTGCTTGTGGCCGTCTTTGCCCTGGTCGCGCCGTTGACGGGCATGGACTGGGCTACCTATGGCTGGCATTTTGCCGCCGGTGGCATGGTTCTCGCGGTGACGTTCGGTCTGTTTGCGCTCGGCGGCATGGGAGGCGGCGATGCCAAGCTGCTGGCCGCCACCGCCCTCTGGATGGGACTCAATGTCCATCTCGTTCAATATCTTGTAGCCTCGGCATTCATCGGCGGGTTGCTGACGCTCGCCATACTCGTCTACCGCAAATCCCCGCTTGCAGCCGTTACAAGCCACAATCCGTTCTTACGCCACTTGGCGGATGGTACGGCTGGCGTTCCCTATGGCATCGCGCTCGGCATTGGCGGCTTGCTCACCTTTCCGAATTCGCCATTGATGGCATGGGCACTCGCAAGGCTGGCGGCCTAGTTTCTCGCCGCCATACGTCCCTCGTCAGACCTCCAGTATTCGAACTGGCTTTGGAGCCGGCCGCCTGCCCGCCTTTTCAGGGCCGGGAGACGATGCCTCAAATTTATGTAAACGTTAAATTAATCACGATCGTAAGCATTATATTAACCTTGTTTTGACGATTGCCGCTGCAAGGTCCGGCTTGGCTAGGTGGTTTGCCAAGGACGAGGTTCGGACAGATGCCAGCATCCCGACTGATCATACTGGGCGTGGCGGTAGCTGCGGCGGGTGGTGCAGGATACGTTGCGAAGAACATGGCGGTTCCGCCGCCTCAAATCGTCGATTCCGGCCCCTCGGCGCCGGCAATCGCGCTGCAGGACGTGCTTGTCCTGTCTGGCGACGTTCCGATGGGCAGCCCGCTTGAGAACAATGTCAGCTGGCAGTCCTGGCCGGCCGACGGCATCAACGCGAATTTCATCACCCGCGCCGCGGAACCCGAAGCGCTGGAGAAGCTAAAAGGCGGTGTCGCCCGTGTGGCGTTGTATGCCGGCGAGCCGTTGCGGCGCTCCAAGCTGATTGGCGAGGGACAAAGCTTCATGTCGTCGATCCTGCCTTCCGGCATGCGGGCCGTCGCCACAGCGGTATCGGCCGACACTTCGGCCGGCGGCTTCATTCTTCCCAACGATTTCGTCGACGTCATTATGACCCGCAGAGCAGACGCCGGCGGTGGCGGCAGCGGCTTTACGACCGAAACCATCCTCAAGAACATTCGCGTCTTGGCAATCGACCAGACGATCCAGGAGGACGAGGAAGGCAAGAGGACCAGGGTCGGCCAGACCGCCACGCTGGAGCTGACGCCGCAGCAGGCGGAGATCATCACAGTGGCCCAGCAGATGGCGGATCGCCTGACATTGGCGCTGCGGTCGATCAGCGACACACAGGAGAAAAACCTGGGCGAAGCCGACTATCTCGTTTCCGGCAATGGGCGTCGCGGAACGGTACGATTGATCAAGTCGGGCGAAGTTTCCGAAGTGGGGGCAAGGCAATGAGGCTAAACGCTGGACTGCCCGTCACCCTGGCTGCGGCAATCGGCCTGTTTGTCCTTGGAACGAGCCTGCCTGGTGTCGTCGATGCGAATGCGGCTGGCAAAAATGCCGAGGTTACGGCTTCGACCGCAACCCAGCACGTCAAGCTCGGTCTCAACAAATCGGTGGTCATCGATCTGCCGAGCGATGCCTATGATATTCTCGTCGCCAACCCGGCGGTCGCCGACGCGGTGACCCGTACCGCCAGGCGTATCTATCTGTTCGGAAAAGCAGTGGGCGACACCAACATTTTCGTCTTCGGCCCAAATGGCGAACAGATCGTCAGCCTGGATCTGGCGGTCGAACGCGACGTCGCCGGACTGGAAGACTATATCCGACGCTTCATCCCGTCATCGACCATCCAGGTCGAATTGCTGAACGACAACGTCGTCCTGACCGGAACCGTGGACACGCCCCTGGACGCCAAGCGCGCGGTCGATCTGGCCACCATTTTCGTGTCCGGCGGTGAAGCGACCACGGGACAATATTCGCAGACCGCCTCCGGCGGCTCGTCCGAAGGCGGTGTCGACATCGACAACCCGGATTCCGAGCGTCGAGTCAGCAAGATCGTCAACCTGCTGCAGATCATCGGCGACGACCAGGTGACGCTGAAGGTGACGGTTGCGGAAGTCAGCCGCTCGGTCATGAAGCAGCTCGGCGTCAACATGATTGGCGACGGCAGCAGCAACGGCATCAGCTGGGGCGCGGTAAGCGACAATTTCACCGGTTTAGGCAAGTCGCTGTCGAACTCGGGTCTCGCTATCGGCAGCTCGACGCTGCAGGCCTATATCAACGCCATGGAACAGTCAGGCGTCATGAAGACCCTGGCCGAGCCAACATTGACGGCCGTATCCGGCGAGAAGGCGACCTTCAAAGTCGGCGGCGAATATAATATGGTGACCAGCGTTTCCCAAGCCGTATCAAACGATAACCAGACCGGTTTGAAGACCTATTCAGTCGAGAAGATCGAATATGGCATTGGCCTGGAATTCCAGCCGGTGGTGCTATCTCCTGGCCGCATCAGCCTGAAGGTCAGGACGTCGGTTTCCGAGCCGACAACGGAAGGATCAGTATCTTTGTCCGAGGGCGTAGTAAGCCCCGGCATGAACGCCCTCTCGCTCCGCAAACGCTTGGCCGACACGACGGTGGAACTGCCTTCGGGCGGCTCGATGATGATTGCCGGCCTTGTCCGCGACGATCTCAGGCAAGCCGTCAACGGCTTGCCCGGACTGACCAAGATTCCAGTGCTCGGTGCTCTCTTCCGCAGCAGGGATTTCGTCCGCAACGAGACCGAACTCGTTATCATCATCACGCCCTACCTGGTGAAGCCGGTGGCACGCAACGCTCTTGCCAAGCCGGACGACAATTTCAACGCTGCCAGCGATGGCGCCGGCATGTTCCTTGGTCGGGTCAATCGGGTCTACGGCACCATGCAAACTGACAAGCCCAACGGCCGCTATCACGGCGTCGTCGGCTTCATCTACAAGTGAGCGGGGAAGCGGACATGTCTCAGTCAGCGTCGAAACCAAGGACGATCATCGCAGCGATGCGGCTCGGCCGTTCGCGACACTACCGGCCGGCCATTCCGCTCCTGGCGATTGCGGTCGCGGCATTGCTTGCGGGCTGCGCCAAGCGGGACAGCATCACGGTTGGTGCCGTTCCGGACGACTATCGCACCACCCATCCGATCGTGATCGCTGAGAAGATCCAGAAGATCGACCTTCCGGTCGGCGCCGGCGATCGCGGCATGACCGGTTCTCAGCGCGACACGCTTCTGGGTTTCCTGGACGGCTACGACAAAAGCGCCGCTCCTGCCCTGACGATTTCGATCCCGAGCGGTTCGGCCAACGAGATTGCCGCCACCGCGGCCGGTCGCGATTTCGCCAAGCTTGCGATCGCCAGCGGCATCAGCCGGAACCGGATCGTCATGACCACCTATCAGTCGGCTTCGGCCGAAGCGTCCGCGCCGATCCGCGTCGCCTATGTCTCGGTGAAGGCCCAGACGGATGGATGCGGGCGCTGGCCCGAAGATCTGCTGGAGACGTCGGAAAACAAGCACTATGCCGATTTCGGCTGCTCGTATCAGAACAATCTTGCCGCCCAGTTGGCCAACCCCGCTGATCTGATCGGACCGCGCAAGCAATCCGATATCGACGCTGAAAATCGCGGCGAGGTGATCGACGTCTATCGCCAGCGAGGCATTTCGGACGAGTTCCTCGGCAATTCGGAAGTTGAGTATTGAGCTTGAGCAGCCCAGGTCACGGAAAGAAATGACAATGAGCAATCTTGCCTACGACGCGGGGATAGACGGCAGCGAAACCTCGCTGCGGGACATGACCGCCATGCAGGCGTTGCGGCCGATTCCGCGCATTTCGATCCAGGCATTTTGCGAGACCGAGGGCGTCGCCAATCCGGTCGAGCGCGCCGGCGAAGATCGCCGCATGACTAAGACCCATCTGAAAGTCCATATGGGCGGCATCGCCACCGCCATCGAATTTTACCAGTCGGCGCCGACACCGAACCTGATCCTGCTGGAATCGCGCAGTGAGCCGACGCAATTGCTCGAGCAACTCACGCAACTCTCCGAATATTGCGATCCGACCTCGAAGGTCGTGGTCATCGGCCACTACAATGACGTCGGGCTTTACCGCGAGCTCATCCGGTCCGGCATTTCCGAATATGTCATCGCGCCGGTGTCGATGGCCGATATTGTCAGCGTTATATCGTCGATTTTCGTTGATCCGGAAGCCGAGCCGATCGGCCGCTCGATCGCCTTCATAGGCGCCAAGGGTGGCGTCGGCTCCTCGACCATCGCCCACAATGTGGCCTGGGCGATGTCGTCCCTGTTCAAGTCCGAAGTGGTTGTCGCCGATCTCGACCTGGCGTTCGGAACGGCCAACATCAATTTCGACCAGGATCCGGCCCAAGGCATTGCCGAGGCCGTCTTCTCACCGGAGCGCGTCGACGAGGTCTATCTCGACCGGCTGCTTGCCCAGTGCGCCGAGCACCTGTCGCTGCTTGCAGCACCCTCAACCCTAGATCGGGTCTACGACTTCGATCCCGAAGCCTTCACGCAGCTTATCGACATGGCCCAGCGCAGCGTGCCGCTTCTGGTGCTCGACGTCCCGCATATCTGGACAGGCTGGACCAAGAACACGTTGACCAAAGCCGATGACATCGTGATCACGGCGACGCCGGAGCTGGCCAATCTGCGCAACACCAAGAATCTGGTCGACATGTTCAAACGGCTTCGCCCGAACGATCCGCCGCCCAAGCTGATCATCAACCAGGCGGGCGTGCCAAAGCGTCCGGAGATTGCGTCATCCGACTTCGCCGACTCGCTCGGCCTGTCGCCAATGTCGGTCATTCCATTCGAGCCGCTGCTGTTTGGAAACGCCGCCAACAACGGGCGCATGCTCGGCGAAATGGATGCGAGAAATCAGGTGGTTGGCACCATCAACGAGATCGCACACGTTTTGACCGGGCGCAGCGAAATCAAGGCAAGAAAGAAAGCGGGCCTCGGCAATCTCCTTGGCAAGCTTTCGCGCAGCAAGAAATGATGTATCCCCGGCGGAATTGGTAGTCGATCATGTTTGGCAAAAGAGGTAGCGACGACGGCAGCCGGTTCACCCCGGAATTCCGTCAGCCGGCACCTGCTGGCGCGCCGCCGGTAAGTCCTGCAGAAACGTCGGTTCTTGCCAGGCCCGCGCCGTTGCTCGGCGCGTCTGCCGCACCGCCTGCGCGCCGCGTCGTCGAGGCGCCGGAGCCGCCGAAAAGAATCCAGCGCGAAAAGAGCGAAACCTATTACGATACCAAGAGCCAGGTCTTCTCGGCGCTCATCGACACGATCGACCTGTCGCAACTCGCCAAGCTCGATCCCGAAAGCGCACGCGAGGAAATCCGCGACATCGTCAACGACATCATCGCGATCAAGAATTTCGCGATGTCGATTTCCGAGCAGGAAGAGCTGCTCGAGGATATCTGCAATGACGTCCTGGGTTACGGCCCGCTGGAGCCACTGCTCGCCCGCGACGACATCGCCGATATCATGGTCAACGGTTCCAAGGACGTCTACATCGAGGTCAACGGCAAGGTCGAGCAGACCGGCATTCGTTTTCGCGACAACCAGCAACTGCTCAACATCTGTCAGCGCATCGTCAGCCAGGTTGGCCGCCGCGTCGACGAATCGAGCCCGATCTGCGACGCACGCCTTCCTGATGGCTCCCGCGTCAACGTCATCGCGCCGCCGCTCGCCATCGACGGCGCCGCGCTCACAATCCGCAAGTTCAAGAAGGACAAGCTGACGCTCGATCAGCTGGTCAAGTTCGGCGCCATTTCGCCGCATGGCGCAGAGATTCTGAAGATCATCGGCCGCGTCCGCTGCAACATCGTCATTTCGGGCGGCACCGGCTCGGGTAAGACGACGCTGCTCAACTGCCTGACCAATTATATCGACCGCGACGAGCGCGTCATCACCTGCGAGGACTCGGCCGAGCTACAATTGCAGCAGCCGCATGTCGTGCGCCTAGAAACCCGCCCTCCAAACCTCGAAGGTGAGGGCGAGGTGACTATGCGCGATCTGGTCAAGAACTGCCTGCGCATGCGCCCCGAGCGCATCATCGTCGGCGAAGTACGCGGACCTGAAGTGTTCGATCTTCTGCAGGCGATGAACACCGGCCATGACGGCTCGATGGGCACGATCCACTCGAACAGCCCGCGCGAATGCCTGAACCGTATCGAATCGATGATCGCAATGGGCGGCTATACGCTGCCGCAAAAAACCGTGCGTGAAATCGTAGTCGGTTCCGTCGATGTGATCATACAGGCCGCACGCCTGCGCGACGGATCGCGGCGCATCACCCACATCACCGAGGTGATCGGAATGGAGGGCGATGTCATCGTCACGCAGGACATCGTGCTCTACAACATAAAAGGTGAAGACGCGAACGGCAGGCTGCTGGGCGAGCACGTGTCGACAGGCATCGGTCGTCCGCATTTCTGGGAGCGCGCCCGCTACTATGGCGAGGAACAGCGCCTCGCCATTGCGCTCGAGGCGATGGAGAAACGCGCTGACTGATGCATTCGAAGGCGTAGGGGCTAAGATCGATGTTCGGAGTTGACGGCACCGTATTGGCGTTCGTCGTGCTCGCTGGCTTCAGCGCCGGCGCGGTCGCCTATGCTTTCCTGTTCAACCGGATCAGCACCGAGAAGCAAGTCGGAAGGCGGCTTGAAACGATCAAGACCGCAGAAACTGACGGTGCCGTCGTCAAGGCCTCGCGCGATCGCGTGGCGGAAGCGGCCAAGCGGCGCAAATCGGTCCAGGATTCGCTGAAGGAGCTCGAACAGAGGCAGAAAACCAGCCAGAGCATCGTTAAGAAGCCGCCACTCAAGGCCCAGATCCGTCAGGCGGGCATGAAGGTCTCGCTCGAGCGCTTCTATCTCTACTCGGCCGTCTGCGGCGTCGTCCTGACATTTCTTGTTTATTTCATAGGTGCGCCGCTGCTTGTCTTGCCTTGTGTGCTGCTGGTCGGCGGCCTCGGCCTGCCGCGCTGGTTCGTCTCGTTTTGCCGAGCGCGCCGGATCAAGGCGTTCCTCAACGAATTTCCGAACGCGCTCGACATCATTGTTCGTGCTGTCAAATCAGGCTTGCCGATGAACGACGCGGTCCGCCTGATCGCCAACGAATCTCCCGAACCGGTCAAGTCCGAGTTTCGCCGCATCGTCGATTCGCAGCAGATGGGCCTGTCGATCCCCGATGCAAGCTTGCGCATGGCCGAGACGATGCCATGCTCGGAAGCGAGTTTCTTCGGCATCGTCATCCAGATCCAGTCCCAGGCAGGCGGCAATCTTTCCGAGGCGCTGGGCAATCTTTCACGCGTGCTTCGTGATCGCAAGAAAATGAAGGCCAAGGTTCAGGCGCTGTCCATGGAAGCGAAGGCGTCCGCGGTAATCATCGGCGCGTTGCCTTTCATCGTCGCCTTTCTCGTCTACCTGACGAGCCCGAACTACATCATGCCTCTGTTTACCACCAGCGTCGGCAATCTGATCCTCGGGTGCTCGGCGGTCTGGATGTCGATTGGCATCCTGGTGATGCGCAAGATGATGAACTTCGAAGTTTAGGACATCGAGCGCATGACTGAGAGCGTCATCAAAACCCTTACCGACCCGACATTCCTGATTGCCTTGCTGGTCGGTATCGCGGTGTTTGCGACCGTCTTCACGCTGCTGCCCGCGTTTGGCGGGAACCAGCTCAAGGCGCGCATGAAATCCGTGGCGCTGGAGCGCGAGGAATTGCGCGCCAAGCAGCGTGCGCGGCTTGCCGTCGAAGCCGATCGCCGCCGCAAGGGTCTGCGCGAGGAACAGTCGATCGGCATGCGCAATATTGTCGACCGGCTCGACCTGAGGCGAGCTCTCGCCGATGAGGGCACTTTGCAGAAACTCAAGGTGGCGGGCTTTCGCGGGCAGAATCCGCTGACGCGCTTCCTTTTCTTCCGCCTGGTTCTGCCCTTTGTCGGCTTCGCGCTGGCCGCAATGTACGTGTTCGTGGTCGGGGGTTTGCCGGAGCAGCCGGTTCTCGTCAAATTGTTCGTCTGCGTCGTCGTCGCCTATGCGGGTTTTTATGCGCCGGTGCTCTATGTCAACAACCGCGCCACCAAGCGCAAGCAGTCGATCCAGATGGCGTGGCCGGACGCACTCGATCTGATGCTGATCTGCGTTGAATCAGGCATGTCTGTGGAGGCGGCGTTTCGCAAGGTCGCCGACGAGATCGGCGCGCAATCGGTGGCACTTGCCGAAGAGTTCATCCTGACGAATGCCGAGCTTTCCTACTTGCAGGAACGCAAGCAGGCCTACGAAAACCTTGCAAGCCGTACCGGCCTGGAGTCGGTCAGGTCGGTGGCGCAGGCGCTGGTCCAAGCCGAGCGCTACGGCACGCCAGTGGCGCATGCGCTGCGCGTGCTTGCCAGCGAAAGCCGCGACATGCGCATGAACGCTGCCGAGAAGAAGGCCGCGGCCTTGCCGCCGAAGCTCACCGTGCCGATGATCCTGTTCTTCTTGCCGGTGCTGTTCGCCATCATTCTAGGCCCCGCAGGCATCCAGGTGAGCCAGCGCGGCATCTTCGGTGATCCGTCGACATCCAGCGGCCAATAGTCTCGCCAGGGCGACAACATATGCGAAAGCCGCGGTGCTGATGCAACGCGGCTTTGGTATTCCGGCATAAGTAACGGCGGACTGAGGCCGCTTCAATTGGTGGCAGGCTTTGCCTTGTCCTGGTCCTTGAGCTGGCTCCAGGCGTTCTGCTGGGCAAGCATCTGGCGAAGGTAAGCCACGTTCGCCTGCGCCTGCTCGGCCGAGAGCTCCTGCGAAGCGATCTTCTCGGCCTCGTCGAAGCGGCCCTGCAGGCCGACGACCAGCGCCAGGTTCTGGCGCACGCGGCTGTCGGCATTCGGCTGCTGTGCGGCCGAACGCATATAGGTTTCGGCCGTGCGCAGATCGCCTTCCAACACGTAGGACATGCCGAGATTCGAAAGGATCGAAGGTTCATTCGGCTTGAGGTCCAGCGCCTTGCGATAATGCTGGCGCGCTTCGTCTCTCTGGCCGAGCTGGTCGAGAATCGCGGCTTCCGCCGACACCAGCTTCCAGTCGGGATATTCCGGCGTCTGTGCGCGCCGCACTGCGTCGAGTGCCGGCTCGAACTGTCCGTTGGCGGCGAGCGCCTTGCCATAGGCGGCGAGCACGTCGCGGTCCTTCGGCAGGGCGATCGCCAGCTTGCGCATCACGGCGAGCGACTGATCGGCGTCGCCATCCATTTGCAGCGCCGCCGCGTAGTTCGTCGCAATCCGTTTGTCGTTGGGGTTCTTGGCATAGGACTGGCCGAGCGTGATCGTCGCTTTGTGCAACTCGCCGGCCGACATGGTTTCCAGTGGTCTGCTGCTGGTGCGGCTGATCGAGCCGGTTGTGAGCTTGCTGGTTCCGCAGCCGGCGACGCTCGCTGCAAGCGCCATAATCAATGCCGTGGTGATCAGCCGCTTTCCCGTGGCGTTCATTATGCAGTTGGTCGGCATCGCATCAGGCCTCCATTCATAGACGTGGCCATTGCGTGGCCATCTTCCCTCCCGCAGAAATATTCTGTTAACCCTAATGGACAGTTAAGAAACGCCGAGTCGAAAGCCGGAGACCATTGAATGCCTGTCGAACTCGTCGAGAAGGAATTGAAGACCACGCTGCCGGTCCATCTGGTGGCGAAGGATGGGCTGGAGGCCGCAGGTCTTGCGTCGTCGACCCTTGCCTGGGCCAGGGCCAACGGCTTTTCCGGCGAGGCCGGCAGGACGCTCGTGATACCCAGCGAAAACGGCGCGCTTGCCGGAGCACTGTTTGGCACGGGCGATGGCGATGGCGCGCTTGCCGTCGGCGCGCTGGCGAGAGCCTTGCCGGAGGGCGACTGGCATTTCGCCTCGGCACTTGCCGAGCCGGAACTTGCGGCCATCGCGCTGGCGCTCGGTGGTTATGTCTTTACCCGCTACGGCAAGAAACCCGGCAAGGCGCTGCGTTTTTCGCTGCCGTCCGGCGCTGAAGCGGCGCGTGTTCGCTGGATTGCCGATGGCGTCTTCCTGACGCGCGATCTGGTCAATACTCCGACCAGCGACATGGGACCGGACGAGCTGGAGGCGGCTGTTCGGATCTTGGCTAAAAAGCACAAGGCCGAAATGTCGGTGACCAAGGGAGACGATCTGATCAAGAAGAATTTCCCTATGATCCATGCGGTCGGCCGCGCATCGGTCGCCGCGCCGCGTCTGATCGACATGATTTGGGGGCCGAAGAACGCTCCGAAGTTGACGCTGGTCGGCAAAGGCGTCTGCTTCGACACCGGTGGTCTCGACATCAAGCCGTCCTCGGGCATGCTCTTGATGAAGAAGGACATGGGTGGCGCCGCCAATGTCCTGGGCCTCGCCGCGATGATTATGGCCGCCGGGCTGAACGTCCGGCTGCGTGTATTGATCCCGGCGGTCGAGAATTCGATTGCCGGCAACGCCTTCCGGCCCGGCGACGTGTTGGTGAGCCGCAAGGGCATCACCGTCGAGATCGGCAACACCGACGCCGAGGGACGGCTGGTGCTGGCTGACGCCTTGGCGCTGGCCGACGACGACGAGCCGCAGCTGCTGATCGACATGGCGACCCTGACGGGGGCCGCACGCGTCGCGCTCGGCCCCGACCTGCCGCCCTTCTACACCGGCGATGAAGCGCTGGCGTCCGATCTGGCGGCGGCTTCCGCTGCGGTCGAGGATCCGCTATGGCGCATGCCGCTGTGGAAGCCTTATGACACAAAGCTGTCCTCGAAAATCGCCGATATCAACAACGTAACGTCGGACGGTTTCGCCGGCTCGATCACGGCGGCGTTGTTCCTGAAGCGCTTTGTCGAAAAGACCGCGGCCTGGGCGCATTTTGACATCTTCGCCTGGAGCCCGGCCGATCGGCCGCATGGCCTTGCCGGCGGCGAGGCGCAAGGCATTCGGGCGCTGGAAAGGGTCATCTCGAAGCGCTGCGCGTGATGGTTGCTGCCCAACCGGAAATTCTCGAAACTGAAACGGAACCGAAACAATTTGCCGGCATGCTGGCTGGATGTCGATTTCCATGCGCCCGAGCCAAGCCTTGCGACTGTGGCAGCAGGTGATGCTGTCCCAGGTGCGCGACGACACGCCCGATCTCACCATGCGCCAGACGGCGATCCTATTCACCATCTATCTCGACCCGCCGCCCCACACGGTGCGCGGGCTCGCTGCCCGGCTCAATGTCACCAAACCGGTGATCACCCGCGCGCTCGATACGATGGGAGCGCTGAAGCTGGTGTCACGCCATCGCGACGAGCTCGACAAGCGCAACGTGCTGGTCAAGCGCACCGTCGAAGGTGCTCTCTTTGTCGAGCGCTTCGGCGATGTTATCATCGCCAGAGCCCAGGAACTTCCCATCTGACCGAACCGCCCTTTCTGAATGAGTTGCCGATTTTGACCGCCAGGGACGCCCGCCTTCACGCCTTCCGTTCCGATCTCGCCGATGCCAGGCTGAAAGGCGAGGTTGCTGCCGATCGCTTCGTCGCCGGGCGGCCGGCGCGCATATCAGCCTCCGTGGCCGATGTCCGCAAGGCTCCGCGCCCGGATGCCGGCGTCGATACCCAGCTTCTGTTCGGCGACGACGTCCTCGTCTTCGAAGACGTTGAGGGCTGGGCCTGGATACAGGCCGAGCGCGACGGCTATGTCGGCTATGTCGCCGACACCGTGCTGGGCAGTCGGGACCATGCGCCCGCCCATGTTGTCTCGGTGCCGCGCACTTTCCTCTATCCGGGACCGGATTTGCGGTTCCCGGTCAGCGGACAACTCTCAATGGGATCGACGGTAACGGTGACGGGCGCGGCTGAAACACGCGGCACGCACTATGTTCTGCTGCCATCCGGCGAGGCCGTCATATCTGGCCATCTCAGGCCTGTTGCCGAGATTGCCCCCGACTACGTCACGGTTGCCGAGGCGTTTCTCGGCACGCCCTATCTGTGGGGCGGCGCCTCCGGCTTTGGCATCGATTGTTCCGGTCTCGTGCAACTCGCAATGCACATGGCTGGCAGGCAAGTGCTGCGCGACACCGACATGCAGGCGGCGACCATCGGTGAACCGCTCGACCCGGGCCCGGATTTTGCCGGACTGCAGCGCGGCGATTTGGTATTCTGGAAAGGCCATGTCGCTGTTATGACCGACCCAGAAACGATGATCCATGCCAACGGCCACACCATGCTGGTCTCGCGTGAAGGGTTCAGAGAAGCCGTCGCCCGTATCGGCTACCTCTATGGCGGGCCGACAGGATTTCGGCGACCGTAGCGCGAGAGCGGCTCTTCTCAGGCGAGAGGAATGCGTTCGATCACCTTTTGTTCCGATTCTTCTTGGCGATTGCACGCCGCCGCGCTACCTCTGGCGCGTGACAGAGCAGCCGCGCCTTGCCGAACAGAATGCCGCCGTGCACTTGCCCGAGCCATTCCTCAGATGGTTCGCGCAAAAAGGCTGGTCGCCGCGTACCCATCAGATCGAATTGCTGGCGACTGCCCAAGCCGGGCAGTCGGTGCTGCTGATCGCACCGACCGGCGCCGGCAAGACGCTGGCAGGGTTCCTGCCGTCGCTGACCGAGTTGGCAGGCCGGCCAAGGAAGAAACCGGGGCAGGCGCGTCGCGGCATCCACACGCTCTACATCTCGCCGCTGAAGGCGCTGGCCGTCGACATCGAGCGCAATCTCGGCAAGCCGGTCGAAGAAATCGGTCTGCCAGTCACGATCGAGACACGCACCGGCGACACGCCCGCCCATAAGCGCCAGCGGCAGAAGCTGGCGCCACCCGACATTCTCTTGACCACGCCCGAGCAACTGGCGTTGCTGATCGCGGCGCCCGACGCCAGGCGCTTCTTCGAGGACCTGCATTATGTCGTGCTCGACGAACTGCATTCGCTGGTGACGTCGAAACGCGGGCATCTCCTGTCGCTCGGTCTGGCCCGGCTGCGATCCTTTGTTCCGGGCTTGCAGACGATCGGCCTGTCCGCCACGGTCGCCGAGCCCGATGAATTGCGGCGCTGGCTGGTCAGCCAGAACCCACCCGGCGGCATGGCAGAATTGATCGTCGTGACGGGCGGCGCCAAGCCCGAGATCTCCATTCTTGACTCGGAAGAGCGTGTTCCTTGGGCTGGACATTCGGCCCGCTACGCAACGCCGGAGATCTATTGCGAGATCAAGCGACACAAGACGACCCTGCTGTTTGTCAACACCCGCAGCCAGGCCGAGCTGCTGTTCCAGGAGTTGTGGCGGGTCAATGAAGACACATTACCGATCACCCTGCATCACGGCTCGCTCGATGTCGCCCAGCGCCGGCGCGTCGAAAAAGCCATGGGCGAGAATGCCTTGCGCGCCATCGTCGCCACCTCGACGCTCGACCTCGGCATCGACTGGGGCGATGTCGACCTGGTTGTGCATGTCGGCGCACCGAAGGGTGCGAGCCGGCTGGCGCAGCGCATCGGCCGCGCCAATCACCGCATGGATGAGCCGTCCAAGGCGATCCTGATTCCGGCCAACCGCTTTGAGGTGCTGGAATGCCGGGCGGCGCTCGACGCCAATTATCTTGGTGCCCAGGACACGCCGCCGCTGGTCAACGGCGGGCTCGACGTGCTGGCGCAGCATGTGCTTGGTTGCGCCTGCGGCGCGCCATTCCATGCCGACGTGCTTTTTGAGGAAGTAAGAACAGCCGCGCCCTATGCCGAACTCGATCGGCCGACATTCGACCGCGTCGTCGATTTCGTCGCCACCGGCGGCTATGCGCTGAAGAACTATGAGCGCTACGCCCGTATCCGCCTGAACAAGGACGGGCTGTGGCGCGTGTCCAATCCTCGGGTTGCTCAGCAGTATCGGCTGAATGTCGGCACCATCATCGAGGTGCCGGCGCTCAACGTGCGTTATATCAAGGCCGGCAGCAAGGGCTCTGCCTCGCGCGGCGGTCGCGTCCTGGGCAAGATCGAGGAGGCGTTCCTTGAAACGCTGACGCATGGCGACACGTTCATGTTTGCCGGCAAAGTTCTGCGTTTCGAGGGCATCCGCGAGAATGAGTGCTTCGTATCAAATGCACCTGGTAGCGACGCCAAGGTGCCATACTATGGCGGCGGCAAATTCCCGCTTTCGACCTACCTCGCCGAGCAGGTCCGCATCATGCTGGACGACCCGCAGCGCTGGAAGAAGCTGCCGGAACAGGTGGCCGACTGGCTACGCTTCCAGGCCGACAAATCGGTACTGCCGAAACGCGATGACCTGCTGATCGAGACCTTTCCGCGCGGCAACCGCTACTATCTGGTGGCCTATCCGTTCGAGGGCAGGCTGGCGCACCAGACGCTCGGCATGCTGCTCACCCGCCGTCTCGACAGGACGGGAGCCAGGCCGCTCGGCTTCGTCGCCACCGACTATGCACTTGCCATTTGGTCGCTTGCCGATATGGGCGGGATGTTCCGGGCGAAGAAACCTTCGCTCAGCGAACTTTTCGACCAGGACATGCTGGGCGACGACCTCG
This sequence comes from Mesorhizobium sp. WSM4823, assembly GCF_055811195.1. Taxonomy (NCBI): domain Bacteria; kingdom Pseudomonadati; phylum Pseudomonadota; class Alphaproteobacteria; order Hyphomicrobiales; family Phyllobacteriaceae; genus Mesorhizobium; species Mesorhizobium sp. WSM4823. Next base: position 36,512 of record NZ_JBVVQL010000009.1, read on the forward strand.
AAGCCTGGCTGGCCGGCAGCTGGCTCTTGAAGCGCACCTTCCGCAACTGCGCGCTGATCTCGGGGCTGATCGAAAAACGCCATCCGGGCCAGGAGAAGAGCGGCCGTCAGGTCACCGTGTCGACCGACCTCATTTACGACGTTCTGCGCAGCCATGAGCCCGACCATATCCTGTTGCAGGCGACGCGTGCCGATGCGGCCACGGGTCTGCTGGATGTCAGCAGACTTGCCGAGATGCTCTCGCGCATCCAGGGACGAATCGTGCATAAGAATCTCGAACAGATCTCGCCGCTCGCCGTGCCGATCATGCTCGAAATCGGTAAGATGCCGGTGCATGGCGAGGCCGATGATACGCTGCTGATGGATGCGGCAACGTTGGTCGAGGAGGCCATGGGGACGAAATGACGCTTGCGCTGGCCATGACTGCGTCCGTGACGGATACCGACTACATCGGTATCGCCGGCGAGCGCGCGATCTGCGATCGGCGCGGCGTGCTCTACTTCCCCGAGCTTCGGCTTTTGGCCGTGTCCGACCTGCATCTGGAGAAGGGGTCGTCGCTGGCACGACGCGGTACGTTGATCCCGCCTTATGATACCGGTGCGACCTTGCTGCGGCTGCAGGCGGTGATTGCCGATTATCAGCCGGCTATCGTCATCAGCCTGGGCGATAGCTTTCATGATGGCGGCGGCGCGGCGCGCATGCATTCGAGCTTCCGTGAACGGTTGGAGGGGCTGATGGCCGGCCGCGACTGGTTCTGGGTCGCCGGCAATCACGACCCGGACGCGCCGGCCGACCTGCCCGGCGAGACGGTGCGCGAGCTGGCTATCGGCTCACTCGTATTCCGGCATGAGCCTTCGGCAGTGAGGGTGGAGGGCGAGGTCGCCGGCCATCTGCACCCTTGCGCCCGCATCGTGCAGCAAGGCCGCTCGGTGCGGCGGCGCTGCTTTGCCGGCGACGGCGGCCGCATGATCATGCCGGCCTTCGGCGCCTATACCGGCTCGCTCAATGTGCTCGACCGCGCCTATGCCGGGCTATTCCGTCGCGAAACGCTGATGGCCTACATGCTCGGCGCGGAGCGCATTTTCGCCATTTCCCACGCGATGCTAAGGCCTGGCTGAGCAGCTCTACCGACCGTAATAAAGGGCGACAGTGTGCTTCGCCTCGGCGAAGAACAGCCAGCGTTCGACCAGCATGCCGGCGAATTGGACAATTGCGGCGAGCGCCGACAGCACCGCCGCATAGGGCCACGGTAGGGCGACAGCGGCAATCAGCAACAAGGCGGGCAGGGCGAAGGCCAGCGCTTGCGTGATCTGGCGCAATCGCGTCTTGTGCTTGCGCGCAATGCGAAAGCCCATCTCCTTGAGCAGGTAGTTTTCCTCGGTGTGCGGCCATTCCATTGACCGCACGGTACCGCCGGCAAGTCCGGTCGCGGTATTGGCATTGGTCGGAATTTCCAGCCTGTCATTGTATCGCCAGGTTGCCAGCTTCCAGCCCCAGCCGAACAAGGTCAGCAGCATGCAACCTGCAAGAACGGTGGTCGATCCAAGGGCGAAACCCTGCAGCAGCGCGCTGAGAAGCACGCTGCCGCTCATCGCCGAAAAGATCAGGTAGCCGGGCAGAGTGAAGCGGCTGTGCCACTGGGCGATCGGCTTCAGCGAGGCGTAGATCATTCCTGTGGTGCAGACGGTGACGACTGCGCCGATAGCCGCCAGCAACCCGGCTACGGCCACCCAGCCGTTCGTGCGGCCAAGGACCACCCAGCCTATGGCGAACAGTCCTGCCGGCACGAAGGTCGCGACCGACGCCACGCCTTCGCGTGACAACCATGAGCTGCGCCATTGCGAAAACGCGCGCCAGGCGCGTTCGGGCCGACCGAGATGGCCAGCCGATGACAACAGGCCGGCTGAGATCAGACCGAGCGCCAGCCCCATGCCGACGAGGCCGAGCCAGAAGTCGGGCGGGACAAATCCTTGTCCCGCCAGCACGCCGAGCAACGCGAGCAGGCCGTAACCGGCGCCCGTGGCAGTGGTGAAAAAGACGACGGAGAAGGCTGGATGCATGGAGGCGCTGGTCAGTTCGAAAGCATGCGGTCGACCCAGCCGAGGAAACCACCTTCAGCCCGCACCGCTTCGAGCGCCGGTGCCGGCACCGATGCGGCGCGTCTGGTATGGGCGCGGGGCGGCAAATATTTGTTGGTCGGGTGGTAGCCGAGTTCGGGCATCAGGTCGACGCCGCCGCGCTCAGTCACCAGTTGCGAGATCGCCGACGCCGGATAGCCGAGATCGCCAAAATGCCGCGCGCTGGTTGGACAGGCGGCGACGCAGGCCGGCACGCGATCTTCTTCAGCCAGATTGTCGTTGTAGATGCGGTCGACGCATAGCGTGCATTTCTTCATCACGCCGACATCGGTGTCGAATTCGCGCGCGCCATAGGGGCAGGCCCAGCTGCATAATTTGCAGCCGATACACTTGTCCTCGTCGACCAGCACGATGCCGTCCGAGGCCCTTTTGTAGGAGGCGCCGGTCGGGCAGACGGTGACGCAGGCCGGTGTCTCGCAATGCAGGCAGGAGCGTGGGAAATTGACCGTGCGCCCACCCATCTCCGTGATGTGCTCGTAGCTGTGCACGCGGTTGAACCAGACCCCGTCGACATCGCCGCCATAAGGATCGATGTCGGTCAGCGGCGCCATGTGGCCGCCGGTGTTCCATTCTTTGCAGGCGGTGACGCATGCCTGGCAGCCGACACAGGTGTCGAGATCGATGACCAGGCCGAGCTTCTTGTCGGTATGGGCGGGGAGACAGGTCATGGTCTGGCGGCTTCTCTTTCCCGGCGAAACTCGGCGCCGAAACTGAGCTTGTCGGGCGAGGGTTCGAAATGCGGTGGCTGTCGGATGCGCTCGAACTGCGGCTCGGTGAAGCCGGCATCCTCGGCCGCGCATTTGACGATGCGTACGCGCAGGTCGAACCATGCTGCCTGGCCGGTGACCGGGTCGGAGTTCGAATAGCGCTTGCCGTTCGCATCGGCAGAGGTCTGGTCGCCGATGATATGGTTGAGCAGGAAGCCGCGGTTGCTCTCGGCGGCGTCGTCCTTGAGCCCCCAACTGCCGCGCCGTTTGCCGATGGCGTTCCAGGTCCACACCGTATCCGCGTTGACGCCGTCGACCAGCTTAATCTGGCCTTTGACCTTGCCGTTGATACTCTCGATCCACACCCAGTCGTCGTCGACAAGACCGAGGTCAGCGGCGGTTCGGTCGTGCACGAACAGCCTGTTTTGGCTGGTGATCTGTCTGAGCCAGGCGTTCTGCGAACCCCAGGAATGATACATGTGCATTGGCCGCTGCGTCAGCGCATGCAGCGGATATTTCTCCAGGTCGACAGCCGCTTCCTCGAACGGCGCGTACCAGAACGGCAGCGGGTCCATATAAGTCTCGATGCGGCTGCGCTCCGCCTCCGGCGGCAGCACCCGCCCATGGCCGCGCGCGGCAAGGCGAAACCGCTGGATCGGTTCCGAATAGAGCTGGAAGACGATCGGCTCGGCTTTCGGGATGAAGCCCATGTTCTCGGCGAAGTCGAGATAGGAGCGGTTTGCCATCTTGTAATAACGTTGGTCGTCCGCAAAATCATGGTGCCAGAAGCCGCCATTGTCGATGTAGCGCTGCAATTGGTCAGGATTGGGCTCGCCCTTGCCGATCGAGGCGCCGTCCTTGCCGCGCCAGCCGGCGAGCGGGCCGACACCCGGCGTGCGCTCATGATTGACGATGTAATCGGCATAGTCGCGGTATTTGGCCGAGCCGTCATCGTCGACGAAACCGGGTAGGCCGAGCCGCGCGCCGAGCTCGATCAGCACCGTCTGGAACGGCCTGACATCACGATCAGGCTCAACGACGGGATGGCGGATGGCATCGCCCGGGCCGTTGGCATGACTGATCGGCCGGTCGAGCAGGCTGATGCAGTCATGCCTTTCGAGATAGGTGGTGTCGGGAAGCACGAGATCGGCGAACGGCACGGTCTCGGAATAATAGGCGTCGGAATAGATGATGAACGGGATCTTGTAGTTTCCGGCCTCATCGCTGTCGGTCAGCATCGCCATCGTCTGGACGGTGTTCATCGACGAGTTCCAGGCCATGTTCGACATATACATCATCAGCGTGTCGATCGGGTAGGGATCGCCGGCCCAGGCGTTGCGGATGACCGTGTGCATGAGCCCGTGCGCGGCAAGCGGCGCGTCCCAGGAATAGGCCTTGTCGATACGGATCGGCGTCCCTGCGTCATCGACCAGCAGGTCGTCCGGTCCGCAGACGAAGCCAAGCGGCATGCCTTCGAGCGGCGTCATCGGTCTGACGTCCTTGCCTGCTGGCTTCGGCCCCGGCGGCGCCGACCTGGGATAGGGCGGCTTGAAGCGAAACCCGCCCGGCACGTCCACCGTGCCGAGAAGCACCTGGAGCAGGTGGATGGCGCGGCAGGTGTGAAACCCGTTCGAATGGGCCGAGATGCCGCGCATGGCATGCATCGACACCGGCCGGCCCTTGATCGTCTCGTGCCGGCGGCCGGCCCAGTCGGTCCACACTATCGGCAGTTCGATTACTTGCTCGAAAGCGACATGAGCGAGCTCCGCAGCAACGCGTCGGATCGTGTCGCCTGGAACGCCGCAGCGCTCCGCAACCGCGTCCGGCGAATAACTCTCGTCCAGATAGCGGTCGGCGATAAGCTGGAACACCGGCACGCACCGGCGACCGTTGACCTGGAAGTTGTCGGTCAGCGCCGGCTTTGCCTCGGTATCGGTGGCGCTGACGGGCACTTTCGCCAGCCTGTCCCAGGACAGTGGATTGCCCGCACTGTCGCGCACGAACAGCCCGTCATCGGCCGCACCCGGCTCCTGGATGATGAGGACATGGGCGTTGGTGTAACGCAGCAAATAATCGAGGTCGATGCGGCCGGCCCTCAACAATTCGTGGATGAGGGCGAAAACGAACAGGCCATCGGTGCCGGGCCGGATGCCGATCCAGTCGTCGGCGATGGCATTGTAGCCGGTGCGACACGGATTGATCGAGACGACCTTGGCGCCGCGCGTCTTGAGCTTGCCGAGGCCAATCTTGATCGGATTGGAATCATGGTCTTCGGCCACGCCGAACAGCATGAAGTATTTGGTGTTGTCCCAGTCAGGCTCACCAAACTCCCAGAACGAGCCGCCGATCGTGTAGAGGCCGCCGGCCGCCATGTTGACCGAGCAGAATCCGCCATGGGCGGCGAAATTCGGCGTGCCGAACTGGCTCGCCCACCAGCCGGTCAGCGATTGCGACTGATCGCGCCCGGTGAAGAAGGCGAGTTTCTTCGGATCGGTGCGGCGGATTTTCGAAAGCCGTTCCGTCGCGATCGAGAAAGCCTCCTCCCACTCGATCTCACGGAATTCTGCCGAGCCACGCGGACCTGTCCGCAGCAATGGTTTTTTTAATCGGGCCGGACTGTAGTGCTGCATGATGCCGGCGCTACCCTTGCCGCACAGCACGCCGCGATTGACCGGATGGTCCTTGTTGCCGTTGATGTAGCGGACCTTGCCGTCCTTGATGTGGACGTCGATGCCGCAGCGGCAGGCGCACATGTAGCAGGTTGTCTTGGCGATGCTGTCGGAGACGTCGGGCGAGGTGTCGACGCCGTCCCCCTCGTTCGGCGCGCGCGTGTCGGCAAGCGACCGTTGGGACGGTGCGGAATTGGCGCCGCGCGGCGCTCCGTTCTTCATGATCTACTTTTGCGGTCCGAGTGTTTGGCTCGCGTTTTTGGTCCAGGGCCGCGCATATAATGCTCTTCCGGATGATAGCCGTCGCTGGAGAGCCGCCGCCGCAAGCCGCGCGTCCAGTGGGCTAACAGGGATTTGAACCGCCCGATCACTTTCTGCCCTTTGCGGATTAGCCGCGATATTTTTCCAATTTCGCGCAAAAACTTAGAACAAAATAATCGATCCGTCTAACAAGTTGCTCTTGTAATTCCAATCGAATTTCTTTCTTAATCCGCTCATGACTCTAGACCAATTGCGGATCTTCGTTGCTGTCGCCGAACGGGGACACGTCACCAAGGCGGCAGAGCTGCTGGGCATTTCCCAGTCGGCGGCGTCGGCCGCCATCCGCTCGCTCGAACAGCAGCACGGCGTCCAGTTGTTCAACCGGGTCGGCCGCAACATTGAACTGGCGCAGACCGGCCGCCGGTTCCTGCCCGAAGCCAAGGCCGTGCTCGAACGGGCGGCAGCCGCTAATAACGTGCTGGAGCACGTCTCGCAGACGATTACTGGCAGTCTTTCGATCGCCGCCAGCCAGACCATCGCTAGCTACTGGCTGCCGCGCCGGCTGGCCTCCTTCCACGAAGCCTATCCCGCGGTCAGGCTGAGCGTGACCATCGGCAACACCAGGCAGGTCGAGACCAATGTCCTGGACGGCACCGCGGATTTTGGCCTGGTCGAGGGGCGAACCGAATCTGACATATTGCGGCGTGCCAAGGTCGATGTGGATCGCCTGATGCTGGTCGTGGCGCATTCGCATCCAGAGATTGCTGAAGTCTCGCGCGGGCATCCCGACATCAGAGAGCTCCGTTGGATCATCAGGGAAGGCGGGTCGGGCACGCGCGAGGTGCTGGAAGATCTTGCCCGCCACGAGGGAATCTCGTTCGCGGACCTCAGAATATTCCTGGTGCTGCCAAGCAACGAGGCGGTCCGTCAGGCGGTCGAGGCCGGCGCCGGCGCCACCATCATTTCGGAGCTTGTCGTCGCGCGTGCGGTAGCCGAGCGCAGCTTGCGGTCCGTGCCGATCGATCTGCCGAAGCGCGATTTCGCCATGATCACGCATCGTGACCGGCAGGCAAGCCTGGCCCAGATGGCCCTCAAGGCACATCTGGGTGAGAAGGCCGGCGAGACCGTCCGGGGATAAGCTGGATCAGCCGAATTTCCGCTGCGCATCGAGCGCCAGCCCAAGCCCGACCGATCCGAACATGTCGCCTTCGATAACGGACGCCTGCGGCACCAAGGCGAGTATCTGTTGCCTCGCCAGAGGGATGGCGGTCGATCCGCCGGTCAGGAATACCGCGGTGATGTCGGACGGTTTCACCTGCGCGTCGCGGATAGTCTCGTCAACCGTTGCGGCAACCCGTTCGATGTCCCTGGCGATCGTGCCCTCAAGCCCGGTGCGTGAAATTTCTGCCGCGAACTTCGCTCCGGGCAACGCTACCGCGACCTGTGCCGACAATTGCTCCGTCAGCTCGATCTTGGCCTTTTCAACCAAAGCGGCCAGCGCGTGCCCGAAACGATGCTCGACGATATGGATGAAACGGTCGACCAGGTCGGCGCGTTCCGCTTCGTAGCGGATCTGGCGCAGATGCGTCATCGCCCGGGCGGTGTAGACGAGATTGATGCGCTGCCAAGTCGCCAGATCGATGAAGTAGCTAGCCGGCAAGTTTCGTTTGCCGTCCTTGGTCGGCGAGAGATAGCCGAGTTGCGGCATCACATGGGCGATGCTCAACAGCCGGTCGAAGTCGGTGCCGCCGATGTGGATGCCTCGGCTCGCCAGAATGTCGTCTTTGCGATCGAGAGAGCGGGCGCGCTGCGGCGAGACCCGCACGATCGAGAAATCGGACGTGCCGCCGCCCATGTCGACGATCAGCGCCAGTTCTTCTCGCGTGACCTTCTGCTCGTAGTCGAGCGCCGCCGCGATCGGCTCGAACTGGAAGGCAATATGCTTGAAGCCCTGGGCGCGGGCTGCGTTTTTGAGTTCACCTTCGGCCTTGGCATCGGCCTCGGCATCGTCGTCGACGAACTGCACCGGTCGACCGAGCACCACGCTCTCGACCACGTCGCCGGCATCCTCTTCCAGCTTTTTTCTGAGATGGCCGACGAACAGACCGATGATCTCGGTAAAGGCGATCGACCGAGCCTTGATCCGCGTCTTTTCATGGACAAGCGAACTGCCGAGCACACTCTTCAGCGAGCGCATCAGCCGGCCTTCGATGCTGTCGGTGTAGTCTGCAATCGCGCGGCGGCCGAAATAGGTGCGGTTGTCCTCGAAGTTGAAGAACACGGCGCTGGGCATCGTGACTTGGCCGTCTTCCAGCGCCACGAGCCGCGGCTGCCCGTTCCTGATCACGCCCACGGTGGAATTCGAAGTGCCGAAGTCGATACCGCCGAATGCTGGTCGCATCGCGAATTCCTGTATTTTTGAATCGGGAGCAGCAGCTCGACTCCGGCCGGGCCGGGCGCGGTCTAACCCACGAACGCAAAAAGGGGAACCAACTTTTGGAAAGGATCTAATCTTTCCGGAAGACGAGCCTTCCGAGCCAGCCCGTCAGCATGGCCAGCGACACGGCGAATATGCCGTAAAGGAAAGAATAATCATGGGCGACGCGGAAGATCGATTGTTCGAAGCCGGATTTGCGGATTTCGAGCTGGGCGGAGCTTTCCTTGATGAACAGGCCGCTCTTGAACAGGAACGCGCGTGCCTTGTGGGTGCCGACCGGAACATTGGGGGCGAGTCTCACGGTGGCGCGGAACAGGTTCTGCGACAGGAACTGCACGCCGCCGACATTCTCGCTATAGAGCCCGGTCGCCGTTTTGCGCTCGCGCAGCGCTGCGGTGAATTCCTGGATCGTCGCCGGGCTGTCGCCATCGTCGGCCGGCTGCATGTAGAGGTTGGCGGCGCCGAGCGACAGTTGCTTGTAGCTGTTGGGGTCGGTGACGTCCTGCAGCGGGCGCGTCGTCGCCACCGAATACGACACCGGCACATTCTCGAAGGTCTCGGACTCCAGATTGATCCAGATGCCGAGCACCCGGTCCTTGCGGCGCACGACCACCGGTCGCGCCGGCCCTTCCAGCACGACGATGATGTCGTAGCGACCCTGGCGCGCCACACGTGGATCGGCATTTTCCAATGAGCCGAAGATGGTGAGGTCGGCACCGGAAAAGCCGGCGGTGATCGAGACGTGGTCGGTGGACAGGCCGATCTGGATATTTTCGATAGCCGGAGTCTGCGCTTTCCCCGGTGACGAGGCGACGAACAGAGACAGCGAGGCAACGGCCAAGAACGCCCTCAAGCCCGCCATCAGGTCAGATCCACGCCGGACAGGGAATAGACATTGGGCGGCGTCACGAACAGATCGATGGCAAGGCGGATGGCGACCGCCAGCACCAGCAGTGCCAGCAACGCCCTGAGCTGCTCGCCACGCAGCCTTTGACCGGCCTTGGCGCCGTATTGTGCGCCGGCGACGCCGCCCGCCATCAACAGGAAGGCGAGCATGACGTCGACCGTCTGGTTGGTCGTGGCATGGACCAGAGTGGTGTAGGCCGAGGTGAAGATGATCTGGAACAGCGAAGTGCCGATGACGACATTGGTCGGCACTTTCAAAAGATAGATCAGCGCCGGCACCATGATGAAGCCGCCGCCGACGCCCATGATCGACGACAGGAAGCCAATGCCGGCGCCTAGGCCGAGCACCGGGATGATGCTGACGAAGAGCTTCGAGGCCCTGAACCGCATCTTCAGCGGCAAGCGGTGGATCCAGTTGTGCTGGCCAGATTTCTTCAGCACCGGCGCCGCGCCGCTGCGGGTGGCGCGCAACGCATTGACGCTCTCGACCAGCATCAGCCCGCCGACGGTGCCAAGCAGCACGACATAGAGCAGCGAGATGAACAGATCGAGCTGGCCGAGCCGGCGCAAGAAGCCAAAGACAAAGATGCCTCCGGTTGAGCCGACGATGCCACCTGCCAAAAGCACACCGCCGAGCTTGAAGTCGAGCGTGCCGCGCTTCACGTGCGACAATGCGCCGGAGAAAGAGGAGGCGATAACCTGGTTGGCGCCGGTGGCGACCGCGATCGCCGGTGGTATGTTGTAGAAGATCAGCAGCGGCGTGATCAAGAAGCCGCCGCCCACTCCGAACATGCCCGACAGGAAGCCCACTGCCGCACCCATGGCCAGCAGCACGAAGATGTTGACGGAAATTTCCGCGATCGGGAGATAGATGCCCACCCGTCAGTCTCGATCAGTTTGCCTCTCGGCGAATGCAACCGTTGCGGGCATTTTGCGCCAAAAAGCTAAATTGTTCTTGCGCTGGCAGGACGGCGAAGTCAAACCCCGCCGTACAGCCGAAACAAAAAACAACTCAATCAGTTAACAGGCAAATGTGTGGCAAGGGCATCGTGTAAACGACGCATCTGCCGTTATTTGCGCGCAAGCAGCGCCTTGACCAGCTTTTCGTCAACCATACCGGTCGCCTTCATGTCGTTGTCGGTCTGGAAAGCCATGATGGCGTCCTTGGTTTTCTGACCCATCACGCCGTCGGCATTGCCGGCCTCATAGCCGTTCTTATTGAGAATACGTTGGATGTTTTGAACGGCCTTCTTCATGTCGACGCTGGCGGTCGTCTGCGGCGTGCCGTTCTGCCACGATTCGGGAATGTCGGCCGAATTGGCCGCAGGATCGAGCGGCTTTGCTTTCCACAGTTCGGTCGCGCCGCGCGCACGTTCGAGTTGATCGGGCCCGAGCGCCTTGGCGATCTCGTCACGCTTTGCCGCCGCATCCTTGTCGCCGGTCTTGGCGACGAGCGCGAACCATTTGTAGGATTCTTCGAGATTCTGCTTCATGCCGACGCCCTTCGCCGCCAGGATCCCGAGATTGAACTGGCTGTCCTTGACGCCGAGATCGGCGGCGGCCTGGAACCAGTGCGCGGCCGATTCATTGTCGGTCACGCCGTCCGCCGCCATGGCGAAGAGCACGGCGAGATTGTGCATGGCGCTGGCGTTGCCCTGCTCGGCGGCGAGCTGGTACCAGGTCTTCGCTTTCTTGACGTCGCGCGCGACGCCGATGCCCTTCTCATAGAAATTGCCGATGCGGTATTCCGCCGGTGCGAAGCCGAGTTCGGCTGATCTCTCGTACCATTTAGCAGCCGCTGCCATGTCTTGTTTGACGCCGCGCGATTCGGCGTAACGCGAGCCGATTTCGAACAGCGCCCTGGCGTCGCCGCCGGCCGCTGCGTCACGCAATGCAGCCGGACCGGCATCGGCTGAGATGTCGATCTTGGCAGTGGCCGCGGCCGTCGAAGCATCCGCGGGCGTGACCGTGCCGGTCATCTCCTGGGTCGCGGGCGTGGCAACCAGCGCTGTGGCCATTGGCGCGGTGTTTGAAGGCGCCGGGCCCCCAGGTGTCGATGCTGCTGCGTCTGCCGGATCGGGCGACGCCGCTGAAGCCATGGGCGCAGGAACAGGCTCGGTCTCGGATCCGGTGTCCATCGGCGTTTCGGCGCCCGACGGCGCGGCGAGGGCGGTCTGTGCCGGCATGTCGTCCTCGGTTGCCGATTCGGACGGCTCTGCCTGCCGGACGGCGCGGGCGGGCGCGCTGTCCGGCGCTGCAGTTTGCGGGTCCGTCCTTGGCTCGCTGGCGGTACCAGCCGACGCGGCTTGCGCTGGCTGTGCGGCGGCGGTCGACGCCGCATCGTTGCCGGCCACTTCGACGGGGTCAGAGAAAAAGGCCTTGCCCAGCTGCAGGCCGGCGAGCGCCAGCATGATTGCGGCGGCCGCCATCAAGATCGGCTTGCGCCGCGCCTTGAGCAGGTCGCCGATCCTGAGCGCCTTCACCGGGCCGCGCGTCGTCGACTGCCGCTTGAGAGCTTCGGCCTCGGCAGCGGCGGCTTGCGCCGCGCGTCTGGCTGCGGCGATGAAGTCGGATTTCGATGCATCGGCATTACCGACCCTGACCGGCGGTCCTCGTTCGTCGCGCACGCGTTTCATGATGGCGTTGAGGTCGGGTGGGCCGGATCCGGGCTCCAGCGGCCGGTTGGCAATCTTCGGATCCAGGGGTTCGTCGAGATCGGCACTCGGTATCTCGACTTCAGGCGCCGAGCCGGAAAGCGGTGGAACGTCTGCGTCTTTCTTGCCTTTGAAGGCGCGTGCCAATCCGCCGAGCATCGACTTCCGGCCGCCGGTCTGCTCACGTCTGTCCGTGATCGTGTCCGAGCCAAGCGCCGCCATTGCCGCGGCCGCAGCGGCTTCGGCCGGGGTGCGCGTGCCTGGTTCGCTACGCGAACCTGGCTCATCGCGCATGACGGCAGGTGCACGGCTGTCGAGGTCGGTCATGTCCCCGGTCAGCGGCAATGGCTGGTCGATGTCCATGGACGGCACGTCCCGAACGGCCATCTTTGACGATCGCGCGCCGCGCCAGCTGTCCGCTTCGGCCGGTTTCGTGCTGAGAAGTTCGCTCACCGCGTCGGTCGGTTCGCCGGTCTCCAGCGAACCCAGTCGGTCAACGATTTTGAGCAGCGTGTCGTGGATAGCCTCGAAGGTCCTCGAATTGCGCTCGTCGGAACGGCGAGTCAGGGCTTCGAGCGTCTTCAGATCCTGGGCGAGGCCAGAAACGGCCGTCGTGTTGGCACTGGAACCGGCCAGCGAACGCACAGCGCTCTCGGCTGCTTCGCGCGCCGCGCTGAGGATGGAATCGCGGGTGCCAGCCAGCGACTTTTCGATTTCGTTGAGACGCGGGCTGATGTCCTCGAATTCCGGCAGTGGCGTGCCGGGCTTCGAAAGATGCGCCGACAGACCCGCAACCTGCGCTTCCAGGCTGCGGATCAGGGCCGGGTCTATGCCAGCGACTTGTGCCGCGGATGAATCCAGCCGGCTTGAAATGTCTTCGAGCCGGCTTTCCAGGCCACGAATCGCTGCTTCGCCTGCGAGATCGGGAACGCGCGTCTCCATGCGCTTGGCCAGCGCATCGAAGCGGGCGTCGATGGCGTCCATGATGCCGGACCCTTCAATCTGCGGCATGCGCTGGTCCAGCCTGTCGGCGACTTCGTCGAGCCGGCGCTCGAGATCGCGAAACAGCATGTTGCCTTGTTCGATCGCGTCTCCCTGGCGGCGCTCCATCATGCCGGACAGGACATCAAAGCGCTGTTCCAGCCCCTGGAAGATGTAATCGGCGTCCGGCATGGCAGGCGCGCGGTCGATCTTGTCGGCGATGAGCGCGATCTGCCTGTCGAGACGCTCCATCGCCTGTTCCGGCAGATTGGCCCTGCCGGCGAGCTCGTCCACCCGGCTCGACAGCATATTGAGGCGGTCGATGACCTCGCCACTGGGGTGAACCTGCGTGACTTCCTCGATCTGTTGGGCAAGCGAGGCAATCCGCTTCTCGATGCGTTCAAAAAGTTCAGGATCGAATGAATTGGACTGCGCGGCGACCGTCGAGGCGACGATGGCGCGGGATATCTCGTCCAGCCGCTCGTCGATCATACCGAATGTGCCGCTGCCGCGGTTGTCCTGCTGCCTGGCGAAATGGTCGACGGCGCCGGCAAGCGTGCGGACCTTCTCTTCGAGCGACCGCAGCGACAGCGATTCCGGCAGATTGTTGACGGCATTGCTGATCTGTTCGAGCCGGTCGGTCAGCATCGCAAGGCCGGGTGCATCGGACCGCTTGCGCTGATCGGCATCGACACGATCCTCGAACGCGGTCCAGCGGCGGTCGAAATCGTCCCAGCGGCGGCCGACCGCCTGCACGCTCTCCTCGCGCGCCAGCGTGTCGAGCGCGGCCTTGACCTGCTCCAGCTCGAGCCGGAGCATGTTGACGCTTCTGTCGTCGCTCCTTTCGGCCAGAGTTTGGATGGCGCCGGAAAGCCGCTCGAATTCGACGGCCAGCTCGGCGCTGCCTTTGCCGCCGCCAGACTGGCCGCCCGGCTGAGCGCTTGCCTGGAAAGCCCGCTCGATGTCCCTGCGCAGCGCCTCGAATTCGCGCTGCAGGCCGGTGGTCATCTGGTGGCGCAGTTCCTCGCGCAGGCCGCGCAATTCGCCGGCGATCTTGCCGACCACGGCGACGCCGTCTTCTTGACCGCGCACGCGGTCGATGTCGCGGGCGATCGCCTGGTAATTCTGGTCGAAAGCGGCCGGCGCCGGACTTTTCGGCGGCTGCGCGGGGCGCGGATCATCATAGGGCCGGGCGGCAGCGTAGCGTGGCTCCGCGCCCGGCCGGCGCGGATCGGGACGCTCGCTCATGTCCTCGCGCGTCCGCTCCAGCCGCTCCTCCAGGGTTTCCAGGGAACGGTTGAGCTGTTCAAGCGTGGTGTGCGGCCTGCGCTGCCTGCCGGCGTTGAGTGTATCGAGATAGGACCGCTTGCTGTTCATCGATGCGCCCGTTCAGAATTACTGGCCCGTCTAATTTCTGGCTTATGACCAGTTTCCCAAGTCCTGCCGGTAACGAAGGCGGCCGCGGCTTTGCTGCGGTGGAAGGCGATCTTCCCGGGTTTCACCCGCGCTCCGAAAAACCGTGAAAAATTCGCTACAGGATAAACACGGGTCACCGACATGCGCACATTTCGCCCAACGTGGTAAACAACGCGTTAACCAAGCTTAAGAAGTTGCAACGTTGTGTTGGTGGACCCCTAAAGCGCCGAGCTGTTGCGCTGGCGGATGCGGCATAAGGTTCCGCCCACACAACACCCTTGCGTCGTGAGGCGGCTACCGATATAGAATTGACGTAAACGTAAAGGTGCACAGACCGTGCCGTTTGCGATTTGTTTGTTGAAACCACGACTGGAAGCACGCCCCCGCTTCCACTCAGGCGACGCTTGGTCCGGGACCGCGGCGCCACCAGACGGGGAAAGCCAGTGACCATGAAACTTGTTTCGCCCGGCGAAGCCGCGGCCAATACCAATGACATGTCTGATCAAGCCGGCGAGGATTTTGTCCGCATCGGCGAGATGGCCAAGAAATACGGAGTAACGCTGCGCACGCTGCGTTTCTACGAGGACAAGGGCCTCCTCAATCCGCAGCGCGACGGCTCGACCCGTCTTTACACGCGCCGCGACAAGGCGCGTCTGAAGCTGATCCTGCTCGGTCGCAAGGTCGGGTTTTCGCTGCGCGACGTCAAGCAGATGATGGATCTTTATGACCCGACCGGTTCCAACACCAAGCAGTTGCGGCTGGCGCTCGACAAGTCGGAGAAGCAGCTTGCCCGCTTGCAGAAGCAGCGGGCGTTGATCGATGACGCCATCAACGAGTTGAGCAACTCGATGGCGGCGGTGCGTCAGATGCTGAGCGAACGTTCCGCGCTCCAGGCCAGCGCCGCCAGATAGTTCGGCTTCGCCGGCTTCCGGTCAACGTCCTTCTGGCGAGTGAGAGCCGCGCGGCCTTGGCTGCGCGGCTGTTTCCGCTGTCTTCCCGCTGCGTTGGAAGAATACGTTCCAATCGTTGCCACTGGCTTCAATAGCGTAGCACCGCTACGCTCACGGGGCGAGACGCCAGGAAAATTTGCCGCAGCAAAGATTGACGTTTACGCAAACGTCAACTTTTGCTATTCCGAGCCGAGTAGTGCTCCGCATGCTGTCCCCGACATGATTTTTGGGGCCTGATTTCGGGGCCAAGGCCGCATGGTGGAGGAAACGCATGCCGATCTACAGGGCGCCGGTCCAGGACACGCTGTTCGTGCTGAACGAGGTGCTTGGGTACCAACGCTACTCTAATCTTTCCGGATTTTCCGACGCGACACCGGATGTGGTCGAGGCCATCCTCTCGGAGGGCGCCAAACTCGCCGAAAATGTCATGCAGCCGCTCAACCGCGTCGGCGACATGGAGGGTTGCGTGCGCCATGACGACGGTTCGGTGACGACGCCGAAAGGCTTCAAGGAAGCCTTCGACCAGTACCGCGAGGGCGGTTGGATGGGGTTGGCCGCACCGGTCGAATTTGGCGGCCAGGGCCTGCCTTACGCGGTGCACACGGCTGTTTCCGAATATATGATTTCGGCCAACATGTCGCTGATGATGTATCCCGGCCTGACGCAGGGCGCGATCGCAGCGATCATTACCCACGGCACCGACGAGCAGAAGGCGACATGGCTGCCAAAGTTGGTCGAAGGCGTCTGGACCGGCACCATGAACCTGACCGAACCGCATTGCGGTACCGATCTCGGTCTGCTGCGCACCAAGGCGGTTCCCAACGGCGACGGCACCTACAGGATTTCAGGCCAGAAGATATTCATCTCGGCCGGCGAGCACGACATGTCCGCCAACATCGTTCACCTGGTGCTGGCCCGCATCGAGGGCGCACCGGAAGGTGTGAAAGGCATCTCGTTGTTCATCGTGCCGAAATTCAAGCTCGATGCATCAGGCAATCCGGGTGAGAAGAACACCGTCTCCTGCGGCTCGATTGAAGAGAAGATGGGCATCCACGGTAATTCAACCTGCGTCATGAACTATGACGAGGCGCAAGGTGTGCTGCTCGGCCAGGCCAATGGCGGGCTGAAGGCCATGTTCACGATGATGAACGAGGCCCGGCTCGGCGTTGGCCTGCAAGGGCTTTCGCTGTCGGAGGTCGCCTATCAGAACGCTGTATCCTACGCCAAGGATCGCCTGCAGGGCCGCTCGCTGTCCGGGCCGAAGGCGCCGGACAAGAAAGCCGACCCGATCATCGTTCATCCCGACATCCGCCGCAGCCTGATGACGATGAAGGCCTTCAACGAGGCCGGTCGCGCCTTGGCGCTGTGGACGGCGATCAAGTCGGACATTGCCCACCGGTCAGACGACGACAACGAGCGCCAGGCTGCCGACGACTACACCGGCCTGATGACGCCGGTGGTCAAGGGCGTGCTCACCGACAAGGGCTTCGACCACGCTGTGATGGCGCAGCAAGTGTTCGGCGGCCACGGCTATATCGAAGAGCACGGCATGAGCCAATTCGTGCGCGATGCCCGAATCGCGATGATCTATGAAGGCGCCAACGGCATCCAGGCGCTCGACCTCGTCGGCCGCAAGCTCGGCCTGAATGGTGGTCGCGCCGTGCAGGCTTTCTTCAAGGAGGTCGGCGAATTCTGCGAGGAAAACCGCGCTGATGAGAAGATGGCGCCGTTCACCAAGGCGCTGAAGAAGGGTCTCAACGATCTGCAGGCGGCGACGATGTGGCTGATGCAGAACGGCATGGCCAAGCCCGACAACGCCGGTGCCGCCTCGACCGACTACATGCATCTCTTCGGCCTTGTGGCGCTGGGTTACATGTGGGCGCAGATGGCCAAGGCAGCCGGGGTGAAATTGGCGAATGGTGCCGATAGTTCTTCGGCCTTCTACGACAGCAAGCTGGTGACGGCGCGCTTCTTCATGGAGCGGATCATGCCGGAGACGTCGGCGCATCTCGCCCGCATCTCCAGCGGTGCCGATACGTTGATGGCACTGCCGGCGGAAGCGTTCTAAGTTCGACGTTCCTCTCCCCTTGAGGGGACCCGAAGGGCTGGGAGGGGGCCTGCGTGCAGTGCGCCAACCTCTATTCCGGTGACGTGCCTTGGGAGGAGAATGATCGCAAATGCCGTGGCATATGACACAGGTTGCAAAAGATAAGGCCGAGCACGTCACCGGCGCCCCCACCCGGCCGCTTCGCGGCCACCCTCCCCTCGAGGGGGAGGGGAACGTTGGCGCGGGAGGAATGGCATGACAAATCCTGCCGAAGTGCTTGCTTTGCCCAAACCCGCCTGGGCTGCGGACGAGGTCGGCATGCTCTACGACATGGCGCACCGCTTCATGTCGGAAGAGATCGCGCCGCGCTATGACGAGTTCGAGAAGAACGAGATGGTCGACCGCGAGTGCTGGCTAAAGGCGGGTGCGGCCGGCCTGCTCTGTGCATCGATGCCGGAGGAATATGGCGGTTCGGGCGGGACATTCGCGCATGAGAGCGCCATCATCGAGGCGATCGGCCATGTCGGCGTCGACGGTTTCGGCATCGGCCTGCACAATTCGATCGTCGCCCCATACATCCTCCACTACGGCTCGGAGGAGCAGAAGAAGAAGTGGCTGCCGAAACTGGCGACCGGCGAGCTGATCGGCGCCATCGCCATGACCGAGCCCGGCGCCGGCTCCGACCTGCAGGGCGTCAAGACGCGAGCCGAGAAGGATGGCAACCAGTACAAGGTCAACGGCTCGAAGACTTTCATCACCAACGGTCAGCTCGCCAACTTCATCATCGTCGTTACCAAGACCGACCCGGACAAGGGCGCCAAGGGCACTTCGCTGATCGTCGTCGAGACCGACGAGGTGGAAGGATTCGAGCGTGGCCGCAACCTCGACAAGATCGGGCTCAAGGCCAACGACACGTCGGAACTGTTCTTCAACGATGTGCGCGTGCCGACCTCCAATCTGCTCGGCCACGAGGAAGGCCAGGGCTTTGTTCAGCTGATGCAACAATTGCCACAGGAGCGGCTGCAGATCGGCACCGGCGCTATCGCGATGGTCGAGCGGGCGCTGGCGCTGACCATCGACTACGTCAAGGAGCGCAAGGCCTTCGGCAAGGCGATCATCGATTTCCAGAATACCCAGTTCAAGCTGGCCGAACTGAAGACCGAGGCGACCATCGGCCGCGTCTTCTACAATGACTGCGTCGCCCGCCACATCGATGGCGGCCTCGACCCGGTCACGGCCTCGATGGCCAAATACTGGCTTTCCGACCTGCAGGGAAAAGTCGTCGACGAATGCCTTCAATTGCATGGCGGCTATGGCTACATGAATGAGTACCCGATCGCCCGCATGTTCCGCGACGCCCGCGTCCAGCGCATCTACGGCGGCACCAACGAGATCATGAAATTGCTGATCGGGCGCTCTCTCTGAGCGACTTTTCAGCAAACCCAAGGAGCACGAAAATGGCCGAAGCTTACGTCTATGACGCCGTGCGCACGCCGCGCGGCAGGGGCAAGAAGGATGGCTCGCTGCACGAAGTGCCGGCGGTGCGGCTCGGCGCCAAGGTGCTCGAAGCGATCCGCGACCGCAACGGGCTGGATACCGGCTCCGTCGACGACATCATCTTCGGCTGCGTCGATCCGGTCGGCGAGGCCGGTTCTGTCATTCCGCGCGCTGCCGCCTTCGAGGCAGGCTATGCGACCACGGCGCCCGGCATGCAGATCTCGCGCTTCTGCGCCTCGGGCCTGGACGCGATCAATTTCGGCGCGGCCAAGATCGCGCAAGGCGCCGACGACATCGTGATTGCCGGCGGCGTCGAATCGATGTCGCGCGTCGGCATGGGCGCATCCGGTGGCGCCTGGTTCATGGACCCTTCGGTTGGCCTGCCGGGCTGGTTCGTGCCGCAAGGCATTTCGGCCGATCTGATCGCCACCAAATACGGCTTTTCGCGTGACGACGTCGACGCCTATGCGGTCGAGAGCCAGAAGCGTGCCGCCAAGGCCTGGGGCGAGGGCCGCTTCAAGAATTCGGTGATCTCGATCAAGGACCAGAACGGGCTGACCATCCTCGACCATGACGAGCACATGCGGCCTTCGACCGACATGCAGTCGCTGGCGGCACTCAACCCGTCCTTCGTCATGCCCGGCGAAATGGGCGGCTTCGATGCCGTCGCGGTGCAGAAGCACCCCGAGGTGGAGGAGGTCAATCACGTCCATCACGCCGGCAATTCGTCCGGCATCGTCGACGGGGCGGCGGCCGTTCTGCTCGGATCCAAGAAGGCTGGAAAGACGCTCGGCCTGAAGCCGCGCGCACGCATCCGCGCATTTGCCAATATCGGCTCGGAACCGGTGCTGATGCTGACCGGTCCGGTCGACGTGACCGAAAAACTGCTGAAGCGCGCCAAAATGAAGCTGTCGGACATCGATCTGTTCGAGCTTAATGAGGCTTTCGCCTCGGTGGTGCTGCGCTACATGCAGGCTTTCGACATTTCGCACGACAGGATCAACGTCAATGGCGGCGCCATCGCCATGGGCCATCCGCTCGGCGCCACCGGCGCGATGATCTTCGGCACGGTGCTGGACGAACTGGAGCGCCGGAACCTGAACACCGCGCTGGTCACGCTCTGCATCGGCGCCGGCATGGGTACCGCAACGATCATCGAACGCGTCTGACGGGAGAGAGACCGATGAGCTACACCAATTTCACCCTCGACACCGACGCAGACGGCATCGCGCTGATCACCTGGGATATGCCCGACCGGTCGATGAACGTCTTCACCGAAGACACGATGCTGGAACTGAACGCCATCGTCGACAAAGTGGCGAGCGACGCGGCGATAAAGGGGGCGGTCATCACCTCCGGCAAGGACACGTTTTCCGGCGGTGCCGACATCACCATGCTGCAGAAGATGCTGTCGAAGTTCGCAGCCGACAAAGCCAGGGATCTGGAAAAGGCGACCAAGGCGCTGTTCGATAATGCCGGCTATATGACCGGCCTGTTCCGCAAGCTGGAAACCTCAGGCAAGCCATGGGTGTCGGCGATCAACGGCACCTGCATGGGCGGCGCGTTCGAGCTGTCGCTCGCCTGCCACGGCCGTGTTGCGGCCGATTCCGACAAGGTGAGGATGGCGCTCCCCGAAGTGAAGATCGGCATCTTCCCGGGTGCCGGTGGCACCCAGCGCGTGCCGCGGCTGACCGACCAGCAGCAGGCGCTGCAGATGCTGACTTCCGGCCAGACGCTGTCGCCGCAAAAGGCCAAGTCGATGGGCTTGATCCACGAGATCGCCGAGCCGCAAAAGCTGGTCGAGACCGCCAAGGCCATGATCAAAAATGGCTTGAAGCCGGTGGCGCCGTGGGACGAGAAGGGCTTCAAGCTGCCCGGCGGCCCGATCTATTCGGTGGCCGGCGCCAATCTGTGGCCGCCGGCAATCGCCATCCTGCGTCGCGAGACCTATGGCAACTATCCTGCTGCCGCTGCCATCCTGAAATGCGTCTATGAAGGCCTGCTGGTGCCGTTCGACACCGCCTTGCGCATCGAGCAGCGTTATTTCACCGAAATCATGCAGACCAGGGAAGCGGCGGCGATGATCCGCTCGCTGTTCGTGTCGCTGCAGGAATTGAACAAGGGTGCCCGCCGCCCGGCCGGCGTGCCGGAAACCAAGTTCAAGAAGATCGGCGTGCTCGGCGCCGGCTTCATGGGCGCCGGCATCGCTTATGTCACGGCCAAGGCCGGCATTCCGGTGGTGCTGCTCGACCGCGATACGGAAGCTGCCGCCAAAGGCAAGGCGCATTCGGACAGCCTGATCTCGGATCAGGTCAGGAAAGGCCGCGCCAAGCCAGAGGACAAGGACAGACTTCTGTCGCTGATCACACCGACGGCCGACTACGCCGATCTTGCCGGCTGCGACCTTGTCGTCGAGGCGGTCTTCGAGGATTCGGGCGTCAAGAAGGACGCCACCGAAAAGGCAGAGGCCGCGCTGAAGCCGTCGGCGGTCTTTGCATCGAACACCTCCACCATCCCGATCACATCGCTAGCGAAGAATTCGGCGCGGCCGAAGAATTTCATCGGCATCCATTTCTTCTCTCCGGTCGACAAGATGATGCTGGTCGAGATCATTTTGGGCAAGAAGACCGGCGACAAGGCGCTGGCCACCGCGATCGACTTCGTACGCGCTATCAAGAAGACGCCGATCGTCGTCAACGACACGCGCGGTTTCTATGTCAACCGCTGCGTGCTGCGTTACATGTCGGAAGCCTACAAGATGTTGATCGAGGGCGTTCCGGCGCCGATGATCGAGAATGCGGCGAAGGCCGCCGGCATGCCGGTCGGTCCATTGGCGCTCACCGACGAAACGGCGATCGACCTTGCCCAGAAGATCATGAAGCAAACCATCAGGGATCTCGGCGACAAGGCGGTCGACCCGAAGCAGATGGCGCTGATCAACACGCTGGTCGATACGCATGGCCGTTTCGGCCGCAAGAACGGCAAGGGTTTCTACGACTATCCGCAAAAGCCTGCCAAGAAGAAGCTGTGGCCGGGGCTGAAGGATCTCTATCCGCAGTTGGCACCCGAAAAAGTCGACTACGAGGAACTGAAGCAGCGGCTCCTGGTCACCATCGCGCTGGAGGCGGCGCGGGTGATGGAGGAGGGCATCGTCACCGATCCGCGCGAAGCCGATGTCGGCTCGATCCTCGCCTTCGGCTTCGCGCCCTTCACCGGCGGCGTGCTGTCCTACATCGACGGCTTCGGTGCGAAGAAATTCGTCAAGATCGCCAAGGGTCTGCAGAAGAAGTACGGCGCCGAGTTCAAGGCGCCCAAGCTCCTGCTCGACATGGCGGAGAAGGGCGAGACTTTTTATCAGCGCTTCGATCCCTACGCGAAGGGCGAGGTGAAGAAGGCGGCATGACGCCTCCTTCGGTGGTGGACAAAATCACGGCCACCGGTTAGAACGGGAAGGTATTTTTTCCTGTTCTGAAGGAGAGCGAAAGTGCTCTCGCATGATCGCGTATGGGCCGCCATCGACGCTCTCGCCGAGCGCTATTCGCTCTCGGCCTCGGGGCTGGCGAAGCGCGCGGGCCTCGATTCGACTGCCTTCAACAAGTCGAAGCGGCTGTCCTCGGACGGGCGGCCGCGCTGGCCGTCGACCGAATCGCTGGCCAAGATCATCGAGGCGACGGGCGCCTCGCTCGACGAATTCACGGGACTGGTCGAGGGCCGGGGCAAGCCCGGGCTCGGATCCCTGCCCGCGCAGAGGTCTTCCGTGCCGCTGCTCGGCTTCGCCCAGGCCGGCGCCGGCGGCTTTTTCGACGATGCCGGCTTTCCGGCGGGGCAGGGCTGGGACCTGATCGAGCTTCCGGCACAGGCGACCGAAACCTCCTATGCGCTGCAGGTCCAGGGCGATTCCATGCTGCCACTCTACCGCGACGGCGACGTCCTGATCGTCGAGCCGGGCGCCGCCACCCGCAAGGGCGACCGGGTCGTCGTCAAGACCAATGCCGGCGAGGTGATGGCCAAGGTCCTGGACCGTCAGACGGCGAAGTCGATCATGCTGGTCTCGCTCAATCCTGATCACCCCGACCGCGACATCCCGATGCGCGATGTCGAATGGGTGGCGCGGATTGTCTGGGCAAGCCAGTAGGGGCGGCCGGTGCGTCCGCTCCACGCCGCCGCTGCGGTGTTGACGATACTGGCAATAGGGGCCGCGATCGTCACCGGTGGCCGCGCCGTAATGCGTGTCGAAAACGGCCGTGTCGCAGCTCGGCCGCAAGCCAGTATGGCGGCGCAATCAGAAGCGCCTGCTACATCAGCGATTCCCCGATCCGAGGTGGCAAGGCCGGAGGCGCATTCCAGGGCCATCGATCCCGAGGTCGTCGCGCCGCCGCAGCTTCAGGCCGAAGAGCTTGAGCGGGTCGAGCCCCGCGCGCCGCTGAGCGAGCTGGCGCTGGCCAGACCGCCCAAACCGCCGAAGCCGAAAATGCCCGACGACTGGAACGGGACGAAACTGTTTCAGCCGGTCGCGCCGGCCGCAGGAGTGATCGAGGCCAAGGGCTACTCGGTCGCGATTTCCGGTATCGAGATTGTCAGGCAGGACGAAACTTGCACCGACGGCGCCAAGTCCTGGACGTGCGGCACCCGGGCACGAACGGCGTTCCGTGCCTTCCTGCGCGGCCGCGCGGTGGTCTGCACAGTGCCGCCCGAGGGCGGCCGCGACCTGATCGCCGCAGAATGCCGCGTTGGCAACCAGGATGTCGGCCAGTGGTTGATCGAAAACGGCTGGGCACGCGCCGCCAATAACGGTCCTTACGTCGAGGCCGGCGAGAAGGCGCGTACGGCGAGGAAGGGCATTTTCGGGCCGGCGCCCAGCCTCTCCGGCCTGCCTCCGGCGCCAGCCCCCGTCGCGGCTACATCGCAGCCGGCGCAGCCGATTCTCGATCCATCGGCGACGACGGCCACACCGCCAACCGAGACGGCGGCTACGCCGCCAGCTGACCAGCCAGCGCCTTCTGAATGAGCGCCCGGGTTTCTGCGATGCCGTAGAGCGCGGCGAAGGAACCGAAGCGTGGACCGCGCTCCTGTCCGATCAGCACCTGATAGATCATCTGGAAGAAGGCGACGGAGACGCCGGGACCGCCTTCCGGGCTCTGCTTCGAATGGTCCTGATAGCGTTCGATTTTGCGCGCGACGTTGAGGGCGGCGTTCTGGATCACCTCGCCATCGGCGCCTGACGGCAATGCAGCGAGCGCTTCGGAGAGCTTCGTCAGCGCCTCGCGCTCGACCGCGTCGGCGGCGCGGTACACCTTGGCCGGTTTCACGAAATCGTCGAAATAACGGATCGCATATTCGGCCAGCCGGTCGAGCTCGGGATGGGTCCTTGGCGTGACGCCCGGTGCATGACGCGAAATGAACCCCCACAGCACGTCCTTGCTCTGCGCGTTCGAAGCGCTGACCAGATTGAGCAGCAGCGCGAACGACACGGGCAGGTCGACGGCAGGCGGGTTACCATCGTGCATATGCCAGACTGGATTGCCCAGCCGCTCCTTCCACTCCTGCCGGCGATAAGCGGACAGAAAGGCGTAATACTCGTCCACCGCCTTCGGAATGACGTCGAAATAGAGCTTCTTGGCCTGTCGCGGCCGTTGGTACATGTAGAGCCCGAGGCTTTCGGTCGGCGCGTAAGTCAGCCACTCGTCTATGCTCAGTCCGTTGCCCTTCGACTTCGAGATCTTCTGGCCGTTCTCGTCCAGGAATAGCTCATAGACAAAATGCTCCGGCGCCCGCCCACCCAGGATGTTGCAGATACGGTCGTAGATCACCGCATTCGTCTGGTGGTCCTTGCCGAACATTTCGAAATCGACGCCGAGCGCCGCCCAACGCATGCCGAAATCCGGCTTCCATTGCAGCTTCACCTTGCCGCCGGTTATGGGAAGCGTCGTCTCGGTACCGTCATCGTCGAAGGTGATGGTGCCGGCCTTGGCGTCGACATGCTTCATGGGAACGTAAAGCACGCGGCCGCTCTTGGGGGAAATCGGCAAGAACGGACTGTAGGTCGCCTGGCGCTCTTCGCCGAGCGTCGGCAGCATCACGTCCATGATTTTGTCGAAACGTTCGGCAGCACGCAGCAGGACTTCGTCGAAACGGCCAGCCTTGTAGTATTCCGTCGCGCTGGCGAACTCGTAGTCGAAGCCGAACGTGTCCAGGAAGCGGCAAAGCATTGCGTTGTTGTGGTCTGCGAAGCTGGCATAGTCGCCGCCGAAAGGGTTGGGGACTGACGAGAGCGGCTTGTGCAGGTGCGGCTCGAGTGCGGCGCGATCGGGGACGTTGTCCGGAATCTTGCGCATACCGTCCATGTCGTCGGAAAAGCACAAGATCTTGGTCTTGACCGTGTCCCCGGTAAGCACACGGAAGGCGTGGCGCACCATCGAGGTGCGTGCGACCTCGCCGAAAGTACCGATATGCGGCAGCCCCGACGGACCGTAGCCGGTCTCGAACAGTACGGTCTCGGGAAAGTCGGTGCCTTTGTAGCGCTCGACGATCTTCCGGGCTTCCTCGAACGGCCAGGCTTTGCTTTCAGCTGCTGCCGCAAGCACCTCGGGATTGAGATCGATGATGTTTGATCCCGCCATGTCACTGTTTTCCAAATCATTCGCCGGCATCGCCGCAAACAAGGGGGCCGGAACCAGGTTTTTTCAACCGGTCTCTAGGCGCGCCTGCCGTGGGCGTCAACGATCGCAGCTCTTTTTCCTTGCGGCGTCGATGCCTCGTTCCTAACTTCGGAGCCCGTTTGAGGAGTTTTCAGATGTCGTTGCCGCCGCATGAAGCCCTGATCTATCTGATGGTCATCACCTCCGCGTCCGATCGCGACATGACCGATGTCGAACTGGCGCGAATTGGCGACGTCGTTCGCTCGTGGCCGGTGTTCGAGGATTTCGACCACGACCGGCTGGTCGGCGTCGCCCAGGACTGCCAAAAGATGCTGCATGAAAAGGACGGGCTGGAAGGCGTTTTAGCGCGCGTCTCAGAGGCACTGCCCGAGCGGCTGCTTGACACCGCCTACGCCGCAGCTTTCGAGGTTGCTGCCGTCGACCTCGAAATGCGCTTGGAGGAGGTGAGGGTGCTACAGCTTATTCGTCGCCAGCTCGATCTCGACACGCTCACCGTTGCCGCCATCGCCCAGGCCGCCAAGGCTCGCCTTCGCACGCTGACCTGATCCGAGCCCCGAACGTTCAGAAAAAACCGAGTGGGCCGGATCAGAAAAAACTGACCGGGCCGGATCAGAAAAAACTGACCGGGCCGGATCAGAAAAAACTGACCGGGAAATAGCGCAGATAGAATTCGGCGAAGATGCCCTTCACCGAAATCTCTTGCAATGCGTAATCGAACGCCGCGGCCAACGCCGGATCGCCGGCCCTTGTGGCGATGGCCATGCCCGATCCCAGATATTCGGGCGCAAGATAGGGGCCGCCAGCAAAGCGGCAGCAGGCCGCGGCATCCGAACCGCCCAACCAGAAGGCGAAGCGCATGCCGTCGCCGAAAGCCGCATCGACCTTGCCGGCCTTGAGATCATCGTAGAGCTCTTCCGGCCGGTCGAAGGGGACGACCTGAACGCTGCCGAAATAATCGCGCAGCATCCGCTCATGCGCTGAGCCGGCGACCACGCCGACGCGTTTGCCGCGAAGTCTGTCGAGGATCGGTTCTGTGAGCGCTTTTGTCCTCTGCATGATGAAGCGCGCCGGAAACTGCAAGTAAGAGCGCGAGAAGGCATATTTCGACCGCGACTCCGGCGTGGCGGCGATGCCGGCAATGATCGCTTCGCCTTCGCCCTTCTGCAGTGCCCCTTCGAGCTCGGCCCAGGGCAGCGCCTGGATCTGGCATTTTTCCGCCACACCGAGTTCGGTGCAGATGGCGCGCGCCAGATCGACGTGGAAGCCGGACAAGCGGCCTGCGCCGTCGAGGAAATTGAAAGGCGGGAAATCGGTGGTGGTCAGGAATCTCAGACGCGGCAGCGCGGAAAGATCGGGCTTCGGCAGCCGCTCCTTGGCATCCCACAGCACCGGCACTTGCGGCTCCGCGGCATGCGCACCCGTGAGCCATTGTGCTCCCGTCATTGCCAGCATCAAGACGATGGATATCCACCGAATTACCACGATCGAGCTCCGTCCTGTCCTGTCCAATGTGGCTTTTGGTACGAAAATGACACAGGCACAACGGTTTTTGATTTCATCACGCCGATTTAGGGATATGCTTTGGCGAGCTTGCAAACATGTGTGGCGTCGGCTGGAAGGGCAGCTGCAAGGCGCTGTAAACAGAGGAGAGCAGGTTTGTAATCCGGGGTTGATGGCAAAGTGCAGGCCAAGCACTGGACCCGTTGATCTCAACGCGGAAGGCAACATGGGGTAGATGTTGCGATGGGCCACTTCGATAGAACACTGGAATTCATAGATCAGCTGCAGCACGCCAGTACGGCGGCGGCGGTCTGCGAGAAACTGCTTGGCATAACCTCGGAGTTCGGCCTGACGGCGCTGATGGCCGGGACGGTTCCGCAGCCAGGCACGCCGCGAGGCCAGCAAAAGAACCATGTGCTGCTTTGTGACTGGCCGGGAGAGTGGCTGGAGCGCTATGTGGCGCGCAACTATGTCGACCATGACCCCGTCGTCAGCCATATGAAGCAGCTCCAGGCGCCGTTCCAGTGGCGGGAAGCATCTCAGGGCATTCGCATCGACAAGAGCAGTGGCGAAGTCATGGGCGACGCCAGCGAATTCAAGCTGCGCGACGGCATGGCATTCCCGCTGGTCACGCTCGATGGTCAGATCGTCATGGTGTCGCTCGGCGGCGAGGCCGTGGAACTGTCGGAAGCCGAGTTCGGGCAGGTGTCGCTGGCGGCGACCTATGCGATCGGCCGCGCCATGCAACTCCATACGATGGCGGCCAAGACCATCGACCACGTCGAACTAACGCCGCGTGAGCGCGAATGCATGCAATGGGCCGCCGTCGGCAAGTCCGAATGGGAGATTTCACAGATTCTCGGCATTTCGGAACACACGTCAGAGAAACACCTTCTTAACGCCAAAAGCAAACTCGGCGCCGTCAACCGAGTGCAGGCGGTCGCGGAAGCGATAAGGCGCGGCTATATTAGCTAGGTCGGCCGCGCCGGCCTAGAAATTCTTGCCTACGTGATCGCGTAATTTTCTGAGGAAAGCCCGGCCGTATCTTCCTATTGAACCCAGGAGACGGCAGATGCTTTTTTCCCTTACCACACAGGAACTTATGGAACGCCCCGACCTTTGGGAGGCCGTTCATCGTTTGCGCTACAAGATTTTCGTCGAGGAAATGGGGTGGACCGACCTGCAACGTCCCGACGGCCTTGAGGTCGATCAGTTCGATCACGACGAGGCGGTGCATCAGCTCGTCATCCGCAACGGCGAACTTGCCGGCTATCAGCGGATGTTGCCGACAACGCGGGCGCATCTTCTGACCGAGGTGCTGGCGGACCTCTATGAAGGGACGCCGCCGTCCGGGCCGAGCGTCTGGGAACTGACCCGCTATGCTGTGGCCCCGGGCTTTCGTGACGGCAAGCGCGGCGTATCGACGGTCGGCACCGAGCTCATTGCCGGCTTCGTCGAGTGGGGGCTGAAACGCAACGTCAATCAGGTGATCATCGAGTTCGAGCCGATGTGGGTCCTGCGGGCGCTGCAATTGCACTTCCTGGCGAAGCCGCTTGGCTACCAGCGCACTTATGGCAACCAGCAGGTCGTCGCCACGCTGCTCACCTTCAACGAACATACGCTTGAGGTCGTGCGTTCGCGTCGTAGTCATTTCGCGCCGGTGCTGGCCAGGGGGTATCCCGACAGGCTCGGACTGAGGCAGGCCTCGTGAGATGGAGACGGCCATGAACGTCCACACGCAAACAGAGTTCCGCAACCATACGCTGATCGTCACGGTGTCGTCGGATGACGGCCGGCCGGTCTTGGACAGGCGAGCCTATGAAAGCCTGGCCAAGACCTTCCATGAAGCCGCGGTCGACGATGACGTACGCGTCGTGGTGCTGCGCGGCCTCGCCGGCTGCTTCTGCCTCGGGGGCGACTTCTCCGAGTTCCTCGATGCCACCAAGCATCAACGGTTGATCGCCGCCGTCACCGACATGTTCCGCACGTTGGCGACGTTCCCCAAACCGGTCCTTGCCTGTGTCGATGGCGACGCCGTCGGCGTCGGCTGCACCATCCTGTTCCATTGCGATATGGTGATCGCATCTGATGAAAGCACGTTTCGGGTGCCGTTCGTCGATTTCGGCCTCGTGCCGGACGCGGCGACCAGCATCCTGGCGCCGCAGAAACTCGGTTATGCCGGCGCTTTCCGTTTCTTCTGCCTGGGCGACACGCTCAGTGCCGAGGACGCCAGGATGCTTGGGCTGGTCACGGAGATCGTTGTGGACGGCAGCGTCGAGGAAGCTGCGCTTGGCAGAGCCAGGCAACTCGCCAAGAAGCCGGTCGCCGCACTGCTGCAGACGCGCGACCTGCTCAAGGGCGACACAGGCGCGCTTTGCGATCGCATCGACCAGGAGATTTCGCTGTTTCAGCAGGCGTTGCAGGACGACACCACACTGCGGCGGCTGCAGCGGATTGCCCGGCTGGCGGCGTGACAAGTCATTCGGGAGAATGACAAGGCTATCCGTAATCGTGCCGCGCGTCCTTGAGGCGCGCGGCAGTGCTCAGGCCCCTGTTCCCAGGAACGAAGGTCCTTCCCCGATGATCTTCTTGTCTTCTTTGCCGATGGCGTCGAGATCGCGCCCCTCATAGGGCAGCGACAGCAGAATCCGCCGGATGACGGCAAGTCGCGCGCGCCGCTTGTCATTGGCCCGCACGATAATCCAGGGCGCAAATTCCTGGTGCGTGCGTTCGAACATCAGATCGCGCGCCTTGGTGTAGTCGTCCCATTTGGCGATGCCGGCAATGTCGATCGGCGAGAATTTCCAGCTTTTCAAAGGACTCCAACGGCGATCGTGAAACCGCTCAAGCTGTGTTTCCCGACCGATGTTCAGCCAGAATTTGAAGAAATAAATGCCTTCGTTGCAGATCATCCGTTCAAAATTCGGCGTCTCGTCCAGGAACTTCTGATGCTGCTCCGGCGTGCAGAAGCCCATGACCGGCTCGACGCCGGCACGATTGTACCAGGAGCGATCGAAGGTGACGAACTCGCCGGATGTCGGAAACTGCGCGACATAGCGCTGGAAATACCACTGTCCGAGTTCGGTAGGCGTCGGCTTGGTCAGCGCGACGTTGCGCGCTGTCCGGGGATTCAGGTATTGGCGCAGCACGAAAATCGTACCGCCCTTGCCGGCGGCATCGCGTCCCTCGAACAGCGACATCACCCGCTTGCCGGTCGATTGCAGCCATGCCTGCGCCTTGACCAGCTCGATCTGCAGCCGTTCGAGCGTCTCGTCATACTCGTCGCTTTTCATTTTCTTGTCGTGGGGATAGCCGCCGGCGGTCAGCTTGTTGTCCTCGACCCAATCCGGAAGCTCGGGATTCTCGATGTCGAACTCGAACTCCTTGCCGTCGATCCGTATCTTCAGCGGACCAGCAACGGGCGCGGCGGCATTTTCCTTGGGATTTTTCATCGAGACGAACCTTTCCAGCTTCCGAACTCATGCTATTGGGAGCCTTACTGCATCAGCCCGAAAATCGGAATCGATTTTCGGTAAGAACGATGCAGCGGACCAAAGCTGGCAGAGCGTTCTTGTGCGTCCGATTGGACGCACGGCACCCTAATGCCGGTCCAGCGGCAACTTTCCAACCGGCCGGCCGGTTGAGGCGGAGGCACGGCGCGCGAATGGCTGACAATGGCTGACATGGGCGCAGAACAGCGAAGCACGGCTCAAGCCATTGCCGTCCGGCTGTGGAACAGCCGCTGGCTGCTGGCGGCCGGCATCGTCGCGGTCTTGACGGTTCATATTTTCGCATCCGGCTACGTGGTGATACTGGCATGTGCCGGGTTGCTGCTTGTCGCCGCGATGCTGCCAGCCGGAGCTCCGCACCAGTCCGCCGAGGATGCCGCGGCGATAGAGACGAGCGGGCTGCAACACCTGTCGGGAGAATATCTCGCGGCGGCCGTTGCCGATCCTCTGATCATTTTCGATCGCGCCGCCACGATCGTCCATGCCAACGCCGCCGCCTTCGCCGCCTTCGGCGGCATCGCACCGGGCATGTCACTGTCGCTGAAGTTCCGCGCGCCAGAGATGCACGCCTTGCTAGACAGCATTTTAACGGGGGTCGCCGCTTCGGACGTCGTCGACTATACCGAAAAGCTGCCGGTCGAACGTGCCTATCGGGTGAGCGCGTCCTCGGTCGGCCATGGCACCGACCTCTATGTTCTGGTCTTCAAGGACCAGAGTGAGGCGCGCCGGATCGACCGGATGCGCGCCGACTTCATCGCCAATGCAAGCCACGAACTGCGCACTCCGCTCGCCTCGATCTCCGGCTTTATCGAGACGTTGCGCGGCCCGGCCCGCAACGACCCGGCGGCACGCGAGCAGTTCCTGCAGATCATGCAGAACCAGACCGGTCGCATGGCGCGGCTGATCGACGACCTGTTGTCTCTGTCGCGACTGGAGATGAAACCCTATCTGAAACCGGGAACCGAGGTCGACCTCCGCCAGACCCTCGACAGCGTCATCGATTCGCTCGGGCCGCTTGCCAGGGAGAACGGCATCGCCATCGAGCGGGAGTTCGCGGAAGGGCCGCTCGATGTGCCCGGAGATCGCGACGAACTTTTCCAGGTCTTCGAAAATCTGCTGGAAAACGCTTGCAAATATGGACAGTCGGGTGGGCGTGTCGTGGTGACGATTGCTCACAATGATGCCGGCCCCGAGCCGGGCATCGACGTCACTGTCAGAGACTTCGGTCCGGGTATTCCCGAGGAGCACATTCCGCGCATCACCGAGCGCTTCTACCGTGTCGATGTCGAGAACAGCAGGACCCAGAAAGGCACCGGCCTCGGCCTGTCCATCGTCAAGCATATCCTGACACGTCACAACGCCAGACTCTCGATCAAGTCGGAGGTGGGCAAGGGTGCTGTCTTCTCGGTTCATTTGCCGGCACACTAGCGCTGCGCTACGTATCAACGGGCTTTTTCTTTTTTCTGTCATCCGGCTAGCGTATCAGCGGGGATTCGAGCAAACGACTCACTATGGAAGGCATTTCCATGCAGTCCGTGCACATCGTCAGCGCCTATGACGAGGAGCTGAAATATCTGTCGAAGCGCATCGCCGCGATGGGCGGGCATGCCGAACGCATGGTCGAACAAGCGATCGCGGCCCTGGTCAATGCCGACCCCGGCCTTGCCCAAAAGGTGATCCGCGACGATCTCGTTCTGGACGAAGGCCAGCGCGAGATCGACGACAAGGCGATCGTCATCATCGCCAAGCGTCAGCCGATGGCGACGGATCTGCGTGAGATCGTCGGCGCGATCCGCATCTCGGCGGACCTCGAACGGGTTGGTGATCTCGGCAAGAATGTCGCCAAGCGCGTGGTTGCCGTCACAGAAGGGCGCCAGCCGACCAGCCTGTTCCGTGGCATCGAGGCCTTGGCCGACCTGGCGTTGACGCAGCTCAAGGAAGTGCTCGACGTCTACGCATCGCGCTCGGTGGAAAAGATCGGCTTCGTGCGTGACCGCGACGACCAGATCGACGCGGTGTACACGTCGCTGTTTCGCGAGTTGCTGACCTACATGATGGAAGATCCGCGCAACATCACGCCTTGTACGCACCTGCTATTTTGCGCCAAGAACATCGAACGGATCGGCGACCACGCCACCAACATCGCCGAGACGATCTATTACATCGTCACCGGCGACCAGATGCCGGCCGAGCGGCCAAAGGGCGACAAGACGGACAAGATTGTTCTTCCGGCAGCGCTACCCGCTAAGTAAACGGCCAGAGCGAGAAGATCCCGTCTGAACTCATCTCGCTCTGCCTCTCGAACGCTTCATGAAACTGCGCTAAACTATCCGGACGTAAGCTTCTCAGTTCCGCGATGAAGGCCACGCTTTCAGGAGGCTGCGATGGAATATGTTCGGGAGTTCATGCCTGCGCCGCCGCCGACCAGCATCATCGCTTCCGGCGTCTACACGGCCGGCCGGCGTATCGCCGACATTCCGATCGAGGAAGCTGGCGAATGGGCCAAGAAGCCAGACCATGTCGTCTGGATCGGCCTGCTGGAGCCCGACCGCAATCTGTTGCTTCGCGTCCAGGCGCAATTCCATCTGCATGATCTGGCGATCGAGGACGCAGAGCATCCGCATCAGCGGCCCAAGATCGAGCAATATGGCGACGCCTTGTTCATCGTTGCCCGCACGGCTCAATTGATCGACGGTCGTGTCACCTTCGGCGAAACCCATCTGTTCGTCGGTGCCGGCTACATCGTCAGCGTCAGGCACGGTCCATCAACCTCTTATGCCGCGGTTCGTCAGCACTGGGAAAGTTGCCCGCATTCGCTGGCCAAGGGCGAGGATTTCGTCCTCTATGCCATTCTCGATTTCATCGTCGATAACTACATGCCGGTGCTCGAGCAGATCGAGGATGAGGTCGAGGCGATCGAGGACAAGGTTCTGCTGAAACCTATGGCCGGCTCCGACATAGAACGGCTTTACATGTTGCGCCGCGACCTGTTGCGCCTGCGCAATGCGGCACTGCCGCTGGTGGAAGTCTGCCGCCGGCTGACCAGCGCCGACCTGCCGCAGATCCATGCGGCTATGCACCCTCTGTTCCGCGACGTCACCGACCACATCCGCACCGTCCAGGAGAAGATCGACAGCTTACGGGAGGTGCTCGCATTTGCCTTCGAGGCGAGCCTCCTGGTTGGCCAGAGCCAGGAAACGGCGATCACCAAGAAGCTCGCCTCATGGGCTGCAATCCTGGCGGTGCCGACGGCGCTCGCAGGCATCTACGGCATGAACTTCAACGACATGCCGGAACTTAGGATGGAATATGGCTACCCGGTCGTTCTGGGAGCGATTATTTTGGTCTGCTCAGTTCTCTACTGGCGTTTCCGCAAGAGCGGCTGGCTGTGAAGAGAGCGAATAGCGAATAGTGAATAGAAACAGCTTTGGCCTTTGCAGAAAGGTGCAAGGTCTTTCTTGCCCTATTCGCTACTCCCTATTCGCCATTCGCTCAGCGGCTGCGCCGCCGCTCCGAGGCAGGCTGAAACGCAACCCGGGCGTGGTACTTGCAATAGGGTCCGGTTTCGGCCGCGTCGTTGCCGCAGAAATGGAACTCTTCCGAAAGCGGATCGCCATTGGGCCATTTGCATGTCCGCTCGGTCAGCTCGACGAGTTGCAGATGCCGTGAAATCGGCACGACGACATTCTCGACCGGGCGAATGTAATGGCGCGCGACAGGCTCGGCGTCGAATTGTGCCTGCAGCGCCGTCGCGCCGATCGACGTGGTGATATGCCGCGCGGTGCTCGCTGCCCGTGACACCGATTTCTGGACGGTCGATCCCTGTACGCTCTTTTTCTGACGCGCCGGCGTGGCGGTTGAACGCCCGCGGCCCGACAGTTTCAGCCGATGCACTTTGCCGATGACCGCATTGCGGCTGACGCCTCCAAGCTGTGCGGCGATCTGGCTGGCGCTCAGTCCCTCCGACCACAATTTTCTAAGAAGTTCTACTCGCTCGTCAGTCCAGTTCATGACCGCGCTCCTGCTGAGGCGTGAGGCAATCGGAATCCAATCCCGACCCGGCTTCTGCCGGGCAGACACCACATATATCGGGTGATTAGGTCCGCCGCACGAAATCTAGTTATTTCTCGACTACAATTACCTTATGCGCTGACTCGGTGACAAGAGTCCCGAGGGCAACACGAATCGGTTTTTTCGGTTTTCCCCAACTTGCCCGGTCGCTTATGAGCCGGCATCTGGCTAGGAGGCTTGTCGCGTGTCTTTGCGCGACGTTTTCGTTGACTTCATGGCTGAAAAACACGATAAGCCGCAAAGGCCGCCGCTTTGGCGGCTTTTTGATTTTCCGGTTCCGGAGACGCATATAATGAGCGGTTCGGCGCTTTTCGAGACCTTTACCCGCGCACCCCTGGCCTTCGACCACGGGGAAGGCACTTGGCTGATTACCGACAAGGGCGAACGATATCTCGATTTTGCTGGCGGCATTGCCGTGAATTCGTTGGGCCACAGCCATCCACATCTGGTCGCTGCACTTACAGAGCAGGCCGCCAAGCTCTGGCATATCTCCAACCTCTACGAGATTCCGCAGCAGAGACGGCTGGGTGAGCGGCTGGTCGACGCCACCTTCGCCGACAAGGTGTTCTTTACCAATTCCGGCGCCGAGGCGCTGGAATGTGCGATCAAAACGGCGCGGCGCTACCACTTCGTCAAGGGCCATCCAGAGCGTTTTCGTATTATCACCTTCGAAGGCGCTTTCCACGGCCGCACCCTGGCGACGATAGCAGCGGGCGGCCAATACAAATATCTCGAAGGATTCGGGCCCAAGGTCGAAGGCTTCGATCAGGTCGGTTTCGATGACATCGACGCCGCCGAAAAGGCGATCACGTCGGAGACCGCAGCGATCCTGATCGAGCCGGTACAGGGCGAAGGCGGCATCCGCCCGGTGCCGACACAGTCGCTGAAGCGGCTCCGGCAGCTCTGTGAGCAGCATGACCTGCTCTTGATTTACGATGAGGTCCAGTGCGGCATCGGCCGCACCGGAAAACTGTTCGCGCATGAATGGTCCGGTGTGACGCCTGATATCATGGCAATCGCCAAGGGCATCGGCGGTGGCTTTCCGATGGGCGCCTGCCTGGCCACCGACGAGGCAGCGGTCGGCATGACCGCTGGCGTGCATGGCACCACCTTTGGCGGCAATCCGCTGGCGATGGCGGTCGGCAACGCCGTGCTCGACGTGGTGCTGGAAGACGGCTTCCTGGAGGATGTCCAGCGCAAGGCGCTGCTGTTGAAGCAGGGGCTGGCGGGCGTTGCCGACGAATTCCCTGATGTCATCGAAGACATCAGGGGAACCGGCCTGATGCTCGGCCTGAAATGTGCGATGCCCAACACCAAGGTGAACACGGCGCTGCGCGATCAGCATCTGCTGACGGTTCCGGCGGGCGACAATGTCATCCGCCTGCTACCGCCGCTCACCGTCACCGATGCTGAGATCCATGAAGCGCTCGACCGCATCCGCACCGCTGCCCGGGGCCTGGCGGACGCCATCGCCGCGGCTGCCGCGAAGTAACAGTCGAAAGACCCCAAATGAGCCTTCGCCATTTCACCGATCTTTCCGCCGTTTCCGAAGGCGATCTGCGCTTCATGCTGGATGACGCAGTCGTGCGGAAGGCAAAGCTCAAGGCCGGTGAGCGGACCAAGCCGCTCGAAGGCAAGGTGCTGGCCATGATCTTCGACAAGCCGTCGACGCGCACGCGTGTGTCCTTCGACGTCGGCATGCGCCAGCTCGGCGGCGAGACCATCATGCTGACCGGCACCGAGATGCAGCTCGGCCGCTCCGAAACGATCGCCGACACGGCCAAGGTGCTGTCGCGCTATGTCGACGCGATCATGATCCGCACTACATCGCATGACCGGCTGCTCGAGCTGACAGAGAACGCCACCATACCCGTCATCAACGGGCTGACCGACGATACCCATCCCTGCCAGCTTATGGCAGACATCATGACCTTCGAGGAACATCGCGGCCCGGTTGCCGGCAAGACCATCGCCTGGACCGGCGACGGCAACAACGTGCTGCATTCCCTGCTGGAAGCCTCGGCGCGGTTCCGCTTCAACCTGAATGTCGCCGTGCCGGAAGGCAGCGAGCCGGCGCAGAAGCATATCGACTGGTCGAGGGCGCATGGCGGCAAATTGAATTTCACCCGCTCGCCCGAGGAGGCGGTGCACCAGGCCGACTGCGTCGTCACCGACTGCTGGGTGTCTATGGGCCAGGAGCACCGTGCGCGCGGCCACAATGTCTTTTCACCCTACCAGGTCAATGCGGCGCTGATGGCGAAGGCGAAGCCGGACGCATTGTTCATGCACTGCCTGCCGGCGCATCGTGGCGAGGAGGTCACCGACGAAGTCATCGACGGGCCGCATTCGGTGGTGTTCGATGAGGCCGAGAACCGACTCCACGCCCAGAAGGCGGTTTTGGCCTGGTGCCTCGGCGCTTGATCCGGAGGCGCGTGATGCCTATCTCAGGCGCATCACGCAAATCGAGCGCGTTTCGACGCATGCGCCCCGGAGGGCGGCATGGCCGCGCCCCGGAGCTTTGTTATGTTGGAAACTCATCAATTGGCTGAACATCAACCCAAACTCGGCGAGTTCGGCTACGCCGGCGACGATCATGTCGTGCCTTTCGAGGTCGGCCCGCTCGACGTGCGCGGCCGCACCGTCCAACTCGGGCCGATGCTCGACGCGATCCTCAGCCGCCACGACTATCCCGAGCCGGTCGCCCGGTTGCTGGCGGAAGCCTGCGTGCTGACGGTGCTGCTTGGCACCTCGCTCAAGTTCGAGGGCAAGTTCATCCTGCAGACCCGCACCGACGGGCCGGTCGACATGCTGGTCGCGGATTTTTCCACGCCGTCGGCGCTGCGCGCCTATGCGCGTTTCGATGCCGACCGGCTGGAGGCGCTGACCGCCGCCGGCGAAACGTCGCAGCAGACGCTGCTCGGCAGCGGCGTCCTGGCGCTGACCATCGACCAGGGCGCCCACACGCAGCGCTATCAGGGCATCGTCCAGCTCGACGGCGAGACGCTGGAGGAGGCCGCGCGCACCTATTTCCGTCAGTCGGAGCAGATCCCGACCGATCTCAGGCTCTCGGTGGCCAAGCTGTTGACCCCAGGCATCGGCGGCGCCCGCGAGCAGTGGCGCGCCGGTGGCATCCTGGCGCAGTTCCTGCCGCAATCGCCGGAACGCATGCGCGTGCCCGATCTGCCAGGTGGCGACGGCGATCCGCGCGACGAGATCCACGATCCGGCCGACAATTCCTGGCAGGAACTGCTGGCACTGCTTGGCACCATCGAGCCGACGGAACTGATCGACCCGACGATCGGCGCCGAGCGATTGCTTTACCGGCTGTTCCACGAGCACGGCGTCCGCGTCTTCGGCGGCGTTCCGGTCGCCGACCAGTGCTCATGTTCCAAGGAGAAGATCCGCGGCATTCTCGAAGGTTTCTCCGCCGACGAGATCAGGGACAGCACCGAGGATGGCGGCATTCACGTCGCCTGCGAATTCTGCTCGAAGCAGTATGACTTCGACCCCGCGGAATTTACCGCGGCGCAGTGACAGCTGTCAGTTGACGGTGCGCCGTGTGCCCGGCAGGTCGAGCGAAAAGGCGGGGATGGCGATATCGAACGTCTCGCCCCGCTTGTTGCGCATCGTGTAGTGGCCAACCATGATGCCGGAAGGCGTCGGCAACGGGCAACCGGACGTATATTGATAGCTGTCGCCGGGGTTGAGCTCGGGCTGGTCGCCAACGACGCCGGCGCCGCGCACTTCCTCGACGCGGCCGGCGCCGTCCGTGATATGCCAATAGCGCGACAGAAGCTGAACGAACTCGTCCGACTGATTGTCTATGGTTACGTGATAACCCCAGACATAGCGGTTCTCCGTCGGGTCCGAGCGATCTTCCAGATAGAATGGCCTGACCAGCACTTCGATGTTGCGCGTGACGGCGCGGTACATGGATTACTCCGGTTGCTGCGGCAGGGAACATTTGTCCCGCTGCGCGGTTTGATGCGGGAGCGCAGACCCCGTTTGCCGACCTCAAAGCGCACGTGCCGAAAAACAATGTCATTTAAGTGACACATGACAATGTTGGTGTGCACAGACCGTGCCGGGCGACTCGGGCGCTCTGTCGACTACCACATCGGCCTGTAAATCCAATTCGATTTTCGGAAAGCACGATGCGGTAGACTCAAAAAGCGTTAGAGCGTCCTTTGCGCGTCCAAATGGACGCGACGCTCTCATAAAACGGCCGCAGGCGGCCTTTCCGGAGTGACCAGATCTCGATGGAACTGACTCTCGCAGCCGCCGTTGCTTCTTCAGCCCTTCTTCTTTCAAATCTCGCCAGCATCATGCTCGCCTCATCGCGGCTGAAGAAGCGGCAGGTCATCGCTGCACCCTCCGGGAACCCGCCGCCTCTCTCGATCGTCGTGCCGTCGCGTGGCGTCGAGCCGTTCACCGAGGAGACGCTTCAGCGCGCCTTCTCGCTCGATTGGCCAC
The DNA here is from genome assembly GCF_055811195.1 of Mesorhizobium sp. WSM4823. NCBI lineage: Bacteria > Pseudomonadati > Pseudomonadota > Alphaproteobacteria > Hyphomicrobiales > Phyllobacteriaceae > Mesorhizobium > Mesorhizobium sp. WSM4823. Next base: position 75,386 of record NZ_JBVVQL010000009.1, read on the forward strand.
ACTATGAACTGATCTTCTGCGTCGCCCATGCCGACGATCCAGTAGTCAATCTCATCAACGCCGCTATTGCCCGCTATCCCAATGTGCCGGCGCGGCTGCTCACCGGCGATGACCGCATTAGCGCCAATCCCAAGCTCAATAACTGCGTCAAGGGTTGGGAAGCCGCACGCCACGACTGGGTCATCCTTGCCGACTCCAACGTGTTGATGCCCAAAGACTATATCCAGCACCTGATGGCCGCATGGCGGCCGACCACAGGCCTTGTCTGCTCGACCCCGATCGGCTCGCGGCCGGATGGCTTCTGGGCCGAAGTCGAATGCGCTTTCCTCAACACTCTGCAGGCGCGCTGGCAGTATGCCGGCGAGGCACTTGGCCTCGGCTTTGCCCAGGGCAAGAGCATGCTGTGGAACAAGCCGGTGCTTGACGCGAATGGCGGTATCCACGCGCTCGCCGCCGAGATCGCTGAGGACGCCGCTGCGACCAAGCTGGTCAATGGGCTCGGTTTGCGCGTCAACCTCGTCGCTTCGCCATTCGAGCAGCCGCTCGGCCAGCGTACATTCGGCGAAATTTGGTCACGGCAGGCCCGCTGGGCGCGGCTGCGCCGCGTCACCTTCCCGCTGTTCTTCGCGCCCGAGATATTAACCGGCGCGGCAATGCCACTGCTGTTGGCGCTGATCGCGGCGGCAAGGGCCGGCGTCAGCTTGCCCACCACGGCTTTATGCGTACTGCTGATTGCCTATCTGCCGGAATGCATGCTCGCCTGGTCCAAGGGCTGGTATCTCTCGCCACGCACCGTCACCGCGATGATCGTGCGGGATACGGTGCTTCCTGCAATTTGGGCACGTGGCTGGCTGGGCGGTGCCGTCGAATGGCGCGGCAATGCCATGACCATCCGCACCAAGGCTATGACCGAGTTGGAAGAAAGCGTCTGAGAAATCCCTGCCGCGCGGCGACTGCTATTTGGCTGATTTGAGTGCCTGCTCGACATCCGCGAGCAGATCGTCCGTGTCCTCAAGTCCGACGGACAGCCTCAGCGTGCCCGGCCCTATGCCGAGTTCGGCGCGCGCCTCATCGCTCAGATTCTTGTGCGTCGTTGTCGCCGGGTGGGTGATCAGGCTCTTGGCGTCGCCGAGATTGTTGGAGATCAGCACGATATCGAGCGCGTTCTGGAAGGCGAAGGCCGCCTGCTTGCCGCCCTTGACGTCGAGGCAGATCAGCGTCGAGCCGCCCGACATCTGCTTCTTGACGACCGCCGCCTGCGGGTGGTCGGCGCGGCCGGGATAGATAACGCGGGCGATTTCCGATCGCTCGGCAAGAAAATCCGCGATCTTGCCGGCACTTTCCGTCTGCTGACGCACGCGCAGCGGCAGCGTCTCCAGGCCCTTCAGCAGTGTCCAGGCATTGAACGGAGACAGGCTGGGGCCGGTGTGGCGGAAATAGTCGTGCAGGTTCTCGTCGATCCACTTCTTGTCCGACAGGATGATGCCGCCGAGGCAGCGCCCCTGGCCGTCGATGTGCTTGGTCGCCGAATAGACCACGATATGGGCGCCGAGCTGCAACGGTTTCTGCTGCAAGGGCGTGGCAAAGACATTGTCGACGATCAGCCGCGCGCCGATCGAATTGGCAAGCGAGGCAACGGCTGCGATGTCGACGACTTCCAGCGTCGGATTGGTCGGGCTTTCAAGAAAGAACAGCTTGGTGTTGGGCCTGACCGCCTGTTCCCAATTGGCGATTTCGGTGCCGTCGACCAGCGTCGCCTCGATGCCGTATTTCGGCGCCAGCGTCTCGACCACCCAGCGGCAGGAGCCGAACAGCGCCCGCGCCGCCACGATATGGTCGCCGGCCTTGGCGCTGCACAGCAGCGCCGCCGTCACCGCAGCCATGCCCGACGCAGTGGCGCGGGCATCTTCGGCGCCTTCCAGCGCGCACATGCGCTTCTCGAACATGTCGACCGTCGGATTGGCATAGCGCGAATAGATGAAGCCCGGTTCCTCGCCCTTGAAACGGGCCTCGGCCGCTTGCGCGGTGTCGTAGACATAGCCCTGGGTGAGGTACATCGCCTCGGACGTCTCGCCGAAACCGGAACGCAAGGTCCCGCTATGCACGAGTGCTGTCTGAGGTTTCCAGTTGCGCTTCTTGCTTGTCATCACTTTGTTCCAGACACAAAAAAACCGGCCGCGAAAGTCGCAACCGGTCCATACGGCCTTGCGGCCCGACGGTCCTTTAGCGACTTGTTTAACGTGGCTGCAAGCCGACCGGCCAAATCACCACGGGATAACGATCCTTTAGACCCGGACCTCGCTTGCGTCAATTGCCGGCATGATTAAGAGGTTTGTACCAGCAGGTTCCGCAAAAGCCTGCCCTCGGGTCTGACCTGAGGGTGTCACGGTTTTGCGGCATGAGCCTGCAAGAAACGAGACCTTGCCCGGCCTTCAAGCGGAGCCAGACTTTGCGGCAGACAGGCATTCTTCCCGATCAGGACATTTCCGCGCTGTTCCAGTCGGGTGCGCTGACGTCGCTGCGGGCGCTCGACGCCGACCAGATCCAGCCAGCCAGCCTCGACCTCAGGCTTGGCGACAAGGCCTGGCGGGTACGCGCCTCTTTCCTGCCTGGCCCAAACCACAGAGTCGCTGAAAAACTCGACCGTCTGAAGCTGCACGAAATCAATCTTGCCGACGGTGCGGTGCTGGAGACGGGCTGCGTCTATATCGTCCCGCTGCTCGAGAGCCTGGCGCTTCCGGCAAACATTTCGGCCTCGGCCAACCCGAAGAGCTCGACCGGACGGCTCGACATCTTCACCCGCGTGATGACCGATCGCGGCCACGAGTTCGACAAGATCGCTGCCGGCTATAGCGGCCCGCTCTATCTGGAAGTCAGTCCGCGCACCTTTCCGATCGTCGTCCGCGCCGGCTCGCGGCTGTCGCAGATCAGGTTCCGCACCGGCAATGCGCTTTTGTCGGAAGGCGAGCTGCACGAATTACACCGTGCCGAGACGCTCGTCGCTACCGAGCCACCCAACATTTCCGGTGGCGGCATCGCGCTGTCGATCGATCTCGATGGCGACAAGGATGGCCTTGTCGGTTACCGCGGCAAGCATCACACCGGGCTGGTCGACGTCGACAAGCGCGCCGCGCAGGATGTCGTCGACTTCTGGGAGCCGCTCTACAAGAGCGGCGCCGGCGAATTGGTGCTCGATCCGGACGAATTCTATATCCTTGTCAGCCAGGAGGCGGTGCATGTGCCGCCGCTCTATGCCGCCGAGATGACGCCCTTCGATCCGCTGGTCGGCGAATTCCGCGTCCACTATGCCGGCTTCTTCGATCCGGGCTTTGGCCATTCGGCGGCCGGCGGCACCGGCAGCCGGGCGGTGCTCGAAGTGCGCAGCCACGAAGTGCCGTTCATCCTCGACCACGGCCAGATCGTCGGGCGCCTCGTCTACGAGCACATGCTGAAGCGGCCGCAGGCGCTCTACGGCACGGATCTCGGCTCGAATTATCAGGCACAGGGCCTGAAACTGTCCAAGCATTTCCGCGCCGCGCGCTGATCGCCGATCCCGATCAGACCGTGCTTGCCTGAACCATACGGGTCGTGCTTGGCTGCGCCCAGCCGTCAGGATGGCTCTGAACCAAGGGAACAAAAAAATGCAGATTTCAAGATGGATCGCATCGGCAGCAACAGCCGCCATGCTGGTGATATCGGCCGGCTCCTTGTCGGCGCAAGCACAGGAAAAATTGAAGATCGCCACCGAAGGCGCCTATCCGCCGTTCAACACCATCACCGCGGACGGCAAGCTCGTCGGCTTCGATATCGACATCGCCGAGGCGCTTTGCGCTCAGATGAAGGCCGAGTGCGAACTTGTCACGCAGGACTGGGACGGCATGATTCCGGCGCTCCAGGCCAGAAAATTCGACGCCATCGTCGCGTCCATGAGCATTACCGAGGAGCGCAAGAAGCAGGTCTCCTTCACCAACAAATACTATACGACACCGCTTTCGCTGGTGGCCTTGAAGGACAGCGATATTGCCTCGACCGAACCCGCCGCACTCGCCGGCAAGACAGTCGGCGCCCAGGCTTCGACCACCCAGGCCGACTATGCCCAGGATGTCTATGGCAAGGCCGGCGCCGAGGCGAAGCTCTATCCGACCCAGGAGGAGGCGGTTGCCGACCTGATGAACGGCCGCCTAGATGCCGTCCTCTCAGACAAGTTCGTGCTGATGGACTGGATGAAGAAATCGAGCGACGGCTGCTGCAAGATGGTTGGTGACGTCAAGGGCACCGAGACGGAAGCAGGCATCGCCGTGCGTCAGGAAGACAATGCGCTGCGCGAAAAACTCAACGCCGCCATAGACGCCATCGTCGCCGACGGAACCTACAAGAAGATCCAGGCCAAGTATTTCGACTTCGATATTTATTGAGGTAGGAACTGCCAATCTCCCCCTTGAGGGGGAGATGCCAAGTGGTGGCAAAGAGGGCAGGCCAGAGGGGGTCGGTCCGGCCGGGCTCGGCTCTTTATCGCAGACGCAGGGGGCTGGCGCTCTACGCGAGACGACCCCCTCTGTCGCCTTCGGCGACATCTCCCCCTCGAGGGGAGATCACCCGCTACAGTGCCTTCACCGCCACCTTCACCGGCTGCTCGATTTCGAGCGGGTTGCGCAGCGGCAGGCCGAAATCCTTGGCCTCGATCTCGAACACGTCGCCGGCCTCGGTCCTGACACCGTCGGCGAAGGACAGCGTCGCCGTGCCGAACATGTGCACATGCACGTCGCCCGGCTGGCGGAAGGCCGAATATTTGAAATGGTGATGTTCGAGATTGGCGACGGTGTGCGACATGTTCGCTTCGCCCGACAGGAACGGCTTTTCCCACAGCAGCTTGCCGTCGCGAACGATGCGCGACGAACCCCTGATGTCGGCCGGCAAATCGCCAATCAGGATCTCCGGCCCGAAAGAGGCGTTGCGCAGCTTCGAGTGCGCCAGGAACAGATAGTTCACGCGCTCGGTGACGTGGTCTGAAAACTCGTTCGACAGCGTGAAGCCGACACGGAACGGCGCGCCGTCGTCGCCGATGACATAGATGCCGGCAACCTCCGGTTCCTCGCCGGCATCTTGGGCGAAAGCGGGCGACAGAAGCGCCGCACCGGGCGCCACCGCCATGGTGCCGTTTCCCTTATAGAACCACTCAGGCTGGACCCCCGTCTGGCCCTTGGCCGGCTTGCCGCCTTCCAGTCCCATGCGGAACATCTTCATGGAATCGGTGAGCTGCTCCCCGCCGTCGGTGCTGAGCTTCTTGTGCATGGCATCGCGTGTCGCGGCAGAACCGAGATGCGTCAATCCAGTGCCGGTGAGGTGGAGATGCGCCGGATCCGGATGGTTGATCGGCGACAAAAGCCGTCCCTTTTTATAGGCGGCATCGAGGTCGATCGCTTCACCGAATCCTTTGCGCTCGATGAGAGCGACAAGTCCGCTGCCGGTGCGCGCAGCCTCCATTGCCAGCGAATAAACGCTGCGGGCGCCGTTAATGATCCTGGTCTTGCCGCCATTGCGGGCAACGACCCGAATCGTTTCGGCGTCGTCGAGGATCTGGGAGATCAGCATGATGTACCCTCTCTCTGGTGCTTTGGCCCGGCTGCCCATTTGGCAAACCCTGACCTGCGCGGCTCGGGACCAATCCGTGCCACGGGTGAAATTCTTCGTCCGGATTGCGCTCGCTGGCCTGGTCTCTCAGGAGACTTCTTCGCACCGGCTCTTGCCGGCAGCCGCGATGTGACCCGTATGGTTTCCTCGTCCGGCCAGGTTTCTCCCGGCTTCAACCCTTGTTCTTGTTGTAGACGTCGAAGACCACGGCACCGAGCAGCACCAGGCCTTTGACTACCTGCTGCCAGTCGACATTGACGCCCATGATCGACATGCCGTTGTTCATGACACCCATGATGAAACCGCCGACCACAGCGCCGATGACCTGGCCGACGCCGCCCATCGCCGAAGCGCCACCGATGAACACGGCGGCGATGACGTCGAGTTCGCTGCCGAGGCCCGCCGCAGGAACGGCCTGCCCCAGGCGCGCCGCGATGATCAGGCCGCCAAGCGCCGACAGCACGCCCATATTGACGAACACCAAAAGGGTCAGCCTTTCGGTCTTGATGCCTGATAGCTGCGCTGCCTTGGCATTGCCGCCCATCGCATAGATGCGGCGGCCGATCGTCATGCGTTTGGTGACAAAGACGAACAGGGCGATCAGCGCGCCCATCACCACAAGGACGATCGGCAGGCCCCTGTAGGTGGCGAATTGGTAGACCAGGAACAGCGCCAGGGCGCTGGTCACCAGGGTCTTGACGACGAACAGCATGAAGGGTTCGGCTTCATAGCCATGCCGCTCGCGGCTGCGCCGTGCCCTGAGCCCGAAATAGGCATAAGCGAATACGGCGACGAGGCCGATCACGATCGTCGTCATGTGCAGCGTCAGCCCGCTGCCGACGATCGTCTTGCCGGCGGCGTTGACGACCGGCGGGATCAGCGTCAATGAGCCGATCACGTCAGGAATGAAGCCGGAGCTGAGCGCCTTGAAGCCGACCGGAAGCGGCCCCACGGAAGACCCGCCACCCAGCAGCGCCTGGCAGATGCCGCGGAAGATCAACATCCCCGCCAGTGTGACGATGAAGCTCGGTATTCGGTGATACGCAATCCAGTAGCCTTGCGCCGCGCCGATTGCGCCACCGACGATCAGGCAGATGATCGACACCACCAGCGGATTGCTCAAAGGGCCAAGCGGCCAGATGACCATCATCATCGCCGCTAGCGCGCCGATGAAGCCGGCGACGGAGCCGACGCTGAGATCGATATGGCCGGAGACGATCACCAAAAGCATGCCCAGCGCCATCACGATGATGAAGCTGTTCTGCTGCACCAGGTTGCTCAGGTTCACCGGCTTGAACAGCGTTCCCGACGTCGTGAACTGGAAGAAGAGCATGATGGCGATCAGCGCCAGGATCAGGCCGTATTCGCGCAGATTGGTGACCAGCGCCGAGACGGCAACGCGAGGTGTCTGTTGGAGGTCCTGGGCGACGCCGCTCTGCGGCCCCGGAGCGCTTTCGGTGCTCATGATGCTTTTCCTTCTCCCCGGACGATGGCGCGCATGATTTTTTCCTGATTTGCGTCGGCCGCGGCCATTTCTCCCACGATGCGCCCTTCATTCATGACGTAGATGCGGTCGGTGATGCCGAGCAGCTCGGGCATCTCGGACGAAATGACGATGATCGCCTTACCCTCGGAGGCAAGACGCGCGATGATCGTATAGATTTCATACTTGGCGCCGACGTCGATGCCACGCGTCGGCTCGTCGAGGATAAGCACTTCCGGATTGGCGAACAGCCATTTCGACAGCACCACCTTCTGCTGATTGCCGCCCGACAGATTGCCGGTCATCTGATAGACGCTCGATGCGCGGATATTGGTCTTGGCGCGATAGTCATTGGCGACGGCGAGCTCGCGCATGTCGTCGATCACGCTATGGCGCGACACGCCGGGAAGATTGGCCAACGTGATATTGTGCTTGATATGATCGATCAGGTTGAGCCCGTAGGTCTTGCGGTCCTCGGTGACGTAGGCAATGCCGTGTTCCACCGCCTTGCTCACCGAAGAGATATCGATCGGCTTGCCTTTGAGGCGCACCTCGCCGGTGATGCGGCGGCCGTACGACCTGCCGAACAGACTCATCGCGAATTCCGTGCGTCCGGCGCCCATCAGCCCGGCGATGCCTACGACCTCGCCCCTGCGAACGTCGATGTCGATACCCTTGATCACCTGCCGATCGGCATGGATCGGGTGATAGACCGACCAGTCCTTCACTTCGAGCACGGTCTCGCCGATCTTCGGCTCCCGCGGCGGGAAACGGTTATCGAGCGAGCGGCCAACCATCGAGGTGATGATGCGGTCCTCGCGGATGTCTTTCTTGGCCAGCGTCTCGATGGTCCGCCCGTCGCGGATGATCGTGACTTTGTCGGCGACCCGGTTGACCTCGTTGAGCTTGTGCGAGATCAGGATCGAGGTGATGCCTTGCCGCTTGAATTCGAGCAATAGATCGAGCAGCGCCTGGCTGTCTTTTTCGGACAGGCTCGCGGTCGGCTCGTCAAGGATCAGCAGCTTCACTTCCTTGCTGAGCGCCTTGGCGATCTCGACCAGTTGCTGCTTGCCAACGCCGATATTGGTGATCAGCGTCTTGGGATCCTCCTTGAGGCCCACCTTCTTCAGCAGGGCGCTTGTGCGCGTCTCGTTGGCATTCCAGTCGATGACGCCATATTTTGCGTGTTCGTTGCCGAGGAAAATGTTCTCTGTGATCGACAGCATCGGCACCAGCGCAAGTTCCTGGTGGATGATGACGATGCCTTTGTGTTCGCTGTCATGGATGCCTTTGAAATGGCATTCTTCGCCACGGTAGATGATCGCGCCGTCATAGGTGCCGGACGCATACACGCCCGACAGCACCTTCATCAGCGTCGACTTGCCGGCACCGTTCTCTCCGACCACTGCGTGGATCTCGCCTTCTTCCACGCGCAAATTGACGTTGGACAGCGCCTTGACGCCGGGGAACGTCTTGGTGATGTCGCGCATCTCCAAAATCGTCGAGGTCATCAGGAATTAAGCTCCTCCGAGATCGGCAAAACATACCGGCCTCGCTGGTTAACGAAAAGGGGCCCTGCATTGCGCAGGACCCCAGTCTTTATATCAGAGATTACTTCAGCTCGTCGGCCTTGATGTAGCCGGAGTCGACCACCAGGGCCTGGTAGTTCGACTTGTCGACCTCATGTGGCGTCAGCAGGATCGAGGGAACGACCTTGACGTCGTTGTTGTAGGTCGTGGTGTCGAGGCCTTCCGGCTTGCCGCCCGAGAGCACCTTGTCGACGAGCTCGACCGTCGCCTTGGCGAGTTCGCGGGTGTCCTTGAACACGGTCGAGTACTGCTCGCCGGCGATGATCGCCTTGACCGAAGCGGTCTCGGCGTCCTGACCGGTGACGATTGGCCATGGCTGGTCGGCCGTGCCGTAACCGACGGCGCGCAGCGAGGCGATGATGCCGCGCGACAGGCCGTCATACGGCGAGAGCACGCCATCGACGCGGCTGCCATCCGAGTAGTTGGCCGAGAGCAAATTGTCCATGCGGGCCTGGGCGGTCGCCGCCAGCCAGCGCAGCGTGCCGACCTTGTCCATGCCCATCTGGCCGGACTTCACGACCAGCGTCTTGTCGTCGATCAGCGGCTGCAGCACCGACATCGCGCCGTTGTAGAAGAAGAAGGCGTTGTTGTCGTCCGGCGAACCGCCGAACAGCTCGATATTGAACGGACCCTTGTTCTCGGGATAGCCGAGGCCCTTGAGCAGCGATTTGGCCTGGATGACGCCGACGCCGAAATTGTCGAATGTCGTGTAGTAGTCGACATTCGCCGTCTTCTTGATCAGACGGTCATACGCGACGACGACGACGCCGGCGTCAGCCGCCTTCTGCAGCGCGTCCGACATCGTGGTGCCGTCGATCGAGGCGATGATCAGCGCCTTCGGGCCTTTTGTGATTTCGTTTTCCAACTGGCTGAGCTGGTTCGGAATGTCGTCCTGAGCGTACTGCAGGTCGACGGTGTAGCCCAGAGCCTCGAGCTGGGACTTGACGGCGTCGCCGTCGTTGATCCAGCGCTGCGAGGTCTTGGTGGGCATCAGCACGCCGACGAGGCCTTCACCTGCCTGCGCAGGCAGCGTCATGGCCGCGATGCCAAGGGCCGCGACGGCGGCCAGTGTCTTGATGATCTTCACATTAACTCTCCCTGGTTGATGGACGCGCACCCTGGGTTTCGTGGGCCGCGCGATCGTGCAGGAGCGCCCAAACGCGCCGCTGCCGTCATATCGATCTCCGGTATCCTCCCAATCGGCCCTGAGACTCTGGCTCCAGTCGATGCGATTTTTCTCGCTGGCGACGGTCAAGCCTCAGGACGGGCAAAGGGTGTGGCTCTTTGCCATAACTGTCAAATGCGATCTTTGATGGTTGCTATACCGAAACTGATATATTGAAAGCCGACGAAGACCTGGCCGAATTGCCAGGTCGGCCACGAGCGGGACAAGAAAAGACCATGGCGGCGCTGCGGAATCCTGATGGACTTTCAGCTAGTTACGAAGACCCTCCCGGCGACGGAGAGATCCTGCTGCGCAGCGGCCTCAGCCTGCGCCACATGCGCATGATCGCAGCCCTCGACGACCATGGCCGGGTCAGCGCGGCAGCCCAGGTCATGAACATTTCGCAGCCCGCCGCCTCGCGCATGATCGCCGAGATGGAGGCGGTGCTCGACGTCAAGCTGTGCGAAAGGCTGCCGCGCGGCATCACGCTGACGCCTTACGGCAAGGCGTTGGCGAGGCGCGCACGGTCAATCCTGCTCGAGATGCGTGAAGTCGACCGCGAGATTTCAGAGCTCAAGGCTGGCAAGGGCGGCTCGGTGTTCCTGGGCGCGGTAACTGCCCCTGCGATCGAGCTCGCCGTGCCGGCGATTCGCGAAATCCGGCGCATCTATCCGCGTATCGAGATCACCATGCAGGTCGAGACCTCCAATGTGCTGGCGCGCGAGCTGATCGCCACGCGTCACGATTTCATCATCGCGCGCGTCCCCGACGACCTCAATCCGCGGCTGTTCGAGGCTCGCGTCATCGGCGTCGAAAAAGCCTGCCTGATCGTGCGCCGCGGCCACCCGCTCGCCAAGGGCAAGGCGGTGGGGCTGGAGGAGACCGCCGCCTACGACTGGGTTTTCCAGTCGGGCGGCTCGCCGCTGCGCCAGGCGATGGAAAGCAATTTCCTGAACCGCAACATCGCGCTGCCGGATCGTATCCTCAACACCAGCTCGCTGCTGCTCACCCTGGTCATGGTCGCGCAGTCGGACGCCATCGCGCCGGTGTCGATCCAGGTGGCGAAATTCATCCAGAACCCCGAGGGGCTGGCCGGCGCCATCGACGTCGTCCAGACCGAGTTCGACATCGAGGTCAGGCCCTATAGCCTGATCACCGTGAAGAATCGTGTGCTGTCGCCGGCGGCCAAGATGCTGCACGACTTCATTTTGAGAGAGGTGGGCTGACGGCTGGAGCGGGTAGCGAACCCGCATCAGGATCAGTGAACCCAACGGGTTAGTCGTGCCCTCCGGAGGCTGTTAACTCAAGCGATTCGTTGCATAGCTATCGCAGCTGTTCCGCTTGGCATCCAGGCGACAAATCGTACTTTCGCGGCACGGCTCGTCGGCCAAGCCGCTTCAATTCAGAATATCGCTCGGGTCGCCCACACCACCGACGAGTTTGCTCCGTAGCAAAAATCGCTTGGCCAGCAGTCCTTGCAGGCTGGCGCTGCTATGAGCTTGCAGAAGACCCGTCCGACGACTCCGGCAAACGATCGCGAATGGCTTCCTCGGTTCGCTTTGCCGTCGATTCCATGACTTTGCCGACCTTGCCTGCCAGCGTGTCGGCATCTCCACCAGAGCCTTGCCGGTCGGCCTCTTCCTTGACGGTTTCGTAAGCCTCGGCGGCAACTTGCTTTGCTTGCCCCAGACCCGTTTCGAAAACCTCCTCCGCACTGTCGCGAATTTTGTCGCGGTAGGCGCCAAGGTGCTCGTCCTCTGTGGCTGTGTGGGGCAGCATCACCCCGATGGCAGTGCCCAGCGCAAGGCCAACTGCCGCGATGGCCAGCGGTTCGCGCTCGAAGAGGTCTTGTGCCGATTGGCGCGTCCGAGCCGCTATCTCGCTGGCGCTTGAGCCGAGCTGTCCGGCGGTTTTTGTCATCCTCTCCTTGGCGCCGGTTGCAGCGTTTGCTGCAGCTTCGGCCGCGCCGCTTGCTGCTGAGGTAACTGAACCGGCGGTATCGGAGAGCATCGCCCCTATACCGGACCCTTCGTTGCCCTGTCTGAAATCATCGCCGCGCAGGTCGGAGAAAGCGTCGGGAGCCATGCCTGTCCGATGTGCGGCAGCAGCTGAACTGGTTCCTGACGTGCCGTTGCCGAGCATCAGCCAAGCTAGGCCGGCTCCAATCAACGTCAGTGGCAACGGGTTGTCCCTGACTTGCGACTTGAAGTTGCCAAGCATGGCGGACCCTTCGCCGCCGGTGAACATTCCGGTAAATTCGTCGATCAATTGACCCGGTGTCATCTTGCTGCGGATCGAATCGGCGGTGTCTGCTACTTTCGCCCGGGCGATGTCGGCATCGCGTTCGAGCTCGGCTGCGGATTTCTCGCTCATCTTATTTGATCCTTGATCACGCGCGCGTCGCGCTTCAGTTGGTCTTGTGTGCGATCGGGGGTCAGCTCGGAAGGTGCAATGCTTTTAGTGCCAGAGCGCAAAAGTATGATTCCCAGTATCGCGACGACGATCCCGACCAGCAGCGAGGACCATCCCGCTCCCAACCCGGCACTCGCCAGGGCAATCACAAGTGCTTGCAGAAGCACGATCAAGGCCGCGAGGAGGCATATGGCGCCACCCAGAACCTCGGCCGCGCCAGCACCGGCCTTGCTCATTTTTTCCGACATTTCGGCCCTCAACAGCATGCTTTCAGTTTGAAGCAGCGTCGTGACCTGCTGTGCCAGATCGCTAACCAGGGTTGCGAGGCCGCGACTTTCCTGATTGTCGGTCATGGGTTCTGCTCCAGGCTTGCGCCTGCCCAGTCGTCGCCGGCCAAGTCACCGTCGCGCTGGTTGGAGGGCGGCGTCGGGTCGAGGGCCTCTGCCGATCGCAATACGGACTCGTCCGAGTTCGAAGCCGTTTCGGAAGGCCGATCTGTTGCCGATCGGCGCTGTGTTTCGGTCGCGGCCGATGGCGGCGAGCTCTTGATGAATCGCCCCAGTGCCAAGCCTGCCAATACTGAACCGGCGATCATCGCCCCTGAGTTTTCGCGGCCGAACGACCGTATCTCGCCGAGGACATCTTCGAACGGTTTGTCCTTCAACGAAGATGAAAAGCGCTCAAGTGCGCCGGCGGCGTCGAGGGTGAACTTCGAAGCGGTCCGTTGATCATTATTGGCTAGATGTTCGCTTGCCGCCCGCAGCGCTCCGCTAAAGGCCTTCAGGTTGGAGCTGATATCGCGTTGTGTTCCCTCGGCCTGGCTGAATAAGGCCTGCTTCGCTTCCGATGCATAATCGCTCGCCTTATCGCGAGCGTCATGTAGCGCCTCCGTCGCGGTCTGCGCTTCCTGCTGAAACCGCTCGGACAACTCGCTTTTGGCAATTTCGAAATCGGCCGGCTTACGCCCCTGATCGTCTTCGCGCTGCATGGTATCTCCTATTGGAACCCGAGGAAGGAGAGGATCGCAAGCACGACGACGACAAGGCCGATGAGATAAATGACACTGTTCATGGTGGCAATCTCCTCCATTGCCTAACGAACTTGCCTGGGGCAAACAGGTTCCATCACTAGTAACTAAATTAGAGATTCCTAAATGACATGTGAGCCTGGCTTCCTGGAAAGTTCGCACGTAGGTGTTCCAAGGAACGGACCCTGGTCCGCGCCTCTGCGCATCGGACTTCAAAGGCCCATGATCAGGCTGGTTTTATGGAGCACCAGGCCTAACCCACATTGAGGTCAAAGCTCACCGGAAGGTCGTAGTCGATTGCACGATCAGCAATCATGTTTGCCAGGTCAGAATCAGAGACCGAACATGTCGGAACAATCTGTTTGAGGGCCTTTACGGCGAGCCCAGTCGATATGAAACTATGGCGCCGCCTCCGAATATTTATGTACTGTTCGATGAGGTTTTCGAGCTCGCGCATGCGCAATCCTTCTTGGACGTGAACCGTGCTTACTGAACCCAGCAGTAATCGATCCGGAGCGAGGGCTCATTCACATTGTTTATTTGGCCAGAAATCTTGATGCCGCATTGTCGCGTCGCGCGCCCTGGCCGAGGCAGTCACCGCGGTTCATGAAAAAGATTTAGGTAGGTCCCATCAAAGTCGGCCAGCAACGCCAATCGCTCGAAATCCAGGATAACAATCCTCCTGTCTTTCCAGCTAACCAGGTCCTTTGCTCGAAGTTCCTGCAGCGTCCGGTTCACGTGAACTACAGATAGACCAAGCACGTCGCCCAATTCCGCTTGCGTCAGTGGGATCGCGAACGACTGGTCAGAGGCCAAGCCAACTATTTGTAACCGGACATACAACTCGCAAATTACATGTGCGAGATGCTGTTTGGCGGACCGACGCCCGAGGCAGGTTATCCAAGTTCGCTGGATTGAGGCATCGATGGCGGTCGAAAGCCAGAGCATCCGGGTAAGATGTGGACTTCTATCCATCGCCGTGAGCAGGTCTTTGTGTCGAATGAAAACTACATTACACGATCCCAGAGCGCTCACGCTGTGATCCATCACTTTTAGCAGTAAACTATGGAGATCGACAAAGTCTCCCGGGACGTGGATTGCCGTTATTTGACGCTTACCTTCCCGAATAGCCTGGTTTCGAACTGCGAAACCATTCGCGACAAGACAGCTTTCGGCTGGGCGGGAACCCTCCCTGACGATGTCCTCGTCGGGTCCGAAAGTCACCGGCCGGACCGGAAGAGCCTCTATAAGCGCGATCTCGTCTGGCGGCAGGGTGTCGCGGCGGTCGAGCATACGAACCAAGAGGTCTTTGCCGAACATCGCGGTCCCTTTTAACTGCATCAGGAATCGAGTTCCAGCGGCTCGTGCCTGGCTGATCGTGCCAGATGGCCTGCCGCAGGTCCCGAGCATCTACAACTTTGCCGGCTGTCGAATGCGGATGGAAATGGTTTCTCTTATGCTCGAGCTCTTCATTATGTCGCTTGCCGGCAATGGGTCCGGTTGTGAAAGTTTGGTCATTGTTCGAGAACCGTTCTTTGCGTTCCGAGCTTCCGAGCCTCCCGATACAGGGTCTCGCGATCGTTACCGTGCTTGCCAAAAAGCTCGCGGATCTGCGGTATTGAAAGGCCAAACTTGTTAGAGAAATAGCGGAACTCATATTCTCCGTCACTCGCGACGCGGTTTTCGCCGCCAGAACCTCTATTGCTCTTGTCTTCGGCCATTTTGGTGCCTCCCTGCTGGCCTTCAGATCAAGCGCAACGCGGATCAGCGTCTTTTGTTGCTGCTGCTTATTAGAATCACGGTATGTTCTGGAAGCTAATATACGCCGCCGACCAAGACTCGATCAGGTGGGCAAACCGCTGCGTGCCGGCGCCGACCGGCCCGAGACCGCGACGGTCGTCATCATCCTCAGGCGGAGCAAGGTGGAGCGGGTAGCGGGAATCGAACCCGCGCGTTCAGCTTGGGAAGCTGACAAGCTACCATTACATCATACCCGCGCAGCAGCCTCGTTACCACGCAAGCCGGCGTTCGGGCAATCGCTAAGCGTGCATTCGTGCCTTGCCAGCCGCCCGACCGTTACTCCGTCGTGGCAAGGGCATCGTCTACGGCAAAATCCGGCCAGTATTTCGAAATTGCCAGCGTGGCCCCGATTGAAGAGAAATGGCCATAGTCGAAATAGAGAAACTGGCCTTCGTCGGCGTAGGAGCAGCGTCCGGCGCTACAGAGGGATTCGAGCGGATCGATGAAGGTGGCGCCTTTGGTAAATGAGCGCACACGGTTGTTGATGTCGGGATCCATGGCCATCGGCCAGGATGTATCGTCCAGGTTTCCACGCTTTGCGAAGAACGCGATTTTCCGAACGTCGGTTATGAACTGAGGAGACTGGCCGATGACAAACACGCGCACACCCAGCTCGCGAAGCGTATCGATCGTTTGTTGGAGACCGTCGAAACTCCTGGCCTCGTAGTCGGTCCACCGGCCGCTGAGCACAACCGTCTTGATGCCAGCGTTCTGGATTACCTTCAAAGCCTGCTGGTTGAACCGCATGCAATCCGGGCGCGCGTAGGAGAAGTAAGAGAGAATCGGCGGACAACCTGCGTAAGTATATTCCACGACGTTGGCCTGTAGTTGATTTGCGTTGGCGTCCAGGCCTGAGACATAGTGGGCGGCGAACGAGTCTCCCCACAACAACACCGTTCTTGAGAAGCCGCGAGTGCGCGTGCAATCCTCGATATTCCAGCTTTCGATCCGGCTGGAGCCCTCGTTGAAACAAGTGCCATTGAGCCAATCCCCGACAGGGATCTTCTGTTGAGCGTAGTCCGGAAACCGTTGCGGGAAGCCGTTGCCGAGCGCCCCGGCCGCCCCGCCAGCGCAAAGAAGAGCGATCGCGCCCGCCGAGAAGGCGAAGATGGGCACCGGGGCGGTGAAGCTCCTTTTCTGCCGGAACGGTTGCTCGATATATTTCCAGGAGAATGCCGCCAGTGCGAAGCTCGCCACCGTCATCGCAACGGTCATCGAGGGTTCGAGTTTTTGCAATGAAAGATAATGCGCGAATGCGTTGATCGGCCAGTGAACAAGATAAAGCGAGTACGAGATGAGACCGATCCAGACCAACGGTCGGACCTCGAGGATGCGGGTAACGACCGTCGAAGGGGTATTCTGGCCGACATAGATGAGGAGGGCCGTTCCGAGGCACGGATACAAAGCGTTGTAGCCCGGGAACGGGTCGCTCTCCGAAATCGTGAAGAATCCGACGGCGAGAAGGCCAAATCCGGCCAGTCCGACCAGTTCAAGAAGAAACCGGTTGCTCAGGGGTGGGGGTCGTTTCAGCATGAGCACGGCGCCCAGCATAAGCTCCCAGATCCGTGTCGGCAGCAGGTAGAATCCGGCGTTCGGCGCCAGCCATGTCGCCATAACCGCCAGCACGAAGCTGCCGACAATGATCGGCAGGAGCACCGTCAGCCAGCGCTTCCCAAAATAGCGATAGATCAGGAACATCAGGATTGGGGCAAAGATGTAGTACTGCTCCTCGACCGAAAGCGACCACGTGTGCAACAGCGGCCGAAGCTCGGCATCGATGGAGAAGTAATTTGACGTTTTCCAAAAATAGATGTTCGACCAGAACGTCGAGGCCGCTATGACGCTGAGGCTGAATTCGTGCAGATCTGACGGCAGAAGGATGAACAATGCCGCAATGCAGGTGAGAAGCATGACAAAGATCAGCGCCGGCAGGATGCGCCGGGCACGGCGCCAGTAGAAGCTGACGATCGAAAACTGGCCGCGTTCAAGGTCGTCCAGAAGGCTTCCGGTGATCAGGTAGCCGGATATGACGAAGAAAATATCGACGCCGGTAAAGCCGCCTGGAATTGCCGAGATTCCGAAATGGAACAGTACAACCGGCAGTACCGCAACGGCCCGAAGGCCATCGATATCGCGCCTATACTTCATTCAAGAGGCCCTGTGTTCGCAGGTCACGGTGACACAGCGCAATCCGTCCACAACAGGGCGATGAGTCTGGCAGATCGAGATCAACGGGTTACCCTCTGTCCTCCAATTTTGCTGCACTGCAACATAAGTGTCAAGCTTGGCGAGCAGACAATCCGCAAACCGCCGTGCTGAGCAACTGGATTCAGCGACCACCTTGATGCCAGCGCGGCAAGTGCGTATTTCTGGACCTGTACCCGAATCGGGTTAACCGAATCTGGAGACACGCCTTGTCCGCACTGACGCGCTTTCTTGGCGATACGCCGCTCCGGGTGCTTCTGAAGCTGCTGGTGGTATCGTTCCTCGTCGGCCTGGTGATGAACGCTTTCGGCTGGTCGCCGGCGGATGTGCTCTACGGCATCCGGAATTTCTTCGTCGATCTCTGGAATCTGGGTTTCCGCGCTGTCGACCGTTTCCTCGGCTATATCCTGTTGGGTGCAGCGATCGTCATTCCGGCCTTCCTCCTGCTCAGGATCGCCAACTACCGGAAATAGGGCATGGTCCCGAACCGTATCAAAGGTTGGAAGCCGGTTTTGGAAAAGATCATCCCCAAATGATAAGCCCATCAGGCGAAGCCTGAAGCCACTTCGAACAGGATGGCATGGCGCGCGGCGAGCGCCGCCACGTCAGTCGAATAGCCGCCGCCGATAACGCCGCAAACCGGGATCCCGAGCCGGCGGAAATGACGGATCACCATGGTGTCGCGGGCGCGCAGTCCCTCGTCCGACAGAGACAACCTGCCAAGCCGGTCATCGGCATGGACGTCGACCCCGGCATTGTAGAAGACGATGTCCCAGGGCGCCCTAGCGGTGAGTTCCGGCAGGATGCCGCCCAGTCTTTCGAGATAGGCCGCATCGCCAGTGCCGTCGGGCAGCGCGATGTCAAGGTCGGAAGCGATCTTGCGCGCCGGATAGTTGCGGTCGCCATGCATGGAAAAGGTGAACACGCGCCGCTCGTCGCCGAGAACATCCGCCGTTCCGTCGCCCTGATGGACGTCGAGATCGGCGATCAGGATGTTGCGGGCGGCAGCTTCGGAAAGCAGCACGAGTGAAGCAACCGCAACGTCGTTGAAGGTGCAGAAACCGGCGCCTTGCGCGCGCCGCGCATGATGACTGCCGCCAGCGGTATTGCAGGCGATGCCGTTCAGCAACGCCAGCCGAGCCGCCAGCACCGTGCCGCCCGTTGCGAGTTGCGCCCTGAGCGAGACCCGCGGGCTCACCGGAAAGCCGATCTCGCGCTCGATTTTTTCAGGCACTTCGCAGGCCAGCACCTGATCGACATAACAGGCGGCATGGGCAAGCTTCAGCCATGATGCCGGCGCCGGTCTCGGCATGCTGAGCGCCTCGGGTCCGGCAAGTCCGCGCGCGCTCAAGGCTTCCATCAGCAGTGGGTACTTGCTCATCGGGAAGCGATGGTTGACGGCAAAACCGGCGTCGTAATCGGGATGGTGAACGATCTGCAGGGGCATGACGGGCAGAGGCCAGAGGCGGGTTTCGGTTGGCCGTAGCGGGATGAGTGGTTGCACGGCGTCGGGAAACTGAGGCACATCGGCTGTTCGATCAAGCCGCAATAGAGGAGCGGATACTGGATCAGGCGCCAGCAACGGCCAACGGCCGGACCTTTATCGTCACCAACCGCTCGGTGCTCACTATAGCGGTGCCGATGACGCTCGCCTATCTGACGACGCCGCTGCTCGGCATCGTCGACACCGCGGTGGTCGGGCAGTTCGGTGACGCTGCCCTTCTTGGCGGTCTGGCGGCAGGCGCCCTGGTCTTCGACGTCGTCTTCACCTCCTTCAATTTTCTACGCTCAGGAACCACAGGCCTCGTCGCCCAAGCGTTGGGGCGTGGCGACGAACTGGAAGAACAGGCGGTGTTCTGGCGCGCCGTGCTGATCGCGGTCGTCGCCGGCATCGTGCTTGCCGCCCTTGCGCCACTGTTCGCCACCGCCGGACAATGGTTCATGGATGCCGAGCCGCGCGTCAGCGAAGCGATGGCCATCTATATCCGCATCAGGCTGCTCGCTGCCCCGTTCTCGCTGATCAACTACGCCATCCTCGGCTATGTGCTGGGGCGCGGCGAGGGTGGGCTGGGACTGATGCTGCAACTGGTGCTCAACGGCATCAACATCGCGCTCTGCATCCTGCTGGGGCTGAAACTCGGCTGGGGCGTTGCCGGCGTCGCCTGGGCGACCGTCACCGGTGAGTTCGTCGCCATGCTGCTTGGCCTGGCGATCGTCATCAGGCGTTTCTCGGCAGCACCCCGCCTGCCGCGGCATCGCGTCGTCGACCTGTCGGCATTCCTGCGCATGATGTCGCTCAATCGCGACATCATGATCCGGTCGTTCTCGCTGCTCGCCGCCTTCGCGCTGTTCACCCGCCAGGGCGCACAATTCGGCACGGTGACACTGGCCGCCAACGCCGTGCTGATGAACTTCTTCCTTATCGCCGGTTATTTCCTCGACGGTTTCGCCACGGCAGCCGAACAGCTCGCCGGACGGGCCGTCGGCGCGCACGCCGCCATGCAATTCCGGCAGGCGGTTCGGCTGACCCTGTTCTGGGGATTCGGGCTGGCGGCCACGGCGACGCTTGTCCTTTTGCTGGGCGGCACCGACCTGATCGCCCTGATCACGACCTCACAAGATGTTCGAGCCGTTGCCGACATCTATCTGCCCTGGGCGGCATTCACCGCGCTCAGCGGCGTGCTGGCGTTTCAGATGGATGGCGTCTTCATCGGTGCGACCTGGTCGCGCGACATGCGCAACATGATGCTTCTGTCGTTCCTCATCTTCAGCGGTGCGCTGCTCGTCCTGGCGCCGGCCTTCGGTAATCACGGCCTGTGGGCGGCGCTGCATGTCTTCCTGCTGGTGCGTGGCTTCAGCCTGCTTGTCATTTTGCGCTTGCGGATGCGGACGGCGTTTTAGCCAGTGTCCTAGGTCAACTTTCGCGCAGGGTGGAAAGCGATCCTATTCTCCATAAGTTCTGGCGTCAGCGGATCGCTTGCACTTCCAGTCGATTTCGTTACGTTTTTCGGCAGCTTGATGCAGCAATTGTTCTGGGGGAAGCCTGTGCGAAGTTACCTGCCATACGTCTTAGGCGCGGCGCTGGGGCTGCTCGTTGCGTTCATTCTTTCCGCAATTTTGGACGTCGGCGGAACGGCTCAGTTGCTTCTTTTTGGGTTGTTGCCTGCTATCGGCGGCGCCGCCTGCGAGCGGATCGTCAGTCGCAATTGACCCTGGACGAATGAGCGCAAATGGGTTGTGAGACGGATCCGTCTCGGACTGAAACATTACGCTTTTAAGCGCAATTTAGAGCTGCTTCGACGCCCAGAAGTCGAGGCGGCTGTCACGTAGATCGCATACAGATTTGAGCCGTTCTTTTTCCACGAAGCGGACCATCCCTGCAAGAATGCGGCTCGGCAGCGAAGGTCCGGCATAGATCATGCCGGTGTAGAGTTGGACAAGATCAGCGCCGGCACGGATCTTTTCCAGTGCCGTCTCAGCGGTAGAGACGCCGCCGACGCCGATGATGGCGCGGTTCGGGCCAAGCAGTTTGCGCATCTTGGCCAACACGATGGTCGAGCGCTCGAACAACGGTTTTCCCGAAAGCCCGCCGGCCTCGCCGGCAAATTCGGCGCTGCGCAGATCCGGTCGCGCAATCGTGGTGTTGGAGACGATGATGCCGTCGATTGCCTTGTCGGTGACCTCGGCGGCGATGTCCTCCAACTCGGCCTCGACCAGATCCGGCGCGATCTTGAGGAAAACGGGCGGTTGCGCCGCCGCGGCCGCA
Organism: Mesorhizobium sp. WSM4823; assembly: GCF_055811195.1. Classification (NCBI taxonomy): domain Bacteria; kingdom Pseudomonadati; phylum Pseudomonadota; class Alphaproteobacteria; order Hyphomicrobiales; family Phyllobacteriaceae; genus Mesorhizobium; species Mesorhizobium sp. WSM4823. The sequence continues at coordinate 96,464 of NZ_JBVVQL010000009.1, forward strand.
CGGGCGGCTATGACGCGCGAAAGGAGATCGCCGAGCTGCTGCCGCGCCTGCATGTTGCGCAGGCCGGGTGTGTTTGGCGACGAGATGTTGACCGTCAGATAGGTGGCGTATGGCGCAAACCTGATAACGCCGCGTTCATAGTCGCTGACGCGGTCTGTGCTGTCCTTGTTGGCGCCGATGTTGACGCCGACAATGCCGGGCCGACCCTTGCGGGCGGCAAGCCGTTTCTCAGCGGCTTCGTGACCTCCATTGTTGAAGCCCAGCCGATTGATCACCGCTTCGTCCGATGTCAGCCGGAAGATGCGCGGCTTCGGGTTGCCCGCCTGTGGCAGCGGCGTGATCGTGCCGACCTCCGCAAAACCGAAGCCGAGGCCAAGCAGGGGATCGGCAACCTCGGCGTTCTTGTCGTAGCCGGCAGCCATGCCGAGCGGATTGGGGAAATCGATGCCGCAGACGCTGATTTTCAGCCTTTCATCGCGTATGAGGCCCCTGACGACCGGCAGCCCGCATTTCAGCGCGGCGATCGACAGGCCGTGGGCGGCTTCCGGATCGAATGCGAACAGGAGCCTCTGGCCGAGCCGGTCAAACACGCTCATTCGGTCTCCAACGCCGGGAATTGGTGCAGACCGTCGCTGCCGAGCGGCAATGGTTGCACCCAGACGACGGTCTTCAGCTCGAGCGCCCCGTAAAGATGCGGGAACAGCGCGCCGCCGCGCGAGACCTCGTATTTCAGCGCATCACCCAGCTTAGCTCCGTCGATAGCGACCAGCAGCAGCTTGGTCTGGCCGGCAAAGTGTTTCGCTGCCGTTTCCTTGATCTGGCCGCCGGTGGAAAAATGGATGAAGCCGTCGGCGACATCGATCGGCGCGCCGGTGAAGCGGCCATTTCTTTCGGCCTCGCGCCACAGCGGTTCAGGTACTATCTTGTAGATAATCTGAGACATGATTGCGCTATAGTCTGAACCGACCATGCGGGGAAGGGTGCGCCAGAGTTCTTCCCCATTTCCGGCGCAAACATGCGATAATTGCGCTCGCTAGCCTATGGAGGACAATATGCGTCCGCAGCACGTCTTGATTCCCGCAGCGCTCGTCTCGCTCGTCGCGGCGTCGGCGTTTTCCGAGGAAGCCGACCGCTACCGGCTGGAAAAGTCGGCCAACGGCTATGTCCGCATGGACACGCAGACCGGTGCGATGTCGATCTGCGAGGAACGTTCCGGCCAGCTCGTCTGCAAGATGGCGGCCGACGAACGCGCCGCCTTCCAGGACGAGGTCGACCGGCTGCAAAGTTCGGTCAAAGCGCTCGACGAGCGCGTCGTCAAGCTCGAAAACTCACTGTCCGCCCGCCTCGAGTCGACCTTGCCCAGCGAGGAGGATTTCAACAAGACGATGAGCTACATGGAGCGCTTCCTGCGCGGCTTCATGGGTATCGTCAAGGACATGGAAAAGGACAGCGGCGAAGATGGCGCCAAGCCCAATTCGCAAAAAACCTGAGCACCATGCGCCGGGAACCCGGCGCATGGCCTTTGCCGCTTGAAAAAGGCTGATATCGCCGCATATTCGTTCGACAGATCCCGCAAGAAGCAGACAATCATCAATGGGATTCGGGGAGGGTCATGTGCCGTCAGGCTACACTTTCGTCATCGCCGACGACCATCCGCTGTTTCGCGGCGCGCTGAGAGAGGCGCTTGCCGGCGTCGGCAATGTTGCCGGCATTCATGAGGCCGGCGATTTCGAAAGCGCCAAGGCGCTGGTGGTGTCCAATGAGGATGTCGATCTGGTGTTGCTCGACCTGTCCATGCCGGGCGCTAGCGGCCTTTCCGGTTTGATCTCGCTGCGTGGCATCCATCCGACGGTGCCGCTGGTCGTGGTGTCGGCGCATGACGATCCGGTGACCATCCGGCGCGCACTCGATCTCGGCGCTTCGGGTTTCATCTCCAAATCGGCCAGCATGGAGGAGATCCGCAGCGCCGTGCGGTCGGTGCTTGCCGGCGACATTGCCGCGCCCACGGGCATCGATCTCGGCGTCGAGCGCGATCCCGAAATCTCCGATCTGATCAAGCGGCTGCAGGCGCTGACGCCGCAGCAGACGCGCGTGCTCGGCATGCTCGCGGAAGGACTGCTCAATAAGCAGATCGCCTACGAACTCGGTGTCTCCGAAGCGACGATCAAGGCGCATGTCTCGGCCATTCTGCAGAAGCTTGGCGTTGACAGCCGCACCCAGGCGGTGATCCTGCTGTCCAAGATCGGCAGCGACCCTCTGCCGGCAGCCAGCTGAGCTCGGCATGCAGATCGGCACCGTTACTCGGCCGCCGATGCCAGCGGCCTGACCCTGGCCATCATCGAGCGCAGTACCGCTGGTTTGAGCGGTTTGTTCATCACCGGCACGTCGAGCCTGCCGGCACTGGCGCGCACCTCGCTCGATCGGTCGGCGGTTACCAGCACGGCCGGCATGTCCTGGCCGTGTATCGCGCGCAGTTTAGCGATCACTTCGAGACCGGTCTCGCCATCGAGATGGTAGTCGGCAAGCACGATGTCGGGGCGACGCATTCCGGAGCCCTCGATAGTCTTCGAGCCTGAAAACGTCTCGACGCTGCAGCCCCAGCCTTCGAGCAATAGCCGCATGCCGTCGAGGATGCGGGCGTCGTTGTCAATGCAGAGCACGCGGAGCCCGGCAAGCGAAGCAGCAGTGCGGACCGGCGCCTTCGCCGCGACCTCGCGCCGCGGCTCCTGCGCTGCCGCGACCGGCAGAATGACGGAAAAGCGCGTACCTTTGCCTGGGTTCGAAAAGATCCGGATTTCCAGGCGCAAGACGCGAGCGATGCGGTCGACGATGGAGAGGCCGAGGCCGAGTCCTTCGGCCTCGCGCGCACCCTCGTCGAGCCGGGTGAATTCGCGGAAGACCGTGTTCAGCTTGTCGCTGGCAATGCCGATGCCGGTGTCGATCACCTGTATCTCGACCAGTTCGCCGCGCCGCCGCACCCCGACCAGGACGTGGCCTCGGCGTGTGTATTTGATGGCGTTGGACACGAGGTTCTGGATCAGGCGGCGTAGGAGATTGCGATCCGTCATCACGCTGAGCGACGACGGCATGATCGTCAGGCCGAGCTTCCTCTCGGCGGCAAGCGGCTGGAAGTCGTTGCCGATCTGCCGCAGCAGCTCGCCCAGGCTGAAGACGGTGTCGTCCGGTTTCATCGCGCCGGCATCGAGGCGGGAAATGTCGAGGACTGCGCCGAGAATGGTCTCGACTGATTCCAGCGAGGATTCGATGTTGACCGCGGCCTTGCCGGCCGGGCCTTTGCCGGCCTTTTCGATCAGTGACGAGCAGTAGAGCCGTGCGGCGTTCAGGGGCTGCAGGATATCGTGGCCGGCGGCGGCGAGGAAGCGCGTCTTGCCGAGATTGGCTTCCTCGGCCAGCATCTGCGCCTGTGCCAGCTCCTCGTTGACGCGGGTCAGTTCGACGGTGCGGTCCTTGACGCGCTGTTCCAGCGATTCGTTGGCGCGCTTGAGCGCCAGATCCTGCTCGACGCGTCCGGAGATGTCGGCATAGGTGGCGACGATGCCGCCGTCCGGCATCGGATTGGAGCGCAACTCCAGGATGCGGCCGCTGGTCTTCAGCTCCATCTGCCAGGGGCTGACGAAACTGGTGAGGCGGTTGAGCATCGCCACCCTCTGGTCGGCCGGAATGTCGCCGCGCTCGGCAAGGTGGCGCAGGATGCGATCGAGCGAGACGCCGACCTGGCCCATCTCGTCGGGCAGGTCGAACAGCGCCCGATACTGGCGGTTCCAGCAGATCAGCCGAAAATCCCTGTCGAAGACGGTGATGCCCTGTTCCATCTGGTCGAGCGCGATCTGCAGCAGGTCACGATTGTGCTGCAGCGCCTCGGTGGCGTCGTCGAGCAGGCGGAAGGCATCCTTGGATTCGCGATCGTTGCGGCGCAGCAGCAGCGACAGGATCAGCCGCGCCGAAGATGAGCCGACGGCACTCGCCAGAAGCTGCTCGGAGAAACGGATGACGTCCATGCTGGCCTGCTCGTTGCCGTGCAACGAAGCACCACTACTCTCTTCGAACGTTTGAAAGGACCGCTCGGTGCGTTCGACGCCAAGATAGCGCGCGATGGTGTCCTTGAGGTCATTGACGGTGACAGTGGTGCGGAAGCGGCGCAGGCTCGGCATCGGGCTCGCCTCGCGCGGCACGAAGATCGACGCCTGGATGCGTTCCAGCGGCACAGAAGCGCGCGACAGTGAGCCGAGCACGAAGAACAGCGTGTTGATCGACAGGCTCCACAAGACGCCGTGGTTCAGCGGCTCAGCGACGGTGCCGAACAGCGCTTGCGGCCGCAACGCTTCGAAACCGAAAAGGCCGTGGACAACGATGCCGGTATCGGAGGCGGCCAGCGACGGCAGCAGCAGCGTGTAGCTCCAGACGACGATGCCGGCGACCATGCCCAGTGCGGCGCCCCTGCCGTTGGCGCCGCGCCAGATCAACCCGCCGATCAATGCCGGCGCGAACTGCGCGATCGCGGCGAACGACATCAGGCCGATCGAGGAGAGCCGCGCGCTGTCGGTGCTCTCGCGATAGTAGAGGAAGGCGATGAACAGCATGATGAAGATCGCCGCCCGCCGCACGTTGAGGATCAGCGTCGACCAATCCTCGTTCTCGGAAGTCGTGGTCCTGAGCAAGCGGCGCACGAACAGCGGAATGACGAGGTCGTTGGAGATCATGATCGACAGCGCGACGCTTTCGACGATCACCATCGCGGTCGCTGCCGACAGGCCGCCGATGAACGCCGCCATGGCCAACAGATCGTGACCGCTGAGCAGCGGCAGCGACAGGACGTAGAGATCGCTGCTGGTCCTGGTGCCGACCAGCGCCAGGCCGGCGAGCGCAATCGGCAGCACGAAAAGGTTGATCGCCACCAGATAGAGCGGAAACACCCATGTCGCGGTGCGCAGCTCGGCCTCGCTGCGGTTCTCGACGATGGTGACGTAGAACTGGCGCGGCAGCATGATGATGGCAAAACCGCTCAAACATGTCAGCACCAGCCAGGTGGCCAGCGATGTGCTGTAGCCCATCGCCTGCCGCACTTGCGTATTCTCGGCGAGCTTGTCGACCATATCGCCTGGGCCGCCGAAGATCAGAAAGGTCACCATCAGGCCGATCGCCAGGAAGGCGGCGAGCTTGACCACGGTTTCGACCGCCACCGCCAGCACCAGTCCGTCCTGGTGCTCGGTGGCGTCGGCGTGGCGCGTGCCGAACAGCACCGCAAACAGCGCAAGCAGCATAGCGACGACGAGTGAGATGTCGCTGAGGAAGGGATCGAAAGAGGGCGGCGAGCCGGTATAATGCTCGACCATCAGGCTGACCGAGCCGGAAATCGCCTTCAACTGCAGCGCCATATAGGGCACTGCGCCGACCGTCGCGATCAGCGTGGCGATCGCCGCTACGGCAAAACTCTTGCCGTAGCGGGCTCCAAGGAAATCGGCGATAGACGTGATCTTCTCGGTCTTGGCCAGCCTGACGATGCGCCGAAGCAACGGGAAGCCGAACACGAATACCAGCACCGGTCCGGTATAGATGCCGAGGAATTCAAGGCCACGCTCGGAGGAAAGGCCGACCGAACCGAAGAATGTCCATGAGGTACAGTAGATGGCCAGGCTAAGGGCATAGATAAAGGGGCGGGCTTTGCCAGGCCCGGATGGCACCGAGCGTCGGTCGCCGAGGCTGGCGATGACGAACAGCAACGTCACATAGGCGATCGCGATGATGACGATGAACCAGCCCTGCACGGCCTGAAAATCCTCCCTGGCCGATTTTGCACCCGGCTTGCCGAGACGCAATCACAGCTTGGCGATCAAGTCCATCGCGGCTTTCGGCGCAGGATGGCAGCGGCTTCGACGATCCTGGCCGGTGGAAACCGTCTTTTGCGCATGTTGCAACCGGAGGTTTTTGCTATTGTGGCGTGGGCCGGACGAAGCGGGCAGAGGCGCCGGCACGGTCCGTCATGACAGGAGGGTCGAATGCTGAAAGAATTCCAGGAGTTCATTTCCAGGGGCAATGTGATGGACCTGGCCGTCGGCGTCATTATCGGCGCCGCCTTCGGCAGAATCGTCGATTCGCTGGTCAACGACATCATCATGCCCATCGTGGGCGCGATTTTGGGCGGACTGGACTTCAACAATTACTTCTTCGCCCTGTCCTCTGCCGTCAACGCGACCTCGCTGGCCGAAGCCAAGAAGCAGGGCGCCGTCTTCGCCTATGGCAGCTTCATCACCGTGGTGCTGAACTTCATCATCCTCGCCTTCATCATCTTCTTGATGGTCAAGGCGGTGAATAATCTCCGCAGGCGGCTGGAACGCGAAAAGCCCGCCGTCCCTGCCGCGCCGCCGGCCGACGTCGCGCTGCTTACCGAAATTCGCGATCTCCTCGCCAGGAAATAGCGCAGGGGCAAGTTCTCTGGACCAAAACCCCGGTCGTTTTCGGCCGGGGTTTTCTGTTTTCGCCTGTCGCAAAACGCGCTAGCAGTCCGGAAGACGAAAACGGATCTATCATGACCCTGATCGAGAATTTGCGCGCCGAGGCCCGGGCCGCGCCGGAAAGCGGCATTGTCGCCGTCATGAACCGCGGCCGCGACCGCGACGGCATGATCCCGCTCTGGGCCGGCGAGGGCGACCTGCCGACGCCCGCTTTCATCACCGATGCCGCTGCCCGGGCGCTGGCCGGCGGCGAAACCTTCTATACCTGGCAGAGGGGCATCCCCGAGCTGAGGCAGGCGCTCGCCCGCTATTACGTCAGGCATTTCGGCAAGAGCTTCGCCGAGGAAGAATTCATCGTCACCGGTTCGGGCATGCATGCCATCCAGCTGGCGCTCGACGCCGTCGCCGGCACCGGCGACGAGGTCGTCTATCTGTCGCCGGCCTGGCCGAACTTTGCCGCTGCCGCCAGCCTGTCGGGCGCCGTCCCGGTCGCGGTCACGCTCGACCAGTCCGGCAATGGCTGGTCCTGCGACGTCGGCAAGATCGAGGCGGCGATCACGCCAAGGACAAAGGCGCTGTTCGTCAACACGCCGTCCAACCCGACCGGCTGGACTGCCGACAGGCAGACGCTGCAGGCGATCCTCGACCTTGCCCGCGAAAGGGGCCTGTGGATCATCGCCGACGAGATCTATTCGTTGTTCCACTACGGCGCCAGCCGCGCGCCGTCCTTCATCGACATCATGGCCGACGAGGATCGCATCCTGTTCGTCAACAGTTTTTCCAAGAACTGGGCGATGACCGGCTGGCGCGTCGGCTGGATCAAGATCCATCCTTCACTGCAGCAGGTGTTCGAGAACCTGGTCCAGTATTCGACCTCAGGCGTCGCCCAGTTCATGCAGCGCGGCGCCGTCGTCGCGCTCGATGAGGGCGACGCCTTTATCGCTGAGCAGGTGGAGCGGGCAAGGGCTGCGCGTGACTTGGTCTGCGGCATCCTGGCTGCAACCGGCAGGGCACGCTTTACCGTGCCGCAGGGAGCGTTCTATCTGTTCTTCGCGGTCGACGGCATCACCGATTCACGCGCCGCCGCCTTCGACATGGTCGACCGCGCCAGTGTCGGCCTGGCGCCCGGAACCGCCTTCGGCCCCGGCGGCGAAGCCTTCCTAAGGCTGTGCTTTCACCGCCGACTCGACCAGCTCGAGGAAGCGGCGCACCGGCTGGCGAGGTGGATGAAAACTGCTTGAGGACGCCGGAGCCTGAGGCGACCTCAGCCGCCGGACTTCGGCACCAGCAAGGGAATGACGCGGTCACTCTCGGTTACTGAAGGCCCGCCCGCCGAGCCGTAAGGAATGCCCAAAGCATCCCAGGTCTCGACCAGCGCGTCCTGAAGTTGCGCGATCAACTGATCCGAATGGAACGGCGTCGGGGTGATGCGCAGTCGCTCCGTGCCGCGCGGCACGGTTGGGTAGTTGATCGGCTGGATGTAGATGCCATGGACGCCGAGCAGGCGGTCGCTGGCCATCTTGCAGAGCTCGGGGTCGCCGACCAGCAGCGGCACGATATGGGTGGCGGACTCCATCACCGGCAAGCCGGCCGCACCAAGTATCTCCTTGGTCCGTGTCGCCTGGCGCTGCTGCGCGTCGCGCTCGGCCTGCGAGCGCTTCAGATGGCGGATCGACGTGGTCGCCGCGGCGGCGATGGCTGGCGGCAGCGCCGTGGTGAAGATGAAGCCGGGCGCATAGGAGCGCACGGCATCGATCACGGCACTTGTGCCTGTGATATAGCCGCCGAGCGTGCCGAACGCCTTGGCCAGCGTGCCTTCGATGATGTCGATGCGGTCGGCCAGCCCTTCGCGCTCGGTGATGCCGCCGCCGCGCGGTCCGTACATGCCGACGGCATGGACCTCGTCGATATAGGTCATGGCGTTGTAGCGCTCGGCAAGCTCGACGATCTGCTTGATCGGCGCGATGTCGCCATCCATCGAATACACGCTCTCGAAGACGATCAGCTTGGCGCGCTCACGGCCCGCCGCCTGCAGCAGGCTTTCGAGATGCGCAACGTCGTTGTGGCGAAAGATCTTCTTCTCGGCGCCCGAGCGGCGCACGCCCTCGATCATCGAGGCGTGGTTGAGTTCGTCCGAGACGATCAGGCAATTGGGCAGGAGCCGCGCAATGGTCGAGATCGAGGCTTCGTTGGAGACGAAACCGGAGGTGAAGACCAGTGCGGCTTCCTTGTCGTGCAGGTCGGCCAGTTCCAGTTCAAGCTCGACCAGCGGGTTGCTGGTGCCGGAGATGTTGCGGGTGCCGCCGGCGCCAGATCCCATCTTGCCGGCAGCGTTCTGCATTGCGGTGATGACATCTGGATGCTGGCCCATGCCGAGATAGTCGTTGGAGCACCAGACGGTGATTTCCTGGGCGCGGCCGTTGGCTCGCCAGATGGCACGAGGAAATTTTCCCACGATGCGCTCGAGGTCGGCGAAGATGCGGTAGCGACGCTCGGCATGGAGTTGGTCGATCGCATCTTCGAAGAACCGCTGGTAATTCATATCGGCTTTCCAATTTTTGCGAGGGATCATAATCATTGCCCTATTCGACGTCCACCTGGCCTTTTTGGTCAAAATGCCACGCCCAAGGCCTGTTCCTAACGAGCGCGGATCATGGCCTATTCCCTTGATGTGCATGAATTTTGTTTCAAGACTATGCCACGCGCCGATGAGACCGGTTACCGCAGATACTGATGGGCATGTACTAATGGCCTAGCAGCAGTCTTTCCAGTAAGGCGGGTGTTGATACAGTTCCCGACAAATCTTGAGCAGCGAGGACATGGGATGACGGTTTTGGTGACAGGCGGTGCCGGCTATATCGGTAGCCATATGGTCTGGGAGCTGCTCGACGCGGGCGAGAGCGTCGTCGTCCTCGACCGGCTTTCGACCGGTTTCGAATGGGCCGTGGCGCCCGAGGCAAAGCTCGTCGTCGGCGATGTCGCCGACAAGGAACTGGTCGGTTCGATCATCCGTGACAACAAGGTCGACGCGATCATCCATTTCGCCGGCTCCATCGTGGTTCCCGAATCGGTTGCCGACCCGCTCGGCTATTACGAGAACAATACTTGCAAGACGCGGACGCTGATCGAGACCGCGGTGCGCGAAGGCGTGCCCAATTTCATCTTTTCCTCGACCGCCGCGGTCTATGGCGGCGCCGGGCTGGAACCGGTGCGCGAGGATGCCCGCCTTGCACCGGAATCGCCCTACGGCCTGTCCAAGCTGATGAGCGAATGGATGCTGCGCGACGCCGCAATTGCCTACGGCTTGCGCTATACGGCGCTGCGCTATTTCAACGTTGCCGGCGCCGATCCGAAGGGTCGCACCGGCCAGTCGACGCCGGGCGCCACACATCTGATTAAGGTCGCCGCCGAGACGGCGCTCGGCAAGCGACCTTTCATGCAGGTGTTCGGCACCGACTATCCGACACCTGACGGCACCTGCATGCGCGACTATATCCATGTCAGCGATCTGGCGGCAGCGCATCGGCTGGCGCTCGAGCGGCTGCGCGCCGGCGGGACCAGCCTTGTCGCCAATTGCGGCTACAGCCACGGCTATTCGGTGCTCGAGGTGATCGACAGCGTTCGCCGCGTCTTTGGCCATGATTTCGAGGTGCGGATGGGCGAGCGTCGTCCGGGCGACGCCGCGGCGGTGGTTGCCAATTCGGAGCTGGCGCGCCGCGAACTCGGCTGGACCCCGCAGCGCGACGATCTCGACCAGATTGTCGCCGACGCGCTCGCCTGGGAGCGCATCCTGACCGGCAAGAATTCGGCGCGGAGCTGAGAGCGTTTCGGCCGTATTCGGTCCTTTGGGGGCGGCATGAAGATATTGGTCCTTGGCGCTGGCGTGGTCGGCACGGCCGCTGCCTATTACCTGGCCAGCGACGGCCACGACGTGACCGTCATCGAGCGCCATCCGGCAGCGGCGCGCGGCACCAGTCGATCGAATGCCGGGCTGGTGTCGCCAGGCGACGCCACCGCCTGGGCTTCGCCCGCCGCGCTGAAAACATTCCTGCGCGCGCTTTACAACCACGATCTCGGCATCAAGGTGCGGCTGCGCTTCGATCCTTATTTTTTCGCCTGGAGTCTGCGCTTCCTCAGGCAGTGCACGCAGGCACGGCTGCGCGCAAACAGCCAGGTCAAGCTCCGCCTGGCGCTTTATTCGCGCGACTGCATCAACGCCATCTCCGCCGACACCGGCATCCACTATGATGAGCGCAAGAAGGGCATCCTCTATTTCTTCCGCTCGCAGCAGAGTTTTGATAGCGGCACCGACAATTACCGCTATCTCGCCGAACACGGCCTGCCGATCGAGATCGTCGGCCGCGACCGGCTGGTCGAGCTCGAGCCCGGCCTTGCCGAGGCCAAGGACAAAATAGCCGGCGGCGTCTATTCGCCGATCGACCAGACCGGCGACTCCAGCCAATTCACCCAAAACCTCGCTGCCTATGCGGCCGAGAAACTCGGCGTCCAATTCCTCTACGGCACATCAGTCGAAGGCCTCGACATCGAAGGCGATCGGGTGCGCGCGGTGATGACCTCGGCCGGCCCGGTCGCCGGCGACGCCGTGGTCATCTCGATGGGGCCGGAAAGCGGCCGGCTTGGTCGCCGCTACGGGATCGACCTACCGGTCTATCCGGTCAAGGGCTACACCGCGACGATCCCGCTGGACGACGAGAGCAGAGGGCCGACCATGGGCGGCGCCGACGAGGATCAGCTCATCGCCTATTCCAGGCTCGGCAACCGGCTGAGGCTTGCTTCGACCGCCGAGTTCACCGGCTTCGACCGCAGCCACCGGCCAAGTGATTTCGCGGCCATGTTCAGGACCGGCAAGGAACTTTTCCCGGGCGCCTTCGACGAGAAGAAGGCCGAACTTTGGGCCGGTCTGCGGCCAATGATGCCGAACTCGGTGCCGGTTATCGGCCGGGCCCGCTACAGCAATCTCTATCTCGACACCGGTCATGGCCATGTCGGCTGGACCATGGCCTGCGGCTCGGGAAAATTTCTCGCCGATCTGGTCGCCGGCCGCAAGCCGGAGATCGATCCGCAAGGGCTGGTCTACAAGGGCTAATGAGCGCGGCGCCCTGTCAGCATCGTGTCTGCTTTCGGCCCTGCGCCTCGACCGCAGCACGCCACGAGCGTGCATAGTTCGCCCAGGCTGGATCGGCCGGCGGTTCGATCCATTCGCCCGTGCCTTGGACCATTCTTTGGTCCGCCGCCAGCAAGGCTGCGCCGATGCTGGTTCCGGTCGCGGCCTCGGACGCGATGACGGGGCGCACTGTCGCCGCTGCCAGCATGCTGACAAAAAGCCGGTTGCGGGCGAACGGACCTTCGACGATAGCAGGACCATCGGCGCCGATCAGATCGAGGCAGGTCGCGGTCATCAGCGCCAGGTAGAAAGAGACGGCGGCAAAGCGCTGGCCGTTGTTGATGCCGTCGGTGTTGACCCATGTAGCAACGTGGTGCGGGAACGGCCCCGAGCCCTGTTGCGTGGCCGGCAGCAGCAGAGCTGTCCTGGCGAACACCGCCTCGACATCCTCGTCGGTCCAGCCTTCCGATTGGCCTTCCGTCAGCAGCGAAAACTCGCGCCCGCCCATGAAGCGCGCCGAGGGCACGGGATCGCCGAGCGCATTGACGTTGACCAGCGTGTCGCGTGCCGGGTCGAGCGCGATCTTGGTGCCGCCGACCGCCATCGACACCACCCAGGTGCCGGTCGAGACGACGGAGAAGGGCGGTTTGTCGGACAGAAGATGCGGCAGCAGCGAGGCGTTGGAATCGTGCAGCCCGCAAAACACCAGCGTTTGCCGGTCGAGCCCGGTTCGCGTGGCAAGGGCGGGCAAGATCGGGCCAAGGCGATCCTTGGCCGGCCGCACCGGCGCCATCAGCCGGCGCCATTCCATCTTGTCGACCAGCGAGGAAAAATCGGCTCTCCACGGGTTCCACAGATCGGTGTGGCAGCCAAGCGAGGTCACCTCGTTGGCGGCGATGCCGGTGAGGCGAAAAGCCCAATATTGCGGATACATCAGCATCGCGGCGGCCTTGGCGAACTCAGCCGGAAACTTCCTCTGCTGCCAGAAGAACTGCGCGCCGAGATTGAGGCCGAGCGGCAAGCGCGGCGTGCCCGTCTCAGCGAAGGCCGGACGGATCGCGTCATAGTTTTCAGCGAGGGCGTCGGGCCCGGCGAATTCATAGTCCAGCACCGGCAGCGCCAGTTCGCCGGCAGCATCCACCAGCACGCCCGTCGCGCCGTGGGTGGTGATCGATATCGCGTCGATGCGCTGTTCGCGATTGATCCCGGCGAGGCTGTCGAGGACGAACGACCACAGAAGCTCGACATCGTGGTGCGGGTAGGGACCGTCGGCAACGGGCGCGTTCGCCATGCGGCGCAGCGCGACTTCGCGCATATCGGCGAGATCGACCAGCGCCACCTTGGCATTGGTCTTGCCGATGTCGATGACGGCGACGTGGCGGGTCATTCCATATGGAACATTGTTTCCAGCGGCACCGCCACCGGCTCGTTATTAGGCTTGGTCTCCATGATGTCGGCCATTTCGGCCCACCAGCGCTGCATCACCGGGTGTTTCGGCAATTCGTCCATGCCGTGGCCGTCGCGGCGCCACAGCACGCCGAACAAGGTGTCGGTCTCTTCGTCGAGATGGATCGAATAATCGGAAACGCCGGCCTGTTTGAGCAGCGCGACCAGCGACGGCCAGATGTCGTCGTGTCGCCTTTTGTATTCGGCCTTCATGCCCGGATTGAGCTTCATCCTGAATGCGTATTTCTCGGCCATCAGGTGAAGCGCTCCCGCCGCACTCTTCGCCAGACGATCGGCAGCGCGATGACGATGATCAGCAGCAGGCCGATGAAGATCGACATGACGATGCCGGGTACGTTGAGCAGCCCCAAGCCAAAAGTCACCAGCCCCATGATGAAGGCGGCGAGCACCACGCCCACTATGCTGCCGGCGCCGCCCAGGATGCTGACGCCGCCAAGCACCACCATGGTGATGACTTCCAGTTCGTAACCCTGCGCGATCGACGGCCGGGTCGAGCCGAGGCGCGAGGTGATCAGCACCGAGGCGATGCCCGCCATCAGTCCGGTCAGGCAGAACAGGATGAACTTGATGCGGCCGACGCGCACGCCGGAGAACTGCGCCGCAACTGGGTTGTTGCCAATGGCAAAGACACGGCGGCCGAAGCTGGTCCGGTGTAGTAGGAACCAATAGATGACGGCTGCCACGAGGAAGAGCGTCAGTTCGAACGACACCACCCACCAGACATAGCCCTGACCGAAGAAGGCGAAGCTCGAGGGATAGCCCTTATAGGCCTGGTCGCCGAGGACGATGAAGGCGATGCCGCGAAACAGGCTCATCGTGCCGATGGTGACGACGATCGACGGCAGGCCGAGCCTGGTGACGAGCAGCCCGTTGAAGGCGCCGCAGCCGAGCCCGACCAGGATGCCAATCGCCACCAGCACCGGCGTGCCGGCGCCGGCCTGCACCGCCATCCCCATCATCGTCGAAGCCAGAGCAATGATGGCGGCGACCGACAGGTCGATCTCGCCGGAAATAATCAGCAGCGCCATGGCGAGCGCGATCAGCGCCTTTTCGGTGAAGTTGAAGGTCAGGTCCGACAGCGACCACGCATCGAGAAAATAGGGCGAGGCGAAGCTGTTGACGGCGAAGATAGCGACCACCACCGCGACCAGCAGTGCCTCCCACGAGAAGATCGCCGCGTTGAATGGCTTGTCGAGCCGGTCGGGAATGTGGCGTGGAGCAGGGGTGTCGGTCATGCCGCTTCCGCCTTCTTCAGGATGATGCGGCCTTGCCGGCGTTCGCCGCGCGCGTTGAGCACCACTGCCAGGATGATGGCGCTGCCCGAAATTGCCATCTGCCAGAACGGCGAGATGTTGATGACCGGCAGCGCGTTGGAGATGATGCCGAGGAACAGCGCGCCGAGAACCGCGCCGCCGACCGAGCCGATGCCGCCGGCGATCGAGATACCGCCGATGACGCAGGCTGCGATGATGTTGAGCTCGTAGCCGTTGGCGACCTCGACCGAGGCGATGACGTAACGCGAGATCCAGAGATAGCCGCAGAGACCGCCGATCATCCCCGAAATGCAGAAGACGATGAATTTGGTGCGGCCGACATCGATGCCGGCATAGACCGATGCCGTCGGGTTGACGCCAATGGCGTAGATCGAGCGGCCGAGCGCGGTGCGCGTCATCAAGAGAAAGAACAGGGCAATGACCAGTATGGCGATCCACGACAGGACGGGAATGCCGAGGAAAGCCGCGCGCTGCAGGCCGATGAAATCAGGGCTCATCTGATCGGCATTGACCCAGGCGCCGCCTGAAATGACGAAGGTGGCGCCGCGATAGATGGTGAGGGTGCCGAGCGTCACCACGATCGAGGGTATGTTCAGCCGCCATACCAGCAGGCCATTAATCGCGCCAAGCACCAGACCGACCAGAAGTGCGATGACGATCAGCAGCGGGATCGGGATTGCCGGATGCGCGGCGTTCAGCATCGCCACCACCATGCCGGTGAAGCAGAGGTTGGACGCCATCGACAGGTCGATCGAGCGGGTCAGGATCACCACCATCTGCCCTAGCGCCAGGACCATCAGGATCGAGGTGTCGTTGAACACCTGGCGCAGATTGCCGGGGGCGGCAAAGCCCGGAAAGCGCATCGAGATCAATCCGATCAGCACGACGATGGCGGCGAGCAGCCAGACTTCGCGATACTTGAGAAAAGCCTTCATGCCGCGATCCCCGCTGCCGTCTTGACCAGCGTTTCCGCGTCGAGGCCCTTGTTGTCGTAGACCGAAGCAATGCGCCCCTCGCGCATGACGACGACGCGGTCGGACATGCCGAAGATTTCGGGCAGTTCGGACGACACCATGATCACCGACAGGCCTTGCGCGACGAGCTCGGCCATGAAGCCGTGCACGGCGGCTTTCGAGCCGATGTCGATGCCTTTGGTCGGCTCGTCGAGAATGATCACCTTGGGTGCGGTCGCCAGCCATTTG
Source organism: Mesorhizobium sp. WSM4823 (assembly GCF_055811195.1). NCBI lineage: Bacteria > Pseudomonadati > Pseudomonadota > Alphaproteobacteria > Hyphomicrobiales > Phyllobacteriaceae > Mesorhizobium > Mesorhizobium sp. WSM4823. The sequence continues at coordinate 112,005 of NZ_JBVVQL010000009.1, forward strand.
GCGATGACGATCTTCTGCTGGTTGCCACCCGACAGCGTGCCGACATCCTGGCTGAGCGAGGAGGCGCGCAAATCGAGCCGCTCGGTGTAGGAACGGGCCAGCGCGAACTCTTCCGCGAGCTGTAGCACGCCCGATTTGGATGTGCGCTTGAGCGAAGGCAGCGAAATATTCTGGAAGATCGGCAGGCCGATCACCACGCCTTGCTTGCCGCGTTCTTCCGGCACATAGACGATGCCGGCATCGATCGAATCCGCCGCAGATTTCGGCACGATTGTTTTGCCTTCCAGCATGATCGTGCCGCTGCTGGTGCGGGTGATGCCTGATATCGCCTGCATCACTTCGCTGCGGCCGGCGCCGACAAGGCCGTAGAAGCCGAGGATTTCGCCCTTGTGCAGCTCGAAGCCGATGTCGTCGAACTCGGTCGGATGCGACAGGCCGGAGACGGTGAGCACCGGCGCGCCGATCTCGGCCTTGCGCTGCGGAAAGATATGGTCGACGGCGCGACCAACCATCATGCGCACGATCTGGCTCTGGCCAGCGTCCTTGATCAGGCCTTCGCCAACCATCTCGCCGTCGCGGAACACCGTATAGCGGTCGGCGATCCGGTAGATCTCGTCGAACTTGTGGCTGATGAACAGGATCGCCTTGCCTTCGCTCTTCAGGAATTCGATCAGCAAGAACAGCTCTTCGATCTCCTTCAGCGAAAGCGCTGCGGTCGGCTCGTCCATGATGACGATCTGCGCATCGATCGACATGGCGCGGGCGACGGCGACGAGATGCTTGTTGGCGATGCCGAGGTCCTTCAGCCTCGCATCGGCGTCGATGTGCCCGGCACGCATCGTGTCCAGCACCTCGCGGGCGTTCTTGCGCATGGTGCGCCAGTCGATGGTGCCGAAGCGGGTGCGCGGCGCATGGCCGAGAAAGATGTTCTCGGCCACCGTCAGGTCGTCGAACAGCACGGTTTCCTGATGGATGGCGGTGATGCCGTGCCCGAAGGCGGCATGGGCGCTGGGCAGGGTGACGGCCTGGCCGTCGATACTGATGGTGCCCGCGTCGGGCTGGTAGATGCCGGTCATGATCTTGACCAGCGTCGACTTGCCGGCGCCGTTCTCGCCGATCAGCGCGGTTACCTGACCGGGATAGAGTGACAGGCTGACATCATGCAGCGCGCGCACGCCGGGAAAACTCTTCGAGATGCCGGACAGCGTCAGGCGCGGAGCCGGAGCCAAAGGCTGCTCGATCGTCGGGTTGAGTTGGGCTGTCGTGTCCATAGTCGTATCAAGCCCTGAAGCAAGGTTCGTTTGAAGGCGCGGCGGAACCTCTGTCCCGCCGCGCCAGCTTGAAAGGCTCCAGGATCAATAGATCTTGGAGAATTCTTCGATGTTCGACTTGTCGAACTTGAAGGGCGGAGCCATCGCAGCCGAATTGGTGTCGTCGAGCGTGACCTTGCCGACACGGCCGATCGACAGCGTAGCACCCGGCTTGGCTTCTTCCTTCTTCACCGCCAGGTCATGGGCGAGGTAGACGGCCGAATAGCCGAGGTCGATCGGATTCCACAGCGCAACCGCTTGGCTGGCGCCGTTGTCGATGAACTTCTTGAACTCCGACGGCAGCGCGAGGCCGGTGACGTTGACTTTGCCGATCAGGTTCTCGTCGGTCACCACCTGGGCGGCGGCCACGACGCCGACCGTGGTCGGTGCGATGATCGCCTTGAGGTTCGGATAGGATTTTAGCAGGCCCTTGGCCTCGTCGGTGCTCTTGGCCGAGTCGTCGTCGCCATAGACGGTGGCGACGAGGTTGATCTTGGGGAACTTCTCCGGCAGCACCTTCTTGGCCGCGTCGATCCAGGCGTTCTGGTTGGTCGCGGTCGACGAAGCCGACAGAATGGCGACGTCGCCGCCTTCCGGCAGATAGTCGGCGGCAAGCTTGATGATGGTCTCGCCGATCAGATTGGTGTCGGACGGGTTGAGGTGAAGCTGGCGACCTTCCGGCGCGACGCCCGAATCCCACGAGATGACGGTGATGCCGCGATCCATCGCCTTCTTCAGCGCCGGAACCAGTGCGTCGGCGTCATTGGCCGAAATGGCGATGGCGTTGACCTTCTGGGCGATCAGCGAATTGATCACTTCGATCTGCGCTTCGGCGGTCGCCTTGGTCGGGCCGGTGTAGATGATGTCGACGCCGCCGAGTTCCTTGGCCGCTTCTTCGGCGCCCTTGTTGGCGGCATCGAAGAAGCCGTTGCCGAGCGACTTCACAACCAGCGCGATTTTGACGTTCTCGGCATAGGCGGCATTCACGAACATGGCGGCCGACAACGCCGCCGTCACCATCAATTTCTTCAAAATGCTCATTCGAATATCCTCCCTTGAGCGTTGCATTCCATCGCCGCTGCGGGCCTCAGGCCTGCAGCGAAGATTCTTCCTTATTGCTTGCCGTTGTGCGGGCGACGATCAGCGTCACACCAGCGGTCTCCAGCATCTTGGCCTCGCGATCTTCGATGCCGTCGTCGGTGATGACAGTGGCGATGCGCGACAGGCCGCACAGGATCAGGCTCGAGCGTTTGCGGAATTTCGACGAATCGATCAGCACCACCAGCTCGTCGGCCTGATCGATCAGTTTCTGCTCGGCCTGGATCAGCAGCGGATCGCCTTCCATCAGACCCAACGGCCCGAGCCCTTGCGCGCCCATGAACATGCGGCGGGCATAGAAATTGCGCGTCACGTCATTGTCGAAGGGCGACAGGATGATGTTCTGCTCGCGGTAGATGGTGCCGCCCGACAGCATCACCGTGTTCTTGGAATGCTTGAGCAGGTGCTCGGCGATCGGGAACGAATTGGTAAAGATCGGCATGCGGCGGCCGGTCAGGAAATGCACCATCTGGAAGGTGGTGGTGCCGCCATTGATGATGATCGGCTCGCCGTCCTTGCAGAGTTCCACCGCTTCCCGCGCGATCGCCCGCTTCTGCGAAGCGTTGATCGTCTCGTTGACCGAAAAGGGCCGGCCGGCAAGGCCGATGAACTGCGGTGGGGTGATCGCCTCGGCGCCGCCACGCACGCGGCGCAGGCGCTTTTGCACATGCAATGCGGCGATGTCACGCCGGATCGTCGCCTCGGACGAGTCCGTCAGGTCGACCATCTCCTGCACCGTCACCACAGGCTTTTCCTGGACGGCAGACAGAATGATCCTGTGGCGCTCTTTTTCGTGCATGGTTCCTCCCTGCCTCAGCATCTAGGCACCCAAAACGCGCAGTGTCAATCATTTCCGATCAGATAAATTCATTGTGCAGCGCAATATGATTGATATTGATCGTTTGTGATTGACAACGCCCGCCGCTTGCGTAGAAGTTCGGACCAAAGGGACGGCGCCGTTTTTGCGCGTCTCGCGTCACGGGAGGATACCTATGCTAGACAAGCGCTCCGGCACGCGCCTCGCCAATCTTTGGGACGAGGCGACAGCCCAGGCAATGAGCGAGCCGGAACGTCTCGTCTATCGCTCGAATGTTCTCGGCTCCGACAAGCGCGTCACCAACTATGGCGGCGGCAACACCTCTTCCAAGATCTGGCAAAAGGATCCGCTCACTGGCGAGAGCGTGGAGGTGCTGTGGGTCAAGGGCTCGGGCGGCGACAGCGCCTCGATCAAGCTGGACGGTTTCGCCACGCTCTACATGGATAAGCTCAGGGCGCTGAAGGGCCTTTATCGCGGCCTCGAGCATGAGGACGAAATGGTCGGCTATTTGCCCCATTGTACGTTTAGTCTTAACCCACGCGCCGCCTCGATCGACACGCCGCTGCACGCTTTCGTGCCGAAGCCCCATGTCGATCACATGCATCCGGACGCCATCATCGCCATTGCTGCCGCCAAGGATTCGAAGGCGCTGACCAAAGAGATCTTCGGCGGCGCGATCGGCTGGCTGCCATGGAAGCGTCCGGGCTTCGAACTCGGCCTGTGGCTGGAAAAATTCTGCCTCGAGAACCCTGAGGCCAAGGGTGTTGTGCTGGCAAGTCATGGCCTGTTCACCTGGGGCGAAACGCCGAAGGAATGTTACGAGACGACGATCTCGGTGATCAACCAGGCGATCGAATGGTTCGAGCGTCGGTCCGAAGGTTTGCCGATCTTCGGCGGCGAGGTGGTCAAATCGCTCGATGCACCGGCGCGTCGCGCCGTGGCGGCGAAACTGATGCCGAGGATTCGCGGCCTGATCTCGGAGAAGAGCCACAAGCTCGGTCATTTCGACGATTCGCCCGCCGTGCTCGAATTCGTCAATTCGAAGGATTTGCGGCCGCTGGCGGCGCTCGGCACATCCTGCCCGGACCATTTCCTGCGCACCAAGATCCGACCGCTGGTGATCGAGTTCGATCCCAAAAATCCCGATGTCGATGCCGTCATCGCCCGTCTCGCCGACGACGTGGCGGAGTACCGCGTTGGCTATCAAGCCTATTATGACAGGTGCAAGCATGCGGATTCGCCACCCGTGCGTGATCCCAACGCCGTGGTCTATCTGATGCCCGGCGTCGGCATGTTCACCTTCGCTGGCGACAAGGCGACGGCGCGCATCTCAGGCGAATTCTATGTCAACGCCATCAATGTCATGCGCGGCGCCTCGACGGTGTCGACCTATGTCGGCCTGCCCGAGCAGGAAGCTTTCGACATCGAGTACTGGCTGCTCGAAGAGGCAAAGCTGCAGCGGCTGCCGAAGCCGAAGGCGCTTGCCGGCCAGATCGCGCTGGTCACCGGCGGCGCCGGCGGCATTGGCCGCGCTACCGCCAACCGGCTGCTGCGCGAAGGCGCCTGCGTCGTGCTGGCCGATATCGACGAGACCGCCCTCGCCAGCGCCAATGAGGAATTGGTCAAAGCCTATGGCAAGGATTTCGTGCGGCCTCTGATCATCAACGTCACGTCAGAGGATCAGGTGATCTCCGGCTTTGCCGAGACGGCGGTCGAGTTCGGCGGCATCGATATTCTGGTGTCGAATGCCGGCCTGGCAACCTCGGCGCCAATCGAGGAGACGACGCTGGCGCTGTGGAACAAGAATATGGACATCTTGTCGACCGGCTATTTCCTCGTTTCGCGGGAAGCGTTCCGGCTGTTCCGCGCGCAGAAGATCGGCGGCAACGTCGTCTTCGTCGCCTCCAAGAACGGGCTTGCAGCCTCCCCCAACGCCGCCGCCTATTGCACGGCCAAGGCGGCCGAAATCCATCTGGCGCGCTGCCTGGCGCTGGAGGGGGCGGAAGCCCAGATCAGGGTCAATGTCGTCAATCCTGACGCCGTGCTGCGCGGCTCGAAGATCTGGACCGGCGAGTGGAAGGAACAGCGTGCCGCGGCCTACAAGATGTCGACTGACGACCTCGAGGAGCATTACCGCTCGCGCTCGATGCTGAAGCGTTCGGTGTTCCCCGAAGACATCGCCGAGGCGATCTATTTCTTCGCGTCCGACATGTCGGCCAAGTCGACCGGCAACATCGTCAATGTCGACGCGGGCAACGCCCAGAGCTTTACGCGATGAGCCTTCCTTCTCCCCGTTCTACGGGGAGAAGGGTGCCCGAAGGGCGGATGAGGGGCGGCGCCAGCCGAACGAGTACCGGGAGGAATTGCATTGTCTGAATTGATTATTTCGGCTGACATCGTCGAAAAGAGCAATGCCGCGCGCAAGGTCGATCTCAAGCGCGATTACGCCTCGCTCGGCGAACGGCTCGACCGGCGCGGCATCACCATCGACGCCATCCGCGACAAGGTCGAAAAATTCGCGGTCGCCATCCCGTCCTGGGGTGTCGGCACCGGCGGCACCCGCTTTGCCCGTTTTCCCGGCGCCGGTGAGCCGCGCGACATTTTCGACAAGATCGAGGACTGCGCTGTCATCCGGCAACTGACTCAGGCGACGCCGACCGTTTCGCTGCATATTCCGTGGGACAAGGCCGATCCGAACCGGCTGAAACAGGCGGCCTCCCGCTTTGGCCTCGGCTTCGACGCCATGAACTCCAACACCTTCTCCGACGCCAGGGACCAAGAGCTTTCCTATAAATTCGGCTCGCTGTCGCATGCCGATGCCGCAACGCGCCGGCAGGCGGTCGAGCACAATCTCGAATGCATCGAGATCGGCAAGACGCTGGGCTCCAAGGCACTGACGGTGTGGATCGGCGACGGCTCGAACTTTCCCGGCCAGGTCAATTTCGCCAGGGCGTTCGAGCGCTATCTCGACGCGATGAAGGAGATCTACGCCGGCCTACCCGACGACTGGAGGCTGTTCACCGAGCACAAGATGTACGAGCCGGCCTTCTATTCGACGGTCGTGCAGGATTGGGGCACCAACTACATGATCGCCAAAGAGCTCGGCGACAAGGCGTTCTGCCTGGTCGACCTCGGCCATCATGCGCCCAACGTCAACATCGAGATGATCGTCTCGCGGCTGATCCAGTTCAAGAAACTCGGCGGCTTCCATTTCAACGATTCCAAATATGGCGACGACGATCTCGACGCCGGCTCCATCGACCCCTACCGGCTGTTCCTCGTCTTCAACGAGCTGGTCGATGCCGAGCTTTCCGGCGCCGACGGCTTCGATCCGGCCCACATGCTCGATCAGAGCCACAACGTCACCGATCCGATCGAAAGCCTGATGCTGTCGGCGGTCGAGGTGCAGCGCGCCTATGCGCAGGCGCTGCTGGTCGACCGCAAGGCGCTGGAAGGCTATCAGGACGCCAATGACGCGTTGATGGCGACACAGACGCTGAAAGCCGCCTATCGCACCGATGTCGAGCCGATCCTCGCCATGGCGCGGCTGAACACGGGCGGCGCCATTGATCCGGTCGCCGCCTACCGAGCCGCCGGCTATCGGGCCAAGGTCGCGGCGGAACGGCCAGCGGTTGCCGGCGGCAGCGGTGGAATTGTTTGATGTCAGGGTCGGTCTGAAAACGAAAAACCCGCCGGAGGCGGGTCGCTGGCGCAAATCAGTATCGTGCCGGAATTACTAGCATAACTGCCGGCACAAAGCAAGAACAAAATGGCTGGGGTGTGAAGAATAGGCTTACCACCAACGCCGCGGCGCTTTACGAAGCGGACCGGCAAAGCGCGCGAAGGCCTCCGGAATCTTTCTACCATTGTCAGTAGACTCAACCCCTCCGACAGGGTCTTCTAGGTACATCCAACGCCCCTCGGAGAACGGCCATGCACCGCCGCACCCTAATCGCAATTAGTCTTTCCCTCACCTTGACCTTTGCGCCGCTGGCCGCATTCGCCGCTTCGCCGCAGCCGGCGAAGGGTGAGCATGGCATGGTGGTGACCGCCCAGCATCTTGCGTCTGAAGTCGGTGTCGAGGTGCTGAAGAAGGGCGGCAACGCCGTCGATGCGGCGGTCGCCGTTGGCTACGCACTGGCTGTGGTCTACCCGAACGCCGGCAATATCGGCGGTGGCGGCTTCATGACCATCCGCTTCAAGGGCGGCCGCTCGACGTTCCTCGATTTCCGCGAGAGGGCGCCGCTCGCCGCGACGAAAACCATGTATCTCGACAAGGACGGCAAGCCGGTGAAAGGCGCCAGCCTGAACGGCTATCTCGCGGTCGGCGTGCCGGGCTCGGTGGCCGGCTTCGAGACGGCACGGGAGAAATACGGCACGCTGACGCGGCAGGACCTGATGGCGCCGGCAATCCGCTATGCCAAGGACGGCTTCGTGCTGGAGCAGGGCGACGTCGCCTCGCTCCAAGGCGGCGCCGAGCGGCTGGCCAAGGACCCGGCTGCGGCCGCCATCTTCCTGAAGCCGGACGGCAAGCCTTATGCCATCGGTGAGCGCCTTGTTCAGGCCGATCTCGCCGCCTCGCTCTCGGCCATTTCAGAGCGCGGTCGCGATGCCTTCTACAAGGGACCGATCGCCGACGGCATCGTCAAGGCGAGCGCGGAGAAGGGCGGCATTCTGGCCAAGGCGGATTTCGAGAACTATGCGGTTCGCGAGCTCGAGCCGGTGACCTGCAACTACCGTGGCTATGAGATCACCTCCTCGCCGCCGCCGAGCTCGGGCGGCGTCATTATCTGCGAAATCCTCAACGTGCTGGAAGGCTACCCGCTGTCCTATCTCGGTGCAGGTTCCGCCGAAACCGTCAAAGTCATGGTCGAGGCGATGCGCCATGCCTATGTCGACCGCAACTCGGCGCTTGGCGATCCCGATTTCGTTGACAATCCGGTCGAAAAGCTGCTCGACAAGAATTATGCGAAAGAAATCCGCGAGAAAATCGATCCGTTCCGGGCCGGCGTGTCGCAGGAATTGATGCCGAAGGGTTTTGGCGAGAGCCAGGAGACGACGCATTACTCGATCGTCGACAATGACGGCAATGCCGTCGCGGTGACCTACACGTTGAACGGCTCGTTCGGCGCCGGCGTCGTCGCCGACGGCACCGGCATCCTGCTCAACAACGAGATGGACGATTTCACCCAGAAACCAGGTGTGCCCAATCTCTATGGCCTCGTCCAGGGCGAGGCGAATGCGATCGCGCCGAGGAAGACGCCGCTGTCGTCGATGAGCCCGACCATCGTCGCCAGAGACGGCAAGCCGTTCATGGTCATCGGCAGCCCCGGCGGCTCGCGCATCATCACCATCACGCTAGAAGCGATCGTCAATGTCGTCGATCACGGCATGAACATCCAGGAGGCGATCGACGCGCCGCGCATCCACCATCAGTGGCTGCCCGACACGGTCTATGTCGAACCGTTCGGCCTGTCGCCCGATACCGAAAAGCTGCTTGCCGGCATGGGCTACCACCTCGATGTCACCGAGACGACGTGGGGCCAGGCGGCCGGCATTCTGGTCGGCGGCAAGAGCCTGGCCGAGATCGAGAAGGGCGGCGGCGCCCGCTACAATGGCGCCATCGACAGCCGCGCCGCATCCGGCGAGGCAATCGGATACTAGATTTCGTGCGCCCCGGGTCTGTTGAGATTCAGCTCAGGCCGGCATCACCTGAATATCGGCAGACCCGTCAGATGACCAGCGTTATGGTGGACGCAATCAGCATCACCGCCGCGATGCCGACAAACACGGCGTAGATACGGGGCCGGTCGAGCAGGAGCGCATTGCCGGATATCCACGCCGCGGTGGCGCCGCCAAGCGCGTAAAGGAAGCCGTTACGGTGCCCCAAGGCCAGGGATGCGGCCATCAAGCCGCCGATGATGAGGGCGCCGAACACGATGATCACGGCGACCGCGTATTTCTCGAAATCGTTGCTGGCCACAGCCGGGCCCATCGCGTTCAACGTCGACAGGTCGTCCGGGTCGAAGGGGTTGGCCGACCCATATTCGTCTTGACCGACTGGCTCGCGCATCATTCATTCTCCTTGAAGCGGCAACAAATCATCAAGCCTCGCCGAGCGCAACTGGATCGCGCTGCGTGGAATGCGATCGGCATCGTCTTCAACACTTTCTGGCGGCGGCTTGCCACCAGTTTTCGGATTTATATCGGGTCGTTCTGCTGTTCCAGAAGGAACTGTCCAGCTGGAATCACCAGCCGGAGACGTTTCAGCATGCAATGCGTTCATGGAGGAAACATGATGCTGGCGCATCGGACCAAAGTGAGGCCGGTTTGCGAAAATCCGATGTTCAGAAAAAAGCTCGAGCGGCGGTACGAAATCGATTCGTCCGCCGCTCTGGAGCTGGATGCCTTCAGAACTTCATGCTGAGGCTGCCCTTGATGACGCGGCCTTCGCCGTAGATGCAGCCGGACCCAGGATAGCAGGTCGAATAATAGGTCTTGTCGAACAGGTTGGAGACATTGAGCGCGGCCTGCCAGCCATTCTTCTTGTAGCGGAGTGCTGCGTCGACCAGCGTATAGCCGGGCACGTTCACGGTGTTCGCATTGTCGCCGAAGCTTGCGCCGATGTAGCGCACGCCGGCGCCGACGCTTAAGCCTTCCAGCATGCCGTGACCGACCTCGTAATTGGCCCATAGCGAGGCCTGGTGCTCCGGTACCAGCGATGGGCGATTGCCGATTACCAAGGGATCATCCCTGATAATCTCAGCGTCGAGATAGGTATAGGTAGCGGTCATGCTCAGGCCGGATGCTAGGTCGGCGTTGGCTTCGATCTCCAGGCCACGATGGCGTACCTCACCAGTCTGTATCTGGAAGGGGCCGCCGGCATAGGTGACGATGTTGGTCTTGCGCAGGTCGAACAGCGAAGCGGTGATGAATCCGGGAAAAAAGGTCGGCTCGTATTTCACGCCAACCTCATACTGCTTTCCCGACGAAGGCTGGAATGCGGCCCCGGACTGACTCTGGCCGATATTGGTGGTGAAGGATTCGGCGTAGCTGGCGTAAGGTGTCAGGCCATTGTCGAAGAGATAGCCGATACCGACATTGCCGGTGAAAGCGTGGTCCTTCTGCTTATAGCTGCCCGCGCTGTCGAGCCGGTCCGAATTGGTGTTGTCGATCCAGGACTGGCGACCGCCGAGCGTCAGCAGCCAGTGGTCGGCGATCTTGGATTGATTCTGTGCGTAGAGGCCGATCTGGCCGATCGTCTGGGTGCGATCGACCCAGATGGGGGGAATGGCGATCGGCTGGGAATAGTCGGGGTCCAGGATGTCCAAATCCGGACCAGCCCCGTAATGGTTTTGCCCGTCGACCGAGAAGCGATTGTAGTCGAGGCCGACGAGCAGCTTGTTCTGCACCGCGCCGAAAGTCTGGTCGTACTCGGCTTGGTTGTCGACACTGAAGATGGTCGCGGTCTCGTCCACGGTGAAGGCAGTGCGCGCCATCGTGCGATCGTCGACCATGCCGTTGTAGTACAACTGCCGGTAGTCGGTGTCCTGCCTAGAGTAGCGCAAATTCTGCCGCACCGTCCAATTCTCATCGAATTCATGGCTGAACTGGTAGCCGATAGAACCATGGTTGGCGTCGAAACGGTCGAAATCCGGTGAGCCGGTGAAAAAACTCCGCGGCAGCTTGCCATACTCCGCCGGATATTGTTCGCCGGCCACCGGAAGAAAGGCGTTCGGCGCCAGCCTGTCCCACTGGTAGTTGGCCAGCATGGTGAGCGAGGTCTGCGCGTCCGGCTGCCATTTGAGCGACGGCGCGACGAAGATGCGGTCGTTGCGGGCATAGTCGGTCTCGATCTCGCCATTGCGAACCAGCCCGGTCAGGCGGTAGGACCACACGCCGGCGTCGTCGATCGGGCCGCCGACATCGAGACCGGCCTCGACCGTGTTGAAGCTGCCATAGCTGAGGAAGCCGTCATAGATCGGCGTATCCGTCGGCCGCTTGCTGATGGCATTGACCATGCCGCCGGCCTCGTTCTCGCCATAGAGTACCGAGGACGGCCCCTTCAGCACTTCAACGCGCTCCAGCCCGTAGGGCTCGATCTTGAAGCCCGAGAAGTCGATCGCCTTCTGCGGCAGCCCGTCGCGGTAGATCACGTATGTGCAGATGTCGAAACCGCGGATCAGGCACTGGTCGAAGCGGTTGTCGACGCCCCAAGGCGAGGCGGTGACGCCGGCCAGATAGGACAGGGTATCCTCTAATTGCGCCGGCTGTCGGTCGTCGAGCTGCTTGCGGGTGACGACCGATACCGACTGCGGAATTTCACTCAGCGGCGTGTCGGTCTTCGAGCCGGTGGTGGTGTTCTTGGCGATGTAGCCGTCATCCGGGCCGATCGGGCTGTCGGTCTGTCCCTCGATATTGATCGGGTTGAGCTCGACCGTATCTTCCTGCGCGAAGGCCTGGGTGCAGAGCAGGGTCGAGAGGCATGTCGCAGCGATCAGGGTGCCTTGGCTTGGAATGCCGTTTCGCCGACCTTTCGCACGATATGCGCTCAACCTCATCTCGATCACCCTCACTGTCTGCGGAGCGCGCGCATCCGATCCGGACGGCGCGTAAATGTTGACTGTTTAACTCATCTTCAATGTTGACTATTAAAGTCATGTTTCATAGTCAACCTGCTATCGACTGCCGGAAGCCAAATTCCGGAAATGCCCGCACCGCGATTGAAGAGAGACCAGGACCGTGCCTGAGCGTCACATCCAGACGGCCATCCGGCCTCGCAACCGAATGACCCGGCGCGCCGCGCTCGGACTTTTCGCGCTGCCCTTCGCTGGCATGGCGCCTTCGACGGCCGAAGCGAAGCCGCTGCGCATCGTTTCGCTGGATGACGGGCTGACCGAGACCTTGCTGATGCTCGGTGTCAGGCCGATCGCCATCGCCGATCGCGAGGCCTGGGAGACCTGGGTGGTCGAACCGGAGCTGCCGCCGGAGATCGCCGATGTCGGCACGCTGCTGGAGCCCAATCTCGAATTCCTGCAGCAGCTTGCCCCCGACATCATCCTGGCAATTCCGTATCTCGACGGCATCAAGCCGCTGCTCGAACGCGTCGCGCCGGTGACGACGATCGGGCTCTATACCGAAGCGGGACAGCCCTATCAGCGCGCCGTCGAGGCAACCCGCCAACTGGCCAGGCTTGTCGGCAAGGAAAGCGAAGGCGAGGCGCTGATCGCGGCGACGGATGCGTATTTTTCAGAGGTTCGCCAGGAGCTGGCGCCGCTTTCGGCGCGGCCGATCTATGTCGTCAGCTTCATGGATCCGCGCAATGTGCGCGTCTATGGCAGGAAAAGCCTGTTTCAGGAGGTGTTCGATCGCATCGGACTGCGCAACGCCTGGACGGGCGAGACCAACTATTGGGGGTTTTCGACCGTCGGCATCGACGGTCTGGCGACCGCGAGCGACGCGCGCCTTGCCTATCTCGAACCCTTGCCTGAGGGTGCCGGCGGCACGCTAACCGAAAGCCCGGTCTGGAATGCCATGCCCTTCGTGCGCAACCGCTCGATCATGCGTCTTCCCGCAGTCCTGATGTTCGGCGCGCTGCCGTCAGCCAACCGTTTTGCCCGCGTCCTGGCCAAGGCGATGACCGGGGAAGCTGCTCGTGGCTGAGGACGCAGCGGCCTTGCCGGAGGGTGGTAAGCTGGCCGGCCAGACATGGCCGCGCCGCATGTTCGGCAATCAGCCGGTGGTCGCGATCCTGCTCTGTGCGGTGCTATCGGTGGCAGCGGTGGCGGCAACTGTCTCCAATCTCACTGTGCAGCTGCCTTCGGCACTTTGGCTGCAATCGCTCACTTCTCCTGACCTCGACGACATGCAGCAGGTTCTCGTCCACTATGCCTTCCTGCCCAGGCTTTCGGTCAGCCTTTTGTGCGGTGCCGCCCTTGGGCTTGCCGGAGCCGTTCTGCAGCAGGTTCTACGCAACCCGCTGGCCTCGCCGGAAACGGTCGGCGTCTCGGCAGGCGCCTATCTGGCGCTGGCCTTGGCGACGCTTCTGTCACCCTCCCTGCTTGCCTTCGGCCGCGAATGGGTGGCGCTTGCCGGCGCTTTCGTCGCGATTGCAGCCGTCTTTGCCTTGTCCTGGCACAAGGGCCTGTCGCCGCTTTCCGTGGTGCTTGCGGGGCTTGTCGTCAGCCTCTATGCCGGTGCGATCGGGGCAGCCCTCATCGTGCTGCGGCACGAATGGCTGGCCAGCCTGTTCATCTGGGGCGCCGGTTCGCTCGGCCAGCAGGATTGGACGACGACGCTTTGGCTGTTGCCGCGCATCGGTGCCGCGGCTTTGGCGATCGGCCTGATGGTGCGGCCGCTGACCCTGTTTGGCCTCGACGATGAAGGCGCGCGCAGCCTCGGCCTTCCGCTTGGCGTGTATCGCTTCGCCGGGCTGGCTGCGTCCGTCGCGCTCACTGCCTTCGTCGTCGCCGCCGTCGGTGTGGTCGGCTTCGTCGGCCTGGCGGCCGCGTCCCTTGCCCGCATCGGCGGCGCGCGCCGGCTGAGCCAGCGGCTGGTGATGGCGCCGCTCATCGGTGCAGCACTTTTGTGGGCCGCCGACCAGGCGGTGCAGATGGCGACCGGGCCGCAAGGCGACCTGCTGCCGACCGGCGCGATCACAGCCCTTCTCGGCGCGCCGCTGCTGCTGTGGCTGCTGCCGCGCCTTGCCCTTGGCCTGGAGGTTCCGGCGCTCACCGCGGAGCACCTGCCCAGAATAGGCCGGCCCGGCCTCGTGCTGACGGCGATCGGCCTGTCCCTGCTTCTGCTGCTCGGGCTGGCCTTGTTCTATGGCCCGGGGCCAGACGGCTGGACGTTCGCCTTCGGCGATCAGCTGCAGCCCTTGCTGTCATGGCGGTGGCCCCGTGTGTCCGCCGCGTTTGCCGCCGGCGCAATGCTGGCGCTTGCCGGGCTGATGATGCAGCGGCTGACCGGCAATCCGATGGCGAGCCCCGAGGTGCTCGGCATCAGCGCCGGTGCGGCGCTCGGCATGATGGTTGCGCTGTTTTCGCTCTCCGATGCGGGCCGCTCGGCCCAGACCGCGGCGGCAACCGTCGGCGCCTTCGCCGCTCTGCTGGTGACCCTGGCGGTCGGCCGGCGCGCCGCCTATACGCCGGAGCGCCTGCTGCTGGCCGGCGTGGCTTTGACGGCACTGTTCGACGCGCTGATCCTGGTGCTGACCGCCACAGGCGACCCGCGCGCCGTGAAACTCCTCAACTGGCTCACCGGCTCGACCTATGGCGTCGATGCGGGTGCCGCGCTTCTGACCGGCACCATCGCCTTTTGCCTGTTGCTGCTCGCCCCGCTTTTAATGCGCTGGCTGGATATGCTGCCGCTCGGGTCCTCCACCGTCCAGTCGCTTGGCGTCGATGTGCCAAAAACCCGGCTTCTTGTGCTGCTGATGGTCGCCGCGCTCACGGCCTCGTCGACGCTGATCGTCGGGCCGCTGACCTTCATCGGCCTGATGGCGCCGCATCTCGCCCGTCGCCTTGGGCTGGCCCGTGCGCTGCCGCAAGCCGCCGGCGCGGTGCTGGTTGGCGCTTTGATCATGGTCGCCGCCGACTGGATCGGCCGCACCGTCATCTTCCCGCGCCAGGTTCCGGCCGGGCTCGTCGCCACGCTGATCGGCGGCCCGGTGTTGATGTGGCTGCTGCGCCGCCGCTGATTCCGATGCAAGAGGCACCGATGTCCGAACGACCGATTTCGATACCCGCTTTGATCGCCGACACCACAGTCCACGATCTTGTTCCCACGCGCGGCGGCGATCCCTATCGGATATTCCTGCATGTGCCGGCAAAGCCAGAGCCACAGGCCGGCTGGCCGGTGCTCTACATGACCGACGGCAACGCCGTGATCGGCACCGCCGTCGACGCCATGCGCGCCCAGGCTGGTTACCCGCTCGGCACCAATGTCGAGCACGGCGTGATCGTCACCATCGGCTATCCCGTGGCAGGCGCCTACGATCCGCTCAGGCGCTCATGGGATCTCGGTCCGCCGCCGGGCAAGACCTACCCGCCATTCCATGATGGCGGCCGGGAGGTCAGGACCGGCGGGGCGGAAGAATTCCTCGCCTTCATCGAGGACGAATTGAAGCCGTGGGTGGCGAGCCGCGCCAGGATCGACAGCGGCCGGCAGGCGCTTTACGGCCACTCCTTTGGCGGGCTGTTCGCGCTCTATGCCCTGTTCACTCGCCCTCTCGCCTTCCAGACCTGGATCGCGGCCAGCCCAGCCATCTACTGGGAGGATCGCCTCATCGACCGCTTTCTCCAGGCGTTCGAAACCGCCGTGCCGGATGACTTGAGGGCGCAGGCGCTCCTGTCGGCCGGCGAATACGAGACGGAAAAGCTGGCGCCTTTCCAGATCGGCGCTGCGGACGAGGCGCAACGCCTGGAGCACAAGAAGCTGACGCGCACCGACGAATTCGCGCGCCAGATGGCGGAGCGCCTCGGCGCGATCCCCGGCCTGAGCGCCAGTTTCGAACTGCATGCCGGCGAAAAC
The DNA here is from genome assembly GCF_055811195.1 of Mesorhizobium sp. WSM4823. NCBI lineage: Bacteria > Pseudomonadati > Pseudomonadota > Alphaproteobacteria > Hyphomicrobiales > Phyllobacteriaceae > Mesorhizobium > Mesorhizobium sp. WSM4823. The sequence continues at coordinate 127,764 of NZ_JBVVQL010000009.1, forward strand.
CACATGTCCATCCTGCCGGTCACGGTCAACCGTGCCGTTCAGGCGGCGTTCGCGGTGCATCATCCCTAAACACAAGGTGCTCGGGCGCGAGCGCGGCGCCGAGGGCGCCTCTGCCGGTCGCGGATCCAGATGTGTGCCCGATATGAGGTCAGCTTGGTGTTGACCATAGGACCTAGCGAAGCTTCGCCTTCGCAAGGGCCGTGTCTGACGATGTCGGTGGGGAAGATTGGCCGGCGCCACCTTGGGGGGCGTTGGGGTAGATTGCCTGATGGGCGCCGGCCAGGCGGAAATCAGGTCCGCCGCAAGGAAACATAGCAGGAATGGCGAGGTATGGCAGTGGTGTGATCGCGGAAGATGGTTCGCGCTTCCCGAATGCGGTGACCCATTATGGGTCAACATGTCTGGCACCTGAATTGCACCGTAGGCAATGCCGGGCAACACCCCGGCAATCGTCCCCGAATATGGGGCCTCGCCGCTTCGCAAATGGAGCGGCGGGCCTTTTTGGTTGGCGCGCGGCGCATGGATGATTGAAACTTTCAGCTGGATTTAGCCATCGCCACGCCGAGGCGAGCGCGGCGCCGGCTGAACCCAAAGTCAGGTTTTCGCAGCACGGCTGGATTTCTTATGCGGAGCGAGCCGGCGGCAGTTCGAACAGGTTGGCGCCGTTGTCCTGGCCTCGTTCGACATAGCCGATTATTCGAAACCATTTTGCGACGTCCGGTCTCCGAAGCCAGCTGCGCGAGTGAATGGGGAGGTTGCCGGCAAGCGCCTGGATATGGCGAATGTGCCGCTTGCAGAAGCGAACGGTCACGGCACTGAAGAAATCCTCCTGCGCGGCAAATAGCGTATCAGCGGCGTCGCTATGCTCGTGCCACGCGATGATCGCCACGGTGTCTTCGCCCTTGACAAGCGCGTGAGCACGGCCTTCCTTCAGGTTCATCATCAGATTGTCGTACGCGATCTTGCTGTCCTTGCCGGCCGCGGCGTACTCGTCCGAGATCCGCTTGGACAGATCGCTGAAAACAGCTTCCAGATCTCCAACCGTTGCTGCGCGTGCTCTCATTTCTCCTCCTCGAGCCCCAGCAGGCAGTTTGCCCTAAGGAAGGGGGAACACCAAGCAAATCAAATCCGTCATCTGCCCGGTGTGAGCAAAGGTGTTTCGCCGGACGAGACCAGCCATTTCAGGCGCAGGTAATGCTTGAAAGGCGGCGGGAATGCTACGCGACATGCCGTTTTACGACAGGCTGATTTTCGCTAACTGGTTAGCCAAGTCGGCGGCCATGGCATAAATTGCTGAAATTTCTAGGGAAAAATGGTTCCAGAGGCGGAATCTAAACGACGGAAATCTAACTTTGTTTCCAGACGATTACCGCAAGCGTCCAGCCATACAAGTAGCTATGTCCGATCGTGCGACGGGGAGGTCATGCGCAGACGAACCTGACTGGCATGCTGGTGAGCAACACATGAGTGGAACCGGCCCAGACTTGAACCGTGAATTAGACCATGTCGTAGGCCACAGTCCGAGCGAACGTCTCGGCGATCGCGAGAACCGCAGCATGAATTGGACCGCTTGTAAGGTTAGGCATGATCGAAGCATCTACGATAAAGAGATTGTCGAGCGCTTTTAACCGCAAATCCGAATCGACGACAGCATCCGAATCCTTGCCCATCCTGCAGGTGCCGCAAGGATGATGGTGGGTGATGACCGACTGCGCTACGAAGCCGTCTATCTCGGCTACACTGTTCAGAGTCCCCGGCAGGAGTTCCCGCTCTCGCCAATCGGCGAGTTCATCTCGATGCCCGACCGCCCGTGCCGCCTCAAGAGCTTGGCGAAACAGTTCTCGGTCACGACCGGTTTGCAAATACGCGGGGTCGATGATCAGTCGATCGCCGATCTCTGCCCCGCTTATACGGATGCTGCCGCGACTCGTCGGATGGGTGATCCCGAACAGCAGCGAGTACGCCGTGCCGGCGGCGGGTGCCTGGAAGCATTCCGACACGATCGGAGCGATGCCGCAACCGACGACTATTTCAGGCTGCCCGTTAGCGGCGAAGTTGCCCGCTCGCATGTAGGCCATCGACTCGGAATGCTGGAGGCGTGACGGAGGAACCGGCTTGCGGGCTGCGTAAAGGTTGCCGGCGCCAAGCAGGTGGTCCTGCAGGTTTCGACCGACCCCCGGCATGTCGATCAGACAGCCGACGCCCGCGGCGTCCAGCGTACCGTGCGGACCTATGCCCGAGCGCATCAGCAAAGCCGGACTTTCCAGTGTTCCTGCACAAAGCACGACCTGATCCGCGAAGGCTTCGACCCAACCCTGTCGCCCGACGATTTCCAGACTGCAGACCTGATTGCCGTCCAATTTGAGCCGCCGCACCCGGGCTTGCGTAAGGATGGTCAGGTTTGGCCGGCCTCGAACAACTGTCGTCAGCCATGCGTCCGCCACCGTAACCCGCCGCCCGTCACGAATATTCAAGGAGTTGGGGGTAACACCGATCATCTCCCCGTTGTTGTGGCCCTGAAGCCGAGGCAGACCCAGCGATGCGCCTGCTTCAATGAAGGCGCGAGCAACCGGACTGACTTCATCCGCCGGCAAATAGACCGGCAACGGCCCCTCCTTGCCATGGATGCCGTCGCCACCAAGCGGGTGGTCTTCGATAGCCTGGAAAACTGGCAGAAGTCCCTCCCAACTCCAGCGGCGATCACCAGTCGTATCGGCCCAGGCCTGGTAGTCGGAAGGATGACCGCGCATATATCCCATCGCATGCAAGCAACTCGAGCCGCCGACCAACCGCCCGCGCGCCCAGCGATGTACCCGTCCCGCAGTCCCGGCTTGCGGCTCAGTGCGATAGTCCCAATCATAGTCGCGGCCCTGAAGCAGCGGCCACGCGGCAGGGTTCCAGATGTCGGGATCCGCTGCCTCTGCGCCTGCCTCGATCAGCAGCACGCGGCGGGCCGGATCCTCGCTCAGCCGTGCTGCCAGCAACGCCCCAGCCGAGCCGCCGCCGACGATGGCAATATTGCAGTCCAGTCTCCGCTCAACATTGGCACTGGTCATCATCACTCCGTCTGGCGCTTGCTTGGTTCGACAGCCGGCATCCGGCGTGGTTCAGGCCCGGCGCACGGATCCGCATTCTGCCGATAGTCTCGATGCGCAATATCGTGAAGGGACGCGTCGTCAGACGCGGCAACCTCTTTCGACAACTCAAACTGCGCCGTCCATGGATCTCTTGGCGGCGGCTTTTGCCTTCAGGACGTGCTGCCTCGAGGCCTTGCGGGCGGCTTCCTCGTCGCCCGCCGCGATGGCTTCGACTATCTCCCTCATCTCCGCCAGGCTGCTCTGTGCTCTGCCTTCCAATGACATGGATCGGCCTCGAAAGAAGCTTATCCTGGCCACCAGGCCGCGATGGACTTCCTCCAGGACCGGATTCCCGCAATTGGCCAGTATGATCGAATAGAAATCTGCGGCCGTCATCACCTGCGCCAGGCTGTCATTGCTGGAGGCCGCCTGTTCGAACGCGGACAGGGATCGCTCGAGTTCACGCAATTGTTCGGGCGAAATTCTCACGGCGCATCGTCCCGCTGCTTCGACTTCCAGCAGCTCTCGAACTTCATAGATGGCGGTTGCCACCTCCCACGAAAGAGCCGGGATCGAGGGTCCGCGGTTGGGTACGATCTCGATCAGGCGCTCGGCCTCAAGGCTGCGCAGGGCCTCCCTTAGCGAGGGGCGGCTGATGCCGAGTTCCGTGCACAGCTGACTTTCGATGAGCCGGCTTCCCGGCTGAAACAGCCCGGAAAAGATGGCCAGCCGTAGCTTGTCCACAGTCTCCTGCTGCACGGTTCGTGGCGAGATTCGAAAATTGAAATCTACGGGCATGGGTCAGTTCTCGTGGGCCGCCGAGTCGTTGTTGAGCATGATACGCCCGGCAGTGGGAGTTTGACAGCGGGATAGTCAGATTGTCAAATATGAAGATTGTCTGACAATCCTCTTGACGGGCGTTGGCTTCCTATGATCCTTTTGCAGGGCACGGGCAGTGGCGGCAAGGATCATAAGCATGGCGGCAGAGAGGCCTTCCGATCATTTGGACTCGCGACGTCTAGACATTGGTCGCATCGCCTTGAACGTGCGCGAGCAGGGCAACGGCCCATTGATGCTGTTCTTCCATGGGATAACCTCCAACTCCGCCGTCTTCGGGCCGCTGATGGCCAAGCTGTCCGATCGGTTCACGACCATAGCGGTTGACCAGCGGGGACACGGTCTCAGCGACAAGCCCGAAAGCGGCTACGAAGCCGATGACTACGCGGACGACATTGCCGGCCTGATACGGATTCTCGACCGGGGCCGTGCCATCCTGGTCGGACATTCGCTCGGTGCCAGAAATTCCGTCACGGCCGCAGCGAAATATCCGGACCTGGTGCGGTCGGTCGTCGCGATCGACTTCACCCCGTACATCGAGACTGAAGCGTTCGACGCGCTGGAAGCGCGAGTGAACGCCGGGGACCAGCTTTTCGACAATGTAGCGGCCATCGAAGCGTATCTCGCCGGGCGCTATCCCAACATTCCCGCCGATGCCATCAAGATCAGGGCCCAAAGTGGCTATCAGCCGGTCGAAGGCGGGCTGCGGCCACTGGCCTCTCCCGCGGCTATGGCGCAGACCGCCAGGGGCCTTCGATCGGACCTGGCGCCGGTCTATCGGGAGGTCACGAAGCCTGTTCTCGTCGTTCGGGGTGAGGCAAGCAAGCTGGTTTCCGCGGCGGCTCTGGCCAAGACAAGTCGCCTGCGGCCCGACCTGCCTGTCGTCGTCGTTCCGGATGCCGACCACTACGTCAACGAGGTCTCTCCCGAGATCACCCTGAAAGCCATCACCAACTTCATAGACGCCTAACAGCCAAGTGCCGTCATTTGTATGCAGCAGGATCAGAAAATGGCCAACGTAAATATATCTTCCGGCAGAACGCGTCGTGCCGAGGTCGCCGGCGGCGGCTTTGCCGGCCTGACCGCCGCCATTGCTCTGAGGCAAAACGGATGGGACGTGCGGCTGCACGAAAAAAGCTCTGAGCTGCGGGCATTCGGCGCCGGCATCTATCTCTGGCACAATGGCCTTCGCGTGCTGGAAGGACTGGGCGCCCTGGACGACGTTCTCGAAGGCTCGCACACACCCCCCACCTACGAGACCTGGATGCACAACAAGTCCATTTCCAAGGAAACGTTCAACGGTCTCCCCTGGCGCATCATGACCCGGCGCCATCTGCACGATGCTCTGGTCAGTCGCGCTCGTGCGGTAGGTGTCGAGATGCGCGTCAATTCCGAAGCGGTCACCGCCGATCCGGAAGGTCGCCTTACCCTCCGGACTGGCGAGGTTCTGGAAGCCGACCTGATCGTCGGCGCCGACGGCGTGGGCTCCAAGGTCAGAGATTCCATCGGCTTCAAGCAGGATCGATGGAGCGCCACGGACGGCATCATACGCCTGATCGTGCCCCGCAAGAAGGAAGAACTCGGCGATGGCGAGTGGGATAACACCATCGACATGTGGAACTTCAGCCCTCGGGTTCAGCGCATCCTCTATTCGCCCTGCAATAAGAAGGAACTTTACCTCGGCATGATGGCTCCGGCGACCGATCCGCGCGGATCGCACGTTCCGATCGATCTCGAGGTCTGGGTAGAGATGTTTCCGTTCCTCGAGCCGTGCCTCGTCGAAGCGGCGAAGCTCACGACCGCCAGGTACGATAAATACGAGACGACCAAGCTGGATAGCTGGACGAGAGGCAAGGTCGCGCTGGTAGGCGATGCCGCCCATGCAATGTGCCCGGCCCTTGCGCAGGGCGCGGGTTGCTCGATGGTCAATGCCTTCAGCCTGTCCCAAGACCTGGAGGCGGGTGGGCCCGTGGAGGACGCGCTGGTCGAGTGGGAGAAGCGCATCCGCCCGATCACCGATCGCTGCCAGGCCTTATCCGCCGATTACGCCGCGAATCGCTCGCTCTCGAAAGGAAACATGTTCACGCCGGCGGCTTTGGAAGCTGCCCGCTACGACCCAATCCGCCGCGTCTACTCATGGCCGCAGTAGCATCGGGCAACACGGGCCGAAAGGCTCGGCCATACCAAAAGCGCCTTCCCTTCAGGAGACGAGGATGACCTATTCTAGCGAAGTCGAAAAACACTATGAGGTCAGGGGATGGTATTCCTCGGTCCAGGAAATCCGTCATGACGGCGGCAAACCGGGCGACAGCCTCGTCAAGATTGCGGCGGGCGTTGTCATACGCAATCCGTTTGCCGGAAAGTTCCTCGCCGAGCTGTCCGATCTGACGAATCCAAGCGCGGCCATAGGCCATGCGCTCGGTGAACGCGCCGTCGCCCTGCTCGGCAACCGGCAGGTCGAAAGCTATGGCAAAGGCGGTATTGCCGGCACCGCCGGCGAACAGGAACATGTCGTCGCTTGCATCACCACGGTGTTCGGCGATCCGCTCCGCCAGCAGGTGGGTGGTGGCAAAGCCTGGATCTCGTCGGTGAGCAAGGTCGCCGTGGCCGGCAGCGCCATCGATATCCCGCTCGCCCACAAGGACGAGCTCTACATCCGGTCCCACTACGACGCGATCACCTTTTCCGTGCCGGATGGCCCGCGCCCGGACGAGCTTCTGATCTGCGTGGCTGTCGCATCGGGTCCGCGCGTGCATCAGCGCGTCGGCGGCAAAACCGTCGCTGACCTCAAGGCCGCCGCTGTCTAGTCGATCGAAATTACTGAAAGGACGAAGTTTCCATGCCCCTGAACATCAAGGACCTCAAAATAACGTCTGGGGATTTCCAGCCGCTCGGGAAATTGCGCGACGAGCATGCCGGCGACAAGGGCAATGTATTGCCCAAACTAAAGGTCAGCGGCGTCCCGGCTGGGACGAAAGAGCTCGCCGTCATCTGCCACGATCCGGACGCGCCATTGCCCAACGGTTTCACGCACTGGGTCGTCTACGGCATCGATCCGTCGACCACCGACCTCTCGGACGCGCAGGAAAAGTTTCGCGTGGGCCCAAACGGCGCCGGCGGCATGCAATATTACGGGCCTCAGCCGCCCGCGGGTCATGGAGAGCATCACTACTACTTCTGGGTCTATGCCCTGGACACTGAGGTCGAAGGGACGCCCACCAGGGAGGAGTTCCTCCAGAAATATGCCGGCAACATCATCGAGCAAAACCGGATCGTCGGCATCTACGAAAACAAGTGAAATTTTCGGCGGCCGCGATCAACAACAAGAACAAGAATCGGTCTGGGCCGCTGAAGTGGGAGAATTGAGAGTGACAAATAACAATTCCGTTCGCCAGAAGGTTTTCGAGGAGCTGGTCACAGCGACGAAAATCCTGTTGTACGAGGGTATCCTGGATACGTTCGGGCATATCAGTGCCCGCGACCCCGAGGATCCGAACAGCTTCTTCCTGGCGCAAAAGCTTGCGCCGAGCGTCATAACGACTGACGACATCCAGCGCTTTAATCTAGAGGGCGAGACTTCGGATAACCGGCCGTCTTATCTGGAACGCTACATCCACAGCGAGATCTACAAGGCCCGGCCGGACGTTCAGTGCGTGTTGCACAGCCATTCTCCGGCTGTCCTGCCATATTGCTTTGTCGATCAGCCGCTGCGGCCGGTCACCCATATGGGGGCATTCATGGGCGAGGTCGTGCCCGTGTACGATATCCGTGACAAGCAGGGTAACGAGACCGACCTTTTCGGTGGCAGCCCCAGCGTTTGTGCCGATATTGCCGAAAGCCTCGGGGACCAGACCGTGGTCCTCATGGCACGCCACGGCGTAGTAAACGTCGGCAGTTCTATCCGTGAGGTCGTGTTCCGCGCTTTCTATCTTGAGCAGGAAGCCAAGGCGCTCACGGCCGGGCTGCAGATAGGCAAGATAAAATACCTGACACCAGGCGAAGTGAAGACGGCGGGACAACTCGTCGGCAAACAGATCGACCGGGGATGGGACCACTGGTCGATGCGCCTCAGGCAGGCGGGCCTAGCCTAATGTCGACGGGTCTTTGAAGATCACCTGGAGGATCATGGTCGGTGCCACGATTTTCCAGCCTCAATCCAAGTAGTTCTCTGGCGCCGGAGCGTCAGGTGAAAGCGATGAAGCCTACTATGCCGCACGCGGAAAGCTACGACTACGTCATCGTTGGGGCCGGATCGGCCGGTTGCGTGCTGGCCAACCGGCTGAGCGCTGATCCGAAATGCTCGGTGCTTCTGATCGAGGCCGGCGGTTGGGACCGTGACCCCATGATCCATATCCCGCTTGGCTGGGGCAAGATCCTGACCGAGCGACGCCATGACTGGATGTATTTCTGCGAGCCGGAAGACAATGTCGGCGGGCGCAGGGTCGAGTGCGCGCGCGGCAAAGTTATCGGCGGATCGTCCTCGACCAATGCGATGGCCTATGTCAGGGGAAATCGCGGCGACTATGACCGCTGGGCCGCCAGCGGGCTCCATGACTGGTCGTACGACAAGGTGCTCCCCTACTTCAAGAAGCAGGAAAGCTGGGAAGGCGGAGAGAGCCATTTTCGCGGCGGAGGCGGCCCGGTCAACACCCAGTTCTGCCGTTACAAGGACACGCTGATCGACGCCTTTGCGCAGGCCAGCGTCCAGGCAGGCTATGAGCAGACGGACGACTACAATGGCGAGCTTCAGGAGGGTTTTGGCCGCCTGCAGATGACGATTGCAAAAGGTCGGCGCTCGTCGACCGCATCAGCCTATCTGCGGCCGGTGCTGAAGCGGCCAAACCTGACAGTCCTGACAGAAACGAATGCAACCAAGGTCGTGCTGGAGGGTACGCGCGCCACGGGCGTCATAATTAACCACAAGGGGGGCGAACGCACGATCGTCGCCCATAAGGAAGTGCTGCTTGCCGGCGGTGTGATCAACACGCCGCAACTCATGATGCTGTCGGGCATAGGCGCCCAGGAGGAGCTTGCTGCGCACGGCATCCAGACGCGAGTCAACCTGCCCGGGGTCGGCAAGAACCTGCAGGATCACGTCTCGGTCATTCTGATGTACCGGCGCCGGACTCCAGGCCCCTTCCTGCGCAACATGCGCGCCGACCGCATCGGGCTCGATTTCCTCAAGACATACCTCACCGGACGAGGTTTTTCGGCGGATGTGCCCGGCGGGGTCGTCGCCTTCCTGAAGAGCGGTCCGGCGCGACCGTTGCCGGATGTGCAACTGCTCTTCACGGCGGCCCCGCTCGCCGCATGGCCATATCTCAAGCCGTTCAAGGCACCGTTTACCGACGGCTTCGCAACGCGGATCGTGGCGACACAGCCTGAAAGCCGGGGAGCGGTGAAACTGGCGTCGGCCGATCCTTCCGCGGCGCCTCTGATCCACCAGAATTTCCTGGCCTCGCCGAAGGATTGGGAATCCCTCAGGGCCGGCTTCCGGGTCGCAAGGGACCTCGCGGCGCAGCCCTCCATGCAGCCCTTCGTCGAGGCGGAGTTTTTTCCCGGCCCGAACTGTCAGAGCGACGACGAGATCGACGAGCATATCCGCCGGACCTCCATCACCGTGCATCATCCGGCCGGGACCTGCCGGATGGGGGTCGATGCAGCCTCGGTCGTTGACCCGGAATTGCGCGTTCGCGGCCTCCAAGGTCTCAGAGTGGTGGACGCTTCCGTCATGCCCGACCTGGTCTGCGGGAACATCAATGCGGCAGTGATCATGATCGCCGAGAAAGCCGCCGACCTCATCGCGAGCTCAAAAGAAAGCGGGGCAGTGCAATGATCCGACGTATCGCCGTCATCGGTCTGGGTACGATGGGACCGGGCATGGCCGCCCGGCTCGCCAGAGGCGGTCTGCAGGTCGTCGCCTACGACGTTGCCCCAGCAGCGATCGAGCGCGCGCGATCCATGCTGAGCGTGGCCGAAACCGTTCTCGACGCGCTGGACATCGCGCCTCCGCCGGCCGGCGTTGGGACCGTTCGATTCACGGACGACATCGCCGACGCGGTGTCCGGCGCCGACCTGGTCATCGAGAACGTTCCTGAAAACATTTCGGTAAAGGCCGATGTCTATCGCACGATCGACGGGCTGACAGCATCCGACACGATCGTCGCGTCCGACACGTCGGGTATCCCGATTACCAAGCTGCAGGAGCATATATCGCATCCCGAGCGGATGGTGGGCATGCACTGGTCGAACCCGCCGCACATCATCCCGATGATCGAGGTGATCGCCGGCGAGAAGACCGCGCCGCAAACCGTGACGACGATCCGCGACCTGATCCGCTCCATCGGTTTGCTGCCGGTGGTGGTGAAGAAGGACGTACCGGGCTTCGTCGAAAACCGCGTGCTCTATGCATTGCTGCGTGAGGCGGTCGACCTGGTCGAGCGCGGCGTCATCGATCCGGAAGATCTCGACACCTGCGTCTCGTGGGGCATTGGCTACAAAATCGCCGTTATCGGGCCTATGGCGCTGCTCGATATGGCGGGCCTGGATATCTACAAATCCGTCTCGTCCTTCCTCAACGCCGATCTTTCCAATCGCGACGATGTCGCGCCGATGGTGTTGGAAAAGACGGAAGCGTCGAAGTTCGGCATCAAGTCGGGCGAGGGCATGTTCTCCTATACGCCCGAGCAGACCAAGGCGCTGCAGAGCGAACGGGCGCGCAAACTCGTTGCGGTGCGGCGCATCCTGGAAGGCCGGGAGTAGGCGGTGATGCATCGTTCTTACAGGGTCAGCAGGGCTGGGGAAGTCGCCACGGCGGCCATCCCAGCCATGTGCGCCTTTCCGGATCGAACGGTCCGGCCACGGCTGACGGCAGCGAATGGAGCGGCAAGCCATGCGCATTGAAACCATTCGAGCAGCCGACGGCCTGCCGTCCCGTATCCGCCATGACGACCTGATCTCGGCCAAGGGCGTTTCGGTGGTCTTGGCCAGGCAGCAGGTTCTGCAGAATATCGATCTTTCAGTACCGGAAGGGTCGTTTGTCTCGCTTATCGGTCCTTCCGGGTGCGGCAAGAGCACGTTGCTCAAGGTTCTGGCCGGGCTTGCAAATCCGACAAGCGGCAGCGTTTCGATCGCCGGGCTTTCGCCGGTGGAGGCGGCGCGCAAGCGCATGATCGGCCTCGTCTTCCAGGACGCCAACCTGCTTCCCTGGAAGAATGCCGTCGACAACGCATCGATGCTGCTCAGCATTGCTGACAAGTCGCTCTCACGCGCCGAGTTGCGGGCGCGCGGCCAAGAGATGCTGGAACTGGTGGGCTTGGGCGACAGCGCTCACAAGCGCCCGCATGAATTGTCCGGCGGCATGCGCCAGCGCGTCGCCATTGCACGCGCATTGGCGCTCGATCCGGCTGTGCTGCTGATGGACGAGCCATTCGGCGCGCTCGACGCCATTACCAGGGATTCGATGGGCCAGTCGCTGCTGGAGATCTGGCAGCGCACCGGCAAGACCATCGTGCTCGTCACCCACTCCATCGACGAGGCCATCCATTTGTCCCTCCATGTCCATGTTATGGGGATCAAGCCGGGTCGGATCACCGAGAGCCTCGACATTGAGCTGCCCTATCCGCGCGATCTGTCGGTGACGGAGGATCCGGAGTTCGTCAGGCTGGCGGTTCAGCTGCGGACGATGTTGCGCGCCAGCCATCAACCGGGAGGCGCGTCGTGAGCGATCAACCCATCACCAATCTCGCGCAGTCGCGGCTGGCCTCAGGCTGGAGTGCGGCGACAGCCAGTTGGCTTCCGGCGGTCATCCTTCTGCTGGCGACGATCATGGTGTGGGAGGCTGCGGTGCGGATCTTCGCCATATCCGCCTTCATCATTCCCGCCCCGTCCGAGATCGCGCGATCACTGGTCGCGCAATGGGGAACGCTTATGCAAGCGACATTGGTGACGGCGGGCGAGATCCTGTTCGGTTTCCTTGTCTCCGTCGTGGTCGGCATCGCCATCGCACTGATCATCGTGCGCTTCGACTGGCTGGGGCGAGCGCTTTATCCGCTGGTGGTGCTGTTCCAGAATGTGCCCAAGGTGGCACTGGCGCCGATCTTCATCCTTTGGTTCGGCTACGGGCTCGCGCCCAAGATCGGGCTGATCCTGGTCATCGCCTTCTTTCCGGTGACGTTGTCGATGCTGGCGGGCATGCAGTCGGTCGATCGCTCGCTGCTGTCGCTGATGAATTCGGTCGGCGCAAGCCAGACGCAGATCCTGTTCAGGATCCGTGTACCGCATTCGCTGCCGAACCTGATGGCCGGAACCAAGATCGCTGCGACGCTCAGCGTCATTGGTGCCATCGTTGGCGAATTCGCCGGCGCCTCGGATGGGCTCGGCTACGTCATCCAGTTCGCCTCGACCCAACTCGACACCGCGCTGGTCTTTGCGGCCCTGTTCCTCGTTTCGGTGCTGGGCATCGCCTTTTACTACGCCGCCGAAATTCTCGAACGCATCGTGGTGCCGTGGGCACCGAAATTCAGCCAGTCCTAGTTTCTGGGACAGTCAAAGTCAGGAAGGATCGATCTAATGCTGAGACGCTCACTGATCAAGGCAGCCACGTTTGTAGCCTTTGCCGGCGCGGTCGGCTTCTCCGGCGTGGCGCTGGCGAAAGACACCGTCAACGTCCAGCTCGACTGGGTGGTGCGCGGCAATCACGCCATGTTCTTCGTCGGCAAGGAAAAGGGCTTCTTCGCCAAGAACGACATCGAGGTGGCCGAGATCCGGAAGGGCTCCGGCTCGCCGGACGCCATGCGGCTGGTGGGCAACGAGAACGCGGATTTCGGTTTCGGCGATCTTCCAACCCTCGCCGTCGCGCGGTCGCAGAATGTCCCGGTGGTGGCGTTGACGGCCGTCAACCAGCATTCGCCGCTGGCGATCATCTCGCTCGCCAAGACGGTGAAGCTCACCAAGCCGGCCGATCTCAAGGGTCTTACAATCGGCATTCATCCGGCCGGCTCAACCTACATCTTCTTCAGGGGCTTCCTGGCGGCCAACGGTCTGACCGAGAAGGACATGACGCTGAACAGCGTCTCACCGCCCTACGAAAGTTACCTGCTTCTGGGCCGGGTCCAGACCGTCGTCGGCTATGTCGACGCCGAGGTTCCCGAGCTGGAGGCCAAGGCCGGCGGTCCAGGCTCGCTCAGCATCATGATGGGCGCCGATTTCGGCTGGAAGGCCTATGGCTCCGGGCTGTTCACCTCGCAGAAGATGATCGAGGACAAGCCCGAAATCGTAGCCCGCTTCGTCAAGGCGTACAGGGAGGCGTTCGACTATGTCGTTGCGCACCCCGAGGAGGCAGCCGAGATCACTGCCAAGGCGGTACCCGGTTACGCGGACAAGAAGGACGTGCTGCTGGCGCAGATCAACGCCGATATCGCGTCGACCTTCACCAGCCCGGACACCAAGGAACACGGCCTTGGCTGGATGACGAAGGCGCAGTGGGAGGAAACGCTGAAGACCCTTACCGTTCAGGGCGTGCTCAAATCGCCTCTGTCCGCGGACGACGTCTTCACCGATAAATTCCTGGCGAAGGAATAGGCGCGGTGCCCCGGTCGGACGGATCAATGCGCGGCTACCTGCACACCAGCCTGTCCTCGGCCATGCTGCAGGACACGTTGCGCATGCCGTTGGTCGCGTCGGTGCGGTCGAGCGTGATCTGCACGCGGGTCGCGTACGCCCGGCCTGAGAGACCGCACCATAGCCGCTCGACCGGCAGGTTCTCGCGTTTGTCGTTGAGAATGGTAAAGGTGCCGGTCTTGGCGTCGAACCAGAGTTCGATGCGAGCGCTCGTGCCCGGCTCGACCGTCGCGATCCCGGCCGAATACCAGTGGGCCAAGTCGGCATTGCAAGACAACCCATCATTGCCCGCATTCGAAATACTTAACGGCACCATGTCGAGCCCTTCGGTGCCGGTGCGGACGATGACATCGTGCAACTCGACGGCGTTGGCGAAGGACGTGAACGCCAGCGCCGCCGGAAGGAGATAACGGATCTTCACTTTGCCTGAGCTCCATAGGGTGAATTTATCAGGCAGTCTATCTCGCTTATGCGCAATAACAATAAGAATATTGGTTGGTCAATCAAACAGAGAGGGTAACATGTTTAAGCTTCTGAAAAGCAGTGTAAGTGCCGTTATATTGAGTGGCGCCTTGATGGGCGGCGCGCTTGCTGGCGAAGTCAAATCGATCGCTATCCTGACGCCTGAAGAAGGCACCGACTACGGTTGGAACCAGCAGGGCATCGATGCCGCCAACGCGGCCGGCAAGGCCGCCGGCGTCGAAGTGGTCGTGGCCCAGGGCCTCGGCTATGGCGACGTTCGTCCCACGTTGCGGGAACTGGCGTCCGACGGCGCCAGCCTGCTGATCGCCCACGCCAGCGGTTACAACACCTCGGCGCCTGAGATCGCCAAGGAGTTGAAGGTTCCGGTGGCGATCGTCGATACGCCGACCGGCCTGGAGAAGGGTCTCGTCGCCGACTACACGCTGAGTGGTCACGAGGGCGCATATCTCGCCGGCCGTCTCGCCGCCAAGACGTCGCGCTCCAAGTCGGTCGGCATCGTCGTGTCGGGCGAACCGCCTTCGTGGAATTCGCAGTCGGCGGCGTTCGCGCAAGGCGTGAAGGCGGAAAACCCGGACGTCAAGATCACTTATGCGGTGATCGGTCCGGCCGCCTACAGCGATGCGGCCGGGGGCAAGCGCGTTACCGAAAGCGTGATCGCGTCGGGCGCCGACATCATCTTCGGCCAAGGCAACGGTTCGAGCTTCGGCATGCTGCAGGCGGTTGAGACAACCAAGGCGGCTGACGGCGGCAAGGTCTATTTCATCGATGTCATCGGCGACAAGACGCCGATCGACAAAGGCTTCCTGCTGTCCTCGGTGGTGTGGAACATCGAACCCGTCTATGCGGCGATGATCGCCGACCTGAAGGCCGACACGTTCGGCACCAAGAACTACACGATCGGCCTCAAGGACGACTCGGTCAAGCTGCTGAAGACCGCTGCGATCCCGGATGATGTCTGGAAGGATATCCAGGCCCTGCGCGAAGACGTCATTTCCGGCAAGATCAAGGTCGACCCGATCTATGACGCGACCGCCGTCAGGGCGCTGATGACAAGCGTCGCCCAGTAAGGCGAGCACAGGTCATCTGCCGGAGGGGCGAGCGATCGCCCCTCCGGAAGTTTCCCGTTTCTCAGGACTGGGCTTTCATGAGCAGTGTTTCCTCATCGTCCCTCGACAATCGCGACATCGTCGCGCTCGAAGGCGTGACCAAACGCTTTCCCGGCATTGTCGCCAATGACAGCATCGACCTGTCGATCAGTCCCGGGGAGGTGCATGTACTTCTCGGCGAGAACGGCGCGGGGAAATCCACCTTGATAGGCATGCTGTCTGGACTGCAGCAGCCGGACGAGGGACGCATACTGGTCGACGGCCAGCCGACGCCGATCACCTCGCCGGGTCATGCGCTGGCGCTGGGCATCGGCACGGTGTTCCAGCACATGATGCTGGTACCGACGCTGACGGTGGCGGAAAACCTTCTGCTTGGCGGACCATGGTGGCAGCGCCCCAGGACCGAGGAGCTTGAGGCGCGCGTGGCCGAGATCACCCGCAGTCTGGGCATCACGGTCAAACTGCATGCCAAGGTGTCGGAGCTTTCGCTGGGCGAGCAGCAGCAGGTCGAAATCCTGCGCGCCGTGGTGCGCAATAGCCGCTTGCTGATCCTTGACGAATCCACCTCGATGCTGACGCCAAAAGGCATCGACGAGCTGGGCGCGCTGATGCGCCGACTTGTCGAGCAAGGGCTGGCGATCGTCTTCATCACCCACAAGCTCAAGGAGGCGGCGGCTTTCGGCGACCGCATCTCGGTGCTCAAGCTCGGTCGCAAGGTCGGGGAGATCCCGCCAGAGCGGTTTCGCGCGCTGGGCGAACAGGAGATCATCTCGGAGATCGTGGAATTGATGTTCGGCAAGCAGAAGAATGATCCGGAAGCCGTCGAGCGTCCGATCCGAACGGTCCGAGCCGAAGCGCCTGCGCTGCTTCAGGTTACCGATTTGGCGGTCGCGCCGACGGACAACGCACCTGGCCTGTCGTCGATCTCGTTCGACATTCGCCCAGGCGAGATCCTAGGCATAGCCGGCATCGACGGCAACGGCCAGAAGCAGCTGGCGGAAGCAATAGCCGGCCAGCGCGCGGTGACCGGCGGCTATGTGCGGCTGGAGGGCGCTGCCATCGAGACCTTGAGCGTTGGCGAACGCCGCCGGCGTGGCCTTCGCTACTTGACCGACGACCGGCTGGGCGAGGGCACTGTCGGCACCTTCCCTGTCTCGATCAACTTCTTTCTCAAGCAGGTCGGCGAGGCCCCGTTCTGGCGCAAGGGCGTCGAGCAGCGCGCTGAGATCGACAAGCGCGCCGGCCAGCTCGTGCGCGACTATGATGTGCGCACGCCCAGCCTCAAAACGCCCGTGGCGCGGCTGTCCGGTGGCAACATCCAGAAGGTGCTTCTGGCACGAGAGCTCGCTGAAGGCGCCAAGGTGGTGATCTTCAACAAGCCCACCTACGGGCTCGACCTCGCCAACACGCTGGCGTCGCGCCAGCGTATCCGCGATACGGCGGCACGCGGCCTTGCAGTGCTCTTGATCTCCACCGACCTCGAGGAACTGCTTGGCATGTGCGACCGCATCGGCGTCATTGCCAATGGGGCGTTGGTAGGCATCGTCGAGAATGCCGACGAGGCGCGCACCAAGGTTGGTCGCCTGATGATCGGACTTGCCGCATGAGCATCGATACCGCACCCCAGGTCAATGTTACCGCGCTCGAAGCGACCAGCGGGGCGGCCACGCGTCGCGACATGCTGCATCGGCTGCTGATGACGCTCGGTCCGATCCTTATCGCTCTGGTGATAGCCGGCTGTATCCTGCTTGCAGTCGGCGTCAACCCGCTCGCCTATTATGGCTTTGTGCTGGAGAAAGGACTATTCTCACCGCTCGGCATCCAGCAGACGCTGACGCG
This sequence comes from Mesorhizobium sp. WSM4823, assembly GCF_055811195.1. Lineage (NCBI taxonomy): Bacteria > Pseudomonadati > Pseudomonadota > Alphaproteobacteria > Hyphomicrobiales > Phyllobacteriaceae > Mesorhizobium > Mesorhizobium sp. WSM4823. The sequence goes on from NZ_JBVVQL010000009.1 coordinate 144,727, forward strand.
CATGGCGCCGCTCCTGTTCCTTGCCGCCGGCCTGATCGTGGCCTTTCGCGCCGGCATGTGGAACCTGGGCGGCGACGGCCAATTCCTGCTCGGCGCGGTGACGGCGGCCGCCTGCGCTCCCGTGTTCGTTCAGATCATGCCGGGCTGGCTGGCGCTGACCTGCTCTTTCCTCATAGCCATGGCGGTGGCGATGATCTGGTCGCTGGTGCCGGCTCTGCTGCGCGCCTACCAGGGCGTCAACGAGATCATCACCACTCTGATGATGACGTTCCTTGGCACCTCGCTTGCCAATGTTCTGGTCAAGCTGGTGTTTCGCGATTCGAACACGACCGTGCCGCAGACCCGCACGCTGCCCGTGGAGGACCGGCTGCCGCGCCTGTTCGAGACGACCATCACCAGTGGCCTGCTGCTTGGGCTGGCGGCGATCATCATCGTGCATCTGGTGATGACCCGTACGGCGTTCGGGCTGAAGTTGAGGATCGTCGGCGCCAATCCGCGCGCGGCGGTCCATTCGGGGCTCAACGTCCCCGGCCTGACCGTTGCTGTCTTCGCCATTTCTGCTGGGCTGGCCGGGCTTGCCGGCGCTGTCGATATCATTGGGGTCCAGGGCAACGTCCGTGCCGACTGGAATCCCGCCTACGGGCTCGCCGTCATCCCTGCCGTGTTTCTCGCCCGCATGAACGGCTTTGCCGCGATCGGCTTCGTGTTCCTGCTTTCGGTGCTGTCGATAGGCGGCGAGAGCGCGGCGCGCCGGCTTGGCGTGCCCAATCATTTCACGCTGGTGCTGGTTTCCATCGTGCTGATCGTGCTCGCACTCGCCGAATACTTCGATCATCGATATAGCCAGTCGCGGAGGGCCTAAGCATGACCGGACTCTTCAGCGAAGTCTTCCTCAGCGCGCTGCTGTTCGGCGCCGTCACCGCGGCGATCCCGCTGCTGCTTGCCGGGCTTGGCGAGCAGATCTCCGAGAAGGCGGGTGTGCTCAATATCGGCATAGAAGGGATGATGCTGGCCGGCGCCTATCTCGGCTTCGTCGGCGCCTTCTATTCGGGCTCGCTGTGGCTGGGCTTTCTCACCGGTGCCGCCGGCGGAGGCGCGGTAGCGCTTGTCATGGCACTGCTTTGCGTGCGCATCGGGCTGAACCAGATCGTCATCGGCATCGCCTTGACCCTGGGGCTGGAAGGTCTGACGGCACTGCTCCACCACTTCCAGTTTTCACGCAGCTATCCGCGCCTGCCGGCGGCGGATGCAACCGTCATTCCACTGCTTTCGAAGATCCCGGTGATCGGGCCAGCATTCTTCCAACATCATCTGATCGTGTATCTCGCGGTCGCGCTGGTTTTTGGCATGGCTTATGTCTACCGACGCACGCAGTTGGGGCTCAACCTGCAGGCGGCGGGCGACAAGCCGGCCGCGCTCGATGTCGCCGGCATCGACGTCGTGCGAACCCGTACTGTCGCCGTGTTGACCACCGGAGCGCTGGCCGGGCTCGGCGGCGCCTATCTCGCTGATGTCGGGGCCGGGCTGTTCATTCCTTTCATCACCAATGGCGCGGGCTTTCTCGGCATCGTGCTGGCCATGCTGGCGCGCGGTCGCCCGATCTGGGTGCTGTTCGGCGCGTTGCTGTTCGGCGTGTGCCTGTCGCTGACGACGGCCATGCAGGTCGCCGGAATCAACATACCGACCGACATCATCCAGATGCTGCCGTTCCTGGCCGTGATGATCATGCTGGTGCTGTTTGGCCGGCGCGCCAGCCTGCCGGCGGCGCTTGGCATTCCATACGAGCGCGGTGCGCGCTGAGCACGATTTCATGCGCGGACGGGACCCGCGCCAAATAGGAGGAAAGAATGTCGGATACCAAGGTCTACCTGCTCGACGGCGGCTCGCTCGTCCTCGATGGATATCATGTGTTCTGGAACCGGGGTCCTGGCGGCGAAGTGCGCTTCCCCGTCTATTCGATCCTGATCGAACATGCCGAGGGTCGGTTTCTGATCGACACCGGCTACGACTACGACCACGTGATGAAAGTGCTGCCGTTCGAAAAGCCGATCCAGGAAAAGCACCAGACCATTCCCGGCGCGCTAGCGCTGCTTGGGCTTGAGCCGAAGGACATCGACGTCGTCGTCAACTCGCATTTCCACTTCGACCATTGCGGCGGCAACAAGTATTTTCCGCATGCCAAGAAGATCTGCCACCGGACCGAGGTACCGCAAGCCTGCAATCCCGAACCTTTCGAGCATCTCGGCTACTCCGATCTGAGCTTTTCGGCGGAGGCCGCCGAAGCCCGTGGCGCGACGGCACAATTGCTTCCGGGAACGACGCGGGCGAATTCGACCTTCGAAGGCGTCGATGGCGACGTCGACCTTGCCAAGGGCGTCCGGCTGATCTCGACGCCGGGTCATTCGATCGGCCACTACAGCCTGCTGGTCGAGTTTCCCAAGCGCAAGCCGATAATGTTCACGATCGATGCGGCCTATACGCAGAAAAGTCTCGAGACCCTGTGCCAGGCGGCCTTTCACATCGACCCCGTGGCAGGCGTCAATTCGATGCGCAAGGTGAAGAAGTTGGCCGAGGACCATGGCGCCGAGCTGATGTACTCGCACGACATGGAGAATTTCATGACCTACAGGACAGGCACGCAATTCTACGGCTGATCGCCGTCAATCGGGAGACAACATGATGCGCTATCTCGAACACGCCGATCCGGTCATCACTTTGACCGCGGGGCCGGTGAACGCCTATGCCGAAGTGCTGCGCGGCCTCGGTCGCACGGTGCTCTACGATTACGACCCCGCGTTCCAGCTTTTCTACGAGAAGGTGGTCGACAAGGCGCAGAAGGCGATGCGCCTGTCGAACAAACCGGTCATCTTGCATGGCGAGCCGGTGCTGGGCCTCGAAGCTGCCGCAGCCTCGCTTATCGCTCCCGACGATGTTGTGCTCAACCTGGCGTCCGGAGTCTACGGCAAGGGGTTTGGCTATTGGGCAAAGCGCTATTCGCCACATCTCATCGAGATCGAGGTGCCCTACAATGAGGCGATCGACCCGCAGGCGGTTAAGGCAATGCTGGAAGCGCATCCCGAAATCACCGTCGTGTCCGTCTGTCACCACGACACGCCGTCCGGCACCATCAATCCGATCGACGAGATCGGTGCGCTGGTGTCTGCGCATGGCGGCTATCTCATCGTCGATGCCGTCTCGTCCTTTGGCGGCATGAAGACGCATCCGCAGGATTGCAGTGCCGACATCTACGTCTCCGGCCCAAACAAATGCCTGGGCGCGCCGCCCGGTCTCACGATGATGGGTATCAGTGAGCGGGGCTGGGCCAAGATGAAAGCCAACGAGGCAGCGCCACGCGCGTCGATGCTCAGCATCGTTGACTGGGAGCATGCGTGGTCCAGGGACGCGCCGTTTCCATTCACGCCGTCGGTCTCGGAGATCAACGGTCTCGATGTCGCGCTCGACCTCTATCTCAACGAGGGACCGGAGGCGGTGTGGGCGCGCCATGCGCTCACCGCCAAGGCGATGCGCGCGGGAGTCGCCGCGATGGGCCTGTCGATCTGGCCCGCCAGCGACAGCATCGCGTCGCCGACCACGACCGCCGTGCGCACGCCCAAGGGCATCGACGAAAAGGCGCTTCGCCAAGCCGCGCGTGCCCGCTATGGCGTGGTTTTTTCGTCTGGGCGCGGCGAAACATTGGGAAAGCTGACACGCATCGGCCACATGGGTCCAACCGCCCAGCCAATCTATGCGATCGCGGCGCTGACGGCACTTGGCGGCGCGATGAATGCCTTGGGCCAAAAACTAGCGATCGGCAAAGGCATCGATGCGGCGGTGGCCGTTATCGACGCCGACGCCTGAACAGACACCACCAGATCACGGAACGAGGGAGCATTTTTATGACTGAGCGGCTCGCAGGAAAGACGGCGCTGGTTACGGGCGCCGCGCAGGGTATCGGCAAGGCCATCGCAGCGCGGCTTGCCGCCGACGGGGCAACCGTCATCCTCAGCGACATCAATGCCGAAGGCGCCAAGAGCGCGGCCGCGACTATAGGCGGAAAGGCGAGGGCGATCGCCGCCGACATTTCCGACCCGTCATCGGTGAAGGCACTGTTCGCCGAAATCCAGGCCCTGACCGGGGGCATCGACATTCTCGTGAACAACGCAAGCATTGTGCCCTTCATCGCCTGGGACGATGTCGATCTCGACCATTGGCGCCAGATTATCGACGTCAACCTGACCGGCACCTTCATCGTCAGCCGCGCAGGCACTGACCAGATGCGGGCGGCGGGCAAGGCCGGACGGGTGATCAGCATCGCATCGAACACCTTCTTTGCCGGCACGCCGAACATGGCGGCCTATGTCGCGGCCAAGGGCGGCGTCATCGGCTTCACCAGGGCGCTGGCCACCGAACTTGGCAAATATGGCATCACCGCCAATGCGGTGACGCCTGGTCTGATCGAGAGCGACGGCGTCAAGGTAAGCCCGCACAACGAGGCGTTCGGTTTCGTCGAGATGCTGCAAGCCGTAAAAGGCAAGGGACAGCCCGAGCATATTGCGGACGTTGTGTCATTTCTTGCCTCGGACGATGCGCGCTGGATGACGGGCCAGACGATCAACGTTGATGCAGGAATGGTCCGATATTAGGTCGTAACTCATAGGCGCGCAGCCACAGTCGGATTAAGGCAAGTTGGACCATAGCGAGGAAGTTGACTCGCGAGCTTGTCATAGCGGGTTGCGTTGTGAACCGGGTTGGCAAAGTCCGCGATGTGGCCGGCAAGATGCTGGCGAAGACAACTGATCGACATGCTGAAAGCTATCGCGACCAGGTCACGTTGGCGCTGCTCAGTCATCTGACCCGTCTTGGGATCCCTGAATATGAGCAGGACGAGCAGCTCGGCGCGTTCTGGTCGGCCGTCCAAGTCGAGATGATCAGGCAGTTCTATCGTGGCAGTCAGCCTGGAGGGACCGCTGCGTGACCCGTGCGAACTGTGTCCGTGCTGCCGGGATCGATCTTCGTCAGCCGCGATCTCGCCTCGATGACGCGCCGTTGCGCGGCCCGTATTCTGCTGCACAGCGCGATATTGATACCGACACCGCAGTCTTCATCCAGCATCTCGTTCGCACGCTCAAGGGAGCGCTCCGCCCGGTTAAGCTGCTGTCGGGCTTTCGCCAGTTCCATATCCAACAGTTCCATGATTCCGAATCCAATGCGGTCCCTTCGGTTGGTAAACCGCTTGTGGTCGCCGTTGGTTCCGCCTGTTCGCGAACATGGAGCCCAGACGGCGATGTGGCTGGAACAGTTCTGGAGCGAGAGTGGTGGCGCCACTGGACCCAAGGTCGCGACGAATGAAACGCCGGCGCAGTCAACCCGCGCTACGTCCTTCAAAGCTGGGGGGATCGATTTTTACGAAGCGGTCTGCGGCCTCGACCGCAATTCGCATCCTGCTGCGCAGCGCGAGATTCTCGGCCAGCATTTCTTCAGTGCGTTGAAGCGCGAGCTCGGTCCGGTGGATGCGCTGCCTGGCATTGGCAACTTCGGATGTCAAAATATCGGCCGCTATCCCGTGGCCCCGGGGTTTCATAGTGTCCATGGATTTTCTAACACATGGGGGCCGACATGGTTCCCTGATGTCGTGCGAAATGGGGTGTCGCAGTTCCTCTATCAGTGGGGGTGCGGGGGCGAAGCCCCTGTTATGTTCAAGCGTTTCCTCTGCGCACGATGGCCTATCGTTCCGCTGCTGCGCTCATCTTCGGAGCATTCCAGTGAAGCTCGGTTTAGTCTGCTCCGGCGCATTCGAAGCAGCCGGCGGCAGTCCGCGGCGGATCTCCGAAGTAGAACCAGGCGCAAACCCCTGCAGCAATCAAGACTATAGGCGCAACGCCCTCATCCGCCATTCCGCCCCCTTTCATGTCGCATCCATGTCGCGTGGACCTGCCGATAGTCGCAACATGGCGCGACATGACCGGCTGTTGCTGCAGCCAAGTATCTCGCAAATCTATGATTTGACTGGGGAAAGGAGTGGTGCCAGAGGCGGAATCCAAGCGACGGAAAACTCGCTCTGTTTCCAAATTGTTAGGCCTACGCTATAGCCGGGCTGGCCAACAAAAATACCAACAAAATATTTCTGTGGATTGGTTCGGTTCCTCGACACACTCTGTTCGCGCAATACCACGGTGTCCCAAACCTATCTCAAAAGGCCATTGCTGTCGTTACTCGAGTTGGATCCATATAACCCCTCTCGATCGCATTGCATGTTGCGTGGGAAAATCGCAGGTCCGCTGACTCCGATTTGCTGACCTCTGATCGCTCACCAATTCAAGATCGCGGAGAGGAGCATCTTTCGATTCGCGCCTGTCATTCTGAAAATATTGCTCTTTCACACTCCTTGCAGCATAATTGTTACGCGGCTACAAGGCGATCGGATGTGGCGGCGACAGGCACTCGGGAAGCACCTGCCGCTCGAGCTAGGCGCGACCCCGACTGTTGAACAGATCGGCATGCGGGCACTTCGCACGAGGTGCGCCGGCAGTAGCCAATGCACCTCGTTTTTTCAGACGTACTCGCGTTCAATACTGCAAGTTGGGCGGCGCGATGCCCAGCTGAAGAGAATTGCGTCGAAGTAATCTGAAGGCCGGCTCGAGGGCTCTCCGATGGCCGGAGCGCGAAGGGAGCTTTGCTGCGCCCATGCGGGTAGGTTCACACTCCGCGTGTTCGGCGACATCCGACAATTGTGTCGGCTTTGTCGGTTTGACGACACAGCCTTGGTTGGCCGGCATCTTGGACGTTTTTGGCTAAGCTGCTGAAAACAAATGTATAATCCATTCCCCTTACACCGTCATATAGATTGGCACGAATTTTGCTGAATTTCGTCGATAGGGCGGGAGCAGCTTGCCAGGGAAGAGCGAAGAGATGGCTCGACAAAATTGAAGGACGGGGGATCACAGATTTGTTGCGAATGAATACGTTGCCCGCTGGCGGCCCTGCGTCTGCGGCTAGAGTCGCCGTGCGGTTTGAAGATGCGGCGAGGGACTGCAGACCGCGTGTCGATTACATGATTTGCTGGCGGGTCCAACAATGGGCGCTGCAGATGTGCATACGGTTGGCGAGCTACGTCCTGTTCGTGATGGCATTCCTCGTCAGCGCTATGACAGCGAACGGACAGGAGACCAGCCTTGTCGGCATTTACCAGGGTTCGGAGCTAACCGCGGCCGCCAACCATCTGGGACAAGGCGGATACGAGCTGTCGGGTGGTACCAAAGTGTCTTTCGACAAGTGGTACCACAGCAAATGGATCGACATGCGATTTGAAATGTTGACGCAGCTGTCGGATGATTTCGGTCTTCTGTGGGGCGCGAGCACCGGCCAACGCGCCGAAAAGGTCCGAATCGACCCAGGTGTAAAACTCGGCTTTATTCTGCAAAAGCGACCGACGCCGTCCACGACGCTTTCTCTCACCGTCAGTTCGATTTTGGGCGGGAACCTGACGGAACGACCTTGCACGGCTGACTATGGCGCCCTCGGCGGCTTCCATACAGTGAATTGCCGTCTGGCCGCCTCGCAACTGCGGCCCTCGGACACGTTGAAATACATGACAAACCTCGAGCCAAGCCGATGGAAACTCGACCTTCGGTTCAGGGGTGAATTTTAGCGATGGTGAAAGGCAAGGCCGTAAATTTCGTTGATGAAGAACAATCAGACAGGAAGTTGATTATGCGCAAAACACAATTGTTCCCGGCAGGTTTCGTAGTCGGTCTTATAGCGTGCCTGTTGGCTGCACCCGGTTTCGCGGGTGATCTCGATGCCGGTATCAGCCGCAAAGGAACGACCGGTACTCCAGCCGCGGAAAGCAGTAGCTCGGGCTGTCCACAAAATGCCGACGGCACATTCTGCTGGATGAGCCCAGATATTGGGGAAGCATGGACATCAGGCTTTATCGGTTCCGGCGTATCGATAAATGTCATAGATGATTTCAAGGAACAGCCATTTGATGCAGACCTCGGTCGCGGTACGCAGAGGCAGCGACATGGAGATTGGGTCGCTGAAATTGCCGGCATGGTCGCCCCTGGCGCAAACATATTCAAGTATGACTATCTCGAGGGGCCTTCGATCGGGCTGCAGGACGGCCTCAATATCATCAATGCGAGCTACCGCACTATAGAGCCACTGAGCCAGCATCCGCGCGAGCAGGCGATCGTCGATGCCGCCTGGGCGGGCACTGCCATCGTCGCAAAGAGTGCCGACAACCGCAGCAACGAGGTAGGTAGGCCGCATGAAGGGGATTTCGATGAGCTAACCCTCGGGCTGATCGGGGCGCCATCGGCAATCTTCGTGGGTGCGCTCGACCACAATGGCACTCCCGGGAACAAGACGCGGCTGGCCCGATACTCGAATTATCCCGGCTCAAACGCCGAGGTGCGGAACCAGTTCCTGACCGTGGGTGTCGAGGGTGACAACACTGGCCTATACGGCACGTCTTATGCGGCACCCGTGGTTGCAGGCTATGCCGCCATCCTTGGCAGCAAGTTCACGTCAGCAACACCGACACAGATTACTAATCAGTTGCTGGACACAGCTAGGACCGACACGCTCGTCAATTACAATCCGGCGACTTACGGCCGCGGCGAGGCCAGCCTTTCGAGGGCCTTGGCACCCGTTTCGATCAGGTAGACGAGCACTTCGATCGAGCAACTGATTCTGTGAGGCGTTGAGAGCCACACAAATCGCCTCCCAGAATTCAGCAGCTGTGCCGTTGACCGATCCAATCATAAACAAGAGCCACTGCGTTTTTATCGAAGTCCGTTGCCGGTAAACAAGGCCGAATAGCGCTTTCCCATCTCATGTATGAAGGCAGAGCAATGTCCTTCCGCTCAATCACAGCCGCATCACCTTCTTCTCCTGCAGGGCCAGTTCTGACCAAGGAAGAGCGGAGCGCCGGCGGCACCTCTGCGTCATGGTCTTCCCAGCCTGGTGCTCGAACGGCGAAAGCGCCCGAACTCGAATGTGACATCCCCGCAGCAGCTGGTGTCGGTCGAATATTCCAAGGTTCTATCGGCGCCTGTCGCGAGGTTTTCCGGGCGTGAATTTTCGATTGGGCGATGCGTTCGCGCTGAGTGGGGTCTTGGCGGAGCAGGGCGGGAGCAGTTCGACTGTGTCATAGGCAATACTGAGCTTTCAGATGGAGCAGCGCAGAGCCTTGCTCGAGGATTTGCTGGCCCGCATCCTTGCTGGAAGACCCGTGATGCAAATCACCTAACGGTCCTTTGTCACCAGTGATCAAAACGCCGGACCGATAAAGTGTCTCACCATGATTTCGTCGTTCGCAACGTTCCGCCTGCACAGCTGTGGACCTACAGACCAGCACTCTTACGACGCAGGGAATAGGGGAGCTTTTCGCAAGTCACCGCTCGGATAGGGCGTCATGTCTGGGACTAGACCAGGATCGCCTCCCAGACTTGATCGGAGCGTTGGATATGTTCGGCACGATCAGCTTTTCGGCCCCGAAGTCCTTCGATCCGGCAAGCGCATCGAAAACATGTTGCTTGGCTTGGCGCACGCTCGCTTCCAGCGACGCTCCAAGAGCAAGTGAGGCCGCGACTGCGCTGGCCATCATGCAACCCGTTCCGCGCATCTCACGCGGCCAGCGGGGCGCCTCGAACCGAACTGCAGGTTGGTTCGGCTGCCCAAGCACGTCGACGCAACGCGTTCCTTGTGCATGGCCGCCCTTGACGAGTACGGCGGCCCTCACCGTCCTCGATAGCTCTTGGGCCTGACGACAAGCCCCTTCTTCGTCCGCGATCGGTGCCGATCCGGTCAATCGAGCCAGCTCGACCAGGTTGAGCCGGCAGATCGGCATCAGATCACGAGTCAGCGCGTTGATGGCATCGGCCGCTTGCACCGTCCCTACGCCAGAATGAACTGGATCAGGTTCAACGGGTCACTGCGCCGCGAAAGCCAGCAGTATCTCAGCCCCTTGCCGGGACTCCCCTGGTGAATGCCCTAGGTTGAACGGGCCTGCGCTATCTTGTCAAGCAGGTTCGGGCGCCTTGGGCCGGCGGTGACGGCCGGCGGTTAATCAAACCGCGCGGGAGTTCGCGCATGCGTGGGCCAAAATCACGCCCCGGACACCAGCGCGGAATGGCCAAAGCCCCATTCGCCTCGTCAACGATGGAAAAACTGTACTGGCCGTGCGTGTCAAGATCGACCGAGTAGCTCAAGCGGTCGCGTATGCGGTTGTCCTGGTCGAGACGATCCGCGGCGTCAGCGAGGTGATCTGCGATTCGTCCAGGTAGACGGAGTTGCAGACAACGCTCTGGTCGTCTGGCTGGCAAGTGCGAGCCGCCGCTCCGTTGAGATGCAGCACCGTGAGCCGCGCTCGCCAAGAATGACATAGGTCGAAATCCGCGCACCGGAACTCTTGTTCCATATCTCCACGAACTCCATCGGCAGGATTCCGGCTGCTTCGCAGTGGTCCGGGTCCAGCGTTATCGATCCATGGTAATTGAGGTACGCTTCGGTGACATGGATGCCGTGCAGCTTGCCGGCGACAAGTTTTCGCATTGGTCTGTTGTCCCTTCACCTTTAAGATACGGTCGAATGTCCCTTGGGGCCGCCCAAAACGGGGGCGGGCTATATCCCGACGACGAGAGCGCCGCCGCTGAGACCGGCGCCTGCCGGCCCCTAGGATCGGAAACATCCGCATCTGCTTAGGCGGCGGAGAGATCGCTTAGCTGTTCAACGCTCTTGCCGTATTTGCGCCTGTAAGCGGCAATGAAATCGTCGTCGCTACAGATGCAGCGGCCGCTGGAATCTTTGGCCTTCGGATCGTGCAAGTGAGAGCCAAGGGGGCGCAGAAGATTCACCCGAGTGCTCGTCGTCGAGCTCCTGGGAAAACCCGCACTATGTTTGACCAGCTCCGCGGCAAGCATTATCCCGGCAAGCGCTGACTGAAAGGCCATCGGAACCACGGTTCGAACGAGGCGACTTCCATCACTGAGCTGGAACACCAGACCGCCGCAGATAGCCTGCTGATAAAAGGAGCGCAGGGGCTGGCCAACAAACGGGGCTAGCGGTTCAAACGGCACATCCATTGCTGTAGCCACCCGAGCTACAAAGTCGTTGGGAACTCCGGCATTGGTCTGCAGGAGCATTTTCACCTCCTCGTGTGCTTCCGGTATTCCGAGTTCCTCGGCAATCAGCTGGTGCTCGTCCTTGGATTTTCCGGAGGGCAGGTACATGCAACAAAGGCAAGCCTGGCCGTCATCGAAACCATGCCGCGAGATACCGAGATCGTGTTCTTGCGTCCAAGCATTCGCGATCCATCGGGGCAGTGCACCTTGGACAGTGAGACGGTCGGCGGCGGTGTCAAGCGCCACACCCACTTGGTCGAAGACCCAATCGCTCCGGCGCGCAACATGTTCTGCCCACGTCAGCGGGTGCGCCTCGACATCTAGCGCGGTCGATCGAAGGGCGGTGGTTGCAAGGACCGCCTTGGACATGCCTATCTCCGCCTGGCCGGCCAATGCGTAGCGCTGCAGGTTTGAGAGTTCGATCGCTTCGTGATCGATTACATGCAGGCGACCCGAAAGACCGGGTTGCCTCGCTAGGGCCCAAAGCGAGCCATGGCCTATCGCGCCGAGCCCAACGAGATGCGTTTCGCCAAGGTCGACAGCTAAGTCGATCAGGCCTGCCTCGCCGGCTTTGGTCTTGTCGTAGCTGTATAACGAGAGGTCGATGTCTTCGTCCAACTCGGCGCCGGTCAGCTGCGCGGCGAAGATGGTTCGAAAGACGTTGGCGGCGCCGAAGCAACTGGCGGCGCCAGCTCCATAGGGCAGCAAACTTGGGCCAGAGCCCACCGGGTCCGTACGCGACAGCTTTGCCGCCCATCCGTGCGATCCCATGAAAAAGGTCGGGCACCGGAGCGATGGGCGCGTTACCCCTGCGACTAGGCAGACGGTGGCAGACTTGCCGGAACGCCGGATGCCGACTTTTGGATTGATCGACTTTGCCAAGCGCTCCAGCGCTTGGGCTTGAGAGCTTGCCGCGCTGTCCAGCGGGAGTATCGTTAGAACTGGATAGAGCCTGGCGAGCAACCTCACCGCAAGATCTAGTGTCGCCTGGCCTTCGGCGCAGGAAGCGGCCTGATCGTCGAAGGCGACGGCCACGACCTGCTTTTCAAGAGCTGCTTTGAAGTCCTCCAGATGAAAATCGGCCAGGACCTGAGATGCCGCCGTGGCGGCGCGGTCGATGAAGTTAGCGAATGCCATCGTTCAACTCGCTATCGTGATCATTCGCGACAGTGCCGCGGAAGGGAGCGCATTCCAGTTGGCCTTTCCGTCAAGCCGATAGGCGGCGACCCGAGCAAAATCGAAAGGCTCGCTGGCGAAATTCGGCACTACCAGGGACAGACACCCAACCGTGGTAGCAACCGCATAAGCGTCGTCGGTCGTCGAATGGTAGGCGCGGCCCGGATGACTGTGAATCTGGGCCAAGAGTTTCAGGCCGCTCTTGTAGAGCCAGACATTGAGCCGGTGCAGTTCTTCGGCCGGAACGATCACGCAAACGCCATCGCTCGTCCGAACGTGATGCTGCGCCGGGATAACGGTCTCTGTTACGGCAAAGTGCCGGTCTTGCTGAATGCCGACCCAGAGCGCCATCCCCTCATTACCCTCGCGACCAACTGTACGCAGATGCGCATGCGTGGTCGAGATGCAGCCGCGCGGGAGAGTCACGGTCGTTACATCCGTCAAAGCGCTCATTCCGGGATGGCGGGTAGGGGTATCACCATGGCTCCCACAGAGATTTGGAACTGATACTGAAGCTGCTCCACGGGGCCGGTCCCGTACTTGATGATCTTGTCCAGGATAAAGGCCAAACAGCCTTCGCCAGAACCCCGGTGCAGAAGCCATGAATCACCTGAATGGGCTGGATTGTCGTGGTATTCCCGGACGCCTGCCATGCACAGGAATGGCGTGTGTTCCGCACTGTTGGCCTGGATGAAGTCGGATATCGACAGAGCGTTCTGTTGCATGAGGACCGAAATCATATCCGGTGGGGTTCCGGGTAGATGCGGTCGTCTGAGCATCCTTAGTAGTAAATCCTTCCGGGCAATCGGCCGGCGCGTAAAGGGGTCGACGAAGACCACCGACGGAGGTCGGAGGTCGTAATTGGAAAAGTCGATCTCGACGGCTGCACCGAGAATCTGTGGCTTTATCTTGGGCGGTGCGAAGATGAAGAAGGCCGTAGGAAAGCTCGCCTCGATCAGGAAACAACCCTGAGCCCGGTAAAGACCTGCCTGTGTTTGGAACCAGCCGAGCTGCCGATCGAACTTCGCTCGCGAGACCGCAGGGTCCACAGTTTGGATTTCAGGCACCTGCGACGCCCGCCTTCAGGCTGAGGAATAGGGTCACAATGTTCGCGAAACCGAAATCGCCAACTTTTTTCTCGACGTCGAGCAAGTTGCCGGCCTCGTCCTTGAATTCCCAATTCTCGGCCGGTTGGGCGACGTTCTGCGTGTTCTCAAGGGCTTTGGTACGAATGACGTGAAGCGGCTGGCTAGGATTGGCTTCGACTTGCGTGGGCTGGCCGTTCACCACCACCGTGATCGCGATCTTGCCTGGCCCGCCGCCGTGATTATCGCCCTTACCCGAATCCTTAGTCATTGTTGTCCTACTCCTGTGGCTTGCCAACCCGCCCCCAAGCCCTTGTGCCCACTGCTAGTGAGACCGGCGGTCTTCAATCGTCCGCTCGGCGCCACGACCGCGGGTACGCGAAAGACAGGGGATAAGCCACCGAATCGGTGCTACATTCATTTATGCGTGACTTGAGCCGCAAGTAAACGGGCTGAAAATAGCTCTTCACAACTATAATCGATTAAAGCAATGCCAAAATATTGGCGGCATGCCTATTCATGTGCTCTTTCATCGCCTGCTCCACTGGCCGCGTGCAAAATTGGCCGACCCCGTGCAAGTCCGCCGGCCGGTATGATTCAGGTTCTTGGGCGGGCGCTGTGACGGTTTGCCTGGGGCGGCTTCTGGCCGCTGCACAGTTGACGGAGGGTTTAATGACGCGGAGTAGAGTTGGTGATCCGAGTTCGGCCTCTTCGAAAGGTGTCTCGGAAGCAGGTCGCCGTGATCATCCGGGGACCGCGATAGTCGCGACGAGAAGACGGAACTGTCCGGATTTGACGTGAGTGGCTACACCGAACCGTCGTCTGGGTGTTGCCCGCAGCGATCTTAGCCGTCTAACTTGTTGCAATGAAAAGTGTAGGGTTAAACGGCTGATAATGCAACATTATCATTCGTTTAATGTCCGCGACAGGCGCGGCGGTTATGTGCAAATTGGGTTGCTAAAAGCGCCGCCAGGACTCATCATGTCGCGGATGATTCTTCGACCCAAATTGTCCCTGCGCTACCACGGTACGCTGACTGGTGAAGCAAGCGTCGCTGCGCCGAAAGCCGCCGTGCCTGCTTGGTTGCGTCGGGCGGTTCCCGATGCGCAAAGCCTTGCTGGAAAAAATGTTGAGGAGGTGGCGCTCATCGCAGGCGCCACCATCGGCGCACTCGATGCGGTGGTTCGGCGGCAGGAGCGGTGGGCCGGCGCCTGGCGGCAGCGGCTGGCACTTTCGGCGGCCGCGGTAACGGCAAAGCAGGCGGACCGCGTCGAAGATGAGGCAGCATTGCGCGATGCGGTGCTGCTCACGCGGCCGAGCGATTTTTTGTCCGTCGGTCCCGCCGGATCGATGCTGCTTGCCTGGCGCCGGCTGGCTGGCACGCCTGCCGAGAAACTGCTGACCGAGGCGAGCATCGGCGCGGTGCTGGATGACCTTGGTCTCCGCCGCGACGACGACGCAGTCGGCGAACTGGCAGATGATCTTCGACAGCTTTCCGCGAGCATCGGAATGGTCGGCATGCTGACCAGCGCGTTCACGGCCGCCGAAAGGTATGGCTTCGCACGAGCCTTCGGATGTTGGCTCGCGGACGCCCTGCTGGCGCAACGGCTGGGTTGGACGCAGGCCGTGCCGCTGTTGGGCGCCGAAGCGGCCTTGGGAACAAGCGGTCGCTCGCGTGGATCGGCAGCCAGCTCGGTGGCGACAGGCACTGAGACAGATCCCGAGCGTGCGAAAGATCTGCTTGCCGCGCAGGCGCGCGCTGCGTTGCGTGCGATTGATCTGTCCGCTGAGCTCGAGCGCCGCGCGGACCGGCTGCTTGCCGTGGCCCCGAAACTCAGGGCCAAGGCGGCGGACGTCGTCGTGGAAAAGCTGCTCTCTGACGACGCGATCATCGCCTCGGAACAAATCGCCGGCATGAGCGATCGCGGCCTGCGCCGCCTGTTCGACCGGCTGGTCGAGCTCGGTGCCGTGCGTGAATTGTCCGGCCGCGCCACCTTCCGCATCTACGGGCTGTGAAGACAATGGCGGAGAGTGCACGTAGGCGAGGAGGGAGCCAGCCAGATGACCGTCGATCAGCTGACCAGCTGTTTGACCGGGAACTGGATCATCTGCCGCCGGAAGCGCGTTGGCGCGAATGGATGCACCGAGTCGAAGCAACGATCTTCGCCGCTGGCGAGCCGGTCGACCGCGAAATGCTCGCCCGCATCGTCGGGAAAAGCTGCAGCATTGATCTTCTCATCGACGACATCCGCGAGGAGCTGCGCGGCCGCCCTTACGATCTAGTTTCGGTCGCCGGCGGCTGGAAACATTTGACCCGGCCTGCCTATGCAGACGCCATCCGCGCTGCTGTAGGTGGAAGTGGGAAGACCGCCGACCTTACGCAGTCTGAGGTTCTGGTGCTGATGTGCATCGGCTACTTTCAGCCGATCACCCGCGCCGAACTGTCGTCTTTCTTCGGCAAGGAGATCAGCCGCGATTTTATTGGTCATCTGCGCGGTGCCGGCCTGATCGCTTCCGGTCCGCGCAGCCCAACGCCGGGCGCGCCCTACACCTATGTGACGACAAAAGAATTCTTGCTGGAGTTCGGGCTCGACACGCTGCGCGACCTGCCGGATTTCGAAGCCCTCGAGGACGCTGGACTGCTCTCGAAGGAGAAGCTACTCGCAGGTGATATCATGCCAGGATTATACAACGACGAGGAAGAGCATGCTTAGCGTCGGCACTGATGAATAATACGCGGCCTGGCCGGTGGCCGCAGTTCGCGGCGTCCTCAACAAGACGCTGTCGGGCGTGGGGCGTTGCCTAGAAAAATGGTGGGGGAAATATGCCTGTAGCTCGTATTGAACGTGTCATTGGCGGTTTGCCAACCGCGTGGGCCGAGCCCGGCTCTGATGGCTACTTTGCCTGCCATCACTTTGGATCTAACGTGCATCCAGCCCACCTCTCCAGTTTGGATGAGGTGGCGGATTTCCTACGTTCGCATCTCGGCAGCGGTGTTCGCATGAACCCCGGCTGGGTCAAGATTGTACGGAACATCCACATCGATGGGGTTTTGCTCCGCTGATCGGCGCGAGCCGTTCTGGAGAGCCAAAAACGCCGGTGGCGGTGAATGATGGGTCACTCGCAGGCGCGCTGCCTGGTGTGAAGTTGTATCCATCGAGAGTGCTATTCAAGCCGCCGGACGGACCCCGGATAAGCAAATCATCCCAAGAAAAATCCTAGACAAATCATGAGACGGCGCTTCTAATTGCTGAGCCGACCGAAATAGCGGGTTGCGCATGTCTCTCAGTGCTTTGGGGGATTATTGCGAGAGACAGACTGCAATTCTGAACTCTGTTTTAACGGCAAGGATACCCAGGGTTTGGGGGAGGGGATTTCGTGATTATCGCGGATAATGAAACCGCCATCGACTACCTGTATTACGAGACGGTCGCTAAAACGGTCGTCAAGCTGATCAGGCAGAAGTCGAAGGAACCGTTGACGATCGGGTTGCACGGCGACTGGGGAGCGGGCAAATCCAGCACGCTGCTGATGATCGAGTCGGCATTCAAGCGACAGACAGACACCCTGTGTGTCCGGTTCAACGGCTGGCTGTTTGAGGGATACGACGACGCGAAGGCGGTGCTGATCGAGACGATCGTCGCAGCCCTCCTCAAGGAGAGGTCCGGGATCGCCAAGGTGGCGGACAAGGCCTGGGACGTCCTGAAGGCCGTCAACTGGATGAAGGCCGCCCGCACCGCAGGCAGCCTGGCGTTCACCATGGCGACCGGGATCCCCGGTCCGGACTTGATCCAGGGGATTGGTTCGATCGCGAGCAAGGTGATTAGCGATCCCAAGGCCTACCTGACCGGCGACGTGTTCAACAAGGTCATGGACGGTGCGGCGGAGCATTTTAAGGAGGCCGCACCTTCCGAGACGACGCCGCAACGGATGCACGCTTTTCGCGAAGACTTCGAGGAGCTGCTGGAGCGCGCCAAGGTCGACCGGCTGATCGTCTTGATCGACGACCTCGACCGATGCCTCCCGCAGACGGCGATCGCCACGCTGGAGGCTATCCGCCTGTTCTTGTTCGTGCCGAACGCGGCGTTCGTCATCGCCGCTGACGAGGGCATGATTGAATATGCCGTGCGCAACCACTTTCCCGATCTCCCGGCGGCGGCGGGGCCTACAAGCTACGCGCGCAACTACTTGGAAAAACTGATCCAGGTTCCGTTCCGCATGCCGGCACTTGGCGCGTCGGAAACCTTGGTCTATCTCACCTTGCTGCTCTATCTGGCCTCCGGCGTCAGCGACAGTTCGGTGGAGTTCAAGAGCCTGCTCGAGGTGGCGCGCAAGGCCTTGCAGCGGCCCTGGCTGGGCACCGGCTTCGACCGAGACAAAATCAAGGCGAGGCTGGGGTCCATACCCTCCGATCTGGATGCCGCCCTGCAGCTTGCGGCGGAGATTACGCCGATCCTGACCGAGGGCGCCCACGGCAATCCCCGGCAGATCAAACGCTTCGTCAACACCATGGCCCTGCGCGTCGAGATCGCCAGCGAGCGCGGCTTCCAGGACGATATCAAGCAATCCGTCTTGGCCAAGCTGATGTTGGCGGAGCGATTCGCCCCGGAACTGTTCAACGCGATCGCCCGCGACGCGTCCGCTGACGGCTCCAAGACCATCTCGATCCTCGAGCGGAAGGTGACCTCGAAGGGTGGCAAGGACGCCGATGATGATCCCATGGCCGACTGGCCCAACATCGAGTGGGTCAAGCGCTGGGCGGCGATCACCCCGCCGCTGAACGGCATCGACCTGCGGCCCTACGTGTTTGTCAGCCGCGACCGCAGGACGTCCGCCGGCATCGGTGTCGCCAGCGGCCCCGTGGAAGCCATGATCGAGCGGCTGGCGACGTCGACTCTCGGCATCACGCAGGTGACGAAGGCCGAGGTGGCTGCGCTCACACCCGAAGATGCCAACCGGGTGTTCCAGGGCCTTGTGACGAAGATTGATCAGAACGAAGATCTCGGCAAACGGCCGCCGGCGGCCGAGGGTCTGGCGCGCCTCTGCGGAGACCGGCCGGAACTGCGCGAACCGCTGGTTGCATTCCTCGGACGACTGCCGGTGAGCAAGATCGGCGGGTGGGTGGCTAGCGGCTGGGGTGTGGCGGTTGAGGGTCCGCAGGCGCAAGAGTTCGCCGAGCTCGTGGGAGAGTGGGCAACGCAGACCTCGAACAAGCCACTGAGCGTCGTCGCGTCGCTGCAGCTGAACCCGAAGTCGAAGAGAAAGTAACATGGGAACCTCCGGCACCAAGCCCAGTTCCCCCCGGGCGCTGCTCCCAACCTGGGTGGACGACGTCGCCGCGTCGACCCCGTCGGGCCCGCCCCTTCCGACACCGCTTCCCGTGCCCGCCCCGCCGGGGCAGCCCGGAGCAACTCCGGTTCCTGCCCCGTCGGGCGCACCGCCGAACCCGGTTCCCGTGCCACAGCCGCTGGCCCCGCTGGCGTCACCGGCGGCGGGCAAGCCACTCGGCTCCGCTCGCTCGGATTTCTCCCGTGCGGCCCGCTCGCGTGGGGGTGGCGGCAGGGACCTGAGGCGCGCCGCCGGCAAGTACGTCAGAGCCATGGGCGGTGCACGCAACGCTGCCCGTGCCATGGCGCCGTCCCGCAGGGTGATGACTGGCCTGGGACAGCTGTTGGGTCAGGTGGCGCAGAACGGCCCGGCTGCGGCTCTGCGGGTCTTCAACCTGCAGAGCCTCGTCGGCGCCCCGATAGCCGACGTCTTCCTCGCCCTCACGGACCTCCTGTGCCCTGACGGCGGGACGATTGATGAGGCCATTGCGAGGAACGCGATGCTCGAGACCGTGGGCGAGCTCGGCGCGGCGGGAGATCTGCCTTTCGATGGCGCCACGCCCGACGTGCTGGACGCCGTGTTCACCGGTGCGCTCGCACGCTCGATCGAGACCAAGCTGTTCAACGAGATCGGGGGCAGGTCCATACGGCTCCCGACCGACGTTGCCGTGGTCGAGATCATTCAGAGGACGCTGCACGACTTCATCCAGGGCACAGTCCGCGATCGCTTCGCGGCTGCGGGCGGCACGCTGGCGTCAGTTCCCTACACGGGCGTCGAGGCCTTCGTCCAGGCCATCTACGAGCAGTCCTTCGAACTGATCCGCATCCTGGGGGATAGCGCATGAGACGTTTCGTGTTTGTCGGCCGCCTGGGTGCGGCGGATAACGGGGCCGTGCCGGTCGTCCAGCCGGACGCGACGCCGGTGACGGTCCAGTTCGTGGCCGCGAACAAGCGGCTCGATTACGGCATCGGCAACGCGCTGCAGACGTTGGCCGACCTCGGTCTCCGACCGACGGAAACCGCGATCGACCTCGTCATCGTCGCCGCCATGGTCAACGCGGCCGACACCCGCGTCTCGCGCTCCGCGAATGCACAGGACGGCTGGACCCGGGAGCTGGACCTAGTGGTGCCGGTGCGTGAGCCTGACTTGTGGGCAGTGCAGGGAGCGTTGCTCGCCCGCACTCTCAGGTTCTTGACGGGCGACCATTGGCGTATCGTGTTCAGGGCACGGCCCGCACCCTTTGCGACGATCGCAACGGCGCGGCCGTCGCTGGGCCTCGCCGAGCCGGACGAAGTGTGTCTGTTCTCTGGCGGTCTGGACAGTCTCGTCGGGGCGTTGGATTTCCTGGCCGGGGGCGGGAAGCCGCTTCTGGTGAGCCATTACTGGGATTCGGAGACGAGCAAGGCGCAGACGTTGCTGCTGGACTTGCTGCGCAAGAATTACAAAACAAACGAGCCGTTGTCCCTGCGGGCGCGCCTCGGCTTCGACCGCAACCATGTCGACACTGGCGAGGTGGAAAACAGCCAGAGGGGGAGATCCTTCCTGTTTTTCGCGTTGGCCATTTTGGCGGCTTCGGGGCTGACGTCTGACGCCCCGGTCCGCGTGCCCGAGAACGGCCTGATCGGCCTCAACGTACCCCTCGACCCGCTCCGCCTCGGTTCGCTCAGCACCCGCACCACACACCCATTCTACATGGCGCGCTTCAACGAGTTGATGCGGGGGCTTGGCATCGCCCGGCGTCTGGAAAACCCCTACCGCCACGTGACCAAGGGTCAGATGGTCAGGGATTGCGAGGATCCGGCGCTGTTGCGACGGGCCATTCCCTCCTCGATGTCGTGTTCCTCGCCTGCGAAAGCCCGCTACAGAGGCCTGCCACCGCAGCACTGCGGAACGTGCGTCCCCTGTCTGATCCGCAGAGCATCCCTGGCAGCCGGCCTGGACGCGAACGAGTCGGATACGACACCCTATGTGGTGAAGGATTTGGCGGCCCGTCGTCTCGATACGCTCGAGGCCGAGGGCGAACATGTGAGGTCGTTTCAGCTGATGGCCGAGCGGTTACGGCGGAATCCGCGGGCCGCAAAGGCCCTCGCGCGCATCCCCGGTCCGCTGACCGACGAGCCGTCCGAGATTGACGACTATGTTGACGTCTTCGTGCGAGGGATGCAGGAAGTGGCCCATTTCCTCGAACCCGTCAGGGCGAAGCCTAGCTGAGCATGTCTGCACCACGCCTCGTCGATTTCCACTGTCACCTGGATCTGTATCCAGATCCGGCCGCGTCTATAAGAGCCTGCGAAGAGGCTAAGGTGGCGACGCTCGCGGTGACGACGACGCCGAAGGCGTTCAGGCAGAACATGAACCTTGCAAAGGGCGCCGAGTTTGTGCGCATTGGGCTCGGCATTCACCCGCATCTTGCCGAGCAGCGCTGGACCGAACTGCCCCTGTTCGAGGCGCTGTTGCCCGAGACGAGGTATGTCGGCGAAGTCGGTCTCGATGCGAGCCCCGCACACTACCGCTCGATCGATCGTCAAGTCGACGTCTTCAGGCGTATTCTAACCTCCTGCCAGATGGCGGGGGACAAGATCCTCTCCGTGCATAGCGTCCGCACGGCGTCGAAGGTTCTCGACCACATCGAGGAGTTGCTTCCCAAGGGCAGTGGCAAGGTGGTGCTGCACTGGTTCAGCGGATCGGTCGCAGACGCGCGGCGGGCTGCGGCTCTCGGGTGCTATTTTTCCGTCAACCAGGCCATGTTCAGGTCCGAGCGGTCAGTGGCTCTCCTCGGGACCTTGCCGCTCGACCGGCTGCTCACGGAGACGGATGGTCCCTTCGTGGAGGTAGATGGTTCCCCCGTCGCGCCGGGCGGCGTGGACGAGGCCGTTCGCATGCTTGGCGACGTTGTGGGCCTAGGCGCCGAGGAGATGCGGCGCGCCATTTTGAATAATCTAAAGGCAGTTTTGGAACGGTCCGCAAACTGACGATTCCACGCCGACCCGGGCTTATCGTGGCCAGCGACTCTGCACCATTCGCTACCGGAGCTTGAGGAGCTCGATGAGCTCGTTGGCGTTGAGCAACTGGCCGGCACGCCTGTATGCCGGCGAACCGCGGCGGGCCTCGATCTCGGCATATTTCTGCAGCATCTCGCGATAAGTCGACACCGTGTTGGCGTGAGCGTTCAGGGATCTGTCCCTGAACTCCTCAAAGCGCCCGAGCTTTTCGACCATGAATTTGGCCATCGACATGTAGCGTCCCTCTTCGTTCCCGTCGAAGCCGTCAAACTTGGGGTTTTTCCCCCAGTACTTCACCTGGTCCTCGACGTGCTGCCTGTCTTCGGGACTGAGCTTCTCATATCCCCATTCGATGGCTCGCCACATCGCCATCGTGTCGACCACGAAATCGAGCGCCTCGGGGTCGTCGACCTCATCGTGAAAGATGCCCGACATTTCCCATTCCAGGCCCCAGAAATGGCCTCCGTAGATGGCGCTCTGAATCAACTCGACTGACTTCATGTCCTCGTAGCCATTATGCTGGCGCAGGACTTCGGCTAGCATCCACATGATCAGTTTTTCAGAGCTGGTCGGCCGGAAGGCCTTGCGCCGACCAGCCTCAAGCCCCGTATACACCAAGGTGCGGATTGCCTCTGCCCGCGAAGGGAGGTCACGCTGCTCTCCCCGCCAAGCATCGATCCGGTCAATCGTGCTTTCATCGAGCCTGAGTTCGAATCGCTCGGTTTTCACCATTTCTACCTCCAATCAGGCCGTACAGAATCCATGTCGTACGGACATTGTACGTAAAACACGATGAAAGGCAAGCATCACCATCTCGCATGTCGTTGCTTGGCTCAGGACGGGGGTGTCACACACCCCCCACGGCTGTCATGCCGGCCGGTGCCTGCACCTCCGGCATGTGTCTAGCGCTCGTCGGGACCCTCAGGGAACTGGCGAGTCTATGAGAGTGCAGGTGTCAGGATCCGGGCCGTAGTACTGTGCGAACTGTCGCTTCGCCAAGGCGATCAGTGCAGCATTTTCGGATTTCCCGGTAAGCCATTTGAAATCGTAGCGGAAAGGTCCCGGCTCGAGGACCCATTGCAGGGCGAGATCGAACACGAGCATTCCGCCAAAGAACGTGTTGACCAGCTTCTTGATGTTTTCGGGGCTCCGGCCGCGCACGGCGCGAGGAAAGATCTGCTCGGTGTCACCTCTGTCCTGGAAGAGGGACAGATGGGTGGCGAACAGCGACCCGGCTTCAGGGTTGAAGTTGTCTCCCGCCATCCAGATGCCCGGCCAACAGAAAAATTCGGGACTGCGCTGCTTGTCTCGGCAAAAAGCGATGAAGTGCGAGACCAGGACCCGGACAGGCATGTTCACACCGGCATAGTTGAACGTACGATGCTCCTCCATCAGGGCAGCGACAGGGCCCTTGTCGCCGAGCAGCCCGACCACGGCAGCAAGTCCCGTCCGCGGATCATCGTATCCGCATCGCTCGCTCAGTTGCGCCGCGACGTGCTCATACTCCTGAGCGGAGAAACTTTGCACCGCCTGGGCGAGCTCGGGGGTTTCGGCTGCGGCCAGGCAGAGTCTTGTGAAGCGCGCGCCAGGATCAACGTCGCGGATAAAGTCCTCGAAGAACTCGATGTCGAGCGGAAACCCCCTCGTCGGGTTGATTGCCAGGTCGCAGATCAGCAGAAACAGGCCGACGATCGGGCTGTCATACCGTTCGGGCCATTCTGTCCAGGTAAGCACCAGGAACAGTTCAAACGCGTCGACATAGACGGGCGCAAAGTGGCCTTGCTCGCGGTAAGTCTGAAGCAGCTCGGGACCGCCTGACGATGCCAAATACTGAATTTGGCAAAAGCGCGCCTGGCCTTCGAATATCTGCTGGATGCCAATGTCGGCGTAAGGTGGGCGCGCACCGCGATGGAAGCCTTCAATCCGGCTGAGTTGAAGTTTGAGGAATTGTGCATCCCAGCGACTGGGGTCGGGAAATTGCCCTTCCGCGAAGTCACAGGACCCGTTGATCGCGTGGACGACCTCACCATAGGTTTTGAGGTAGCTGTGCCCGACGCTCTGAAAATAGGACGTTTGCTCCAGCGAAAGGATCGACTTCGGCGACCAGGCAAGTTGCTTGTAGAACTTGATGTCGAGCGCGTTGTTGACGGCAATATTGGCGGCGGCGAGCACCGGATCAGAGTGTGTCCCGTTGAGCATCGCCTTGTGCGCCCAAGCCTTTACAGGTTTGACGACGCCGGCACCCCGCGCAAAGGTCTGAAGAAACGTCATGCTACCATAGATTTGCGCCGGGTACGCCAAGCTGAGGATTAGTCCCGCAGTGGACCCCATGTGCTGCCACCAATGCACGGTTTCGTGCAGATAGGTCGAGTAGGCTTGGTACAGTTCGGCTACGTCATGACCCTGGGTGTCGCGCTGGGTGAGCGCGTCGACAAGCTCATGGGCGCGGGGACTGAGGCGCAAGACGAAATGTTCCGTCGTGTAGCTCCCGTAGCCTGCCAGCGTGGCGTCGAACACCAGTGGATCGTTGGCTGGGTTGAGCAGATACGGATCGAGATGGGAGAACAGGGACATGGGAGAACTGTAGCAGAGATTGCCACGGAGGCGGACAAACGCCGGGTTACCAGGCGATCGGCCGGAACGGCACGCCACGGCAGTGCAGTTCGGCCTGGAATTCATCAACCCGGAGGCGCCAATCGGCGTATTCCCTTGCGCCGTACTTCCTTCGCATGGACCGATCGGGCGTCGTCGTGGCCGAGACACCGAAAAAAGTAGGGCCTGACGGCGCGCTTAAGGGTGCGGGTTGCCGAACTGATCCATGCCGAGCGCCAGCCTGACGCTCTCGCGGATGCTTTCAGTCATCGCCAGCAGAACTTCCGGTCGGATGTCTCCGGGCTTTTCAACCACCATGTAGCGCACACGCACATAATCGTTCTTGTCGGCCAGAGTTTTGGCTTGGCTGACAGTCCTGGCCGGTAGGACCAGGCCTGAACCTTGAGCGGCCACAACCATCTCGTGCAGATTGTGCCCTAAGGCCCGCAAAGCCTCAATGTCTCGGCCCGCGCTGCGGAGGTAGCATTTCAGGAAGAGTTCGCACGCATGGTAGCAAAGCAACCTGGTCGGTCCCGACGTCAGACCGCGGCGACCGGCATCAACGGTCTTCGCGGCTTGCAAAAAGGAGTCGGCGAGCAGGAAAATACCGAACGGGGTGGCTCCTTCCGATTCTGGGATCATCATGCAGTCCAGTTGCTTTTGGTGTTCTGGGGTCTCAAGTCGAAGTGCCTCCGACCGATATGACGCCGTTCGATTGAGATTCTCCCTGCATGGGACGGCTCCCGGTGGACCATGGGCGTGACGGCAGGACTTGAACCTGCGACCTCCTCGCCCCTAGATAGCGGTGTCACGCACCACCCAGGTCGAAAGCGAGGCGCTCTATCCTCTGAGCTACGCCACGATCTGCCTATGCATCGTTGTCGACAACCAGTTGCGGCTTCTTGCGCTTCAACCGGTCTGACCTTTCCGCGGCCGCCTTCTTGATCTCGGCGGCCTTTTCCAGCGCAAACGGCCTGGCGGCTTCGATCAGCCCGTCGAAGTGATAGCGGTTTGTCATGCTGCCATTGGGCGTGTTGCGTCGTTCTTCCCGGCCAAGAAGTTTAAGGGCCTCGAGGGCGGCGATGCGTTTCTGAATGGTGCGGGGCGTCACCCCGATTGCCTTGGCGATCGTCTCGACCGAGGGGTGGGGGAGGTTGTCGGGCAGCCACCAGTACTGGACCAGGTGGATGATGATGTTCATGTCCAGCGCATCGAGGCCGAGAGCCTGCTGCTTCTCGATGATGATGTTGGGGAAAGCGCTCCAGCCCGTGGCCATGAGTGCCTTGGTCCACTTCTTCTCGTTGGTGCGTAGCTTGTCGACGTCTGCCTTGGCGGTTTCTGGCTGGGCCATCTGAGGCTCCCTGTGATGAACTGCGCCTAGATATGGTGGTTTCCCGTGATGACGCAAGGGCATTGGGGACGGTTCTGCATTCAGGGGGAGGGTGTTTCAAGGTTCGCCCGGCCTATGTCGCTGGATTCAGGGGCCGGGGAACCGCGCTGCACCCAAAGAAGAGGACTTGATAATATGAAGTGTCGATCAGACGAACCGTGCTATACGCAAGCGATAAGATAGGGACCCCCCGACCAGAGGTTCACCCGGGGTGTTGACAAAGAGAGCGTCAATACCCATACTTTGCACGTGAGCATCGCTCCGGGGTTGGCGCCAGGCGCCAGCCGAACTTTTCAAAACGAAGGCCCGGCTAGTCCGGGTCTTTGTTTTTTATCCGTTCAAAGCAGCTGTATTTGATGCCGCAGGATGCCAGGTCCTCGGGCGGCAGGTGCGCGTCGATGAGACGCTTGTGGTCCATCAGGGCCCTGTAGGGCCGGTAGGACGGGTCATAGCCGCCCTTGGCCATCGGATAGAGGTAGAGATCGGCGATCTGCAACATCGGTGTAGCTTTGGTTCTGCCGCGCGGCTCCCCGCGCACGATGTCCCTGAACTCCTCGGCGGTTAACGACCCGTAGCTGGCGGAGTTGGCACCGTCGAACGGCATCCCCTGCGTCTTCAGGATCCGCGTGTAGGCTATCAAGTCGCGGTCCTCGGCTTTGCCGGCGCGCTCGAAGAACACGCGCAGCTTGCGGTCCTGGCTGCGGGCATATTTGGCGGCGCGCTCGATCAGGATGCAGTAGGCGGTCTTGCACATGAACCAGAGCTGGTCCCGGTACCGGTCGCGGTAGCGGGCAACATAGCCCGGTCGGTCGATGACTGCGGCGATGCCGATCACGGGCAGCCCAAGCAGCATTCCCTGCAAGTCTCCCAGGAATTCAAAAGCTGACTCCGGCTTCTTCAGCCAGCCGAAGTCGCCACGGCCGCCCCGGATCGCCCAGGAGTGGAGCGGGTAGGTGATGCCGTGCTTCTGGCAGAAGGCCTTGTGGCGGGCATAGAGCTCGTCGACGTCCTCTTCGTTGATGAGGATGCCGCCGAGGGCGAAATAATCCATTTCGTCCCGGCGCTTCTCTTTGGGCTCTCGGTCTGGCTCGCGGCTGCCGCTGTCGTCGAGGTAGAGGTGAATTTCGCGGTCTGTCACGGCCAGGCTTTCATATCCGCACCAGCTTGGCTCAAAAACCAGAACCTGTACAGCTTTGCAACACTCGCGCGCCTCTCAGGGGAGCCTGGAAGCTCAGGCCGATTTCATCTGTACGATCAAAGCTTCGCAGCTGAGCGTGAGTTGGCGAGCATATGCCTTGGAAGCGTCAAGCACGGCGCGCCGGGTGACGCCGAAGATCAGGTAGCCTGCATGGACAGCTGCGAGGATGCCGAGCGCGACGAGCTTGCCGTGGGTCAGCTCGGCGAAATCGGGCTTGTAGTAGATGATCGCGGCTGCGGCCGCGATGGTCAACAGATTGAGCATGATCCCGTAGGGCTTCAGCGCCAGGAGATTGCGGTAATAGCCGTAGGCGATGTTCTCGTTGAAAAGGATCCGGAATTTCTCGGTGTCGCGCGTGTTTTCGCGCAGCCAGTTGTAGCATTGCACGTAGAACGCGGCCGCTTCGTCAGGGTCCTCGACCTCCATATCGCGCGTCGGCGCCGGCTGCTCGAGCTGCTGGGCAAGGAATTTGCGGTAACGATCCTTGGTCCTATCGTCCAGCGTCTTGTCCAGATGGCTGAGTTCGCGGTTTTCCGGCCGCCCGCCCGTCGTCGCGAACAGCTGCCGCTCCTTCCTCTTGCCCAGCCGGCGGGCCACATTCGACGCGGCGAAGAACAGAACCATGACGGCGAGACTGATGATGGCCTCGGGGAGGCTAGGCTGGGCCCAGTTGAAGGCCAGCACGATCAGGACAATGACCGGGGCAATCGCCAGGGCTGCGGGCGCGAGACGCGCCTTGATGGCGTAGGCGTCGAGATAATCGTTCATCGTGCCTCCTGATGCATGATCGCGTGGTAGGTGGTCGGAGTGGCGATCAGCAGGATCGCCGGCGGCGAGCGTTCCGCCGCCACCTGTCTAGCCGTCGTCCGGTCGGTGGGCGAAGGGCCCTGTTCGGCAAGGTGGCTGTGCCAGGTGCCCACGTCGAGCAGCGAGCGGCCGCTGTCTTCGAAACGGGCGTCGATCTGCCCCTTCATGCCCCTGGTGCCGAGCACGAACAGCGTGGGCGTCCTGCGGCTGTCTTCCGGCGCCTCAATCAAGTCGACCACGGTCACCGTCTTCATGAGCGAGCTGCACGAGCCGATCAGGAGCCCGCCGGTTTCGACGCCCGGGTAGTTGGCAATGTCGTCTCGGATCATGCCCGCAACGCGCGCGGCCAGGCGCAGCGTCCAGTCGCCGCCTTCCACGGGAATCTCGATGAAGGGCGGAACCGTGAGCCGCCGCCACGTGGTCGACGGGCTGTCGGGCGCCGTCACCCCGACGGCGATGTCCCCGTCGGCCGCGTTGTTCGCGGCAAGCTGCACCAGTTCCTCGGTGGCCATCGCGGTCATGGCTGAGAGCCGCGCATCCGTCATCGGCATGGTCAGCGAACCGCAGCCTTCACCGATCTGGATTTGCGCGAGGCCGAACTCGGGATCGAAGAGTAGTCGGCGTTCCTCCGCCGTCACGTTGGCACAGAGCACGGCATGCAGGTCGGCGAGACTCGGATTGCGGTCGGCCCCCTCGTGATACACGAAAACGCCCCGGCCACGGCCGAACAGCGCGACTTCGGCGACCCGGGCCGGGAGGTCGGCCGGCGCCACCATCGACAGGGCCTGGCGGGCCAGTTTCGAGGCGGTTGAGTTGACCAGCGTCGCGGTTCCGGACGGCGCGATGCGCTGTCTATCCTGCGGCGTCCGCAGGGCCTTGACCACGTCGATGACAGAGGCCACCGGCTGCTGCCCGAGGTGCGATAGCTCGTCGGCAAGTTCGAAGGCCTTGGGCCAGGGCAGGGGCGGTCGAGCCAAGGCGTGGCGGGCCATGTTGTGCGGCCGTAGATCGCGATTGTCCGAGACCGCGCGAATGTCGCCACCGGCGCGCGCGAGGTGCATGGCGATCTTTGACCCTACGCTGCCGCAACCGACCAGGCTGAAGGGTCTGTACTGGGGCGCTGCCGACAGGGTGCGCAAAAGCTTCGGGGTGGTGCGGTCAAGCTGTTCGACCGGCACCACGCCCTTGCCGCGCGGTCCGCCGAACAGCGACGTGCGCTGCTCTGGCGCCCTGATTTCGAAGAGGTAGGGGAGCATCTCGACCGCCGAGTCGCGCCCCATCAGCGCGAACGGGCGGCGCACACACAATACCACCGCCACCGGAAACACCGTCCCCGAACGCTTGCGCTGCCAACGCCGTTCAAGTCGGTCAAGAAAAATAGTGAACTCACGGCCGCAACCGATCTCGCCGGCACGTTTCGCCAGATCGTCAAGGGTCTCGATCGTCTCGCCAAGGACCTGCTTGGTGACGGCGCCGCTGGCGGGCCACATCAGCGCGGTGACGGTGATCCCGCTGTAGCGGGCGTCGCCCTCAGGGTCGAAAGGGAAGGGGGTCATGTCGCCGACGGCGGCTGCGAACTCATTATGCGCGGCAAGGAGGTAGGATGGTCTGCCGTCGATGACGTCGCTGCGCATGTATTTCGTTGCAAGCCAGACGCACCCCGACCGGTTGGTGACCTGACCTCGGGCAAAGTCGGCATCGATGACCAGGCGGTCAGGCAACCCCTGGCGCATCACCGGTTCCCAGCCCTGTTCGGCATTCATCAGCGTGCCGATTGCCGCCCGCCCGAGCCAGATGCCCATCTGGTTGACGATCGCGCCGATGCTAAGCTCCAGCAACCCGTGCTGGTGAAAGAACTCATCCAGACTGCCGTCGACCAGACAGGGCGACGGATTGAGGGTCGCCGACCCCGGCGTCAGGTGTGCGAGGTCGCGCGGGAAATCCTTGCGAAGGCTGAACGACGGGCAGCGCCACGGATAGTCTTGGCCCAGGACCACCTCGACGCGTTCGGTAGGCAGGACGCCGTTCGGGGCGGACCCCTGCGCCTGCCAATGCGTCGGCATCTCGACGGCGAGGTTGAGGAACAGGATCGCGACGTCGTCGCCGACGGCCACCACCCCGCAGCCCGTGCATTGCGGAATGTCTTGGGCGACACGCAGAAAGTGCTCCGCGTGCCGCCGCATGTCTGCCAGGGCCATGGATCAGCCGTGTTCCCTGGTCGTGGTGGTGACCTTGCTGACGCCGGCGATGGCGGCGGCCTTTTTCGGGGTCAGCCCCAGCTGCTTGGATG
Organism: Mesorhizobium sp. WSM4823; assembly: GCF_055811195.1. Taxonomy (NCBI): domain Bacteria; kingdom Pseudomonadati; phylum Pseudomonadota; class Alphaproteobacteria; order Hyphomicrobiales; family Phyllobacteriaceae; genus Mesorhizobium; species Mesorhizobium sp. WSM4823. Next base: position 174,721 of record NZ_JBVVQL010000009.1, read on the forward strand.
TGCCGACGCCGGTGATGTTGAACTCGACCGGCCCGTCGTGTTCATCGGCATACTCGGTCGTGCCGATGAAGCGCTCGGCCGAGGTGATCGAGACATATTCCCGCTTGGCCCGCTCATGCGGCGGGTTGTCGTCGTCTTTCTTGATGGCCTTGCAGGAGGCGACGATGATGGCGCCGTCTCGGGTCTGGGAAAGGGCATTCCTGGCGTCCTCGGACACCTTGACCTTCTCGCCCATCTCGGACCAGCGGTCGTGGCTCAGGGTGCGCCAGGAGCAGTGGTGCGGCGTTTCCATGACATCGTAGCTGAGCCAGTCCTTGTTGTTATCCTTGTGGCGCTGCCACAGCCGGTCCCAGATGGAGACGTCTGCGTCGCCGCCAGTCAGGAAGCGGCACCGGTCGGCGACGCCGTCGCCGGCGATGGAGAAGCGCACGATCGCCGAGGAGTTGTTTTTCTCGAGGACCTCGATCAGCTCCTTGTCGTTCTCGTCGACATACATCGGCGCCAGCAGGCGGCCTTCGAACTGGCCGGCCTTCACGCGATCGGCCGCGGTCAGCAGTTCGTCCTGCTTGATCAAAATGTCCGTGAGATCATCGGTTTTGCCGTCCTTATCCTCACCGAGGATCAGGATGCGATCGCCTGAACCGGTGCCGGCCAGGCCCTTCTCTTTGAACAGCGCGACGCGGCGCCTTGCTTCGGTGGCCCACGCCTTGGCCTCCTCGCACAGTTTGTGCTGCGCGCTGGCGCGGCGGAACACGATCGGCGACGACCACATTTCGCGGATCAGGATGAGGTCTTCATCACCCTCGGGGAAATCTTCGGGCGGGCCGAGATGGAAATGCGTCATGAGCCCGGTCACGTGGTCGGAATCCGGGTGCGACAGCAGGAAGGCGTCGACGTAGAGCCGTCCCTTGTCGTCGCGGGACACGCGCCCCTTGAGATCCTGGGCAACGTCGTAGGTGTCGTCCTCGGGATCGTCGGCGGCGGTGCGGATGTTGATGTCGACGAGGATCGTTTGCTTGTTGTCGAGCTTGATCAACGCCATGTCCCCGTTGCCTACGGGGAAAAAGGTCAGTTTTGCAGGCATCTGTGTCGGTTCCTATGGTTGGCCGGAACGGGCACGCAACGGATTACTCCGCATGCGCGCGCCGCCGGCAACTACGCCTGTGGCTTGTCAATGGGGCCTTGGGGCACTAGAACCGACTTGCTAGGGTACGGATCGGTGGTCTGGGGCAGCCTCACGGCGCCACGTCCGCAGGTACGCACAAACAGAAGGCAGGCGGTGGAATCACCGTCTGCCTTTTTTTATGGCACAGCGTTAAAATGAAGTAAATACGTTCGTGCAGCGCGTTGCACTGAGGGTACGATTATTTGGCAAGTTGTCAACAGGAAAATCGGACCAAAACGCCGCAGGCGGCGATGCATGGCAGGTATGTCTTTTTACATATGGTAGCGGAGACCCGAGAGCGCAAGTCGTGCAGCTAGCGATCTCAATCTCGCGGACATTTTACCAGCGATGCAGACGGCTCATTCATGACGGTGATGAAACGGGACGAGTCAAAGTGACCGGCTCTGCCGGCACGGTTGAAAGCTGCATGGCACAGATTTCACACCTCCGAAAGGTGGCATGTCCCACGGCTGGCGAGACTGCACCGCCGCCTAGTTCGCGTCGTAGGCCGTGTAGGACATCGCAACGGTCGACCCAGTCTCCTCAGTGACCGACACCAGCCGGTCTCCGGCGGCCGCCACCACCGCGTCGCCGGGGTGCTTTTTACTGGCTGCCCGGGCATGAGCGACAAGGATGGCCTCAGGACAAAGCTCCTGGATTGCTGCATCGGAATTGTTGTCTGAGCCATGGTGGGGCAGGGCGAGAACGCGGACGTTTGCGAGATCATCCCCATAGCAATTTTGCCAGTCGCCAAGGTCGGCAGGCCTGAGCAGTTCGGCGTCGCCGGTGTTGAGCCATGCCACCTCGGAACCGCCCGTAGACCACCAATGCGGCTGATGGAGGGACCAGTGGTGATGCATATCGGCGCTGATGATCGGGGTGCTCAACAACGATAGCGACGCCCGGTTCGAAGAACCTACATAGTGCTTGTAGATGCTGCGGAGCCCAGCCCTGCCGGCGGGAGTCCGCGCATGGCGGGCGACAGCATAAGCGAGTGCACCCAACCCAGGCTGATGCGATCCAACAAGTGTGGCGCCGACCAAGTGCTCGACAGCTTTGATTATGCCGCGCAAAGCATAAGGCTGGAGTGGCGCGCGATAGGGTTTAAGACGAAGTCCGATGGTGCGGGTATGCAACGTAATCTCGCAAACGCCGCCGTCGATGATCTGGGTACGACCCGGCGAAATCGACGCGCCGACCTCCATATTCGGGTCCGACACTGGCCGCGGCTCAGGGTTGACCACCGTATACCAGCCGCTTTCGTCTTTGGGACGGTCGGGACCACCCCCCTCCGAAATTCCTGGTTCGTCGCCTGGTTGGCGGCCGCGTAGATAGATGACGCGTTCAGCCCCACGCGACACGAAATAGCCGGTGGGATCGGCCACCAGATCAAACAGGTTTCGGTCGAGATTGTCGCGGGCGATTTCGTGAAGGAGAAGATAGGCGAACTCGCGTTCGTTCAGGTAAGGCACCATCACATTGTCAATCAGAGTCCGGCTCATCAGGCTGTCGAGCCCGCTTACATGGTCAGTGTCAAAATGCGACACGAACAACCAATCGAGTGTCATCGGCGAGCGACGGGCCCAGGCAGCGAGAAATTCATTGAATTTAGCAGTCCGCTGGGAGCCGCAGTCGAAGGCCCAATTAAATGTTCCTTCGCCAGGCACATCGAGATGGCCAGTGTGGAAACCGCCATGTCCGACGGCATGCTGAATCCATTTTACCCTGAGCATACGGCCAACTCCCCATGTACACGATCCGCCTCGGTGGGCTGTTCTAGGCTCATCTACAGATTCTGGGAAGCGCACCGCAGTGTCCCAATAACGCGACAATTTAGAGCCTTGAGGGACCTCAGAACGCAGGCCGTAGACTTTCGACGCTTCTTCCAGGAGCGGATGATGCCGATCGGGAGCAAGGCCGCTCGGTCAAATGTTTAACATAATGGATATTATCATAATCTAAGTATTTTATGTCATTTACAAATTTATAGTTTCATAACTAAGCTCATGAAACTTTGCTTTTGATTGCCATCGCCGTTCTTTTTTGCTATATTATCATCACACCCTGAGTTGTGCCGAAATTTTCTTGAGCAAACTTCCACCTTTTAACGTTCAAACGAATACAGCAAACGATTGAAAAGATTATGTTGAAGTCGATACGTCGACTTTATATAGTCGATACGCCGGGGAGGGGCACCATGACCGACATCTTAGCCAAGATCTCGTCCTACAATCTTTTCAACAACTTAGTGCCGGGCGCTATTCTGAGCGCCCTGCTCTCCATCCTCGGCATCTACCACTTCGAAAGCCTGTCCGCGGTCGCCGACCTGGTAGTCTACTATTTCCTGGGCATGGTTGTCAGCCGGGTGGGCTCGATCCTCGTCGATCCGATACTGCGATTTGTCCGCCTGCTTCCGAAGCGGAATTACCCCGCTTTCATCGACGCTAGCGCCAAGGATGAAAAAATTCTGGTGCTGCTCGAAACCAGCAATATGTACCGCACCATCTTTGCGCTCTTGGTGGTGGTCTTTGCGGCCTATAACCTGCAGTCCTTTGGCACCGCGGTATCAGCCGGAACGGCCGTTAATGTCGGGCTCTTGGCTTTGGTAGCGCTGTTCTTAGTGTCTTACCTCAAGCAGAATTTTTTTATCACCAAACGTGTTGAGCATCACGGAGGCTAAGCCATGTCGCTGGTCAAATCGCTGTCGGTCGGCAACGGGGATACGTTCTACATTCGCCATAATAGCGATAATTTCACCATTATCGATTGCTGTCTGGACGACGATCAGAAAGAGGCTATCGTAGATGAAATCAAGGAAGCATCCGCCGACATAGGCGTAACGAGGTTCATCTCTACGCACCCTGATCAGGACCACATCATGGGTCTTGAGTATCTTGCGGAACAACTTGAGCTGACGAACTTCTATTGTGTTGCGAACAAGGCCACCAAGGAAACCCCGACCACATCGTTCGAGCGCTACTGTCAGTTGAGAGACTCCGATGCTGCCTACCATGTTTACAAAGGATGCAAGCGCAGGTGGATGAACAAGAGCGACGACGATCGAGGCTCCGCAGGCATCAACATTCTTTGGCCGGATCGCTCCAATGAAGCCTACAAGGCGGCTCTGCAGGATGCGGCGGACGGCGTGGCATTTAACAACATGTCGTTGGTAGCCCGGTATTCCATTGAGAATGGCGCCACATTCATGTGGATTGGGGACCTCCACACGGAATTCATGGAAGAGATTTTTGACGCGATCGACCTCGACAAAACCACAGTAGTGTTCGCGCCACACCACGGGCGAGATAGCGGCAAGATCCCAAACTCCTGGTTGGAGAAGCTCGACCCGCAAATCATTATAATCGGCGAGGCGCCCTCTCGCCATCTCAACTACTACACCGGCTATAAGATCATCACCCAGAATGAAGCGGGCGACATCACCATGGATTGCGTCGGTGACAGGGTTCACATCTACGTCTCGAATCCAGATTATGAACGAGACGATGTGCTCGATAACGAGGGCATGTGCCATTATCCAAACTACGTCGGCTCGATCACCGTGGAGACGGAATACACACTGGACGGCTAACCTTCGAAGGGAGCACGCTGTGAAAGCGACAGTTCTTGGCTTGATGCTTGCGGGTGGGGTAACGAGCCAGGCACTTGCCTGGGGTCCGGAAGGGCATGCGATCGTGGCGGAAATTGCTCAGCGGCGCCTTTCCTCCACTGCGCTGATGGAAGTTAAGCGCATCCTGGGCGGAGAGGTGGCGATGGCATCCGTCGCGAGCTGGGCCGACGATGTTCGCTACGCGGTTCATCCGGAGAGCTATAATTGGCACTTCGTCGACATTCCTCTCGTCGATAGCAAGTACGACCCGGTGTCCCAATGCGCCGCGAATGCGCAAGGTGACTGCGCCATCGCAGAGATCGATCGGGCCGAGCATGAAGTCACCTGCGCAACAAACCCTATGCAGCGCAGGGATAGCCTGCGCTACCTCATTCACATCGTGGGAGATCTCCACCAACCGTTCCACACCGTGGCTGACAACACCGGCGAGAACGCGCTTGCAGTCACCGTGAAGTTCGGCGGGTTGATCAAAAGTCCGCCTAAGAACCCTGCCGACAACCTTCATGCGGTCTGGGACAGCACAATCATCAAGCAAACCACCTATGCCTGGGGATCCTATGTGGATCGCCTAGAAACTGACTGGCTGCTCAAGCATCCCGAGGCCTCTGAAACGCTTGACCCGGTAGCCTGGACGCTAGAAGCCCACACCTTGGCGCAAGGGATGGCCGCTGGCGTCACCAACGGCGCAACGCTTGACAACGATTACTATGCAAAAGCCCTGCCGGTCGTGGATGAGCAGCTGGGACGCGCGGGGTTGAGACTGGCCGCCGTTTTGAACCGCTGGCTGGGCACCGCGCCGGCGTGCGCCCTGCCCTAGGGACCGTCCGGCGCCGACGCGCCCATGAATCTCGTGACTCCTTGCTGCCCCGCCCGGTTTATGAGGAACGTTCCATGAAAGCTCTGGCATTCTCGAACAACGACATTGCGATCGTCGCGTGGACTTAGCTAACGCGCTTCTGAGCGAGGACATCGTATTCATGGGACAATCGAATCCGAAGATATCTGGACCGCGTCAAACCCTGATCGTGATGGCGGTCTCACCGTCGCCATAACAGGTCGAATACTTGAACTTTTCCTTCAGGTCAGCCTTGTCCCAGTCCAAGTTGATTTTCGAAGGGTAATTGAAGATTAGCAATTTTTCCTTGCTGAGCGTCAGCACGATGCGGGCGATAGCGGAGGAATCCGGATGGCCATGGCCGGATCCGTCGGTCGAGATCAGCCAGCGTGGCGATTGCAGCCTGTCGATCAGCACGGATATGTTGTTCTTGGCGCTGCCGTGATGCGCGACCTTCACGGCATCGAAGGACACACGGCCCTGACCGCCATAGCGCTCGACGCCGCTCGCCACGTCGGTGGGATGCGCGTCTGCGGTGAAGAGGATGCGTTTCTTTTCGCCGGCCTCCAACACGAAGGCGATGCTCGCGCCGTTCGGCCTGGTACGATCCGCTGTTTCCGCGTCCCCTGCCAGCTCACCGAGATTCTCCACGGTCGGCACGATCCGCGGTTCGGCCGAGAGGACCTTGTCGGCCTCGCGTTCTTCTTCAGCGGCGAACTCCCTGATACAGTCTTCCCAATCCGGATAGAAGTCGGCCAACTTCTGCCTGGGTGGGCCAAGCAGGACGAGATCGAGGCCGGGCGCCAGCGTCACGCGCGGCAGTTCGCCATCCGGCAGGACCATGACGGCCTCGCCCTTCAGTCTCGTGTTCCACGCTATGCCGAGTTCCTTGACGCGGGCATCGAACTGTAGCGCCTGCTTCACGCTGAGCGTCTTGAGGTCGTCAGGATCCGCGTCGGGTACATCCTCCGGCGCCGGCGGCTTAACAAAAAAGTCCGCAGCGCATGCGTGATGCTCGGCGCCGTTAAACCACACCTCGCCGATGCTCAACCCGCGAGGGTCGGCTAGAAAGGTCAGCAAACCAGCTATGTGGTCGGCATCGACATGTGTCAGGATCATTAGGTCAATGGTTGGCTTGCCGGGGCGCGCAGGCAAGGAAGCGAGAAAGGCTGGCAGTACAGTCAGCCCGGTCTGCGGCCGCCCACCATCGACAAGAAGGCGGAACCCGGCCGCCTCGACGAACAGGCAGTCGCCGTCCCTGGCCGGCAGCATGGAAATCGAAACGGCGTCGATCATTTTCAGATTCCTTGAAAGCTGTTCGGATTTAGAAAGCCGCCACCGGCGAGCGCGCTTCGGGTATCAGCAAGGGCAGGACGAGGATCGCCAGGTTGATGGCCAGCAGGAAGGCCAGCAACCTCGGGTCGAGCAACCAGCTTTCGATGCGCTGGTCCTCCAAATTGGCGATGAAGCGCTTCAGCTCTACGATGCGTTCACGCTGCTGGCGTGCTTTTTGCGCGGTCGCTCCCTGCCAAAGTACAAGATCGGCGTTCGCCTGCCGAATCTGCTCTTCCCTGGCGTGGCGGCCTGCAGTTCCGCCGCTAAGTTCGGCGACGCGTCGACGGAAGCTCCAGGCGGGCCAAATGCCGGCCGTGATGAAGAGGCTTATCGAGACAAGCGAGAGAACCAGGAACTGGGTTCGCCACATGCTTTCGTATTCGAGCCCGTAGCCCAGACCCCAGCTGATCCACCATCCGGCGAACCAGAAGCAGAGCACCGACAGTGCGATGATGGCGAAGGCATGGACGCTCTCCAATTCGCGCAAGGCCGCTCGCGCCTGCGGCGTCGAGAGGCCTGCCAGTGCGATGCCATTGCGGCTCATGATGCGGACGAACTGGCCGTAGCCGAGCAGCCGACCGAGTAATGTGCCGATGGGCAAAGCGATCGCCGGCACACCGACGATCAGCAGGAAGGAGATGAAAAGATGGGCGGAATCCAGATCGTTGATTGAGGTCAGGAGAATGACACCCGTCAGCGAAATCAGGAAAATCACCGCCGAAATCAGCTTAGAGTACCAGCTGATCGTCCTTCTCAGGTCGCTCATGAACTTCTTCATGGCGCCGGCCTGGCCGGCGGGGAACACGAAAGCCGCGCCGTCGTCGAAATTCCCGATCGCCTCTTCAAGTCGGCTTCCCAGCGCCACGGCCCGCCAGCCGACGATGATGATCGGTACGCCGGCGATGAGGGGCATGACATCGACGGGAAAAGGCGCGGCCTCGCCAAGGCCGGGTATTCTCTCCAGTGCGACGGTCAGAACATTCATGACAGCGTACCACACCAGTGCCCAGACAAAGGCGGCGAAGATGTAGGCCCATTTTCGGCGGGCGAAATGGCTCGCGACACGCCCCCACCAACTATCCGCCTGTGCAGGGTGGACGGGATCAGACACTGGAGATAACCCCCAGGTCGGCCGGTAGGAACAGGCTGTTGATGCGCGGCAACTTCGCTATATCCGCGCCACGTTTCTTCTTCAGCGTCTCGATCAGGTTCACCGTGGAGTCATCTGGAAATTCGCTAGCCAGGACCAGCCATTGCCAAAATTCGGCGACGGTAGGCTTGCGGCTGAACCTGCCCTCTAACTCTGTGAGTCCACTCCAGAACGCGCCGCCGGCCTCGATCAGCTGATTGTCCTGGGGATTGGCCGGCGCGTCGCCGCGATAGGCTTTCAGGCGCGCCTTGAGGATATCCAGGACGGTTTCCGGTTTGATCTCGATATGGTGCGTGACGCAACGGCGCAGGAACGGATCCGGCAGCCGCCGCTCGGAGTTCGAGGTGATCACGATGATCGGACGCTGCTTCGGCGGACCGATCGTCCTTCCGGTTTCGGCGATGGTGAACTTCATTTGGTCGAGTTCGAGCAGCAGATCATTGGGGAAGTCACGCGGCGCCTTGTCAATTTCGTCGATCAGCACGACATGAGGCTTCGCATCCTCCTCGCCATTCCAGCCGAAGGCGATGCCCAACGCACGTGGGCTCAGGAAGGCTGATTTGTCGACCTCCTTCTGCGCGATCTGGCTCTGGCGGAACCAGGAAACCGCATCGAAATCATAGCAGATGTCGCGTGCCCGGGAATCAGAGCGCACCTGGTATTCGTGGAAGTGGCCGTCGTCCAACTCGAGCTGCTGGGCGAGCCAGAACGCGGCCAGCGTCTTGCCCGAGCCCGGTTCGCCGGTCAGCAGCAGCGGCCGGCCAAGGGTCAGCGCGACGTCCACGGCCGTTGTCAACTCGGGCGAAGCGACGTAGCTCCCGGCGCGGCCCTTGTTGGTGTCGAAGAAGCGGTTCACCCGCTTCTGGCGTTCGTCGAGTATAGCGGTTGCGCCGTCTGCCAGACGGTCGATCAGGCGAAATACTTGCATGTCTGCCTCCAATCCTAGCGCCTGAAACCGGCTTTCTTTTCCAGCTTTTCAAGCAATGTCCTGAAACTTCCCTCGATATCGCGTGCCAGCTTGAGGCTTTCGGTCTCCAGATCGGCGGGCGCGATATTATAGAAACGGCGGTACCGGCCGAGATGCGTCTTGATCTCGGCCGGGGGGACAGCCCCAAGATGGACGACTTCATCCCCTTCCGACGCCTCAAACGTCTCGCCCTGTTCGGCATCGAAGCCGAAGGCCAAGGCGACGCGCGGCGAGTTGGGACTGTCTTTGAGGTCGTCGCAAAGGCTCTTCCAGATGCGTATATAGGCCTTCACCAGATCGGCATCGGATGCGGCGAGCGGACCGTGCAACAGCATCAGCACGCCGTTGCGGCCCGGCGACTTGTTGGCGATTAGCCGCCGGATGCGGCCAAATGAGGCATCTTCCACCGGAACGTCGGCATTGTTGCTCAACCCCTTGAAGATCGCCACGCGCAGTTGAGTGTCCAGCTCGTCAGGATCCTTCGGACGCGCAGCCGCCTGAAGTTCCACCTTCAACAGCACAGGCTTGTGGCCTGGAAAGCGCTCGACAACGACGTCGCGCACTCGCTCTTCGAAGATCGCCGGCATCTGGTCAGCCGCCCCGCTCCAGAACAGCACTGCCGGATCGTCAGAAGCCGCAGGCGCGACGAAGGAAGCGTTTAGCCGGCTTTCGATCATGCCAAGCGCATCGACGCGGTCGACACGGATCGGGAAGTTGCCGACAGCGTCGTCGTCCTCGGCCACGCGCTCGTCGTCGTTGCCGAGAGCGGTCCAGTCGGCAAACTGGGCGGCAACCACCGTGGACGCCCAGTGGCCGCTGCGCATCCAGTCTGTGGGGCAGTTACGCAACACCTCGCGCACGGCGATAGGCGGCGAGAAGCGGTCGACGATAATCGCTTTCAACGCCCGTTCGGCCAGGATGCGGCTGGCGTCCATGCGCACGACCGTACGCATGGCGACGACGCAGGAGGCTGTTGCGGAGAAGCTGCGCAACGCGCTGTCCTGGTTAGCGGCGGCGCCCAAGCAGGCATTGAACCAGATGAAGGGCGGATTGCCGTTGGCGTTGACGACCTGGGTGATGACGAAGGCGATGTCGCCGACATCCTGCCAGTCCTCCTTACCATTGTTATCGAACTGGAACTTGGTGCCCTTGGCGCCGGGCGTGGTGCCGTGTCCGTAAAAATAGATGATATGCGGATCGAATCGCTCCGTCAGCATGGCGCTTTCGAACTCAGCGAGACTGCGCACGCATTTGATGTTCTGCGGGGCCTTGCCGGCCTCGTAATGTGGCTCAAGGATCTTCTGCAACGCTTCCCGGTGTGAGGCCGCACCGGTGTTCTTGGCTGCGTCGGTGTGGTTGACCTCGGGCATGACGAGCAATAGGCGCGGGGTAGGCGGCTGGAGGATGTTGTAGTTTCCACGTCGCTCATCGGGTGCGACGGCACTGGCATCGACGGTGATAGCAACGGGATCACTGCGGTCTAGCGCCATGAACATCGGCTTGCCGCGCGCGCCGCGCGTGAGCATGGTCCACGGTACCTTGCATATGAAGTCGATGAAGTCCTCGCTCTTCGACTCGCTGACTTCAGGAATGAAATGTAGCCACGAGCCGGGGTCGAAATCGACGCTCTTGCCGAACACGCTGTTCCAAAGTTCCGCGCCGATCTTCGATTGCTCAGTGACGCGCATGTCCCAGGTGTTGTTGGGCAAGTAGTCTTTGTCGAGATAGTTATCGAGCAGGGCTTTGATGTCGGGGATCGACCGATTGTCGAGCTTCATGTCCCGCGAGAGCGTCGTATCCTGCCAGGTCCCGGTAGCCGGATGCAGGATCTGGATGGTGTCCCCGGCCTGCTTGATGCGAATTTCGGTGCGCCTCATGCTGGCACCGTTTGCTGCTCTTCGCCGCTAAAGGCCGGTCCCTGCGCCGAGGGTGGCGCTTCTTGCTCCTGCGTGCCGGCCTTTGCCTCCTCGGGTTCAGGCAGGTCATACAGCAGGGGACGGACTTCGAGATAAATGCCATTGCGCACAACGACGCGGCGACGTTCGGCATTTATTGCAAGGATAGCGACGCCGTCGCGCGACGGGTCGACGCTTTCGCTGATCAGCGATTCCGCTCGGTATTGGTAGCCCTCGTTGTTGAGCGGAAACCCGGCAATGTCGAATTCGCCCATCGAACCCGTCGCCGCCAAGGAAAAGCCGACGGGAGTGTTGTCGACCAGCGCGGCCTTGCGGTCCGGGAAGGGGGTGAGCCATCGCGGCCGCCACGGCAACGCCAGTTCGGCATTGCCGAGGGATAGCCCTTCGCCGAATACGATCCTCCCATCGGAGAGCGCGACGACGGTGGTGGTTCGATTGGAGTCTTCCGGAACGATTTCTGCTAGGGCGGTGATTTCAAGACCGAAGGACCCTATGCTTTCGGGCGAACCTGGGCCGGAGAGCGACCCGCTGGTAGAGGACGGTTCGAGTCCAGAAGGCGACGCCAGGTCGGCCACGCGGAAAATGTTGCCGTTTTCCAGACCGCACAGCACGGCGCCAGCCTGCGAGAAGGCGAGTGCGGTGATGGCGCCGGGCAAGCTGAAATGCTGAGGCCTGTTTCCTTCGTTCATATTGGTCACGATAAGGGTATCCGCGCGCCGGCCACAGCAGGCGATGCGGTTTCCCACTGTGCTCAGCGCGACCAGGGGCGAGCCGCCGATCTCTGTCGTCCCTAGCGGCACCTCCACCAAGGACAGGTTGGCCAGCGGTTCCGCAGTAGTCTTGCCGGCCTCTCCGGCTTGCTGGAACGAGAAAAGGCGTCCGGACCGGGTTGCCAGAACCCCGGCCTGGATGTTCGGGAAAACCATCATCTCCGAGAAATCGTGAGGCACGGTGTCGGCTCTGGACAGCGGTTCGCGAAGGCTGACCGGTTCACGGGTGCCAAGCACGGCGTCGATACGGCTGAAGATGGCCTGCGCGTTCGTAGCGTCCGGTTCCATCACGAGGACATTTCTGCCCCCGGGCAGGAAGGCGACCAGCGGGGTGGCATCAGCGCTCAGCCGGACGCGAACCTCGGAAAGGCCGAGCGACCAGGTTGCGGATGCAGTCTCCGGTTCCTCCGCGGTCTCCTCTTCCGGCCCGGGCTCGGTGTGCGGACGGCCGGTCAATGCGGGAACCCGGGTCGAGTGTTGCGGCAGGAGCATCGTTCCTTGTTTGGCGGATTGGCCGGGCTGGCGCAGCCGCTGGACAAAATCCACGAACTTGCGCTCGTCGATCAGCCCGCCCGCTTTGATGTCAGCGAGATCCTGCAGTGCGCGTACCTGGCGCGGTGTGAAAAGTTCGGCCTGAGCCCGCGTGTAGCGCCACAGTTCGGCGGCGGTGATCAATGTCGGCTCCTCTCCGAAAGCCCCGTCCAGCACGCTCAGGAAGGCGAACTGCTGATCGCGTGGTGTGACCGAGGACCGCGATAGCAGCCGGCGGCGCATTTCGGCCGAAAAACGCAGGCCTTCCGGGCCGATCCAGCTTCCGGGCAGGCGCACGAGCAGGGAAAAGGCAAGTCCTTCCCCGTCGCCACCAAGCTGAGGATGCGCCCCTCGGAGTTTCTCAGCGAGCGCGAAGGAAACCGGCTCCACCATAGCGCAGGCCGAAGCCCATTGCGCGTGAGGCTCGGAAAGAGTCTCGAAGACGGCAACTGCGACCTTTGGAGCTCCAGCCTTACGGATCGCTGCGCGATCCGGCGCAAAGGCGGAGGCAAGAGCCCGCCGCAAAGCGGGTCCAGTCGCAGGATGCGGCCCGATGCCGAGACTTTCCAGCACGTCGTGGCGACTGTCCCATAACCGCGGGTCGTAGTAGTCGAAGGTTAGCACCGGCCCCTGCTCGCGTAGGTCGGCCAGCAGCGAGGCATCCCGGCGTGACAAGCGCCTCAGATCGCCGAAGACGGCGGTGAGCATCCAGCCACTGCCCTCGGCAATGGTCTCCAGCGCCGAGGCGACAGTGCCAGTTCGATACGGGTCCGACCGGTTGATCCCGGACAACGAACCGGAATAGACAAAGGTCTCGACAACAACGCCGCGCCGCTCAAGCGCGATCTGGAATTCCGCAGCAATCGTGTTCCAGTAGCTGGCGTCGCAGGCCCCATCGGTGAGTATGGCGACGGTCGGCAACTCCTTGCGCTTCTCGAAAACGAGGCTGTCTATGGCACCGCGCACGCGGCGGTCGACGGTGGCGCGCAGATCCAGCTCCGGCCTGTCGCTCTCGGTCAAACGGTAGTTCAAAAGCTCGACGATTTCGGATGCGAGCTGCGGCGTGAGGAAGCGTGGCGGAGGCCCTCCAAGCGAGCCGACCCGAAATACCGAATTGTCACCCTTGGCTAGAGGCTGAGGGATTTGCGGCTTGTCCTTGGGAAGTTCGCTTTTGATGTCGGCCTTTTTTTTCAGCCCGAAAATGAGCAGGACCGCGACGACACTGGATGCGACCAGTGCCGCAACCGTGCCGTGGCGAACCAGAAGCGCGAAAGCCAGGCCCTGCGGGTCCTCGTGCTCGGCGATGAGTTCGCCTCCGACCGGGTCTGTGAAGACGCCGGACAAAGACATAACGACCAGCGCCAGCCTGTTTCCCAGATTCGAGAGAGCGTCCGGAAAAAGAATGATAAACGCTGTGAGCAGGAAGACAGCAACAAGCAGCCAAAGCACCCGCGACATCCATTTCGGATTGCGAGCGATTTCTAGGAAACGGACGATCCGGGCCTGGAGCTTTTGCCTGAAGCCCGGTTCCGCCTGCGGCGGCTCATTGGGCCTGGGATCCTTTATTTTGGGCTCGATCGGATCGACGTTTTCCCTGGCCGCCTGCCCGGATGGAGGGGAAGGCGGCGCCAGCAACTCATCGATCAGCGTCGAAACCAGTTCGCGCTGTTCTTGACGCTTGCAGAAGATGGGAAGCAGCGCCAGCCGCAGCTCCTCCTTCGTCCATGCTTCCTGAGTGGAAAGCACGGCTGCTGCCTGCTCGATCTCGAAGATGCCGGCCCGGATGCGCATGTCGCGTAGCCGCCAGGTCAGCGCTTGAACGAGGCTATTGGCGGCCGGTGCGTGCATACTGTTAGCCCCTTCCGCTCGTAGGGCCGGCTGGTAACAATCGGAGCATTTGCACCTCCTAACCAAAAATCGCGTTATGGGCCTGGGTGTGATTCCGGCACGCCGCCGTCATCGGGAAACGTTACATCGAACCAGCCACCTTCATTCAGCGCGCGCGTATCCTCAAGCTTTGCTCGTCGCGCCACCAGGGTCAGCGTGTCGGTGTCGGGTACACCGGAGTAGGCGCCCTCGCGTGTTGACACGACGGCGAAGCGGGGGCGGCCGTCCGGCGCCTGCTCGGGCAGCACCTTGTCGAGTTGATGCAGCGGCGAGCCGTTCTTGCTGCCGTGATGGCTGACCTTCAGGAAATGTACCGGCTTCAATTCGTTTTCCCGATCCATCATCTCCCAGCTCTTCTCTTCCGCGTCGCCGGGGAAGAGCAGCCGCCAGCCGTTCCATTCGAGCTCGATGGCTATGCTCGAATTGTTGGCGGCCTTGTCGATCGTGCGCAGATTGGCGGCCATGCCGCTGGAACGAAACTCGATCAGATCGAAGAAGTCCCCTGCAGAGACGCCCGCCGGGGGCGTGATGGCTTTGGCGTCGAGCGACAGGGGTGCAGCGCCGTCGAACAGGGCACCCAGCGTGCGGGGCGGCAGCGCGCCGTAGTAGATCGACGTGTCCTCCTCCGGCGCGAGTAGCCGGACCTTCGAGCGGCGGAATGGGTGATGGCCCGAGACGTCGGTCGTGCGATGCACGTAGAGCGCGTTTACGCCGTCAAGCCCGAGTTCGCTGATATGCTTGACGCAGTCCTTGGTGGATCGCGGGTTGTTGATGTCGAGGAGGGCCTGGATCCCGAGCGGCACTGGTACGGCGCTCTTTGCGAGAAACGCAGCGACGCTGTCATAGGCGGCGAGTGCAGCGAGTTGCTTCCGCTTCGCCTTTGGGAAGCGGTTGTAGTAGGACGCGCCTTCCGACGAGGCGGTCATCCACAGGTGTCTCGCCTTGAACTCGATACCGAGCTTCCTGGCGCCATGGAGAAGCCCTTGCACGTGGTCCATGTGCTCATGAGTCATGATGTAGAGATCGATTGGCTTGCCGCCGAGTTCGTCCCTGATGTTTTCAAGCACGGGCTTGAAGACCTCGTCGCGACCCGCCGTCCCTGCAAGCGCATTGCCGACATCGACTAGCACGTTCAGCATGATCTCCTGACCGGCATCGTCGATCTCGGGAATGGTCAGCAGGATGGCATCGCCAAACAAGACATTGTAGATTCTGATCCTGAGTTTTCTTGCCATCTCAGTGCCCCATCATGTGCAGCATCTGGCCCATCGCGCGAATGCGCAATGTACCATTCTGGATCTGGACATTTGGCGAGCCGAACTCGAGGACCCCCTCGGCGATGTTGGTGGCAAGGAATGCCTTCCTCATGGCATCGTTGCGCAAGGTCGACGCGTCACGCTGCGAGGGATGATCGGGGCTGGTCGACAGCAGCGCATGCATCTTGCGCGTCTCCCAGTCGACCGCCAGCGCCGTGCCGCGTGTGACGGCCACCTCGTTAAAGAAGTCGCCAATCTGGAACGTCTGGGTGGACTGCCATGCAACCTTGAACAGGAGTGCCCGCATCACGGCCGGCTCTCCGTTCTTGCGCCAGGTCTTGCGGCTGACGTCGAGCCGCGGCCGCACTTCGAACGGCATGTTGGCTGGGATCAAAAGCTTCTGGCGCCATTTTTCTGCGAACTGGTAGGCTGCCCAGTCGCTGCGTACCAATTGCTCAAGGTCGAGGTCGGCGGGTATGTCGAAGCCTGCATCGACAGGATCGAGCGTTCCGGCGTCATCGACCATCCCCCGTCGCAAAAATTCCGCTTTGATAAAGTCACGCGGTTCGGAGTCTTGCGGGTTCGAATAGGTGTCGGCAACGACCATGGCGCGGCCGTAGTCGGCGAAGGAGATCTCGCCCGGCGGCAGATAGTCCAACGCTCGGAAGGCGATGCGTTTGAACTTCTCAGTCGCCTTGAACAGCGCGAAACCTGACACGGAAAAGCGGATCTTGTCCTTCTCCTCCTTCGTCGGTGCCGACAGGCCCGCCTGCTTTCGCTTCTGCTTGTCCTTGGCAAGCTTCTCCTGAAAATCCTCCTGCCTGATTTCCTCGTATTCGGCGACAAGCAGGGCATAGAGCGCGCCGGTGAGCACGGTGCTGAGGTCGTGCGGCTCATTTAGATCGAGATCGCCAGGCTTAAGCATCGACGCTTTGTTGTTGAGGTCACGCAGCGGTCGCCCTTCGCCGTAGAGGGCCTCACCGAACTGCCGGGCGATCTCGTTGAAGGCTTCGGCTTTCCGGAGGTCGCCGCCAGTGTCGATCATCACCTGACGCAGCAGGCGATCCGTGCGCACCGCGAGCATCACCGCTCCGAGGTCGGCAATCGCCTCGTGCATTGCGAGCGATTGCGGAGACGTCGCATTGTAAAGATCGGGCGCGATGCCATCGAGGATCGCGTGCGTCGTTTCGTGCCCGACGACGTCCGGCGACAGGCAGGTGTAGACGAACTTGCCGGGCTTCTTGGGGTTGGGGTCGTCGACGAAAAAGAACTGCAGGCTGCGTGAATCGCGATGGTAGAAGGCATTTGGCATCTTGCCGGCGCGTGGCACGACGAGCAACTGCTCGCCGGCGAAGGCCCAGCTGAGCTTGCGGCCGAGTACATCCTGCCCCTCGAAGATAGACATCATCTTCATGACCGCCGTGAACACACTGACCTGCATGAAGTCGGCGGCCTCGAAGTCCAGTTCGTCGGCGACCTTGTAGTATCCCTGCGTCCGGCCCTTCGGCGGCACGAAACGCGCACCTGGCATCACCGCGCCAGTGTCGGGATCGAGGTCGATCACCGCCACGCGCCGTGACACCGGCCCGTCGAGCAGAGGCTCTGTCGCCGCATACTCCCAGCCCTGCATCCGGGTTTTCGCGCCCTTGGGCAAGGGGCCGGGCTCGGCGTCCATGTATTTCAGCTTGACGATGTTGGTGACGGGAACCGTCTTCTTCTTCTTCGCCACAGGCGTCCTCCCCCTATTTGTCGGTCACAGCGAACTGCACTGGTCTGTCGCCGGAAGGCTTGCCGACGAAGCGCGCCCGGTAGAAGCCCGGCTTGCCGAGCGGCGGCAGGCGCAGCTTCAGCGAAGGGATTGGTGGACCGGAGTAGCTTACCTTCAGGGCCTCGCCGACGGCTGTGAAAGGTTGGTCGGGTCGCTCCGTGCTTTCCAGCACTACCTTTCCCTTGACGGCGTCGACCGGTAGCGACGGTGCGATCACCAGTTCGATCTCATCCTGCTTGCGGATGGTCAGGGACTGTACGGAAAGTGTTGCGGTCTCTGTTCCCTTCAGGCCGACGGGCGGAGTCGGAAAGTTCTTGCCGAAGAGGCGGTAGAACACGGCCTTGAAGGTGGTTTCCGTGAAGAAGCCGGCATGCTCGCCGATGACGAGCTGCTTCTGCGCCGAAACCGGAAGCGCACTCCACAACGGTACCGTGCCGTCGCCAGCGTCTTCTGAACGGGTCACCTGTCTGGAGCTCGTGCCGACGTTTATGCGGGTCGCGGTCTTATGGCCGGTTCCGGCGAAATAGAAATAGCGGACATGCTGGGGTTCTTTCCCATTCCTGAGCGTCTCGTGAACCCAGGCGGCACGGGCGACCAATGCCGGGTCCATTCCAAGGCTGGTGGCGATAACCGGGTCATAGATATCCTGGTCGCTCAGCGTGCTGCCTGCCTTGATGTCCCAGCAGGCCGCTTCACCTGGTGCGGGAAGAAGCTGGTAGCCGGACGGATAGCGCCGGTCGGCTGCGATTTCGCGAAAGTCAGCCGCGCTGACGCCCATGGCGCTATCGAGGCCGAGTATCCGCGCCAGTGCGAGCGGTGCGCCGAGATGCGGCGTCGCCAATGTAATGAACGTCTTGATCTTCCCAAACCAGGGTTTTGCATCGAATTTGCCGGCCTCCATCATCAGCCGGCTGATGAGTCCGCCCATGCTGTGAGCGACGATGGTGATCGACGTTGTGCCGGCTGGCAGTGTGCCGAGACGGTCGGCCAGCCGATCGGCAAGAGTTTCAAGATCCCGCCGCCAGTCATAGGGGAAGACATGAAGGCGATCGCCCGACCCGCTCTCCTTGAAGCCGATCGCGGCGAACGTGTTGACGAGCGGCTTGTAGACGTCAAAGCAGGAAACCCCACGCACAATGTCTCCTACGACGAGGTCCTCGCGCAAAAGCTTCTGCTTTCGCTTGTAGCCGAACGTGACTTCGAGAGGGGTCGGGGGCCAAACTTCCTCGCCGTCTGGCAGCGACAGGATCGAGCCCAGTATTCCCGGCACAAACACCACGCACTTCATATCCTGCTCTCTTTTCTGGTTGGATCGTCTACTGCGTTGGATCGAGTGTGCAGCCGCATCTGCAGGTGTGGTGCGGGCCGCTGTTGCCGGTCCAGTTCAGGCGGATGTGGCCAAGACCGGCACCGCCTGCACCTCCAGAACGATCTTCAGTGCGCCGCTCGTCAATGCCCGCGGCGGGGTGGCCGATCGTCCAGCGCGATGTCGTCAGGCCGAGAAGCGAAGTTGCCAATGGATGCCCGTAGCTGTTGCTGTGTCCATAGGAGAGTGCCACCCGTGGCGTGCCGGTACCGGGCCTCGCCGGTGGCGTGCCCGGCGCGCGACCGCCATGATGGGCGGCCAAGACGCCCGCGATCGCCTTGCCTGCGACAAGCGTGGGAATATCGCTGTAGCCTGCGTCCCCCGGCAGCAAGATCGGATCGCTGCCGGCCGATCCCGATACCCACACGGCAATGCCGGACCTGTTCTGGTTGTTTGACGGCCCGGCACAGCGCTCAAGATCGATCTTGCCGGCCGAGAGGATTCCGCTGCCGCTCCAAACCATCAGTTTGTTCTTGGCCGCAATGGCGCTCGCCATTGCTGACTGCGGGCCTGGGCCGAGCGTCTGCAGTGGTGCGATCCACGTCATCCCTTGCGCCGCCGGATAGATGTTGGCCGCATGAAAATGGTCGTAGTGCCAATGGGTCAGGATGACCGGAGGATCATGCAGGAGGCAGATCCCGCCCATAGACGGTGGCCAGGTTCCGATATCGGCAAGCACGCCCGCGCCGAGATCGACGTATGCCACAACCTTACCGGCGGTTGCCACCAGCGCATTGGCTGATCCCTGGCCCACATCGAGAACGAAGATATGTTCGATCGGCGATGCGGGCAGCGCCAGCTCGATCTCATCTTCCGGCCTGACGTCTGGCGTAAGGTCAGTCGCCTGTGCCAACATGCGGGCGAGCTTGTTCGACGCGGGTCGCACCGAAATCCTGGCTCGACGCGGCGGGCCAGCGATACTGTTGTAGACGGCGGCCTCGCCCTTGTCGTCCGGGAGCAACTCGATCTGCGACCACTCAGGCAGAGCATCGTGCGGATGCAGCGCAAGCCACTTGGCCCCGGCATCCGAAGCATTGATTTCGATCGCGAAAATCGGCGCGCCGTTGACGTGTCGTCGCCAACTGCCCGGTTGCGTGGGTGGGCCGGGGAGCGCATAGATCCGGTCGAAGTAGTCTGCGTCGACAGCGTCGAAAAGCACAAACTCGCTGCCGGCACCGTCGATCAGCAGGGCGTATGCGCGGCTGGGAATATCGAAGACCGCATCACGCGATCGGAAGAAGTCGTGCATGCTCCAATCCCCTCCCCGACGACGGGGGTTCCTGTGCGCGTGCGGTCGCGATCCGACTACCGTATGAAGAGCTCCATGGATGGTTGTGGCGGACCCGGCGGTGCTGCATCAAACGGATCGGTCGGAAAACCAAACTTCGGCACATCGGTGGATTGATCTGCCATCTGCGGGTAGTTGGCAAACACCCAAGCCCGAAAATTCTTTATGCCCAGGGCCACTTGCAGTGAATAATCAAGCGCCTGGGTGCCGTTGACAAACGATGCCGTTCCGAGATTGAGAAAGTAGCGCCCGACAACGCCGTCGTCGTAAGGATCCTGCGGAGGCCCTGGAAGAAGTAAGCCGGCCGAACGCTCAGCCAGACTTCCCCTCGTGATGGCGCGTCCCCAATCGAGCGCCTGGCCGTGGCACGCGACGCATGTCGACTTCGGATTGTCGACCGGCCCGTTGAGCCGCCCGAACAACCCGAGATTGTGTCGCGGCAAAGAGAAGAACTTCTCGGCAACCGCAGGGTTGACCCAGGATTCCTTTACCGTTTTGCCGCGCTGCTCGTATTGAAAAGCGGTGAGACTGGGATCAGTGCCCCATGTCAGGCCAACGGCCGCAAGCCTCTCATAGGGTGTGTTGCCGGGCGTGCCGGCATCATACATGAAGGTGCCGAAGAACCACCCCGACACCCCGTCGAGCCGGTTGTCCTTAACCGCGACGTCGACCTGCAGCAGGCGCATGCGGGTTATCTCGCCCTTGTCACCAATTGCGGCATCCCATTCCAGCGAGCCGGCAAGATACGGTACTTCCGAAGGCGTCGCCGACGTAAACAGCAACTTGATCGCGTAGCTGCCGTCGGGAAAGGAAAAGTCCTTTGTTTTGGGGAAGGAGGGATCCTGCCACATCA
This sequence comes from Mesorhizobium sp. WSM4823, assembly GCF_055811195.1. NCBI lineage: Bacteria > Pseudomonadati > Pseudomonadota > Alphaproteobacteria > Hyphomicrobiales > Phyllobacteriaceae > Mesorhizobium > Mesorhizobium sp. WSM4823. Next base: position 195,436 of record NZ_JBVVQL010000009.1, read on the forward strand.
ACGCCAGCCTGCGGCAGGCGACGTCATTGTAAAAGCCGATCGCCCAGTTTTCTCTGAATGCCTTTTGCCCCGAATGGAGTTCGAACGAACGAGAACCACGCTCTACCGTCATCCCGCGCAACCGCTCGCGCGCATCCTGAAACCACGGCGCGTGGCACCATGTGCTTGCTTTGTTATCTTCAATGCGCCAGTCGACCCCCTGATTGTCTTTGATGCCGTATTCCAGCAGCGCTTTCACATAGCGGGCCGGTTCTTGCATAGGATCGATCTGTTTCCAGGAGAATTTCGGTGGAGCGATCGCCGCCAGCGATCCCAATTTGAGGGCGAACTGTCGATGGATTGCATCCTCGGTCAGTGGTCTCGTGCTTGAACATTCGAATTTGATGCGCGCGGCCTCATTGAATGGCGTCCCATCGTGCACGGCGCAGGGCGGCCCGTCTGCAGATTGAGCAGGGCTGACCGACAAGAAAGCGGCGAAAAATGCGCTTACGAGAGAAAGAAGAAGTGCGCGCTTTGCCATGGCCATATCCCCCGAAAGGCGTTCTCAGCGATTGCGTTCGGCGACTAACTTGATCGCAGCGATATACGCCTCGATGTCGCGATTTTCGAAACCTTCGTTCAACGGGATCGAGATCCCCGTCGCCACCGCTTCTTCGGCGCCGGGTAGAGAAATCTTGGTGTAGTCATAAACCCGTCCTGACACGACCTCAGCGGGCCACGCTCCGGGGAAGAAGGATTTGTTCAGAAAGTAGGGACTGCGGTAGATCGGCCTTGGCACATAGGCGCGTGAAAACTCCAATCCCTCGTCGCCAAGCTGCGTAAGGAACTCATCCCTCGTGCACTTGATGATTGTGGGGTCGATCCGCAGAAGAAAGAAGAAGTAACTGCATTCGCCTTGCGCCGGCTTGCCCTGCGGGATGATGCCCGAGATTCTCGCTACCTCCTCATTCAGCCGGTCGCCCAGTTCGCGCCGCTTGTGAATAATGCCATCGAGCTTCGGCAACTGGGCCGATGCCATTGCGCCGTCCAATTCACTCATGCGGTAATTTGGTGCAAGCGCCTGCAGCCGCACATTCCGACCGTGCCGGTCATAGTACTTGTCGGCGTAGTTGTGGCAGAGATAGAAATCATCGTCCGAGCCTGTCAGGACAAGACCGCCTTCGCCGCTGGTGATATGCTTTTGATCGTTAAGACTGAAGCACCCAAAGCGCCCGAACAGGCCAACCGATTTTCCCTGGTAGAGGGCTCCCAACGCCTGAGCGCAGTCTTCGATGAGCACGATCCCCTTCCTGGCGCAAAGCGAGGCGATGGCGTCGATCTCGGCGGGGCGGCCCGCTAGGTGCACAGCAACCACCCCTCTTGTCCGCTCGGTCATGACCGCCTCGATGTGCTCTGGACGAGGCATGGCGGTGTCGGGGTCGACGTCCGCGAACACGGGGATGAGATTCTGGTAGAGGATTGCATTGATTGTGCCGATGTCAGTAATCGGGGTTGTGATCACTTCCGACCCGGTGGGCATCTGCGAGGCCGCCACAGCGACATGGAGACTGGCCGTCCCTGATGACGTGGCGACGGCGCGGTGAGCGCCGAACTTCTTGGCATAAGCCGCCATCGCGCTTGCAACGACCGACTGATCCTCAGGCCAGTACCACAGCCTGTTCTTGTCGAGCGCAGCACTCAGCGCGGCGAGTTCTTCAGGGCCGAAGCGATCGGGACGTTTTGGCGCTGCCAAGGGACTCTCCTGATTGAACGCGTTTGAAACTCCCTTAAGTAAATCGGCCCCACAAAGATAAAGATAGTGGGACGGCACTGATCCACCCGACCGCGTTGACGAATTCACGGTGATTTCACGGGAAGCAGGGGACTTGCTCTAGCACCCACAATCTTAAATTGGCCGCGACAAGAATTGAATATGTGTGCCGTGCTTGACACGACGGGGCACAACGGATCTCGGCGAGCGCTATACTCTGGCGCGTCGCGCTTTTCGGACTGCAGTTCTCCTCGTGTTTCCCGCGCGGTCGTCGACCGCCGTTCACGGCTCCAGCAGATCGTTGATCCGGCCCGCAACTCTCTTTTGTACAGTCTCCATGATCGGCAGACGCCTCAGCGTGTTCACCGGATAGGTCGGATCAAGTAGGGCAATTGGGCTGAAGCCTGGCTCCTGCTGCCGCAGGGCCTTAACAGCTCGGCGAAGCTGCAGCGCCTCATCGAGGCGAAGGTGCAAGGCCACCTCATAACGCCGTGTTGAGACAAAGTCTGGGCGGAAGCGAAGGGCCGTTCTAGCGTGCAACAGCGCCTGATCGTAGTCAGCCAGAGCGGTTGCGGCCATGCAAGCGAAATGCTCGAAATAGAACTGAAACGGACTGTGTTTGGTAAGTTCCAGCGCGCGCCGGGCTGTTTGGTATCCTTCTTCTAACTTGCCGTTTGTGCTCAGGGCGTTGGAGAGCAGCGCCCATCCCAACGGGTCGGTGGGATTGCGCTCGACGCCGCGCTGCGCCATCACGAGCGGCGTCCGCAGATTGCCTTGATGAACATACTCGATCTGCGAACTGATCGTCTGAACGACGGCATCGTCGGGCGAGTGGCGGAGCGCCTCCACAGCGAGCTCAGTGACCGACACAGCGTTGTCCAGGAATGACATCGTTCGATGTTGAAAGAATGCGGCATTGCGCAAGAAGCCGCGCCACACCAGGTACCGGCCGCGCGGCTCAATCTCGAACGCACGCTTGAACAGGCTGTCAGCGGCAACGAGGCTTTTCTTGTCAAGGCGAAAAAACAGGTTCCGGGCTTGGTGCGCCAGGACGGATGCGCAAGCATCCGCTCCATCAATCGATGCCGCTTCGGCGAAAGCATCGGAAACGTGTTCGACAGTGTTGAGTGCAAGCCTGTCCAAATCGACCGACTCGTGCATCGCGCCGATAGCGCTAGGTACGCATGCATTGTCGGACCACAGCCGTCGGTCATTATGGATTTCGCAGGACAGGAAAACGTCATTACCTACCGCTACGGAAAGCACTCGGATCAAGAGCATTGCCTGCGGCTGGCCTCCGGGCGCATCGAGATCATCCGCACCGCCGGCCCCGTCCGCACTCATGATCTCCAAATCGTCCATCTGCCGCAATGCACTCAGAATCCGATTCTGCAACAGTCGTGCGCCGACATCGGCCGCTGGCGCTCCTCGTGCATCGCTACGCACCAGCACGATGCGTCTTCGGCGCGGCGCTGCCCTACGCTGCTGCATCCATCTCTCGAGGACTTGGCTGCGCACGTCGCGGATAACATGTTCGAATTCATGGTCGTGCACGTCAACGTCTTCAAAGGCCTCGACCGTGCCTCCCCGCCTCATGTCGACCGACGCTTCGTACACGACCTTGAAGCTCGCGGGGTCTAAAGTCACAGCATGCCGCGAGGCCACCAGCAGTTGACCGTGCGATCCCAACGCGCGGCGTATCTCACTGAGGGCCGCTCGCAAACTGCCTGACGCCTGTTCCGCTGCCCGGTCGCTCCACAAGCGCTGCTGCAGCCATGCCCGCGTGCGCGTGTGGCCGGGCGCGACGGCCAGAAGCGCAATCGCCCCGCGCGCCTTGCTGCCCTGTGGCGCGAAATCACGCCCCTCCTCATCGGTGAGGGTTAGCCTGCCGAGAGCATTTAGCTTTAGCATGTCCGCCCCGCAGAAGTATTCTGTTCTCTATATTTACTTACTGCAATTTTCCGCGTTCCGCTATCCATTAGAAGACGCAAATGTTCACGCGCCCTTGCTGATCCTCGCGGGGAAAGCAAAATCATGTGGCTGAAGAGAGCGAAGTCCCTTCGGCACGAGTTGCTTCGTAGCCGGCGCTGACAGACGCGCAATAGCGGCTACATTCCCGCCCCTTAAACTCACATCGAAGTATTTCACGGTGTTTTCACGCCCACGATTTTTCTCCTGGTCTAGGATTGCGAGCATCTTGTCCGCACCAATTTTGCAAACCGGTTTGGTGAGGTCGTTCGAACGATTGAGTTGCCCGTCGAAGGAGGATGCCTTGGATAATCTGGTACCGAAAACAAAGGTCAGATCGAATGCCGGCTCGCGCGGGAAAACCGGTGCGGCATCCGCCAATCCGCTGGGCATCATCGTCGACCTCTTGCCACCGGGTTTCCCGACGCGGCCTGGAACACGGATACGGCCGACCACTATTACCATTCACAACACCGACAACCCCGGTCCGGGCGCCGATGCCGCAGCGCACAATCGATACATTCGCGGCAGCGACGCAGTCGCCCGGAGGGTATCGTGGCATTTCACGGTGGACGACAACGAGATCTACCAGCATCTCCCGGTCAACGAGATGGGATGGCACGCCCACGCTGCCGCCAATGCATCCAGCATTGGCGTCGAGGTCTGCATGCATCGCGACATGAATGAAGCCGCCGCATATGACCGGGCGGCGCGGCTTTGTGTGTTTCTGGGTATGCAGCTCGGCATCACCGTGCCCGAGGGTCTGCGCCAGCATCATGACTGGACAGGCAAAAACTGTCCCAGCGTGCTGCGGGGGCGGCCAAATGGCTGGCGGACGTTCCTCGACCGCGTCGCCTTCTACCGCAGGGGATCGCACGGACGCGCGCCGAGCGACGTCAACTTTATCGCGGCGGCAAAGGCGGGAGTCGCGAGCAAGCAAGCTCCAGAGGCAACAGACGACGCGCTCGCGTCCATCGATTATCATTTTGCAGCGCACGCCGACGCCGGCACAGCCGCCGCCGAGCAAGCCCTGCCGATCCCGACCGGGGACCCGATTGCGTTCGCCACGTCCACCGCAAGCACATCCTATTGGCCTGTTGTGACACGCCATCCGCGCGCCTTGGAAGTCAACACGCGTCTGGTCGGCGGCGGCGCTTCGGGTGCCAATGCCTCCCGCCGCTTCCTAGCCGACCGAAGCGGCGGCGCCCGCAATCACTGCGCGATCGATCTTTATTCTTCCGAAGGGGACGCGGTCGTGGCCGTGGAAGACGGCAGAATCGCCAATTTCTACCACTTCTATGAAAACACCAACGCGCTCCTGGTGCAGCACGATGGATATGTGGCCAACTACGGCGAAGTCTCGCCCAACTCGCTCTCATCGCTCGGCCTAAGCATCGGGGACCGGGTGAAGGCGGGGCAGCGGATCGGCACTGTCGGCCGATTGAACATGCTGCATTTTGAAACCTATTCGAGCGGCACGACCAAAAACTATTCCTGGCCGAAGGCCAACCCCCGCCCGAGCCGGCTGCGCAATCCAAGCCAGCTTCTTCTTGACCTCACGGTATCCGCCGTGCGGCTCGATGCCGACCAGACCGTGACTGCCCTCAGTGTTGCAAGACCGGACGGCCTGCGGACTGTCAGCGCGCCCTCGATTGCTTTCGCGCCCGCGGCCTTGCCGCCGATGGATGGGAAGGATTGGCATTCGTTCGGCAATGGAACAAGGGAATGGCGGTACGACGAGCGTGGCCTTGCCACCCGCGAGAACGGCACCGTCGAGCGGCAGCGTTGGGAGCAAAGCCTCGATACGACAAGGAAGATCATGGAATACATGGGCTCCGAGCTGCTTGCCGCGAGCACCAAGCACGGCATACCGCCGGCGCTGCTCTTGATGACGGTAGCGACAGAGACGCACATTTACAAAGCCGACAAGTTCACGGGCCCGAAAACATTCCGCTGGGAGGCGCATGTCGAGAACGACGACGTCAATCCGCCGACGCTGGGGGACTATTCGGCAGGCCCCGCGCAATCGCTCGGCACGACGGCGCGCTGGGTCATCCGCTCGAAAGGCACGGTGTTCGACCTCGACTACGATCCCTTCGCGGTCGCACCAGTGTATTCGGCCAAACCAGACCCTAATCCGGCTAATCATCCGTTGTATGATTTTGCGACCAATCTTGATCTTGGCGCCGCGGAAATCCGGATCCGGCAAAACAAGAGCGGCTTCGATCCGATCTTCGTCGCGGCCGCGTTCAACGCCGGCGGACTCTACAGCAGTGCGCATAGCCCATGGGGTCTGCGTACTTATGGCGACCATCTCGACCGGGCGGCAAAATGGTACGGCGACGCCTGCGCGCATCTGATTGAGATCGGAATCGTCTAGTTCTTCATCAATGCTGCTGCTCGTGAGGAAAGACTGTATGCTCATTTGGGGAGGAGTTCTCTTAAGCATTCCATGCGGGTGGCTTATTGGTCTTCGGTTCAGGGACCAAAAGCGAATTTATAACACACTTATATCGTGCTCGGCGACCGTTGTTTCCATAACGTTATTTACACCTAGTGGTTATATAGAGGCGATATTGGGAGTATCATGGGGTCTGACTTTGCACCGAGGGTTTTATGTTTGGTGCGCCGGCATGTCGCGACGACTGGCACCTGGCCCACAACAGGAGGACGAGTTAGCATGTTAGACATCGCCCATCTCGGGGCAGCCAGCTTCGGTGCGATCATCGGCTGGCTGGTCTACTACATCAACCGCTATCGCAAGGCCGACGTCCAGTTCAGCGATCTGACCACGATCGTAGGTATCGTTGGCGGTGCTGGGGTAACCTCGCTTTTTGGCGACGGCGACAAGGCTCTTTTCGGCGCCTATGGCATCGGCCTGTTCGGCGGGTTCTTCGCCTATTTCCTGGCCCTCATCATCATGGTGCGCAATTCAGGCGGGGTATTCGGCGTCGCGTGGTTTCTGGACGGCCGCCGCAAGAAGCTCTTGGCCGACGAGGAGCTGCAGGGCGAGGTGCCGGCCGGCAATCGACCGATGGACGTGAATTTCGATCTCCACCAGCGCGTTGCCGCGATCGAAAGTCGACAGGTGGCTGTCGAGACCGCAAGCAGAAGAAAATCAAGCCAAGCATAAGGAGATAAGCGATGGCCGAGAATCCGAAACACTTTTGCATGTGCCTTACTGGAGCGCCGAAGACGGGCGCAGACAAAGCGGGCGTTTCATTCACCAAGGCTGCGGTGCTCAAGGAGGCTATGTGGGACAAAGGCGCCCTGATCACCTGTCGGTTTCTTGGCGGTTCCGCCGCGCTTCAGGCCCGGGTCCGCAAGGTCGCCAAGGAATGGGAGAATGTCGCGGACCTGACGCTGGATTTCCGGACTGCGGGGCCAACGGACATTCGCATCGCGTTCGTTCAGGGCAATGGTTCGTGGTCTTATCTCGGCACAGTGTGCCGCCAAATCCCCGAGCCTCGAGAAACGATGAACTACGGATGGCTGGACGACGGCTCCAGTGAAGACGTGTTGCGCCGCGTGGTGCTTCACGAGTTTGGCCATGCCCTGGGGCTGATCCATGAACATCAGAATCCGCTCGGCGGCATAAAGTGGAACCGCGACGCGGTGATTGCCGATCTCAGCGGGCCTCCCAACAATTGGGATCTTGCGACCATCGAGAGCAACATGTTCCGGCATTATCCCGACAAGACGGTGATTGCGTCGCCGGTCGATTCGCTATCGATCATGATGTACCCTATCCCGAAGGCGTGGACCCTGGACGGGTTTTCAGCGGGTATGAATTCGGAGCTTTCGAAAACGGACAGGCAACTTGTCAGCCAAGCATATCCCAAGTGACCTATGCCGAAGCACGACCACTACGCAATTGCGATCGGCCTGAAGACGTATTCAGGGCTCACGAACCCCCCAGCTGATCTGCAGGGGCCGGAGCATGATGTAGAGAGCATCTGCAAGTGGCTGCTCGCGTCGGACGGCGGCGATTTGCCTGAGAAAAACGTCAAGAAGATCATCTCTTCCGACTTCCCGGCGCCGCCGTCCGATGAGCCTTGGGCCGATCATCTGAATCGACGAGGCTTCATGTGGATCGAAGACTTCGCCAAGCAGAATGTCGCAGCAGGTATTGGCCGGACCGTCGGCCAGCGCCTCTACATCTACATGTCCGGTCACGGCTTCTCGACGGCCCAGCGCAGCGGCTGCCTGCTGACCGCCGATGCACTGCCTAACAAAGTCGATGCGAACATCTCCGCTTCGGCCTGGATGAGCTGGTGGCAGGATGCCGGCTATTTCCAGGAATTTGTGCTGATACTCGACGCCTGCATGAACCGCATGACCACCGCGGTGCCCCGTCCGCCGCCGCTGGCGCCGGTCAACGATCCGAAGCCGCCTGGTCCGGTATTTGCCGCCTTCGCCGCCAGGCGACCGCTGAAGGCTGTGGAGACGTCCGTGAAGGAGGACGGCGGGAGGTTCCACGGCGTCTTCACCTGGGCATTCCTCGACGGTATCAAGGGCGCAGCGGTGAACTCGGCGGGCACCGTAACTGGCCAGAGTATGGCCAATTGGCTGCGAAACGCCCTGCCGCAGCGGCTTAGCAAGGCGGATAGGGAGAATCCCGAGATATCGCTAGAGCCCGAGATCGTCGCTGAGCACCCCGGGATCATCCTGGCGCGCGGGGTCGCGCCGATGCTGTTCGACATCGAGATGCAGTTCGAGCCTGATGCTGTCGGAAAGTCCGCCCGTTTATGGTCCGGGGCGCCGCCGCAGGCCTCGACGATTGCGGCACTACCGGCAACGACCGTCCAGCTGCCGGCTGGCCTCCATATCATTGAGGTTCCGGATAGCGGCTATCGGCAGGGTTTCGAGGTCACGCGCACGGGCACGGTAAAGGTGACGGAGAAGGGACAGGCGGTATTGCTTACCCCGGGCATTTTCAACCTGTCGCTCGACGGAGGCGCCGCGGCGAACCAGATCTCAATCGAAACTGCGGAATTCGAGACGGTCGACAACGCCAAGCGGCAACTCGACACAAAATTGAAATGTGGCATCTACCGCGCCCGAATCCGCGCAGGTACGAATCTTGTCGATCAGGTCTTCCTCCTCGACCGGGATATGGTTCTGGCTGCAGGCGTTCTGCCTCTGATGGCGTCTGCGGTTCCATTCCGCGGCGCGCCGCTTTCTCACGAGACGCAGTCGGCTTTAGTCGATCACATTGCTGAACAACTTGGCCCCCGGCCCGACAAGGCGCAGATCGCGGTCGTTGCGAGAAGCTGGACAGCCGAGACGGCCGCCGCGATCGCTAATCCCTGGGAGGGTGTCAGGATCGTCGACTCACGCGGCAGGGAGCTCGCCGACCTTTCCAAGAGCAGCACGAAAGACCTGGCTGCGAAGGACGGGAGCGCACATGTAACGGTCGAGATCGAACCCACAATCGCTTTCCTGAGATTCCGCAATGGTTCTGCCGGGATAACCGAGATGGCGTTGCCGGCGGTCGCGGACTGGCGTCTTGAAGCCTATCTCTTGCGCTTCCAAACCGGCGAACAGGAAGCGCCTCCGCGGATATCGTTCATCATGCGGAATGGAAAGGATGAACCGCCGGACCGCAAGGTGCACTGGTCTGTCGCCGAAAACGACAGATTTGAGAAGGCTTCGATCGCGCTTGCCGAAGAGCGCCCCATTCTTGACGCCGAACTGGAGGAGTTGCTCCTACGAAAGTTCAAGAACCCGCTCGAAGGTATCGTTGGCGCACATCTCTTGCTTATTCAGTGGGAGGCGGACCGCTCGGTCAACCTCAACGATCTGAGCATCGTGGTCACCAATCTACGCGATCTCGTCGGCAGCGAACACCCGGATGTGGAGGCACTTTCGTTTCGCTGCCCTGACGTGTCCTTGCGCCGGAGGAAACCTTTCACGGCGCCGCCCTTATTCGAACGGAGCTGGCGCTTGATGGTCGAAGCGAGCCAGCAAAACCAGGCGCTCGTTCCGCTTGCTCTATGGAATCGCGTCGCCGCGCTTTCCACAATTCCGCCCTATCTTGGATGGTCGGCGAACCGCCAAGTGAGGGAAACGTATCGTTCGACACTTCTGGAGAATCTCGTTGCGGCAGCACCTCTTGCGGCGCCGCTGCCGCAGGAGATGATGGGTTTCGACGTTGTCGCGCCCAAGGAGCTTGCAGCCCCGGGTTCGATGTTCTCGAAGGAGAATGCGGCCAAGCCGAAAACCGGGAAGAGCGCTGCCAAATTCTCGCCGAGTGGTTCGAAGCGCGCCGCACCCGGACAGGCTTCCGTTAAACCGCCTGCGACATCATTGGCTTCTCCAGAACCGAGGCCTAAAGGGTTCAAAGCCGTCGACGGTCGCCCTGGCGTTGCTTTAATAGAGGCGCAGGCGCGCCGCTTTGCCCTCACCTACCAACTTCCCGCCTCGGCTCTGAAGGCCCTCCAGAAGAAACGGGGAACCTAGATGGAGCGCGGTTGGCATCCGGGTGAAGCGGGTTTTGGCTTACAACTCGGAACGCTGACCGTGTCTTTTCAACGATTCGAGCTGCCCAATACTGGCGTTGTCCGTGTCGCCCCGCGAAGCTTGGGAGCGCTCCCTATCGCAAGAGCGCGCAACGGACGATTGCTTCTTCCCGTTGATGACAAGGAAGCCTTTTGGATTGGCCTTTCATCACGGGAGGAAGTCTATCTCGTACAATTGCGGGCGCTTCTCAACGACGGGACGGGGACGCAACTTGGTGAAGAAGCGCAGGCGGTGCCCCCGGACACCCGGATCATTGGCTGGTCGGCCGCTGGAACCTCGTATTGCGCGTTGTCAAGAGTCGCTACAGGCAGCGCCTTGGGGGTGGAATCGATTTACTTCGCGGCGCGGAGGGTCGCTTCCCGAGATGCCGGACCGATCGAGGACAACGTCTTCTTGGTAGACTATGCAGAATATTCCGCCGCTACGTTGCGGCCGCCGCCCGAACGAATCGACCCTTCGGCCGGATATGGCGGCCAGTTGCTCCCTTGAAAAATGGGCAATAGACCGGTGCATTCGCGGGCTGTGTCAACAACATCAGGTTCGATCTTTCGCCCTCAGAGCCGCCGATGTTCATCGCAGAGCGATTTCCGCCATCTAATCCATAGGCTTGTAGACGGCGCCCGATCTCTTCCAATGGGGCGCCCGAGAGCAAAGTAACTGGTCGGTTGAACGATCCTGCCAGTTCATTTGACTTACTCGACCAAGCGACGGCTCAATTGCTGTCCAGCTTTGCAACAGCGCTTGTATCGCAGGAACGGCTGGTATGGGTCGCTTCTGAAGGGCAGCTTCCCGGCCGTTCGAGCGCAAACCTGTCCGTCAGCAAACGGCCCGTTGCGGAACCTTTTGAACTCCCGCATTTTGGCTTTTCCAGCGCGAAACTGGCTTAGGCGATGAATGGAAAACGCCAAATGTTCCTGGTCTGTGCTCCGAAAGTCGCATAAATGGCAGTGAGGAACGTCGGTCAACAGATCGGTGTGATGTCCGGAATTATTTGGCATTTGATGGGGTTTACCTGTCCGGAATTATGGGCCGCAGGTGTTCAGCCTATACGATTGAAAACAAGAGGATTTTCAGGTCGAGGAGAGGGGCTCCCGATCCAAAGACCGGTGTGACGTCCGGAATTATTGGGCATTTCACAGGGTTTACCAGTCCGGAATTATCGGTTGCCGGCGGGCGGGCTATGCGATTGAAAACAGAGAGTTTTCTGCCTGAGGGGCAGGGGTTTTCCGATCCTCAGACCGAGTTTACCGATGGCCTCAATCACAGTTAATTCTGGATTCGCATTAAGTGATTGGATTTGCGCAGAATATAGCCGCACTTATTGGTAAACCCGCTCACGGTCGACAATGGATTGGTCAACCCAGGACGACAGGATTGGTAAACCTGAGCCGCCCTATTCACGAAGGTCCAGCTCTGCGCATTCAACGTCGTCAGTCAGCAGATATTCGGGCGACAATCGGGACCAGCGTGCGGCGCCGCCTAGCGTGAGACACCTCGGCCAGCCGCAAATCGACGCGGTTTGACCGGACGCGCACAATACCGCACACGATCTTCTAACCTCGGCTTAATTCCGGAAAGAGGCAGATAATTCTGGACGCCGCACCGGAATTATTTGTCGTGGTGAGGCCAAAATCCAGAATTATCTGTCGTTCATCGGCCTTCTAAGTGGATGATATCCGTACGCTTTCGGCCAAAGAGGTTACCAATGCCCTTCGGACAACAGGCTACCAATGTACCCCAACGACAATCAATTCCCGACTGGCCTTAAGGAGATGTTTGATGAGCTTATTACGGCCAAGATTGGGAACCTAAGGCCACCCGACACGCGCATTGGTAACCCCCAGCGACAGGTTGGTAACCCTCATCGAGCGAGTGGCGCTCGCACCTTTCGGCGAATTCGCTTCAGTTCAGCTGCGGTCAGCAGATTCCCGTCCGCATTGCGCATGACCAACCCACAAGACGGCTCGCCAGATATTGGTCGTTGATCGTTTAGTCGATGCGCTCTGCCTCATCGAGCTTTACGATCTCCTGGAATCCGGAGGCGGTTATCAGCGATCCAATGGGCCACTCCCTAGCGGAGGCGTCATCGAGCTCACGACCCAGCGCTATTGCCGCGCTTAATAGGATCTTCTCGCCGGGGGCTGACATTGATATTACCTCCGTGAGGTGGACTCGGACGATCTTCAAATAGCCTACACGTTCGTGATGTAAGCATATCCCCACAAAATTCTCAGGAATTGCCCCGCGTCGACGCCAGGTAGCTAGCTATGGGTGAGTGGCTGTCTACAGTTGAGTTTGCTGAGCTAGTCGGCATTAGGCGACAAGTCGCTCATCGCGCTCTTCGTCGGCGTCACTGGCGCAAGAATCCGCTCGAAGTACGGAAGGTCAATGGTCGGCGCGGCGGGAACGCCGGGGAGCAATATCAGGTGAATTCCACGTCCCTGCCGCTCGAACACCAGCACCGTTTAAAGGTCTCTCAAACTCTCGTTGAGAACCACTCGAAATCAATCACCGGCAGGACGTCAGAGCACACATGGTGGCTCGATCACCTGAGGCCAGCGCTTCAGCATCCAATCAAATCGACTGCCCGCACCGACGCCCTGGCCGAGCTAGCAGGCAACCCAACGCGGAACTGGGAGGGCAGGGCGGTCAGCTATTCCCTGCGGACGCTACAGCGCCATGCCGCACGTTTTGACGAAGGCATAAAGGTCGGACGGCATGGTCGATCGGACAGGGGTAAGCGCGTCGCCATAAGCCGGAGGTGGGACAAGCTGGTCCCGTTCGACGCATCCACCAAGGCAAAAATCGCGGAGGACCTAAAGCAGGAAATCCGCGGCCTCCTCAAAGGCGGCATGTCGTGGGGCCACACCCTGCAAGAAGCCGAGAAGTTCCTGATTGACGCAACTCGGGCCGGGGCTTTCGTCCCGGCGATCCTAGCGTGCTGGAGCGCGCTTGTTCTATCCCAACCGACCTCGTCTCAGCGGAACTCCACTTCCGAAACGTCCACCGGTTTAAGCGCGACCATAAGGCTTATGATGATCGCCGGCCGCGCATCCGGCGCACCGTCGCCTACATGCAGCCGATGGAGATGGTGATCGGCGATGTCCACCGTGTCGACATTCACCTCACTCGTCCTGACGGCACTGTCGCCACTGCTAGGCTGATCGGCTTCTTAGACTAGGCGACGCAGCGCCTCTGGATAGGGCTGATCTTTTTCGAAAAGCGCGGCGGCGTGCAAAACCGCGACGTGATCGAAGTCTTCGCGGCCATGATCGAGGCGTGGGGCATGCCGCAGTCGCTCTATGTCGACAACGGCAAAGAATTTGGGCTTCACCGCCTTTCTGGACGATGCCATGCAGCTTACCGTGCCAGGCTTCCATGGCCCGTCCCGATCAACCCACGTCATCAATGCTTTGCCCTACAACGCCTCCGCAAAGTCGCTGAGCGTTTATTCGGCGACCTGGAGACGCGCTATTTCAGCATGGCGCGCGGTCACATCGGCGGCAACCGAATGATCAAGAAGCAGGAGGCGATCGGCAGGACGGTCGCTCCTTTCGGTGCTTTCGAAGACGTGGTGCCAGCCATAGAAGGCTTCGTGCGCACCTATAATCATACTGCGCAGGGCAAGAAGAGCGCGTTCAAAGGGCTCTCCCCTGAAGCCACGTTCCGCAAACACCTCGAGGCGGGATGGGCGCCGACTGCGATGAGCCGCGATGAAGTGCGCGCGGCATGTGCGCGAACCGAAGAGCGTTCGGTTGTTCAGGGTGCGATATCGGTCGGTGGCCGTCATTGGACATGCCCGGAATTGCAGGCTTACCAGTACGAGAAGATTTGGGTCCGTGTGCCGGCCTATCACACACCGGCCGATTTGCTATTGCTTGACCGGCATGGTGAACAAGTCGGCATAGCCTCTCCCGACGTCGAGTTCCATCCGCTCGACAAGCGCGGCGCAAAAACATCAGCCGAACGCGCGAAGGTGCATCGGCAGGCGGTGCGTGGCCTCGATCGGTCAGCGCCTGATATCGATGTGGCTGCACGCCTGATCGCACGCGGCGAAGCCCAGCCTCACACGGTCCCCAACGAGCCCGTCGGCATCGTCTCTTACGATCCGGCGAAGCGGTCGGCGCGGATCGTGATGCCGAAGAGGCCTTCGTTCTCCGAAGAACGCAGGCGCGAACAGGACGAGCGCATAGCCGCTCAGATGGACTTGGCGAGGAGGGTCGTCCGATGACGTTTGTCGAAACTCGCGCCGCTCACACCGTGCGCGCCGCCTTCGGTATGGCGGTCAAGATGCGATATCCGGTGCTTGCGGTCGGCAAAACCGGACTCGGAAAGACTGTAGCGCTCATCTGGATAGGCTTCCAAAGCGGGGCTGCCTATTGCGAAGTTGCGCAGCACACCAAGGCTATCAGGCCGATGTTCCTGATGCTGCACGACGCCTACGGCGTCCAAAAGGACAGCAAGCACACATACGATCTTGCGAAGGATTGCATGAACTTTCTGGGCGCCCGATACGGCCCGACACGTCCGTTGCCGGTGGACGAATATCAGAACTTCACACCCACTGTTTTGCGGGAGCTGCTCCATCTTCAGGAGCGCTGCGGATTCGCTTTACTGCTCGCCGGCAACACTCATCGGTTAGCGGGCACGAGGCGTGATACCCATGCTATGGATCAGATCGAAAGCCGTATCGGCATGCGTTCGAGATCGGGCAGCCGACACGGGAGGACTACGTGAGGATTGGCGCCGAACACAACGTTGAGGGAGTCGACGCCTACGAGGCAATCGCCACCTACGGGCAAAACACCTCCCTTCGCGCGCTTTGCCATCTCCTCCAGAATTGCGCTGCCGGCACCAGCGGCTTCGGCAGCATTCGTCTTCCCCGGATCGAGAAAACTCGCGCTTAGGTGAAAAGAAACGGTCGCCTAATCCGCGACGATTGCAATAATGGCACCTTTTATATGGGCTAGCGTTTCATTCAGCGTCCGATCTTGCAACGAGCGTTTCGGATCGCTAATGCCACATTGTGGTTTCGTATCTAGGGTGTAGGTATGATGGATGATCTTGACCGGCGGATACTCGGCGCCCTTCAAAAGAACAACAGGCTATCGTTCTCCGAGCTTGCGGACCTCGTGGGTTCGTCTGCTGCCTCATGCATGCGCCGTGTCAATAAGTTACGCGGCGACGGGGTTATCACCGCAGACATCTCCCTAGTCGACCCCAAGGCGGTCGGTAAGTCGCTGACCGTGGTCGTCACAGTGGAGCTCGATCGCGAGCGTTTAGACCTTGTCGACGACTTCAAGCGAGCAATGAGGGCGGCGAAAGAAGTCACTCAATGCTATATGGTGACAGGTGATGCTGACTTCGTTCTTATTGTAGCAGTAGAGGACGTTGAGGCCTTTGACGTTTTTGTAAAGACCAAACTCTACACAAATCCTAATGTCCGCAAGTTCAAGAGCATGATTGCGCTGGACCGCGTGAAGTTTGAGCCCCGGTCGCTAGTGTAGGCCGTTTTAAGGCTGAACGTTTCCGCCACTTCCATCCCGTTTTTGAAGCGTGCATTGCGGCCGGGGCGCCACTTTGATCGCAATCATGGCATCGAAGTCTGCGATTTAATTGGAACACCGGGCGACCGGCGGCCGGCCACAAAAGGGGTTATGGCCCCGCTCAAGCGGTAATCGATCGCGCTGACGACGTCTGGCACGCGCAGCGTGCTGGCGATCCGAGGTGCGCCAACATTTGGATTGCTGAGCTGTGGAGCCGCTGGGCGGTTCCGCAGCGGCAAATCGTAGCCGGGCGTGCGGAGCGCCTGGTTGCAAGATTTGGAGGACTCAGGAATGACACTTGCTGCAGCCGAACCTGCAACAGCTCTCCCAGCCATAGAGCAACGCCACCGGGATCAACGGCAGTATCCCCATGGCGTAGCCTTCATGGATGGTCAGTACCTGCCGATGTCCGAAGCCAAGGTCTCCGTTCTGGACTGGGGCTTTCTGCATTCCGATGCCACCTACGATACCGTCCATGTGTGGGATGGGAGGTTCTTCAGGCTGGACCTGCACCTGGACCGGTTCTTCCGCGGGATGGAAAAGCTCCGTATGAAGCTTCCCTACAACCGCAGTGAGATCGAAAAGATCCTGTCGACCTGTGTGGCGCTATCCGAGCACAAGTCGGCGTATGTGGAAATGATCTGCACGCGAGGCGGCTCGCCCACCTTTAGCCGTGACCCGCGCCAGTCGGAGAACAGGTTCATCGCATTCGCGGTGCCTTTCGGGTCGGTTGCCAACGAGGAGCAGCTGCAGCGCGGCCTGCATGTCGCCATCAGCAGCACCGTCCGGATCCCGCCCAAGTCGATCGATCCGACCATCAAGAACTATCACTGGCTCGATTTGGTGAACGGCCTGTTCGATGCGTACGACTTCGGTGCCGAAACCGCATTGCTCGTCGACATCAACTACAACATTGCCGAGGGGCCAGGCTTCAACGTTTTCACCGTGAAGGACGGCCGCTTGAAGACACCGGCTTATGGCGTCCTTGCCGGCATTACCCGCCAGACCGTATTTGATCTATGCGACGAACTGAGCCTATCCGTCAGCGCCGGCGACATTGATCGCGACGAGCTGAAGGGCTCCGATGAGGTTTTCATCACGTCTACAGCGGGCGGGATCATGCCCGTGTCCAAGATTGACGAAACCGTTGTAGGCGACGGCAAGGTTGGCGCTCTGACTCGCCAGCTGAAAGTCCTGTATTGGGAGAAGCATGCCGATCCGGCATGGTCGACCGCGGTAAATTACCCCTAGTACCGCGATATATTGTCGAGCGTTCCTCCCCAGCGCGGGGAGGGCTGTGCCGCCGTGAGTTTGCCGATGACCGACGCTTTCATTTCTCATCTCTCGAATGAGCTCACCGGCCTGAAATCGGCCGGCCTCTACACATCCGAGCGGGTGATCACGTCGACCCAGTCGGCGCGAATCGAGGTCGGCGGGCAGAAGGTGCTTAATTTCTGCGCCAACCAACTATGTCGGCCTCGCCGACAGCGCCGAGCTGCGCGCGGCGGCCAGCCAGGCGCTCGACCCCTATGGCTATGGGATGGCGTCGGTGCGCTTCATCTGTGGCACGCAGGAGGAGCACAAGGAACTCGAGGCGACGATTTCATCCTTCCTCGGCCTGGAGGACACCATCCTCTATGGCTCCTGCTTTGACGCCAATGGCGGCTTGTTCGAGACGTTGCTGGGGGAGGACGATGCGATCATTTCCGATGCGCTGAGCCACGCCTCGATCATCGACGGTGTGCGGCTGTCGCTTGGCAGTTAACTGGGTTCTTCCTCAATTTGTGTGGCGCGGTGGCAGCATTCGTGCTCTCAGCAGTTCGGGGCCTGCCCTGCCGTACATTGCGCGCTTGAGGGTCTTGAGGCGGTTGATCTGACCTTCGGCCTGTCCGTTGCTCCAGGACAGCTCGATGGCGTTGTTGACGGCATCGATGTCTCTGCGCAAAACACGGGCGAATCGCATGATCGGAATGATGTCGGAGTCGATTGCATCGTCGATCCAAGGGGTCCAGTGTTTCCGACCTCTTGCTTGCCATTAAGGCGCCAGATCAATTGAACGCCCATACCAGTGAGCCGTCCCGTCGCTTAGTCCAACACGTTTTTAGCTTAGCGTCGCGGTCCACCTCACCGCGCTGACGCCATTCACCTTCTGCGCGACCCCAAGCTAAACACGCTGTGCGATGATTAGGATACCGAATACACCTAGTCCCGGCCGCTCTTGCTGCCCGCGAAACTTGAGGCGTTCGTCGATCGGATAGAGGCTTCGATTCAGGAGACCTGCGGCAGCTATTCCGGAATGGCCGCCGCCCTGCAGTTCCGCCGCGCCCGCGCCAGGTTCTAGTGATCGACGCCGGGCTGCGGCGGACGCTTTTTGCCAGTCATTTGCCTGCTTTCCTGCCCCAGGACGACGTCGATCCGGCCAAAATCGCCAAGGGTCGCCTGAGCAGCTTTCGCGCTGCGAGACGCTCGCCTGGTACGACGGAACGGCCGAACGGGTGAGGGGAGCCGCGACTCTTTCGGCTCCCGACTCGCCGACGTGCCCTCGGCGGAGGGCCGTTGTAATGGACGCCCATGTTTGCCCGCTGCAAAGGCTGCAGAGAACTCTGCCCTGGAGCAGGCGGATCCTTCGCGGACTGTCCCGGCGCGGCGCTGCATCCCATAAGCTTGTTCGTTGGTGGCGACACGCTCCTGGTTGGCCTTGAAGTGCTCCCAGTCGATATAACCCGGATGCAGGTCGGCAGGACTAACCGCCACTCGGCCATATTATTCACCTTGATCTGCGAGACGCCGCCGCCCGGCCGGGGCCGACCAAGCGTTCGACCGTAGAAAAAGGCGCCGGCATATCTCGGTTATGCAGGACCTGGAGGATGCGGCCGTGCTGTGGCGGCGCCCAGATGCGTTCGCTGCGGTTCCTGCGCAGTCGTCGCGGGAACAGGAGGCCGTTGTCGAGGGTCACCTGCCGCTGAACGTGACAGGCCAGGATGAAGCGGCGCAGGTTCGCGCCCCAGGCCGCCAACAACCCCCGCCTGCAGCGGCGCCACGAGCCTCTCGCCGCTTGGTGTCACCCAGCACTCCCAGCGATAGCGCATCACCCCGGCCGACAGAACCAGATCGCGCACCAGGATCGTCTTGTATCCCTTGAAGCGTGAGCCCGCAGGAGCGCTCTCCGCAACCGTCACCTCGTGGCTCACGCGACCGCCGTCGCGCTTTGCGCCGCGACGGCGTCGCTTCCCCTTGCCAGATGCCGGCTGCGTTGCCCATTCCGACGGCTTGGTCGGCTTGTCCGGAGGGCGATCTTGGGGTCTGGATCTCGGCGCGCAGCACCTGGTTCTCGATCTCAAGGCTCTCGACCCGGCCTTGAAGACCGCGCACTAAGCCGATCAGCGCAGCAAACGGCCCGCGGAGCTGAGCAAGCGACAGGCCTTCAAGCGAATCAGTCGGTGGTAGCGTCCGCAAATAGTGAATCACGAACGCGCTCGCCGCAAACCCCCTCCGCCCGGAAAATCTGATCCGGTTATGGCTCTCGACGTGACCCAGAGAGCTGGGAGAAGCCTCTGCGAGACTACAAGTGTAACACCATATTGGTGTAGCAAATCAAGCTTCGGTGGTAACCTCATGGGGTAGAGAAACGACTCTGGAAGCCGAGCAATGGATCGCGATAGCAAACTGACACGTGCAGCCGCGACGGGAGGAGGGCCGACGAACGCCGTAACCACCTTGACCTTCCAGACGGGCCACTGAACCAATGTTGCAGAACGGTTGGTAATCGCTAACCCGCGCGATACAGCACGTGATCTTGGGAGCTTCAAATCCGCCGAAAGGCAAACGCGACGTGCAGTTCAGGACGTTGCACTTCTTTGTGCTCGATGAATTCAAGCACTTGGGTAAGCTGGAGGCGATCGAGACCGCAATTACGACCGTCGCGGACTACAAGGGTCGCTTCATGCTCCATCATCCAAAGCCTTTCGGCTCTGACGGGGGGGCCATGGCGAGGCTGGCAAGCAGAATTTTCTCAGCAATACTGGCCTGCAAGTGTTCGTGGCCACTGCCGATGACGAGACTCCAAACTACATTTCCAAAGCTATCGGTGAATACAACGTGTCAAGCCTAATCGATTTCTACAGCCAGGCGCGAACGTTCGATTGGAACATCCAGAATTCGATCAAGGTGCACCGCTGTTGCGTCCAGAACAGGTGCGGCTACTCAATGACGAGTACGAGATTGTTCTCATCAAAGGTCTGCCACCACTGCAATTGAGGAAGGTGCGATATTTTTCGGATCGCATTCTGAAACGCATCTTTGAAAACCAGACAGGCGCCCTCCCGGAGCCGGCGCCCTTGATGAAAGCAGACGAGGGGCTTTCGGCAGAACCTCAACTCAATGAGCCGCTGCGTGGATTAGCGCAGGACTTGACGATGCAGTTTGATGTGAGGCTAGTGTGGACCCGCGAAATAGTAATCCATCCCGAGTAACAGCTTCGTCGCAGGTGCAGGACGCCGACTTGGAAGAGGGGCAAGCGGGCCAGGCCCGGCAAGTGGGCGATGAGCAGCACCTTGCCGAGGCCCGGAGGCTGTTCGATCAAGCTGACGAGTCGCCAACTAATCCAGAGGAGGTTCTGCGACTGGAACAGGGGTTGAGCGAAGTGCTTCAGCGACGGCAGGATGATCAAGCCGCCTCGTCTTTTTTCAGCGACCCAGGGATGCCCGCTGGACCGGGTGACCACAACAGCATCGTGGCCGACGCGTTCGCAGCGACCGGCTCTGGGCACGCCGGAGTTGAGGCCGCCGCCCCGCCAGTGTTAGCTGCCAGCCAACAGCAGATCCGGCCCTCGCCGGATGCGCTTGACCAGGGCAACCACCTGCCACCCGAGCGGCTGATCATCAACAATGAACAGTCCACAGCGCCGTTGCGGCCAGCGGAGAGGCAGAGGGCCCTGAATACGCCGCAAGCCGCCGCCATTCAGCAGCCGCTGAGCGAAATCGGCAATTCAGGCGGCCGCGTGCCGATGCAGCCCCCCATGCAGCAGTTGGGTGAATTGCCATTGGAAGGGGTGCCGGTTCAAGGCACAGGGTCCGAACACATCGGAAGGCTGCATGCGCAGGCCGCGCCCTCCGCAAGGTCTGAGGCACCCCTCGCTGCCATCGAGAACTCCATAGACGTCTCATTCGCCGTCCCCAAAGGCTTCTCCCATGGGACTCAACGCGTCCCAGACGCAATGCTCTCTTCCTTGGACCACCATGGCCTCTTGCCGGATGCGGGCCAGGCCCGGCAAGCGGGCTTTGAGCAGCACGTGGCCGAGCCGCGCCAAGCCGATCCTGTCGCGAGTGGCGCCCGTGCTACCCGCTATCCCCATCTGTCCGACGAACACCGGGACGTTATTGATAAGGCGATCGCCCACGCTGCGGTTCAGAAAAAATATAGCGAGAGCACGGTCCGAAATTACACGTCTGCACTTCGCCGATTAGCGAATGATCTCGGCGCTCGCGGCCAAGCGACTGATCTAAAAAATCACCAATCCCTGGTCGATCACGTCGATGCTTTCTTGCCGAAAGACGGTGATATAAAGACGGCGTTGAACGTCCTTCGTGCGTTTCATGAGCCGCCAGCGCCGGTGCCCTCAAAGGCAGACGCGCATATCATAGAACAAGTGACCAGTGACAGCAGCTTGGCCCCAAGCAGCCGTGCCGAGTATGTTCGTACTCTTCGCAGATTTTCTGAGGCGCTTGAGAGTCAGAGCCTGACGATCTCTGGGCTGGATCATGATTCGCGGATCGACTTCGCCAAGAGGTTGTTTCCAGACAGCCGCAATCTCATCTTTGCGTTGCAACGGGTTCGCGATGCGGAGTCCGCCTCACCTGGCGCCCGTGCTACCGCCTATCCCCATCTGTCCGACGAACACCGGGACGTTATTGATAAGGCGATCGCCCACGCTGCGGCTCAGCAAAAATATAGCGAGAGCACGCTCCGAAGATACTCGTATTCACTTCGCCAGTTGGCGAATGATCTCGGCGCTCGTGGCCAAGCGTCTGATCTAAAAAATCACCAATCCTTGGTCGATCACGTCGGTGCTTTCCTTCCGAAAAATAATGATATAAAGACGGCGTTGAACGTCCTCCGTGCGTTTCATGAGCCGGGCTATTCAGCGACTGGCCGGCGGCCGGACGCGCATATCTTAGAACAAGTGACCAGTGACAGCAGGTTGGCCTCGAGCAGCCGTGTTGTCTATGCTCGTAGTCTTCGCAGATTTTCTGAGGCGCTTGAGAGTCGGGGCCAGACGATCTCTGGGCTGGATCACGATTCGCGGATCGAATTCGCCCAGA
>NZ_JBVVQL010000010.1:0-205575 GCF_055811195.1 Mesorhizobium sp. WSM4823
ATCCAAATCTTCTCTCTACAAACAGGCCCGCCAATCGGGAGAACGGGCCGCGTAAGCGGCCCTTTCAATTGGCGGAAGGCATCAAGAAGGACATTTTGCCTCCGGCAAAAGTCCGGTGACGCGGGGTGGAGCAGCCCGGTAGCTCGTCAGGCTCATAACCTGAAGGTCACAGGTTCAAATCCTGTCCCCGCAACCAAACACAAAAACGGCCCGCTTCAAGCGGGCCGTTTTGCGTTTGAAACCGGGCGGTGGGAGCGGACAGAGAAGTCAAAATCCTGTCCCGGCAACCAGCTTCGACAAACCCAGCATCCACAAGACGGTTGCTGGGGTTTTGCTTTGGTGCCGATCAATTCACACGGTTTTCTGACACCGCCGTCAGCGGTATCTCAAGCCCTCGCCGCAATCCCGTCGCAACCACCGACACCCTGAATTTTCCGGCGAGTGCCTTGTCGAAAATGGCGCCGACGATGATATCGGCGTCGGCGTCGACCTCCTCGCGTATGCGGGTGGCGGCTTCATCGACCTCGAACAGCGTCATGTCGGTGCCGCCCGATATCGAGACAAGGACGCCCTTGGCGCCCATCATGGACGCTTCGTCGAGAAGCGGGTTTGCGATCGCCGCTTCGGCCGCCTTCCTGGCGCGGTCCTCCCCGGTGGCTTCGCCGGTTCCCATCATCGCGCGGCCCATATCGCGCATCACCGACTTCACATCGGCAAAGTCGAGATTGATCAGCCCTTCCTTGACGATGAGGTCGGTGATGCAGCCAACGCCGGCGTAGAGGACGCGATCCGCCATGGCGAACGCGTCCGCGAACGTCGTCTTGGCATCGGCGATCCTGAAGAGGTTCTGGTTCGGGATGACGATGACCGTATCGGCGCTTTCGCGAAGCCGCTCGATGCCCTCATCGGCCGCACGCATTCGACGGGTCCCTTCGAACACGAACGGCTTGGTGACGACGGCCACCGTCAGTATTCCCGCATTGCGCGCGGCCTGCGCTATGACCGGCGCCGCACCGGTTCCAGTCCCGCCTCCCATCCCTGCGGTCACGAAACACATATGCGTTCCCGCAAGATGGTCCATGATTTCATCAATCGATTCCACAGCTGCGGCATGGCCAACCTCGGGCAGCGATCCTGCACCCAGGCCTTCGGTAACGTGAGCTCCTAGTTGGATCAGCCGCGTTGCCTTCGACATGGTGAGCGCCTGGGCATCGGTATTGGCAACGATAAATTCAGTGCCCTGCAAGCCTTCGGCGATCATGTTGTTGATGGCATTGCCGCCACCGCCGCCTACACCGACGACGGATATTTTGGGCCTCATTTCCGAGATTTCCGGCCTCGTTGCGGTGTTCATTTGCCGTCTCTCCCGTTGAATGCGCAAGCGCAGCGGTCGGTGGAAGGCTTGTTCCCGGCGCACTGCAGACTTTGGACAGTGAGCGAATCAGGACAGCCCAGCGTGCCTAAGGGAATCAGACGGTTGACTCGGCTGCAAGTGCACTATGCAAACTCGCGCATGTTACGCGCTACTGGTTCGCCTTTGGGGCTTCGAAAATCGTCAGACGTCAGCGTCTCAAGGCAGGCCGATGGCGATTCCTGTTCTACTTCACGCCGATGCCGGCAGTCAGGCCGCCATCGATCCGGTAGTCCGCACCAGTGCAGAATCCGGCTTTCGACGAACATAGAAAGGCGATGAGTTCCGCCACTTCCTCCGGCTCGCCGATGCGTCCGATGGGGTGGGCTTCGCCGAAGCGCTTATAGCCCGCCTCGACATCGGCGTCGGTGCCATTCTCGCCGCGCGCCGCCTTTTCCAGAATAGGGGAGCGGATCGAGCCCGGGCTGACGGAATTGACGCGAATGCCGGAGCGCGCGTAGTCGAGCGCCAGAGAGCGCGTCAGCGTGTGGATGGCGCCCTTGGTCGTGGCATAGGCGGCGACGTTCTGCTGACAGGCAAAGCCCTGCACCGAAGCCACGTTGACGATGGCACCGCCGCCTCTCTTCATCATCTCGGGAATGCCGAAATGCGCGGTCAGATAGATCGAGCCGACATTGACGGACATCGCCTTGTTCCAGGTGTCGAAGTCGGTGCTGACAACGGTTCCGTACGGATGGACCGCTGCGGAATTGACGATGATATCGAGGCCGCCGAACCGCTCGACGCCGGCGGTGACCGCGTCGCGAACCTGATCCGGCACGGACACGTCGACGGCCATGACCAGCGCCCCGGCGCCGGATCTGTCCAGTTCCGCCGTCATCGCCGCGTTGGCCGCACGGTCGATGCCGCAGGCGATGATCGCAGCACCCCCTACCGCAAGACGTCGGGCGGTTGCCAGGCCGATCCCGGTCGTCCCCGTCACCAGAGCGATCTTGCCGTCGAAATCCTTCATTGTGGAAATTCCTTATTGGCCGTCGGAAACCTGCTCTTCCGGCAGGAATCGCAGGGCGAAATCGAGATGGCGGCTCATCAAATAGGCATAGGCCACCCTGTCGCGCGAGCGCAGCGCCGCGACGATCTCGCCATGGGCGCGTCTTGTGTCGGCCAGCATCGGGCGCATTTCCTTTCCTATCCTCATGATCCGCAGGATCACGGGAGAAAGGAAGGAATACATGTCCGCCAGCATGCGATTATCCGACAACCCGATCAGCGCCATGTGGAAATCGAAATCGTTCGCGGCCGCCTCCTCGATCGAGCGGCTCGCAACGATCTGGCCGTTGATCTCGTCAAGTGCTTCGATCTGTTCGTTCGAGGCATGCAGGACGATATGGTCGCCGATGCCGACCTCGATGATGCGCCTGAACCCCTGTATGTCGGCGAAGGATGAGCGTGAGATATCCATATGCGCCGCGAAAAAATTCTGGATAGCCATGCTCTGCCCGTTGGCCAGGACGGCGCCGACGCGAGGTTTTGGTTCGATAAGCCCGTAGGTGCGGATTGTGCGCAATGCCTCGCGTACGGTATTGCGGCTGGCGCCGGTAAGCTCGCTGAGCTCACGCTCGGTCGGCAGCACGTCGCCGACATTCAGCTGCCGCACGCGGATGAGATCAAGAATCCGCCCGGCCGTCGTGTCGACCGCGGACCCGCCGTTGCTGCGCCGCGCCGCGGCGTTCTCGCGCGCGGCTTGAGAATTTTCCAAGGTCGAGCCTTCCTTAATTGTTGGACCAACATAACGCAGCCGTTAGGGAAAACAATCGGCTTTGGCCCGACCTTCGGGCGCTTTCGATCAAACTTGGGGACGGCTATCTCGGAAATAAGCTCAAACTTGAGTTTGACACTTGTTGTGGTCCAACAATAAGTTGCCGTGCTCTCACAAAAGGAAAAATGCAATGGAACAGTGCTGGCGCTGGTATGGACCGGACGATCCGGTGACGCTCGAACATGTCAAGCAGGCCGGAGCCACGGGCGTCGTATCCGCCCTGCATAATATCTATGACGGCCGCGCTTGGCCACTCGAGAGCATTCTGGAGCGCAAGCGGACCATCGAGGCGGCAGGGCTGAGCTGGTCGGTCGTCGAGAGCATTCCCGTTCACAACTCGATCAAGATCGGCTCGGCTGAAAGGCTCCGCTATGTCGGCTTGTACAAGGACACGATCCGTGCGCTCGCCAAGGCCGGCATTGCGACGATCTGCTACAATTTCATGCCCGTGGTCGACTGGACCCGCACGGATCTTGCCTATCGGCTTCCAACAACGGGTTATGCGCTGCGTTTCGATGCGATCGATTTCGCGGCCTACGACCTATTTGTGCTGAAGCGCAGGAATGCCGAGGCCGGTTACAGTGCCACCCGTATCGCCGAGGCGGAATCGCGACTGAAGGAACTGAGCGACGAGCAGATCGACAGGATCGAGCGCAATCTCATTGCCGGCCTGCCGGCGACCGAGCGGAGCTATAATCGCGAGAGTTTTCGCGAGGCATTGGCGGAATATGATGCGATCGGGCCGAAGGAGTTGCGCGACAATCTTGCCTGGTTCTTGCGCGAGATCGTTCCGGTCGCCGAAGAAGTCGGTGCGCGCATGTGCATCCATCCCGACGATCCGCCCTTCTCGCTCTATGGCTTGCCGCGGATCGTCTCGACCGCCGAGGACGCGCGTTTCATCCTCGACGCCGTCGACAGCCCGGCCAACGGCCTGACATTCTGCACCGGCTCCTACGGCACGCGCGCAGACAACGACATCGTCGGCATGATCAAGGAATTTGCCGACCGGATCCATTTCGTCCATCTGCGCAATGTAACCATCGAGGATGACGGCTCGTTCTATGAAGCCGAGCATCTGGAGGGCGGCACCGACATGGCGCATGTCATCCTCGCTTTGATGCAGGAAGAAACACGCCGCCGAAAGGAAGGCCGCGCCGACTGGCGGATTCCGATGCGTCCCGATCACGGCCATCTGCTCGCCGACGATATCGGCAAGACCAGGATCAACCCCGGCTACTCGTTGATCGGCCGCCTGAAAGGCCTTGCCGAGTTGCGCGGCATCATGCGCGCCGTGGAGCGTTTTGGACTTGCTTGACGTCGTCGGAAAGGAACGGGCACAGTTTGCATATATAAAAACGACTTGTTCAGGTGAAAATACCTGCTACTAATCGACGGACCGGGCGCACGCTCGGTTCAGGGAGGAATTTCAGGGATGACAAGACTGCGCGGTCTTGCGTGGGATCATCGACGCTGCTGGGGTCCGCTAGACGCCAGCGCCGAGACGTATTGCGCAACCAATCCCGGCCTGGAGATCGAATGGGACCGCCGCAGCCTCTACGAGTTCGGCGAGGGCGCGCTCGGTCCAGTGCTCGGCACCTACGATCTGGTCGTGTTCGATCATCCGTTTATCGGCGACATCGCCGACGGCGAGCTGATGGTGCCGTTCGACGGCTATCTGCCGGCGGAGCAGCGCCGCTTTTCCGAGCACGACTCGGTCGGCGCGTCTTGGCGGTCCTATGCAAGGAGCGGCCGCCAGTGGGCGCTGCCGATCGATGCCGCCTGCCAGGTCGCATCCTATCGCCCGGATCTGCTGGAGCGCTACGCTGCGGTGCCCACCACTCATGAAGAGGTGCTGGAGCTTGGCCGGCGCGCGCGCAAGGACGGCAAGTGGCTTGGCCTGCCGTTCGTGCCGACGGACGCCATGTGCCTGCTCTTGACGCTCGGCCATCCGCAGGAAAACGGCGAGGAGTTCATTGCAAGGGACAAGGTCGAGCAGGCTGTCGGGCAGCTGCGCCAGCTTGCCGAGCTGTCGCATCCGAATTCGTCGAAATGGAACCCGATCCGCTGCTATGACCACATGATCGCGCATGACGATGTCGTCTATGTGCCGTTCGCCTTCGGCTATGTGAACTATGCCTCGAAGGCCGACAGGCCGTATCTGCGTTTCGCCGATGTGCCGACCCCGCGATCCGCCGGCGCCTTGCTCGGTGGCGCCGGCATCGGGGTCAGCGCCCAATCGAAACACAGGCAGGCCGCCATCGACTACGCGCTTTTCCTATGCTCGCCCGGTTACCAGCGTGGCGACTACGTGAAGTCAGGCGGACAGCCGGGGTCGCTGGCGGCGTGGAAGGACGCCGAAGTCAACGATCTTTCCGGCAATTTCTTCAGCTCGACGCTTGCGACGATCGAGGCGTCATACCTGCGCCCGACGCATCCGGGCTTCATCACCTTTTTCCGCGAATGCGCGCCATATGCGGCCGCTGCCATCGCCGGCGACATGCCCGCGACCGAACTCGCGGACCGGCTGAACCGCCTTTACCGCGAAACCAGGCAAGGCCAACCGGAACGGAGCGTCGCATAAATGGCCGCCGACATAGCCCAGATCGTCGATGAAGGCGAAAGCGGCCGCAACGGCTATCGTGTGCCGGCAGTGGAAAAGGCGCTCGACGTCTTGGAGTTCATGGCTTCCAGCGCCGAGCCGCTGACCCAGACCGAGATCGCCGCCGGCCTGGGACGCTCCATTCACGAAATCTACCGCATCCTGCTTCTGCTGGAGAAGCGCGGCTACATCTTCAGGACGCAATCCGACCGCTTCCGTCTTTCGCTAAAACTGTTCGAGTTGGCGCATATGCATCCGCCGGTAAACCGGTTGGTCGAATGCGCGCTGCCGGTAATGCGCGAGCTCTCAGCCAACACCGATCAAAGCTGCCATCTGGTCGTCCGCGAAGGCGAGAGCGCGCTGGTGGTGCTGCAGATCGATTCGCCTTTGCCGATGCGCTACTCGGTCGCGCTCGGCTCGCATTTCCCGATCCTCGAAACGAGTTCCGGCGCGGTGCTGCTCGCACATTCGAACCAGGCAGAGCGCGACCGCATCGTCGAGCGGATCGTGGCCGCCGGCGAAGGACAGGGCACGCGGGCCGAAATCGAAGCGCGGCTGAACGAGGTCGCCAGGCTCGGCTACGAGATGCGCGCCTCGCTGGCCGTTGCGGCCTGCACCAACATCTCGATGCCGGTGCGCGATCACACCGGTGCGGTCATTGCCGCGCTCACCGTCCCTTTCCTGCCGCAGAAGGCCGCACGGTTCGATCGCGAAACCGTCTTCGAACGGGCAAAAGCGGCCGCCGAGACAATATCGGCGGCGCTAGGCGCGGGTGAAATCATCGCTTCGTCACGTACCGACCCGGAACGGCGGGACTATCCGTTCAGCAACTAACAAGATGATATCTGGGAGAAGAAGATGAACTGGTCCAAATCAATCCTGTTTGCCTCGGCGGCCGCTCTGGCCCTGAGCGCCGCAGCCGCGCAGGCCGAAAATATGCCGAAGCGCATCGGCTACGTCACCAACTACGCCACCCATGAGTGGTATCAGAATGTCATCAAGGGCATGCAGGCCCGGGCCAAGGAACTCGGCATCGAGCTCGAGGTGCAGGACGCCAATCTCGATATCGCCAAGCAGGTTTCTGCCGCGGAAGACTTCATGGCCAAGGGCGTCGACGTGCTGATTGTCACGCCTGTCAACGAAGAGGGCGTCGTGCCGCTGCTGCGCCAGGCGAAATCCAACGACGTCCCCGTCGTCCTGGAGGGCAACCCGGTCAAGGGCATGACGACCATGGTCGCGATCTGTGACTATGATACCGGCTACACGGCCGGCGTCGAAGCCGGCAAATACGCCAAGGAAAAGCTTAGCGGCAAGGCTCAGGTGATGAATGTCGGCCTGCCGCTCCTGTCCGCCACCGTCCTGCGTTCGCAAGGCTTCATGGACGGCCTGAAGACCATCATCCCCGACGCTGTCATGGTTCACGATCTCGACGGCGGCGGCAATCCCGACCGCGCGCTCGAAGTGTCTTCGGCGGCATTGGCCAAGAACGCCGACATCAACATCATCTACGGTATCAACGATTCCTCGTCGCTGGGCGGCCTGCAGGCCTGGAAAGCGGCCGGCAAGTCGCAGGATAATTTGTTGACGGTCGGTACCGGCGGCGAAGGCCTTGCCTTCATCAATGCAATACAGAACGAACCGTCCTACCGCATCGAAGCCGCGATGTTCCCGGAAAAGGAAGGCTACACCGCTATCGATGCCGCGGTGAAGCTGTTCAACGGCGAAGAGGTGCCCGAGCACATCGTCAGCCCGACCGCGCCGATGAACGGCGACGACTGGAAGAAGTTCTACGATTACGACGGCACTATCCGGACGATCAAATGGGACGCCGTCAACGCGCTCCAGCCGCCGGAAAAGTGCATGAAAACCTCCGCCGACCTGAAGAAATAGGGATTCCGGATCGCCCTTCCCGCTCGGCGGGAAGGGCGGCCGATCGGATGTCGACGGCAAAACAGGTCAACCGCCCGCCGGAAATGAAATGGAAATGAGCGAGCTTACGCAATCTCCCGCGCCAAGGCGTTTCATCGGCGGCCAGCTGCTGGGCAGCAGCCAGCTCGTGCTGGGGATCATCCTGGCCGTGCTCTGCATCGCCATCTCGATCGCGGCGCCACAGTTCTATTCAGAGGCCAATGTCATCGCCATCCTGCGCCAATGCGCGCTAGTGCTGATCGTCGCCTCGGGCATGACCATGCTGATCATCACCGCTGAGGTCGATCTGTCGGTCGGAGCGTCTCTCGCTTTTACCGGCTGTATCGGCATGGCCGTGCTCAACTCGACGCACAGCCTCGCGCTCGGCATGCTGGCGGCGCTCGCCTTTGCCGGCGGGGTCGGCCTGTTCAACGGTCTGGTCGTCACCAGGCTGAAGGTGAACTCGCTGATCGCCACCATCGGCACGATGATGATGCTGCAGGGCGGCGTCTACCTGTTCACCCGCGAGGCCGTGCAGAACCACCACCGGCTGATCAGCTTCACCGATCTGGGTGCCGGCTATATCGGCGCCATCCCGCTGCCCGTTGTCATCGCGGTGGTCATCTTCGCCATCGCAGCCGTGACGCTGCGCTTCACCACGCTTGGCCGTTACCTCTATGCGGTCGGTGCCAATGAGCGAGCGGTTCGTCTTTCGGGTGTGCGTTCGGAACGCCTGAAACTGTTCGCCTTCGTTGTCACCGGCCTATGCGTCGGGGTCGCCGGCATGATCCTGGCGTCGCTGATGAATGCGGGCCAGCCGACCGCCGGACGCGGCTTCGAGCTGACGGTGATCGCCGCCGTCATCCTCGGCGGCACCAGCCTGCTCGGCGGGCGCGGCTCGCTGTTCGGCACGCTGCTTGGCGTGCTGGTGCTAAAAGTGATCGACAACGGCATCATCATCTTGGGCTGGAACCAGGACCTGCAGATGGTGGTGCCCGGCATCGTCATCATTCTGGCAACCTATCTCGACATCATCCGGAACAGAGCCAATGTCGGTTGATTTTCTTCACCCCGGCGAAGGCGCGGCCGTCGACACAGGCGTGCCGGCGCTCGAGATGCGCGGCATCGACAAGCGCTTTCCGGGCGTGGTGGCGCTGGACAATGTCGATCTCACCCTAGAGCCGGGCAAGATCCACGCCTTGATGGGCGAGAACGGCGCCGGCAAGTCGACGCTGATCAAGATCATGGCCGGGGTCTACGGCAAGGATGCCGGCACCATCCGCATGCACGGTCGCGAGCTCGACATCAAGTCGCCGCGCGACAGCCTGAAAGAAGGCATCAAGGTCGTGTTCCAGGAGATCGCGCTGATCTCCGAATTCACCGTCGCCGAGAACATCTTCCTCGAGGGCTATCCGACCGGCAAAGGCGGATCGATCGACTGGAGGAAGATCCGCGCGGATTCGGCCGCGCTGTTCAATCGCATCGGCTTCGACGTCGATCCGGCGGCGCGAACGGGATCGCTGCCGGTCAGCCAGCAGCAGATGGTCGAGATCGCTCGCGCGCTCGCCCACGAAGCCCGCGTCGTGGTCATGGACGAGCCGACATCCTCGCTGACGCCAAACGAGATTTCGCTGCTGTTCACCGTCATCCGCCGGCTGGCCGCGCTCGGCATCGCGGTGCTCTATGTCAGCCATAAGCTCGATGAGGTTTTCGAGATCGCCGACACGGTCAGTGTTCTGCGCGACGGCCGGCATGTCTCGACCCGACCGATCGGCGATCACACCAATGATACGCTGATCCAGGACATGATCGGCCGTCGCATCGAAAGCCTGTTTCCGCGCAAGCGCGGCGCGCCGGGCAGCAAGGTCGCCTTATCCGTGCAAGGGCTCAGCACGGCGAAGAAGCTGAAGGACGTATCGTTCGAAGCGCATGCCGGCGAAGTCCTCGGCTTCTTCGGCTTGATGGGGGCCGGCCGAACCGAACTTGCCAAGGCGGTTGTCGGCTTCGATCCGATCACCTCCGGCACGATTTCCGTCGACGGTCACCGCCTGATGCCGCACGACACGCATACGGGTGTCCGGCTCGGCATCGGCCTGCTTACCGAAGACCGCAAGAGCGAAGGGCTGATGGGCGAATTGCCGGTTTACCAGAATGCCAGCCTCGCCTCGCTCGGCGCCTTCGCCCGTATGGGCTTTATCGACAAGGCCGGGGAACGCAAGGCGGTGCAGGACTATGTCGACCGCTTCCGCATCAAGACGCCCAGCCTGTTCCAGGAGATCAAGAACCTGTCCGGCGGCAATCAGCAGAAGGTGCTGATCTCGCGCTGGCTGATGCGGGGCCTCAAGGTGATCGTCGTCGACGAGCCGACCCGCGGCATCGATGTCGGCGCCAAGTCGGAGATCTTCGCGCTCATCGACCGGCTCGCCGGCGAGGGCCTTGCGGTCGTCATGATGACATCGGAAATGCCCGAGCTGCTGGGCCTTTCCGACCGTATCGCGGTGATGTGCGAAGGCCGGCTCACCGCGATCATGTCGCGCGACGACGCCACGCAGGAGAAAATCCTCAATGCAGCGATCGGATAAGATGATGACGCTTTGCGGCAGCACTCCCTGTCATTCGGCCGACGCCTTCGAAGGGAGCAAGCGATGAGCCTGGCAAGCACAGGGACGATGAGAGCCGGGCCGTCCATGCTGGCGCGGCTCTTCGCGCGGCAGGAATTGGCGCTGCTCCTCTGCCTTATCCTGGTGATCGCGTTCTTTTCCTTTACCGCCGAGAATTTCTTCTCCGTGCGCAACATGACCAACGTGCTTGGGCAGGCTTCACTCGCGCTGACCGCCGGCATCGGCTGCGCTATCGTCTTCATGTCCGGCGAGGTCGACATTTCGATCGGATCGCTGCTGGCGACCATAGCGCTGCCGCTGATCATCATCATGAACGACACCAACTCGCTGCTGCTCGGCGTGAGTGGCGCCCTGCTGTTCGGGCTGATCATCGGCATGGTGAATGGCTATCTCACCGCCTATGCCGGGATCAACTCGCTAATCGTGACGCTCGGCACGATGTTCATCATGCGCGGCGGCGTCTATCTCTATACCGGCCAGCGGGCGATCCCCGACGATGCCGCTCTGGACAGTTTCATTGCGCTGTCGGATGGCCGCCTGTTCAATGTCGTTCCCTATTCGGCGGTGATTGCGCTCGTCCTGCTTGCCGCCTTCGCCTACATGATGCGGCACCGGCCGTTCGGACGGCAGATCTATGCCGTCGGCGGCAATCCGGAAGTGGCGCGGCTTGCCGGCTATGACGTGCGCCGCGTCAAGTTCATCTGCTTCATCATCAGCGCGCTGCTGGCAACGGTTGCCGGCATTATTCTCGCGGCTCGCGTCGGCTCGGCGCAGCATACGGCCGGACTGAATTTCGAGTTCCAGGTCGTTGCCGCCACAGTGCTCGGCGGGGTCAGCCTTGCCGGCGGCATCGGCAGCCTGACCGGCATGGCGCTCGGGGTGCTGATCCTGCAGTTCCTGTCCAACGGACTGCGCGGGCTCGGCCTGCCGACCGAGTGGCAGCTCGTCATCACCGGCATGATCATCATAGCCGCGGTCGCCCTTGACGAGGCGAAGCGGCGGCGTGCGAATGGAGGCTGACATGGCTCGCTTGCAGGGAAAGACCGCCGTTGTCACCGGTGCCGCCGACGGCATCGGCCATGCGATTTCGGAGGCGATGGCGAGAGAGGGGGCGCATGTCTTCCTGAGCGATATCGCCGACGAACAGGGCGAAAGCTTCGCTGCGGATTTGCGCACCGCCGGCCACCGTGCCGACTACCTGCATTGCGACGTGTCGAAGGAGGCCGACATCGCCAACCTCATCGACACGGCCGTCAAGAAGGCCGGACGTCTCGACGTGCTGGTCAACAACGCCGCCATCGCCATCGGCGGCATGCCGGTGCACGAGATGACCGACGAGCAATGGCATCGGCTGATCGCGGTCAACCTGACCAGCGTCTTTCGCGGCTGCAAATACGCTCTGCCGCATATGATCGCGCAGAAATCGGGCTCGATCATCAACATGGCCTCGGCGCAGGGGCATATCGGGCTCGACGGCTGGACCGCCTATGCCGGCGCCAAGGGCGCGGTGATGGCGATGACACGCCAGATGGCGGTCGAGTTCGGCCCGCTCAACATCCGCGTCAACTCGATCTCGCCGGGCACCATCAACACGCCGATGAACGACAAGCTGATCAAGGAGATCGGCGGCAATCTCGCCAAGGCCTGGGTCAAAATGCATCCGCTCGGCCGCATCGGCAAGCCCTCCGAAGTGGCCGAAGCCGCTGTCTATCTGGCTTCGGATGCCGCCGGCTTCACCACCGGAACCGACCTGCGCGTCGATGGCGGGCTCACCGCCGCGCCGCGCTACGTTCCCGATCTGCTTTGACAACACGAAACGAGACATGAAATGAACAAGGCCCTCGAAGGCGTCCGCATCCTCGATTTCAGCCATCTGCTGCAGGGGCCATTCGCCACGCAGCTGCTCGGCGATATGGGCGCCGATGTCATCAAGATCGAGCGTGCCGGCGCCGGCGACATGTTCCGCAGCATGACCTTCTTTGCCAAATGGGTCGGCGGCTCCGAGAGCCCGAACTTCCTCGCCTGGAACCGCAACAAGCGCTCGATCGCGCTCAATCTGAAGAGCCGCAAGGTGCACGCCATCGTCATGGACATGGCCAAGACGGCCGACGTCGTCGTGCAGAATTTTCGTCCCGGCGTACTGGCCAAGCTTGGTTATGGCTACGAGGACTTCAAGGCAGTCAATCCCGGCATCATCTATTGTTCGGGCTCCGGCTATGGCGAGGAAGGCCCTTATGTCGAGCGCCCGGGCCAGGACATGCTGATCCAGGGGCTGTCCGGGCTGATCTCCAACACCGGCCGCGGCGACCAGGCTCCTGTTCCGGCCGGCGCCGGCCTCGCCGACCAGATCGGCGCGATGAACATGGTCTACGGCATATTGTCGGCGCTCTACTATCGCGAGAAAACCGGCAAGGGCCAGAAGATCGAGGTCAATCTGCTGGCCGGCCTGCTGGCGCATCTCAACCAGGAATATGTCGCCGTGCTCAATCTCGGTGAGGATTTCGTGCGCCCGAATTCCGGTATCGGCCATCCCGGAATGCAGGCGCCGTTCGGCATCTATGAAACCAAGGACGGCGGCTATGTGTCGATAGCCATGAGCCCGTTCAAGACGCTTTACGAGGTGCTGGAGGCGCCGCAGCTTGCCGTCTACGACGATCTGAAGACGCTGTTCGACAAGCGCGACGAGGTGTTCGAGAAGGTCAATGCCGAGACCAGGAAGTTTGCGACGCAAGACCTGCTGGCGCGGCTGCTTGCAGTCGATATCTGGTGCGCCGAGGTGAAGGATATCCGCCGCGCTGCCGAGGACCCGCAGGTCAAGCACATGGGCATGATCACCAGCTACGATCATCCGCGCGGCGGCAAGGTGAGGGTGGTCGCGCCGGCCGTCAAGATGAGCGAGACGCCCGCAAGCATCGAACGGCCCGCCCCGCTGGTCGGCCAGCATGGCCGCGAGATTCTGGCCGAGTTCGGCCTCTCCAAAGACGAGATTGCAGCACTTGAGGCGTCCGGCGACATGACCGTGGACGCGGCCTGACGATGAGCGTTTACCGGACACTCACCTTGGACATATCCGGGCGCGTCGCGGTCGTCACCTTTCGGCGCGCCGACCAGCTCAATGCCATGAACCGGCTGATGCAAGGCGAGATCACCGATGTTTTCGAGGCGCTGTCCGGGGATGACGGCGTCGGTGCAATTGTGGTGACCGGCGAGGGGCGCGGCTTCATGGCCGGCGCCGACATCAAGGAATATGCCGGCCAGACGGCTGCCGAATT
Organism: Mesorhizobium sp. WSM4823; assembly: GCF_055811195.1. Classification (NCBI taxonomy): domain Bacteria; kingdom Pseudomonadati; phylum Pseudomonadota; class Alphaproteobacteria; order Hyphomicrobiales; family Phyllobacteriaceae; genus Mesorhizobium; species Mesorhizobium sp. WSM4823. The sequence goes on from NZ_JBVVQL010000010.1 coordinate 13,592, forward strand.
CGACGCCTTCCAGGCTGCAGGCACCCGCATGTATGCGGCGATCGAGAACAACCGCAAGCCGGTGATCGCTGCGGTGAACGGCTTTGCGCTGGGTGGCGGCATGGAACTGGTGCTGTGCTGCGACATCGTCATCGCCAACCAGTTCGCGAAACTCGGCCTGCCGGAGATCAAGCTCGGGCTGACCCCCGGCGGCGGCGGCACGCAACGCGGCGTCCAAAAACTCGGCCACAACCGTGCCAATCTCCTGCTGATGACCGGCGCCATCGTGCCGGCTTCCGAATTCATCGGCGCCGGACTGGTCAACGAGGTCGTCGACGTGGAAAGGCTGATGCCGCGGGCGCTGGAACTCGCCGAGATGATCGCCGCCGAACCGGCTGCCGCCATCGAAGGACTGAAAGCGCTGACGGCGCATGCCGTATCGGGTGACCTTGCCCAAGGCCTTGCCATGGAACGCGATATTCTGGGCGGGCTTTATCGCAGCGAGATCGGCCAGCAGCGAGTGAAGGCGTTCGCCGAGAAAAGCGCCGCGCGGGCGAAGGCTGCGCAATGACCTCCTTGGTCAAGCCGAACCGGCCGCGCTTCACCGATGTCGAAGGGCTGGCCGCTTTGGTTGGAAGTGGCGACGTCTTCGGCGTCGGCGGCCATCATTTCGCCCGGCTGCCGATCGCTTTGCTGCGTACACTAGCAGGGTCCGGCATAAAGGATTTGCGCTACGTCTGCTGGGCCGGTGGGCTGCCGCTCGAACTGCTTCTCGAAGCGGATGCGGTAGCGGAAATCGACCTCTGCTTTTCCAGCCTGGACATTTTCGGCCTTCCGCCGCGTTTCCGCGCGGTTGCCGAGACAAATGCCGTTCCCGTCCGCGATTGGACGGCGCTGGCGATGATTCAGGCCTTGCGGGCGGCGCAGCAGAACCTGCCGTCGATGCCGTTCCAGCTCCCGTTGGGCTCGGACATGCTGGCGCGTGTGCCCGGCGCGATCTCCGCGCCCGATCCCGTTGCCGGGACCGAGACCGGGTTCATCCCGCCGCTGCGGCTCGATACGTTCGTCGTCCACGCCCAGCGCGCCGACGAGAGCGGCAATGTCCAGATCATTGGGCCGCGGGCGCTGGATTTCGCCATGGCCGGCGCGGCGCGCCAGGTGCTGGTCACGGTCGAGGAAATTGTCCCGGTCGGGGCGTTGCGCCATGAGGGCCGCCAAAGCATTCTCACCCGCAATCAGGTGTCGGCCATAGCGCTGGCGCCGGGCGGCGCCTATCCGGCCTCCTGCCTGCCATTCTATGTGACGGATTATCAAAAATTGTCGGAGGCGTTCGCGACCAAGGAAACGCCCTTGGCGGACAGCTTGCGCCTGCCGTCCGAGGGCATGCCCGAGCTGCTGCAAGAAGCCGCGAAAGTTCGCGTTGAAACGGCCCTCGCCATGCCGGCGATCGCGCATGGCGAAAAGAAAGCGTCCGTCGACGAGATCATCGCCGCCCGTATCGCCGCTGAGCTCGACAACGACAGCTTTGCCAGTGCCGGTGCGGTGTCGCCGCTGGCCAACGTCGCCTACCGGCTGGCCAAGGCGACGCACGCGCCTGACATGATTATCGCCACGATGAGCTGTGGGCACCTCGACATCGCGCCGAGCCCGATGATCCTGTCGCTGATCGAAAACTTGGATTGCGAGACGGCGGTGGCGCATGCCGGTGGCGACGACACCTACTCGACCTATTACCAGGCTGGTGCGGTGACCCATGAGATCGTCGGCGCCGCACAGGTCGATCGACGCGGCCGCGTCAACACCATCGCACTACGCAAGCGCGACGGCGGCCTTATCCGGCTGCCCGGGCAGGGCGGCATGGCCGATGTCGCCAACATGCATCGCGACTATCTGCTCTACGTTCCCCGCCATTCCGTGCAGTCGCTGGTCGCGACGGTCGAGATCGCCAGTTCGGCGCGCGGCTTGCTCACCCAGAATGAACGCGAGCCGATGGGCTATCGGACCGGCGAGGCGCTGGTGTTCACCGATCTTTGTGTGTTCCGGCTCGACCGCTCGAGCCGGGAGTTGGTTGTCATCGAAACCATGCCTGAGATCACACAGCAGCAGATCCGCGATGCCACCGGCTTTGCAGTGACTTTCGATGCCGACTGTCGGGAAATTCCGCTCCCCTCGAGCGACACGCTTGATGTCCTGCGAAACGGAATCGATCCCCTCGGTCTGCGCCGCCTGGAATTCGTCAGCGCCAAGGAGCGTGGCGCACTGATCGCCGAGATCCTCGCCGCCGACCGCATCATGGTCGAGCGTTGCATTGCCGCACAGATAGCAGGAGGCTGAGGTGGCAAAGCCGTTGCTTGAAATGGCCGCCGCCCGGGTTTTCTTCGACGGTATCTTCACCAGTCCGCGCGTGGCCCATCCGGAGGGGGTGGCCATCCACCGCGACGGTTCGATCTGGTGCGGCACCGAAACCGGCGATCTCTTGCGGCTTTCCGCCGATGGTGGCTCGGTCGAACGCATGGGTGGCACGGAAGGTTTTCTGCTCGGCATCGCTTTCGACAGCGCAGGAAACTGTTTTGCCTGCGATCTGAAGTATTCGGCGATCTTTCGCTGGAGTGCCGGGACGGCTCTTATGGAGCGCTTCGCCTCGGCCGGCATCCGCGTGCCGAACTATCCGGTCATCGACGAGACACGAGACTGGCTCTACGTGTCGGACAGCGTTGGCGAAGACAACCGCTCCGGCATCTTCCGCTACGATTTAAAGACCGGTGAAGGCGGCCTGTGGTGCCGCGAGGCCATAGCCTTTGCCAACGGCATGGCGATGGCACCGGACGGCAGCGGGCTTTATGTGGTGGAAAGCAATGCCGCGTGCATCAGCTATGTGCCGATCCTGCCGGACGGCGCGGCTGGGGCTAGGCATGTCGTCGTCGAAGGCGTGGCCAATGTCCCGGACGGATTGGCTTTTGCGCCGGACGGCTCATTATTCATTTCATGCTACGAGCCAAGCCGGATCTATCGCTGGCGCCAGGACAGAGGTCTCGAAGTGCTGATCGAGGACCCGGCCGCGACCACACTGGCGCATCCCACCAACATCGCCTTCAAGGGCGACAAACTCTACACGGCCAATTTGGGTCGCTGGCATATTACCGAGATCGACTTGGCCACAGTTCCAAACTAAATCTTGTTTGAGCATCGGATTTTCCCAAAACCGGTACCCACTTTTGGGTCCGATGCTCGAGCCACACCTGATGGATGATGCCGGGTGGCGCTAAGGTCGATGGCTCGAGGCAACAAGCTCGGCCTTGCGCCGCGCCGTTTCCAGCCCGATGGCGATGAAGCGGCGGGCATGCCGGGCCAGCTCCATATTGTCAGTCCATAGATTGCGCCAGATGGCGGTTTTCTTCGACAGGTTCTCGTCGACGATCTCCGACGAGAAGGATTCGAAGCTGAGGTCGTCGCTATAGCCGACCGCGGTCAGCGCATTGAAGATCGCGGCAAAGTCGATGTTGCCGGTGCCGAGGAAGCCGCGATGGCTCTCGCCGATATGGACATAGCCGATCTTTTTCGCAGCGTGGCGGATGGCCAGCCCGACATCGGCCTCCTCGATGTTCATGTGGAACGTGTCGAGATGCAGGAAGATGTTATCTGAGCCGGTGTCCTCGATGAAGGCTAACCCTTGCGCGGCGGTGTTGAGCAGATTGCTTTCGAAGCGGTTGACGATCTCGAGGTTGAGCGTGACGCCGGCTGCCTTGGCGGTCTCCGCGACCTTGGCCAGCGTTCCGGCGCTGCGATTCCATTGGTCGCGCGTCGGCGCCTCAGTTTGCAATCCGTGGCCGGTCGAGAGGATGCCGGCGACCTTCTGGCCGCCGAGGTCCCGGGTCAGCGAAATGGTGTCATTGAGGATTTCGACGCCGCGCGCGGCAATTGTCTTGTCGGGGCTCGAAATGTCGCCGTCGGTCGGCAGTCCGATGCTGATCGCCACGCCGAGATCGAGGTCGGCGATGCGCTTGGCCAGCCCGCCAATGTCGACATTGGCAGGGTCGAGATAGGAGAATTCGATCAGGTCGAAGCCGGCCTCTTTGGTGTTGGCCAGCGTCCGTTCGAGGTCGCCTTGCGCCGAGCTTGCCGACCAGACGAAAGAATGGATTCCAATGCGCGACATGATCGTCTCCACCTGTAGCAGTGAGAGCATCGGACGCGACCGGTTCCGATGCTCAAACGAAAATAGGTGCGGCCGGTCATCCCGGCCGCACCGGCCTTGGGAGGCTTAGCGGGCTGCGGTCCAGCCCTTGTAGTCCTTCAGGTTCTCGGCGGTGATCAGCTTTGGGTCGAGCAGCACCGTCGCCTCGGCCGGCTTTTTGCCGGCGAGAACTTCAGCCGCCATCTGCAGCGACTGGCCTGCCATCACATAGGGGTCCTGCGAGGCCGAAGCCTTGATCATCGACGTGCCGGAAGAGAGTTCCTTCTCGATATCGGGCGCGCCGTCGACCGCGGTGAAGATGAACTCCGAGCGGTTGAGCTGCTTGGCCGCAAGCTGGGCGCCGATTGCCGTCGGATCGTTGATGGCGAACACTGCGTCGATCTTGTCGAAACGGGTCAGCAGTGACTGGAACACCTTCAGGCCGCCGTCGCGCGAGCCCTCGGCATTCTGGTCGTCGGAGAGGATCTTGATATCCGGGTGCTTCGCAAGCACGTCCTTGCAACCCTTCACCCGCTCCAGGATCGACGACGATGCCGGGCCGTTCAGGATGACATAGTCGCCCTTGCCGCCGGTATGATCGATCAGATACTGGCAGGCCGCTTCGCCGGCTTTGACGTTGTTGGTCATCACGGTGACGTCGGCGCCCGGCGCCGAAACGTCGAACGCGGCGACCACGATGCCCGCGGCCTGTGCCTTCTTGACCGCCGGTGCGATCGCCTTGGCATCGACGGCGTTGAGCATGATCACGTCGACGCCGGCAGCGATGAACGAGTCGACCTGCGAGACCTGCTTGTTGAGGTCGTAGTCGGCCGACACCGACGTCACCTCGACATTCGGGTTGATCTTCTTGGCCGCGTCTTCGATGCCCTTGATGGTGGCGACGAAGAACGGGTTGCCGAGCAGGCCGACCGAGATGCCGACCTTGTTCAGGTCCTTGGCCGAAGCCGGTGCTATGGCGACGGCCGCAAGGGCGACGCCGCAGAGCAGTTTACCGATGGTCTTCATTCTTTTCCTCCTGATGCCCCGCGCCTCTCACGGTGCGTTACATGAAACCGGGTCGTTGACGCCGGCGACTAAGGTCAATCACGTTCTTGCTCCTGCCTGGAGCCTGTAGCGGTCGAGGGCGACCGCCACGATGATGACCAATCCCTTGATGATGTACTGCCAGATGTCCGAAACACCGGCCAATATGAGCCCGTTGGAGAGCACCGCGATGATCAGGCCGCCGATCAGCGTGCCCCAGATCGAGCCGACGCCGCCGACGAAGCTGGTGCCGCCGAGAATGACCGCGGCGATGGCGTCGAGTTCGTAGGACTGCCCAAGCTGCAGCCCATTGGCCGCGTAGAGCCGGGCCGCCGACATGGCGCCCCCAAGGCCGGCCAGAAGGCCGGAAACGCCATAGACGAAGAGCAGCACCAGCGGCACCTTGATGCCAGTGAGACGGGCGGCCTCGGCATTGCCGCCGACCGCATAGATCCAGGTGCCGAGCACGGTGCGTTTGAGCACCAGCCACGACAGCACCACGACCGACAGAGCGATGATGACCAGCCAGGGGATGCCGAACAGCGAACCGTTGCCGATGAAGTCGAACGGCAGGTCCGAGTTGAACACAGTGGTATCCTGGCCGAGCAGGCGGGCGACGCCGCGCACGGCTGTCAGCGAACCCAGCGTGACGATAAAGGGCGGCAGCTTGATATAGGCGACGAGCAGCCCGTTGATGACGCCGAAGCCGAGGCCGACCAGAATGGCCGCCGGCACGCCGAGCATGCCCCACTCCGGCACCAGCGACACCATCACCGCCACCATCGCCGAGGCGGCAAGGATGGAGCCGACGGATAGGTCGATGCCGCCGGTCAGGATGACGAAGGTCATGCCGGCCGCAAGCACGATGTTGATCGACGACTGCTGGGTGACGATCAAAAGGTTGGTCTCGGTGAGGAAGCGCGGGTTCATGAGCTGGAAGCCGGCCGCCAAAAGGATCAGCACCGGCAGCATGCCCAGCGCGGCGAAGGCGGTGCGCAGCCGCCGGTTCTTGCCGACAGCCTGGTCGCCCGCGCTTATCTCGGTTGCCTTGTCGGTCATCCCCTGGCCGCTCTTGTCGGTCATCCCTTGGCCGCTCCCGTTGCAAGTTCCATGATTGCTTCCTGACTGAGCGGCTGGCCTTCGGATGCCGTCACCTCGCCTGATATGGTGCCGTCGCGCATCACCAGCACGCGGTCGGCGACGCCGATCACCTCCGGCAGTTCGCTGGAGATCATCAGGATGGCGATGCCCTTCTTGGCGAGATCGTCGATCAGACGATAGATTTCCGACTTCGCTCCGACGTCGACGCCGCGGGTCGGCTCGTCGAGGATGAGAACCCGAGGCTCGGTCTCAAGCAGGCGGGCGAGCAGCACCTTCTGCTGGTTGCCGCCGGACAGCGAGCCGGCATTGGCCTGCACCGACCTGGTGCGGATGGACAGGTCGGAAACGGCCTTGGCGGCGCGCCTTTCGGCGGTCGCGAAGTCGCGCAAGCCTCCAACCTGCGCGTCCCTTGCGAGCACGCCCATGCTGATATTGTCGGAGATCGACATGTCGAGGAACAGGCCGAGTTCCTTACGGTCCTCGGTGAGGTAGGCGATGCCGGCATCCAGCGCCTCGCGCGGCGAGCCGATAGCTATCGGCTTGCCGTCGAGTTCCAGCGTGCCCGATGTGTGCCTGTCGGCGCCGAAGATCAACCGTGCGAGCTCGGTGCGGCCCGAGCCGACCAGGCCCGCCAGCGCCAGCACTTCGCCCTTGTGCAGGTCGAAGGAACAGTCCTTCAAAAGATGGCCGTCCGACATGCCCTTTACCGATAGCGCGATTGCGCGCTTTGCGTCCGGCGGGCGGTGATCCTTCTTGTAGAAGGCGGACAGGTCACGGCCGACCATCATCGAGACGAGGCGCGAGGCATTCAGATCGGCGCGTTCGAGGGTGCCGACATAGCCGCTGTCGCGCAGCACGCTGACGCGGTCGGCAAGCTGGTAGACCTCTTCCATGCGGTGACTGATGTAGATGATGGCGATGCCTTGCGACTTCAGCGTCGCAATAACTTCGAACAGCCTGTCGGTCTCGCGCGAGGTCAGCGATGTGGTCGGCTCGTCCATGACGATGATGCGCGCGCTGGTCGACAGCGCGCGGGCGATTTCGACCATCTGGCGTTCGCCAAGCGACAGGCTGGAGACGGAGGCGCGCGCCGAGAAGGAGACACCGAGCCGCGCGATGATTTCCTTGGCGCGCCGGTTGCACTGGTCGCGGTCAACGATGCCGAACCGTCTCGGCTCGTTGCCGAGGAAGATGTTCTGCGCCACCGTCAGGTTGGGCGCCAGCGACAGCTCCTGATAGATGACGGCAATGCCGTTGGCGCGTGCCTTGATCGGATCGCCGGTCGCAACCGGTGTGCCGTCGATCAGGATATCGCCACCTGGATCCGGCCGATAGGCGCCGGACAGCACCTTCATCAGCGTCGACTTGCCGGCGCCGTTTTCGCCCATCAGCGCGTGCAGTTCACCGGCGTGAACGGTCAGCGACACATCCTGCAAGGCGCGGATCGGGCCGAACGTCTTCGAAATGTGCCGCATCTCCAGCACCGGCTGGCGCGCCGTTTCGATTTGGGCAGCGGCGGTCATCGTGTACCTCGCGCTGCAGTTTCAACGATGCCTCGATCGGCGGAGAGGCCGCGCCAGTTGTCGCGGTATCCAGCAAGACCAGCGAAGCCGGAGGCGCACACCGGCTCCGGCGCCTCGGCGGCAAATTCGCGTCCGACGCTCTCGAAGGCGAGAGCCGCCGCTCCGGTGGCGCTGCCTTCCAGCGTGGCGCCCTGCATGAAGGCCTGGCCGGGACGCAGCTGCGCCAGCAGGGCGGCGAGCAGGCCGCCACTGTTCAGCCCGCCATCGACGATGACGGTATTGTTCGAATGGATCAGGTCGAGACACAGATCGACCATCAGCGCGACATAGAGCAACGCCACGGCCGCGCGCTCCTCCGCGGTGGGTGCGCGTCCGACCAGTTCGCCGGGATGGCCAGGCATCGGCCCGCCTGGCGCGAAGCTGGGGAGCGCCATGATGCCGGCGTCGATTACCTGCTGTAGCGTGGAGCGGGCGATCGTGCCTTGCCAGCCGGCGCTGATGACAGCGAATTCACGGCCACCCATGAAGCGGATGGTCGGCACCGGGCCACCATCGACATCGACATTGACCAGCATATCGCGGTCGCGATCGAGCGCGTCGAGCGGACAGTCCGGATTGAGCACGATGACCCAGGTGCCGGTCGAGACGACGGTGACCGGGCCAAGCTCCTGCCGACGATAGGCATGGAGCGCCGCATTCGAGTCGTGAACGCCGTTATGGATGGCGATCGACCGGGCTGCCTCGCCGAAGCGCTGCTCGCCGATGACCTCGCCGGCACGCTCGAAGGCGGGCATCTGGCTACGCCAGCCCTCGGCGTCGACCAGCGAGGAGAAATCGCGTTTGCGCGGCGCCCACAGATGCGAATGGCAGCCGAGATAGGACATCTCCGAGACCGCCCGGCCGCCAAAGCGCCAGCTCCAGTATTGCGGATAGCCGAGGATCGATTTCGCGGCAGCGAATGCCCCGGGTTGCACCGCCTTCAGCCAAAGCATGTGGCGACCATAGTTGAAGCCGAGCGGCAGATGCGGCGAGAAGGTCTCGGCAAAATCGGGAATGCGGCGATCGATCTGCGCGGCAATCTCGGCCGGCGGCTCCTGCTCGTAGTCGAGGATGGGATGCGTCAGCGCCGCATCGTCGACCAAGGCAAAGGTGCAGCCATGGCCCGAAACCATCAATCCTTCCACACCATGATTGTCGACCGCTTCGCCGACGGCGCGAGCCGCCCAATCGTGAAGCGCCGCCTCGTCGAGCACGCTGAAGCCGCCTTTGCGTATCCAGTTCGGCTGGGTCCGGCGCTCGTCGAGGATCTGCCCGTCCTGACCGAAGACGAACAGCTTCGAATTGGTCTTGCCGAAGTCGAGGACGGCCACCTTCACTGGAGGGCTCCCGAGGCAGAGGCGATCCGCACGGTGACGCCGGCGTCTTCCAGCATGCGTGCGTCGGCATCGGAGAGGGCATCGTCGGTTACCAGCGTACCGATGCGGGACAAGGGCAGGGCGACGTTGCGCGCGTGGATCGACAGTTTGCGGCTGTCGGCCAGCACCACGATCTGGTCGGCGCACAGGCTGAGTTCGACAATTGAGCGGACCAGCAGCGGGTGCGATTCCAGCAGGCCCTCCTGGCCGATGCCTTGCGCACCAAGAAAGAACTTCGAGGCATAGAACGGCACGGCCTGGGTGAGCGAATGGATGATGCCAGGCTCACGGTGCAGTTCACCGCCGGCAATGGTCAGGCTGCAATGGCCATGGTCGCTCAAATAGGCGACGAGCGGCATCGAGTTGGTATAGAGCCGTATGTTGCGGTCGGCGAGCTTGACGCCGAGATGGAAACAGGTCGAACCGCCATGCACGATGACGGCGTCGCCGTCGCGCACCATGGTCGCGGCGAGAGCGGCGATCTGCCGCTTGGCTTCGACTGCGAGATCGCGGTTCTCGTCATAGGGCCTGGCATAGGCGACACCAGCTTGCGAGGCGCCATCGAGCGCCGAGATGCCGCCATAGACTTTCCGCGCTTCGCCGGCCTCATCGATCTTGTCGATGTCGCGCCGCACCGTCGCAGCCGACACGCCGAGCCGCTCCTGCAGCTCGCGCACCGAGGCGAAGGGGCGATCCCGCAACAACTCGACGATCTGACGCTGGCGGCCGGAGTCGCTCAACGGATACCTCCCGAAAATGCCATTTTGTCACGGCAATTGGTGCAACTTACTCAACACGCATCGGATTGCAAGCTCGATTTGACGAGGTAAGATCACTATTGACGTAACTTACTCGCATCTGCGATACCAGCGTCAACATCCAAAGCCGTGGCCACGCGGCCGGTTTGTGGAGGACTTTCGATGGCAAACTATGCGGATGCGCAGGAATTGGCTGCTTTGCGGTCGCTTTCGGCCGATATCGGGCGCGACCCGCATTTGACCCAGGCCGCCGGCGGCAACACTTCGCTGAAGGCCGGCGACACGCTCTGGATCAAGGCTTCCGGCACCTGGTTGAAGAATGCGCTCGCCGAGGACATCATGGTGCCCGTGGCGATCCCGCCGCTGCTTAAGGCTGTCGAACAGCGCGACCCGGCCGCCGATCAGCCACAAGGTTTCGCCATCGAGGCGCTCAATGCACGCAAGCTGCGTCCCTCGATCGAGACCACGGTTCACGCGCTGATGCCGCAGCGCGTCGTTCTGCATGTCCACTGCGTCGATACCATTTCGCTTGCCGTGCAGGCCGACTGCGAGGCTCAAATCGCCAAGCGCCTCGATGGGCTCGAATGGGCGTATGTTCCCTATCGCCGACCGGGCCTGCCGCTTGCCCAGGGCATTGCCGAGCGCCTTCGGCCAGGCGTCGATGTGCTGATCCTTGGCAATCACGGGCTGGTCGCCGCTGCCGAGACCGTAGCTGGCGCCGAGGCGCTGCTGCGTCGGGTCACAGGACTTCTGGCGCGGCCACCGCGCGAGGTGGCGGAGCCCAACGTAGCGGCATTGACGGCGCTTATCGGACGCACCGGTTACAGGTTGCCGGCGGATGTGGAAGCACATGCCGCGGCGATCGATCCGGAAAGCTGCCGCATGGCGTCGGGAGGCAGCCTCTATCCCGATCACGTCATCTTTCTCGGCAAGGGTTCGGTGGTGGCGAGGCCTGGCGAGGACGTTCTGCGCGTCACCGAGCGGTGCGGTACGGCACCGGTCGCAATCCTGTTTCCCGGGGCTGGCGTGCTGATGCGCGGCGACGCCAGTGCCGGCGCCGACGCCATGCAACGCTGCCTTGCCGACGTGACGGCGCGGGTCGACGTCGCGGCGACGCTGAACTATCTGACAGCCGCCGAGAACGACGAGCTGATCAACTGGGACGCCGAGCAGTATCGCCAGAAACTCAATGCAGCTGGCGGCTGACATGGCGCGTTCAATCGACCCGCTTTCGATCGGTATCGACATCGGCACTTCAGGTGCGCGCGCCGTCGCCATGCGGCCGGACTTTTCGATTGCCGCGCGTTCCGCCGTTCCACTCGACAGATTTGGCCAGAACGCCCGCGATCCCTCGGTGTGGTGGTCAGCGGTCGGCGCGGCGCTGACGGAATTGCTTGCAGGCATCGATCGCGCGGCGATCCGCTCGATTGCCGTCGACGGCACTTCGGGCACGCTGCTGCCGGTCGATGGCGCCGGGCGGCCGCTGGCCGAACCGTTGATGTACAACGACAAGGTCGACGACGCCGGCATGCTGGCTTTGATCGCGCGCGAGGCGCCGGCAGCGAGCGCAGCACTTGGGGCGACGTCCGGTCTCGCCAAGGCACTGCGGTTCCAGCGCCTGCCCGGCATTACCGCCATGCTGCATCAGGCCGACTGGATTGCGGGACAGTTCTCCGGCCGCTTCGACGTCAGCGACGAGAACAATGCCCTGAAAACCGGCTACGACGTCGAGGGCCGCCGGTGGCCGGACTGGATCGCGGCGACCGGCATGCGCATGGAATTCCTGCCTCGCGTCGTCAAGCCGGGCGATGTCACGGGAACGCTCACCGCGAGCGCCGCGGATATGTTCGGCCTGGCGCGCGACGTGGCCGTGGTCGCCGGGACGACGGATGGCTGCGCATCGTTCCTGGCGACGGGTGCTGCGGCGGTTGGCGACGGCGTCACCGCGCTGGGGTCCTCGCTGACCATCAAGATACTCTCCGACCGGCCGATCTCGGCGCCGCAGTTCGGCATCTACAGCCATCGGCTGGGAGATGCCTATCTGGCGGGTGGCGCGTCGAATTCGGGCGGCAAGGTGCTGGCGCAGCATTTTCCTCTCGCGCGCATCATCGAGCTGAGTGCAGCGATCGACCCCATGACGGAGACCGGCTTCGACTATTATCCGCTTCCCACGGTCGGCGAACGCTTTCCGATCGCCGATCCTGCTCTGCCGCCACGCCTGACGCCGCGGCCGGCGGACGACGCCGACTATCTGAAAGCGATGTTGGAAGGCATTGCCGGGATCGAGGCGCTCGGCTATCGCCGGCTTGCCGAACTCGGCGCGCCGCGATTGACCTCGGTCAGAAGCGTCGGCGGCGGTGCGGCAAATCCCGCCTGGACCGCGATCCGGCAGCGCAAGCTGGGGGTCGGTTTTCTGCCGGCGCTTTCTGACGAGGCGGCTGCCGGCACGGCGCGGCTGGCGTTGATGGGCGCAATCGAGGCGGGGCTTTTGTGATCACGAAAACAGTTGAACATCTCGACGGCATCGCGGCGCTGGTCGAACGCTATCAGGTGTTCCTGCTCGACCAGTTCGGCGTGTTGCACGACGGCACCAACCCTTATCCGGGCGCCGTGGAGGCATTGTCGGCGCTGAAGCGCGCAGGCCGGACGATTGTGCTGGTCTCGAACTCGGGCAGGCGGGCGCGGCCCAACGAGGCCCGCTTGCTGAAGCTTGGCTTCGAACCAGGAAGCTGGGATCAATTTGTCTCTTCCGGCGAGATCGCGTGGCGGTCGTTTCAGGAAATGGCGAGATCCGGTAGGCTGCGCCCAAACACCAAGTGCCTGCTGATCAGCCGCGAAGGCGACCGGTCGGCGATTGAAGGTCTGCCTTTTACGTTGACCAGCGACGGCGACGATGCCGAGCTGGTGCTGATCGCCGCCAGCGAGGGCGATCGCTACGACATCGACCACTATCGCAGACTTTTTGCACCGGCAGCAGCGCGGCAGGTGCCATGCTTCTGCACCAATCCCGACAAGATCATGCTGACGGCAGTCGGGCCTCGCTTTGGCGCCGGCCAGCTTGCGGATCTCTACGAGAGCCTCGGTGGCAGCGTTACCCGCATTGGCAAGCCCTATGCGCCGATCTTCGATGCCGCGCTGGCACTGGCGGGCAATCCGGACCGCAGCAGCGTGGTCTGTGTCGGCGACAGCGTCGAACACGATATCGCCGGTGGAATTAGTGTCGGCGTGGCGACTGCGCTGGTCTTGTCAGGAATATTGGCAGACACCCGTGATCTGGCCGGCCTTTTCGATGGACTGAACGCATATCCGGATTACACCACAGATTTTTTCAAGTTTGCCGACTGAGGCCGGTAATTTCCCCGGGCGATCACTGCCTCCTGGTCGTGCTACTTTCGAGGGCACAACTCTTGGCGCCATCGCTAGTTCGGAGGTTATTGATCCTGCATGCGTGATTTTCAGTTCCCCGGACGGTCGCCGGTTCGTGCGACGGAAGCGATGGCCGCGACATCGCACCCGCTGGCCACACTGGCGGCGGTCGAGATGCTGCGGTCCGGCGGCAACGCGATGGACGCAGCCGTTTGCGCGGCCGCGGTGCAGGCGGTCGTCGAGCCGCAATCGACCGGCATCGGCGGCGACTGTTTCGTCCTCTACTGTCCTAATGGCCAAGGCGAGGTTCTGGCCTTCAACGGCTCGGGCCGCGCACCTGCCGCAGCAGAGGCGCAATGGTACCTGGACAGGGGGCATGACGCGCTGCCTGAGTCCGGTCCGCACGCGGTCACCGTGCCAGGCGCTATCGACGCCTGGTGCCGGCTGCTCGAGGATCACGGCAGAAAGGGCATCGACGCCGCACTCGCACCGGCCATTCGCTACGCCGAGCAGGGCTATGTCGTCCAAGACCGCGTCGCCTTCGACTGGGCTGAAAGTGCTGCTTTGCTGGCCGCCGACGAGCATGCGGCGCGGATCTTCCTGCCGGATGGAAGGGCGCCGCTGGCCGGCGAGCTGCACCGGCAGCCGCAACTGGCCGACACCTTGCGCATCGTCTCGAACCGTGGCCGTGCCGGCTTTTATGAAGGCGAGGTTGCCGACGATATGGTGTCGCGTTTGCGCGCGCTTGGCGGGGTGCATGCGCTCGAGGATTTTGCGGCCACGAAGGGCGACTATGTCAGGCCTGTCGGCACGTCCTATCGGGGTTACGACATCCATCAGATGCCGCCGAACAACCAGGGCCTGACGGCACTGATCATGCTGAATGTGCTGTCGGGCTTTTCGCTCGGCTCGCTGGAACCGAACGGCGCCGAGCGCCTTCACCTCGAGATCGAGGCGGGGCGGCTTGCCTATCAGGACCGCGACAATTTCATCGGCGACCAGAATCACGTCCGTGTTCCCGTGGAGCAGTTGTTGTCCAGCTCCCATGCGGACCGGCTGCGTGCCGCCATCGACCCGGCGCGCGCGATGACGCATCTGCCGCGCCTTGAGCTCCAGCCGAGCGATACCGTCTACATCTCCGTGGTCGACCGCGACCGCAATGCGGTCAGCTTCATCAACTCGACCTTTCATTCGTTCGGCAGCGGGGTGGTCGGCCCCAGGACCGGCGTCGTATTGCAGAATCGCGGCAGCAGCTTCTGCCTAGCGGCGGACCACCCAAATCGCATCGCACCGGGGAAACGCCCGATGCACACAATCATGCCGGGGATGGTGACAGCCAAGGGCCGGGCAGTCATGCCGTTCGGCGTGATGGGCGGCGGTTACCAGCCGTTCGGCCATGTCCACCTGCTCACCAACATGATCGATTTCGGCATGGATCCGCAGGAGGCGCTGGATGCGCCACGAGTGTTTTACAGGCAGGACACAGTAGAGGCGGAGCGCGGCGTTCCGGCCGATGCGATCGCCGGCCTGCGCGAGCGGGGCCACCAAGTGTCCATCCCGACCGAGCCGCATGGCGGCGGTCAGCTGGTGCTGATCGACTGGGACAAAGGCACGCTTACCGGCGCATCCGATCCACGCAAGGATGGTTGCGCGCTGGGTTATTGACGATCTGCTGCGCCCTGCGTGCTGATCCTGTTCAGTTTTGGCGCTGCCGCCACCAGCGCCTTGCCGATCGCTGACTGCGGGGCACCGATGACCGCACGGGCGTCGCCGCTCTCGGTGACGTGGCCGGCATCGAGGATGACGACACGATGAGCGATGGCGCCGATGACGCCGAGATCATGCGAAATGAACAGATACGCGATCCGTTCCTCGCGCTGCAGATCGAGCAGCAATTGCAGGATCTGTCGGCGCACCGATACGTCGAGCGCCGACACCGCCTCATCGAGCACGATCAGCGACGGCTTTGTGGCGATGGCACGGGCAATCGCGACGCGCTGGCGCTGGCCACCCGAGATCTCGTGGATGGCGCGGCTGGCGAGATCAGCGCCTAGGCCGACGCGGTCCAGCAAAGCAGCGATGCGGTGCGGACGCTCGGTGCGGGATGCTATGCCATGGATGCGCAGAGGGTCGTCGAGCACGCGCGCTACGGTGGCGCGCGGGTTGAAGGCGGCGAGCGGGTCCTGAAACACCATTTGCAAACGCGCGCGCCGCGCGCGCAAGGCAGCGCCGTTCAGGGACAGGAAATCGCCGCCTTCGAACTCGATACGGCCGGCATCCGGTTCGATCAGCCGCAGCAGCAGCCGCGCGATCGTCGACTTGCCGCTGCCGGAAGGCCCCGCCAGCGCCAGCGTCTCGCCGGGCTCGATATAGAAGAAGACATCATCGACGGCGGCGATGATCTTGCCGCCGCGACGATATCGTTTGGTCAGGCCCGAAACGGCCAGCAATGGACTGCTCACCCCGACGCTCCTGCCCGTTGCAGCAGCGGTTCGGCGTCGAGGCCGAGATGGGCGTCGAGCAGCGCTCTCGTGTAGGCGTGGCGCGGGCTGGCGACGATCTGCGCCGTCGCACCGAGCTCGATCAGCTCGCCGTGCCGGAACACGGCTATGCGCTGGGCCAGCTCGGCTGCCAGGGCGATGTCGTGGCTGACGAACAGCAGCGTCATGCCGTCCTCGGCCACCAGCTGCCGGATCAGCGCCACGATCTCGGCCTGCACGATGGTGTCGAGCGCGCTGGTCGCCTCATCGGCGATCAGCAGTTTCGGACCGGCCGCGATCGCTGCGGCGATTGCCACGCGCTGCTTCTGGCCGCCGGAAAGCTGATGCGGATAGGCGCGCAAAGCGGCGTCCGGGTCGGGCAGCCGGACGCGTTCAAGCAGGGTTTTTGCCCTGGCATAGGATTGCGACCAAGTAAGGCCGAGATGCGCGTGCGCGACCTCCGCGATTTGCTCGCCGACTGCCATCACCGGATCGAGGCTGGCCGATGGGTCCTGGAAGATGAAGCCGATGTCCCGGCCACCGAGGGGACTGTGGTCCGGTTTGGCGGCGGATTTTTGAGCTTTGCGTTCCATGAGGCCCCCCTCTGTCCTGCCGGATATCTCCCCCTCAAGGGGGGAGATTAGCAGTTTCGCTGTTGGGTCCCTTCCTGCAACCTTGGAGATCGGCGAAGGCGGAGATGAGAGCGCAATCTCCCCCCTTGAGGGGGAGATGTCCGGCAGGACAGAGGGGGGTGCCTTGGCGCCCCAGGATGACGGCGATCGCAAAAACCAGTCAATACGGCCGCCAATCCTGGCGGAAGCCGGCAGCAGGCCGGCGACGGCAAGCGCCAGCGTGCTCTTGCCCGAACCGCTCTCGCCGATAATGGCGAAGCGCTCGCCGGCGGCGACATTGAGGCTGACATGTTTTAACGCCGCCACCTCATGGCCGTCGCGGCGATAGGTCACCGTCAGATCGCGGATCGAAAGCAGCGGCGTCACGACAGGCTCCTTCTCACCGCTGTCGTCTCGACGACGCCTTCGCCGGCGAGATAGACGCCGAGCACGGTCAGCACGAGCGCTACGCCCGGTATGATCGACAGGAAGGGTGCGGTGCGCAAAACGGCGCGACCTTCGGCGATCATACCGCCCCAGGTCACGCGATTTGGGTCGCCGAGGCCGAGAAACGACAATGCCGCCTCGGTGAGGATTGCCGCGGCGACGATCACTGACGACAATGCCAGCACCGGCGGCAACGCGTTGGGCAGCACTTCGCGAAAGGCGATTTCCAGTGGGTGCATGCCGATGACGCGGGCGCCGGCAACAAAATCGCGCTCTCGGATCGACAGCACTTCGGCGCGGGCAATACGCGCCGGCCCGGTCCAGGCGCCGAGCGCGATCGCGGCGATGACGACGCCGAGCGACGGCCCGACGACACTGACGAAGGCCAGCGCCAGCAGGAAGCTCGGTACGGTCTGGAAGGCGTCGGTGATGCGCATCAGCACTTCGTCGACGAGGCCGCCGGCAAAGCCGGCCAGCGTGCCGACTATCGCGCCGACGGCAAGGGCTGCGGCTGCCGCCGCCAGCCCAACCGCCAAAGAGGTACGGGCGCCGTGGAAAAGTTCGGCCAGCACGTCACGGCCGAGCCGGTCGGTGCCGAGCGGCAGCGACCAGTCCTGAAAAGGCGGCAGCAATGCCGGCCCGGCAATCGCCTGCGGATCGCCGGGAAAGAATAGCGACGCCGACAGCGCCACGGCGAACAGCGCCGCCAGGACGATCGCGCCGGCGATCGCTTCCGGCGTGCGAAAAAAGCGGCGAAGCGGGCTCACGCGCTCGCCTCGCTGGCGCCGACGCGCGGATCGAGGAAGGCGTAAGCGACATCGACGATAAGGTTGATGACGATGACCAGAACGGCGCTGACAAGAATGATGCCGAGCAGCAGCGGCGTATCACGCGCCGCCACCGCTTCCTGTGCCAGCCGGCCAAGGCCGGGCACCGAAAAGACGCTTTCGATGACGACGCTGCCGCCGAGCATCTGCGCCGATTGCAGTCCGAGCATGGTGACCAGAGGCAACAGCGCGTTGCGGGCGACGTGAGCGAGCACGATGCGGCGGCGGGACAGGCCCTTGGCGCGAGCGGCGAGGACAAAATCCTGCCGCCAGACCTCGGCCATGCCGGCGCGCATCATGCGCAGGTAGAGCGCCAGATAGATGAAGCCGAGTGCGGACACCGGCAGGACGAGATGACGGGCGATATCGCCCGCGCGGTCGAGGCCGGTCTTGGCCGACGCGAGGCTCTCGATGCCGCCGATCGGAAACCAGCGCAGGTCGACGGCAAAGACGATGATCAGCACCAGCCCGAGCCAGAAGCCCGGTACGGCATAAAGCGCCAGCGAGCCGATCGACAGGAAGCGGTCGCGAAAGCCACCGGGCCTCGCCCCGGCATAGATGCCGAGCGCAGAGCCGAGGCCGAAGGAGAGCGCGGTGGCACTGCTCATCAAAAGCAGCGTGTTGGGCAGGCGTTCGAGGATCACCTCGCGGATCGGTCGCGAAAAGGTCACCGACTGGCCAAGGTCGAGATGCAGCAGCGCCCAGAGGTAGTTCGCCAGCCGCGTCAGCGCCGACTGGTCGAGGCCCCAACGATGGCGCAGCAATTCGATCATGCCGGCATCGCCGCCGGTCGAGGCGATATAGGCGTCGACCGCATCGCCGGGCGCGGATTCCAGCAAAAGGAAAGTGCCGATGACGACAATCAGCAGCACGAAGATGCTGCCGACGAGGCGACGGCGGAGGAGGGTGAGGGCGCGGCTCATGGCGGTGCCGGCTGCTTGGTGCTGAGCCGATCAAGAGAAATGCCGCGCCTAGGCACCCCCCTCTGTCCTGCCGGACATCTCCCCCGCAAGGGGGGAGATCGGATGTCATCAGCGATTTCGCCAATTTTCAACGCAGCAGGCAAATGAGCCGACGTTACGGCCAGCCAATCTCCCCCCTTGCGGGGGAGATGTCCGGCAGGACAGAGGGGGGTGGGAAGGAACTCGGCGTTTGGCCAAGTTTCCACACAGATTTCGCCGCGAATTTTCATCCGCTAGAGTGTGTCACGATTCCAAATAGGTGTCCGCCCAGTTTGACACCGCCCAGCGCGGGTTGTTGGCGACATTCCCCACCGTGTCTCTGATAACGCTGATGAAGCTCCATTCGGCGACGTTGATCAGCGGCAGGTCGGCTGCGACCTTTTTCTGAAACTCCTTGTAGAGTTCGGTGCGGGCCGATGTGTCGAGCGTCTCGGATGCCTTGGCGATGAGGGCGTCGAGTTCGTCGTTCTTGTAGCCGCCCTGGTTGGAGAAAGGCACGCCATCCGGAATGCCGCTCTGCACCAGGATGGTGGTCGAGATCGCCGGATCGCCGCGGAACACCGGTGGCCCGACCGCAAGATCGAAGGCGTGGTCGGTGTAGACGGCCTTGATGTGGGCGGCGGAGTCGTTGTTGACCAGCTGGGCGTCGATGCCGATGGCGGCGAGCGCCTGGCGCAGATAGTCGCCGAACTGCTTGGTCTCGTTGAAATAGGGCGCCGGCAGCAGTTTCAGTGAAAAGCGTTTGCCGTCGTCACCCCTGATATAGCCGGCTTCATCGAGCAGGGCGTTGGCCTTGGCCACGTCGAAGGCATAGGTCGGCACGTCGGCCGTATAGAATTGCGGATCGTTCTTCGGCACCGGGCCGGTGGCTGTGACGGCGTAGCCGAGGAACACTGTCTTGACGACGAAATCCTTGTCGATGGCGTGGGCGATCGCCTGGCGCACCTTCAGGTCGGCCAGTTCCTTGCGGCGATGGTTGATCTCGACGACGAGCTGATAGGTCAGCCCCTCATAGCCCTTGGTGATCACCTTGAGGCCCGGCACTTTGGAGATGCGGTCGAGATCGGCCAAAGGCACGGCGGAAAAGGCGGCGAGTTGTATCTCTTCCGCCTCAAGCGCGCTTGCCGCCGAGGTGCGGTCGGGCAGCACCTGATAGATGATCTCGTCGAGGTAAGGCTGGTCCTCGCCCCAGTAGTCGGTATTCTTCTCCAGCCGGTAGTATTCGCCAGGTTTATGTTCGGCGAATTTGAAGGGGCCGGTGCCGACAGGCGCATTGTTGGCCGGGTTTTCTTCGACCTTACCTGCTTCGTAGATGTGCTTGGGCACGACGCTGCTCAGCGCCGGCAAGGCGTTGCGGATCAGCTGGAATGGTGTCGGCTTGGCGAATTTGAACACGGCGGTCAGTTCGTCGGGCGTATCGACCGCCTCCAGATCCTTGAACACGGTGCGGCCGAGATTCTGCAGCGGCTTCCATATCTGTAGCGCCGAAAACGCGACGTCGGCGGAGGTGAAAGGTTTGCCGTCATGCCATTTGACACCTTCGCGCAATTTGAATGTCACCGACAGGCCGTCGGCGGCGCCCTCCCAGTCTGTCGCCAGGCGTGGGTCGAGCCCGTCCTTGCCGTCGAAGGACGCCTCGACGAGCGTTTCCACGATCTTGCTCGAAATGAAGAACACGCCGTTGGACGCGACGATCGCCGGGTTGAGGTTGCGCGGCTCGGAATCGGCGGCGACGACCAGCCGCCCGCCTTTCCTGGGCGTCTGCGCCAGACCGATGGTCGGCAGCGCCGTCGAAGCCAGAAGCAATGCCGAACCGGCAAGCACGGTGCGTCTGGAAATCGTGAACTCTGACATGATCAAACTCCGTCCCTCTCAGCCACCCGGCCGGGTAGGCCACCCTCGGACGCCAGGCGGCATCCTTGCAAGGGTGATTATGAGCCTCGCCAAGGGTTTCGCCAGAGACGGATTAGGCGCATCCTCATGTGGCTTTGAAAATTTCGTCCGCTGGACCAGTTAGAGGGAAGCGGTTCATTCGAGCTGATCTGGTAGGACCAGATTAGGTTAAGCCCTCGCGATATACGACGACGAAGTATGCCCGAATGGCCGCTCCACCTGTTTCTGGCTGGACCAGGCTGGACAAAATAGTGCAGATTTGACCCACAGCCAGAGTATCATGACCAAAACAGCCGACGATCCGACAGGTCGGCCACGGAATTCAGGGAGAGAGAAAGATGAACGTCGTCCCGAGCAAGAATGCCGTCAGCACCATCCCGTTCGACCATGCCAGGGTCGATCGACTGATGGAGGAGGCTGGCATCGATGTGCTGCTCGCTACCTCCAAGCACAACACGCAATATCTGCTTGGCGGCTACAAGTTCATCTTCTTCGCCGCCATGGATGCGATCGGCCACAGCCGCTATCTGCCTGTTGTTGTCTACGAAAAGGGCGGGCCTGAGCATGCCGCCTATATCGGCAACCGCATGGAGGGCGGCGAGCACCAGAACAACCCGTTCTGGACGCCGACCTTGCACGCCGCCTGCTGGGGCACGCTCGACGCCGCCAACCTTGCGGTCGAGCACCTGACGAAAATCGGCAAGGGCAACGCCCGCATCGGCATCGAGCCGGCTTTCCTGCCGTCGGACGCCTACACGCTGATCCGCAAGGCATTGCCCGACGCCAAGCTGATCGATGCGACTGATATGCTGGAGCGCGTGCGTGCAATCAAAACCGAAGCGGAGCTGGAGAAGCTGCGCGTCGCGTCCGAACTGATCACCGATTCGATGCTGGCAACCATTGCCTGGGCACGCGAAGGCACGACCAAGACCGAGATCATCGAGCAGCTGCGGCGCGAGGAGACCAATCGCGGCGCGCATTTCGAATATTGCCTGCTGACGCTGGGCTCCAGCCACAATCGCGCCGGCTCGCCACAGGCGTGGAAGAAGGGCGAGGTGATGTCGATCGACTCGGGCGGCAATTATCGTGGCTACATCGGCGATCTCTGTCGCATGGGCATTCTGGGCGAGCCGGACGCCGAACTGGAGGACCTGTTAGCGGAGGTCGAGACGGTGCAGCAGGCCGCTTTTTCCAAGGTCAGGGCGGGCACTCTTGGTGGCGATATGATCTCCTATGCCGAGGGCGTGCTGAAGAAATCCAAGGTCGCGCCGTACACCGATTTCTTCGCCCACGGCATGGGACTGATCACCCACGAAGCGCCGTTCCTGATGACCAACCATCCAGTGACCTATGAAGGCACCTATTCCGAAAAGCCGCTGGAGAAAAATATGGTGCTCTCGGTCGAGACGACGATGCTTCACCCGACGCGCGGCTTCATCAAGCTGGAGGACACGGTGGCCGTCACAGACACCGGCTACGTCATGTTCGGCGATCGGGGCAGGGGCTGGAACAGAGGTGGGGTGGCTTAGCACGCGCTTTGCGATCAAAACCCGATGACTCTGAACGACCAAGGTCGACCCAAGCAGAACTTGCCAACGTTGTTCCTGGAAGCACGGCGCGAAATCGTCGGTGCCTCGACAGTTCTCTCAGTGCTCTGCCGCGTCGAAATCAATCGCAAATCCAGCGTCGATCGCCCTTCGTGCAATGAGATCGCCAAGTTCCCAATCCGTGAGTTCGCAAAGCGGAAACATTCTCCTCACGGAGTGGTTAACCTCGGATATCGAAATGCTCGGCCTGCGGATGTTGTCGATCAGGTATCGGACGATCGCCTGGCGAACGTCCGATGAGGTGGGCGTCTGCAAGAGCGCGGGCATTTCCGGCCTACGAATGGAGCTGCGGTTCTACGCCAACGGCCGTTGTTACGTCGAAAGCGACGGACACGCCGTGAGCGATGCATGCCTCCGCCAGCATCTCCTCCAACTCGTGGTCGGTGGCGTTGCAAGCCGGCATGAGTGTTCGGATGGCGCGGATTGCCTGTGCGATCGAAAGGAAGCGGGCCTTGCCTCTGGAAAGGACATAGGCCTCGGCCGCCCTTTCAACCGTGACGGTGTGAAAAGTATTGGTCATCAAGATTTCCTCCCTGAAACCCGTTGCCAATATGATTTACGGCCAACTCGCGGCGGTCTTCAAGATTATGTCTGAAAGCGGACAAATCAGGCGGTGGCCAGGCCGAAATAGCGCTGCTCCTCCTCGCCGTAAGCGCCATGGGTCAGCTTGATCATTCCGGCGCGGTCGACGATGGTGATCTCGCCGCGCCTGGCGTGAACTAACCCCCGATATTCAAGCATTTGGAGGGCAGTGGTAACCCCTGGGCGCCGAGAGCCAAGCATGGTCGCCAGAAATTCATGTGTCAGGTAGATCTTATTGCCTTCAGCGCGGTCATGGACCATCAGCAACCAGCGGGCCAGTCGTTCCTCGATTTTCGAATGACCGTTGACCAGTGCCGTCCGGGACGACTGGACAAGGAAGGCGTGGGCATAGCGCAGCAGTGACTCGCGAAGGGTGGAGCTTTCGGCAACCGCAGAGCGAAGATTTTCAACCGGCAGGCTCCAGCCATTGCCGGCGACCTGGATATAGGTTTCATTGCGAGACCTGTCTTGGCCGAGAATGACCGCAACCCCGGTCATGCCGTCATTGCCGATGATGCCGACTTCGCTTTGTCGCCCTCCGGTCATGGTGGCGACCACCGAAGCGATACCCACCTCTGGAAAATACACATGCTCGATCGGCTGATAGGGGATTTCCAGCCGAGCTTTGATGCCCAATTCGACGTGACGCATTGCCGGCTGCAAAAGCGCGTAATCCTCTGAGGAGAGGGCTTTCAATATCTGGTTGCGAAAAAGGGATTGGGGCATGGCTCTCTCCCTGGCGGGCAAGAGCACGTACCCTCTTACTGTCGGCTGCATCCGAAGCAAATTGGCGGCCGATGTGACAGCATAGGCTGTTAAGGCGTGATTGGCAAAGCTTCGCCGGCGCTGAAGCTGGGTGCGACGGTTTGCCGGCAAACGGGGAGAGGTATTCGAACCGCCACCGGCGAACGGTGCTATCAATGGCTCCCGCCCGGCGGCAGCAGCCGGAAATCCGGAAGGTCGCGCAGCGCCAGCTCCGGCCCGGCTGGTGAGTAAACGACGAAGAGCTGCATCGGCGCGTCGCCGGTGTTCAGCGTCGAATGGAAGCGGCTTTCCGGCACATAGATGGTGCAGCCGGGGCCGACCTTCGCAACGACCGGATTGCCGTTCTCGTCCTCGACCATCTGCTCGCCATTGCCTGATATGACGAAGATGATCTCCTCCGCGCCCGGATGGTTGTGGCGCGTGTGGCCCTTGCCGGAGGGCAGGTCGACGACGCCGCCGGAGAAGCGTGTCGCGCCGTTCACCTCGGGCGCAACTGTCAGCGAGAGCTTGCCCCAGTCGAAGCCGAAGGCGCTGACGTCCTTCGGATAGACAAACACCTTGCTTTTGTCAGTCATCGTCTCATCCCTTCTTTTTCTTCGCAGTCGTTTTGGCACCAAGCGTGACGGCCTTGAAATCCGCGGTTTGCCTGGCGATCGCCGCTTCCGCCGGGAGCCGCTCCATCGAGCTGGCACCGTAGAAACCATGCAGGCCCTTGCAGCGTTCGAGGATGTAGTGGGCGTCGTCCGGCATCGAGATCGGCCCACCATGGCAAAGCAGGATCACGTCTTTGCGCACGACGCGCGCTGCTTCAGCGATGGCGTCGATCTCCTTGACGCAGTCGTCCAGTGACTTGGCCGACGTCGCGCCGATCGAGCCGCCTGTGGTCACGCCCATATGGGCGACGACGATGTCGGCGCCAGCCTTGGTCATGGCGCGTGCCTCGTCGGGATTGAACACATAGGGGGTGGTCAGGAGGTCGAGCTCGTGTGCGGCGGAGATCATGTCGACTTCGAGCCCGAAGCCCATGCCGGTTTCTTCAAAACTCTGCCGCATCTGGCCGTCGAACAGGCCGATCGTCGGAAAGTTCTGCACGCCGGAAAAACCCATCGTTTTCAATTCGGCCAGCAGCAGCGGCATGATGACGAAGGGATCGGTGCCGTTGACGCCGGCCAGCACCGGCGTGTTCTTCACCACCGGCAGCACCTCGTAGGCCATTTCCTTGACGATCTCGTTGGCGTTGCCATAGGCGAGCAGGCCGGCGGCCGAGCCGCGCCCGGCCATGCGATAGCGGCCGGAATTATAGATGATGATCAGGTCGATGCCGCCGGCCTCTTCGGCCTTGGCAGACAGGCCGGTGCCGGCGCCGCCGCCGACAATCGGCACGCCGCCGGCAATCATCTTGCGGAACTTTTCCAGGATCTTCTTGCGCGGTATGGCGGCCATGTCTTCTTCTCTCACTGTATGGGGATGTCGAGAAAGGCCGCTGTCGCAGCCTCGGCGAATTCCGGATCGTTGATATGCAGCGGCAGGCGCGTCACGCGTCGCTTGTCATCAGGCAGGATCGTGCGCTCGATGGCCTCGAAGAGTGCTGCATCGGCTTCAGGGTCGAAGAAG
This sequence comes from Mesorhizobium sp. WSM4823, assembly GCF_055811195.1. Lineage (NCBI taxonomy): Bacteria > Pseudomonadati > Pseudomonadota > Alphaproteobacteria > Hyphomicrobiales > Phyllobacteriaceae > Mesorhizobium > Mesorhizobium sp. WSM4823. Next base: position 38,740 of record NZ_JBVVQL010000010.1, read on the forward strand.
GCGCCGCCTTCGATATCGAGTGCCGAGACGCCCTTTTCGGGAATGAGGAACCGGACCGGGCCGTCGCAGAGGCTCAGTTTGGTGCCGATCCATTCGCCGATCCTGCGGCTTTCGTCAGGTGTCGTGCGCATCAGGGTCACGTTCGGATTGTGCTCGTAAAACAGCCGCCCGCTATAGCGTTCCGGAATGGTCGGCGGCGCCCAGAAATTCACCATATCGAGGGCCCCGACCGAGCCAACATAAGGTAGCCCAGTGCGGGCGATCGCGCCGAAGCGGTCTTCGGTTGCCGGCAGCACGCCACCGAACAAGAGGTCGCAAACCTCGGTCGTGGTGATGTCGATGACACCGGAAAGCAAGCCGCTGTCGGCCAGTTTTTCCATGGTGCGGCCGCCGGTTCCGGTGGCGTGGAAAACCAGGCAGTCATAGGTCGAGCGAAGCTGCTCGGCGATGGAAGTCACGCATGGTGTGGTGACGCCGAACATGGTGAGGCCGATCGACGGTTTGCCGTCGGGGGGCGGCGCCGGCTTTGCCGCCATGCCTGATATCGCCTTGGCGGCATTGTGCAGCACGACACGCGAAAGCCGGTTCAGGCCGGCCATGTCTGTCACCGACGGCATCATGACGATGTCGGAGACATCGACATAAGGCGCGGTGTCGCCCGAGGCGAGCGTCGAGACCATGATTTTCGGCAGGCCGAGCGGCAGAGCGCGCATGCCTGATGTGATGATCGACGTGCCGCCGCCACCGCCGATGCCGATCACACCTGATATATCGGTACGCGATTGGACGAACCGGGTGAAGGCGATGGCCATTGCAGCGACCGCGGTGCCGCGGTCGTCGATGCCCAACACGGCACTGCTGCCGCCGGGATGGTGACCCGCGACCTCGTCGGCCGGGACATCGACCGGCACCGTCGCGCTGCGTGTCCCGACGTCGACGGTGGCGACAGCAGCACCGGTGGCAGCGACCGCATCGGCCAGAAAAGCCAGCTCCTCACCTTTGGTGTCGGCGGTGCCCACCACATAGACGCGCTTCATTGCGTTTCCCCAATCCCTGGGCGCGCTCGGCGTTGTCGCCTGCCGCTCTTTTGCCCGGCCGTTCGGCTATGCGAAGGCCATTGCAATTTTTTGAGACGCGCGTATCGTATTGACATGAATGTCTCACGTCAACAAGCGGCAGTGCCCGACGACGCCGACTCTCGATCGGCGCGCGGACCGCGGGCACGCACAAGGCGGTTGATGCTGGAGACGGCGACAAGGCTGATGCAGGCAGGCGCCACGCCCTCGGTCAGCGAGGTCGCCGAAGCCGCGGAAGTCTCGCGCGCCACCGCCTATCGGTATTTTCCCAGCCAGGCGGCGCTGGTGCAGGCGGTGGTCAACGAAGGGCTCGGGCCGATCCTCACCTGGAAATCATCCTCGACCGATCCCGAGCGCCGGGTGGTCGAACTGTTCGATACCGCCATGCCTCGCATCGAAGCCTTCGAGGCGACCTTCAAGGCGGCGCTGAAGTTGTCGCTCGACCAGTGGGCGCGCCGGCAGGCGGGCACGCTGGGCGGCGAGCCGGCCTTTACGCGCGGCCATCGCGTCGATCTGCTCAAGGACGCGATCGCGCCACTCAAGGACCGGCTGCCGCCACGCGAATTCAAGCGCCTGGCGCAGGCTCTGTCGCTGATCTTCGGTGTCGAAGTGCTTATCGTGCTGAAGGATATATGGGGGCTGGACAGCCGCAGGATGATGTCGGTCGCGCAATGGGCAGCCGGGGCCCTGGTGCGAGCTGCAGTGGTGGAATCGATGACCGAAGGAGACAGAAGCGCGCCGGCGACAGCCACGGAATAGTGGCGATCTGGTTCGACCAGATGGGGATGCCGATTACTGACAATAGCCGTTGTGCCGTAGCCCGAACAAGGCTCTTGCGTATCAAGGAGTAGGAAAATTTAAGAAAAACAGGCAGATGTCGCTGGAATTCGCTTGTTTGAGTGTCTGTCATCGTCCAAGAAAGAGCTTGACGTGCGTCCGGAATTGGTAATACCAGATCAAGGTAACAAAGCGGATTGAATGTGAGGGCCATTTCGGCTGAGCGAGGAGGCTCAAAGCCGGATGGTGCATCACGGGAGGAACTACCAGGGTCGGCCTCGCCGCCGGCTCGCATGATACGGTAGAATGCGCACAAGGGAGGAAATCATTATGCGCAAGACAATGACCAGCATGCTTGCTGGTATCGGCTTAGTGCTCGCCTGCGGAACGTCCGTCTACGCGCAGGATAAGGAACTCACCATATTCTGGGCTGAATGGGATCCGGCGAACTATTTGCAGGAACTCGTCAATCTTTACGAAGCCGAGAGCGGCGTGAAGGTCACGGTCGAAACCACGCCTTGGTCCGACTTCCAGACCAAGGCATTCACCGAGTTCAACGCCAAGGGCAGCGCCTACGACATGGTCGTCGGCGACTCGCAGTGGATCGGCGCGGCCTCCGAGGCGGGCCACTATGTCGACCTCACCGACTTTTTCAACAAGCACAATCTGAAGGAGGTGATGGCGCCAGCGACGGTCAAGTACTACGCCGAATATCCGTCCAACTCCGGCAAGTACTGGTCGATCCCGGCCGAGGGCGACGCGGTCGGCTGGTCCTACCGCAAGGACTGGTTCGAAGACCCGAAGGAGATGGAAGCCTTCAAGGCCAAGTATGGCTACGATCTCGGCGTGCCGAAGGACTGGAAGCAGTTGCGCGACATCGCCGAATTCTTCCACCGTCCCGACGAGAAGCGCTACGGCGTCGCCATCTACACCGATAACTCGTATGACGCGCTGGTGATGGGCGTCGAGAACGCCATCTTCTCCTACGGCGGCGAACTTGGCGATTATGCCAGTTACAAGGTCGACGGGATCATCAACTCCGAACAGAACGTCAAGGCGCTCGAGGCCTACAAGGAGCTCTATTCCTTCACTCCTCCTGGTTGGGCCAAGAGCTTCTTCATCGAGGACAACCAGGCGATCACCGAGAACCTGGCGGCGATGAGCATGAACTACTTCGCCTTCTTCCCGGCGCTCATCAACGAAGCCTCGAACCCGAATGCCAAGGCCACCGGCTTCTTCGCCAACCCTCCAGGACCGAACGGCGACCAGTTCGCGGCGCTCGGCGGCCAGGGCATCTCCGTCATCTCCTATTCCGAGAACCAGGAAGAGGCGATGAAGTTCCTGGAATGGTTCATCAAGGAAGATACGCAGAAGAAATGGGCGGAACTTGGCGGTTACACGGCAAGTGCCAAGGTGCTCGAATCGCCTGAATTCCAGAACGCAACGCCTTACAACAAGGCCTTCTACGAAACCATGTTCAAGGTGAAGGACTTCTGGGCGACGCCGGAATATGCCGAGCTGCTCATCCAGATGAACCAACGCGTCTATCCGTACATCACCGGCAATCAGGGCACGGCCAAGGAAGTGCTCGATTCGCTCGCCGCGGACTGGAACGCGACATTCAAGAAATACAACCGCGTGAAGTAAACGGCATTAACGCTCGGAGGGGGCGGGAGCTCGCCCCTTCCGTTTTCTTTTCCGGACAAGGAAGGAACGGGCCTTGGCCACTGCAGTCATGACCACTCTGGATCCAAATTCGCGCTCCGCCGCCCGCGGCATGAGCGATCTCACGATCCGCAATCTCTTCATCATTCCGACGATCGTTTTCCTGATCGTCTTCAACATCTTTCCGCTGATCTACTCGCTCGGCTATTCGTTCACCGATTTTCGCGCGTCGAGTCCGGCGGCGGCCAATTTCGTCGGACTGCAGAATTACCGCGAGCTGCTCAACGACCCGTTCATCTGGTCGAATTTCGCCATCACCGCCAAATACGTCATCGTCTCCGTAGTCGGCCAGGTCATCGTCGGCTTTGGGGTGGCGTTGCTGCTCAACCGCGATATCCCGTTGAAGGGCCTGCTGACGACCCTCCTGCTGTTGCCGATGATGCTGTCGATGGCCGTCGTCGGCCTGTTCTGGAAGCTGCTCTACGACCCGTCCTTCGGCATCATCAACTACACGCTCGGCCTCGGCTCCTTCGAGTGGCTGTCCAACCCCGATATGGCGCTCTACGCGGTTGCCATCACCGACATCTGGATGTGGTCGCCCTTCGTGATGCTGCTGTCGCTTGCCGGCCTGTCGGCAGTGCCGAAGCACCTCTACGAGGCGGCCGCGATCGACCGCGCCGGATCGTTCTACACCTTCTTTCGCATCACGCTGCCCTTGGTCGCGCCGATTCTGATGATCGCGATCATCTTTCGCACCATGGAAGCGTTCAAGACCTTCGATCTCGCCTACATCCTGACCAGCCAGCCAACCACCGAGGTGATCTCGATCCGGCTCTACAAGATGGCGTTCCAGGAATGGCAGACCGGGCGCTCCTGCGCGCTAGCCTACATCGTGCTGATCATGATCCTGGCGATCACCAACATCTACGTCAAATACCTGAACAAGGTGAAGGAGCGCTAGAATGGCCGCTGTCACCACCTCTACCGAGCGTTCGCTCAACAAGCTCGCCATCGTCGGTGTGCTGATCATCACAATGATCTTCCTGGCGCCGATCTACTGGATAGCCTCGACAGCGTTCAAGCCGCGCAACCTTGCCACCACCATTCCGCCGACGGTGGTGTTCCAGCCTGAGATATCGCCCTTCGTGAAGCTCTTCACCAAGCGGTCGCAGTTGCGCACCGCGCCGACGCCGGAACAATACGCCGCCGCCCCGTGGTGGGAGCGGCTGGTGTTTGACGGCGGCGAGAAGGTGGTGCGCTCGGGCAGGGGCGAGGTGCAGTGGTCCGGCTATCCGAGCCGCTTCATGAACTCGCTGATCGTCGCCATCACCTCGACCGTCCTGGCAGTCGGCATGGGCACCTTCACGGCTTACGGATTCTCGCGCTTCAAGATCAAGGGGGAGCAGGACCTGCTCTTCTTCATCCTGTCGACGCGCATGCTGCCGCCGGTGGTGGTGGCGATCCCGATGTTCCTGATGTACCGGGTCGTCGGCCTCAACGACACGCATTGGGGCCTGATCATCCTCTACACCGCCTTCAACCTCAGCTTCTCCGTATGGCTGATGAAGGGGTTTATGGACGAGATTCCGAGGGAGTACGAGGAGGCAGCGCTCGTCGACGGCTACACGCGCATGGAGGCTTTCTTCAAGATCGTGCTGCCGGAAGCGGCCACCGGCATCGCCGCCACCGCCGTGTTCTGCTTCATCACGGCGTGGAACGAATATGCCTTCGCGCTGATCATGACCAACCGACGCGCCCAGACGGCACCGCCCTTCATCCCCAGCCAGGTCGGTTCCGGCCTGCCGGACTGGACGGTGATTGCCGCCGGAACCTTCCTGTTCCTGCTGCCGGTCGCGATCTTCACCTTCCTGCTCCGCAACCACCTCTTGCGCGGCATGTCCTTTGGAGCGATCCGCAAATGATCCGCCATGCTACAATCCAGCGCACGGCCGAGATCGTGATGGTGTTCGGCATCATCGCGCTCTGCCAGCCGTGGAATTTCTTCCTGCACCGCTACGGGCTGACGATCATCATCGTCGGACTGCTGACCTTCATGATCACCGGTTGGGTCGGTCCAAGGCAGAAACCGCAGGCGACCGGCGCGCTGGAAAAAGAAGGCCACGCATGACCCAGATCGAGCTTCGTGGCGTCCAGAAATTCTTTGGCGCCGTTCAGGTCATCAAGGACCTTAATCTCAAGATCGCCGACAATGAGTTCATCGTGCTGCTCGGCCAGTCGGGCTGCGGCAAGACGACGACACTGCGCGCTATTGCCGGGCTGGAGACGATCGACGGCGGCGATATCCTCATCGACGGCAAGCCGGTCCAGCATCTCAAGGCCGCCGACCGCGACATCGCCATGGTCTTCCAGTCGTTCTCGCTCTATCCGCATATGAGCGTCTACGAGAACATCGCCTTTCCGCTCAGGGCCACGCGCCAGAGCAAGGCCGAGATCGACAGCGAGGTGCGCTCGGTCGCCAAGACGCTGCAGATCACCGATCTCCTCGCCAAGAAACCCTCGGCGCTCTCGGGCGGCGACATGCAGCGCGTGGCCATCGGCCGGGCGCTGGTGCGGCGGCCGAAGGCAATGCTGATGGACGAGCCGATCGGCGCGCTCGATGCCAAGCTGCGCGAGGAGATGCGGGCCGAGATCAAGCGGCTGCACATCAAGCAGGGCTCCACCACGATCTATGTCACGCATGACCAGATCGAGGCGATGAGCCTCGCCGACCGCATCGTCATCATGCATGAAGGCGTGCTGCAGCAGGTCGGTTCGCCGGACGAGGTCTATTCGCGGCCGGCCAATCTGTTCGTCGCGCAGTTCGTCGGCAGCCCGGTGATGAATGTCGCCGATGCCTCGGTGGCGGAAAAAGCCGCGTCGGCCTCGGTGACGGTCGGCGGAGCGGCCACCGGCTTCGAATTCCCGCGCGCGCTGCTGGCGAAGCTCAACGGCCATGCCAGCGCCAAGCTTGCGCTCGGCATCCGGCCGGAAGGCGTCATCGTTCGCCGCGAAGCTGCCGACGGGTTCTTGCCGGTCGAGGCGGAGATCGTCGAGCCGCTCGGCTCTTTCGACATCGTCGACCTCAAGGTCGGCTCCAAGATGCTGCGCGCGCGCACCAAGAGCGGTTTTGTCACTGGACCGGGCGAGAGGGTCTTCGTCAGGATCGATCCGGCCCAGGCGCATTTCTTCGATACGGCGAGCGGCAAGTCGCTGGAGGTGAGACTCTGATGGCCCATATCCAGCTAAAAAACATCTCGAAGACATTCGGCAATCACACTGCATTGACCGGGCTCAATCTCGACATTGCCGATGGCGAGTTCTTCGTGCTGCTCGGCGAGACCGGGGCCGGTAAAACGACGACGCTGCGCATGGTCGCCGGCCTGGAGAAGCCGACCGAAGGCCAGGTCTTCATCGATGGCGTCGACGTCGCGAACTGGGGTGCGGCCGAGCGGGATGTGGCGCTGGTGCTGCAGCAATATTCGCTTTATCCGCGCTACACGGTGCGCCAGAACCTCGAATTTCCGCTGAAGCCGAAAATCCGCCGGCTGCCCGACGCCGAGATCAAGGACCGCGTCGACCGTGCCGCCAGGACGCTGCGAATAGAGCATCTGCTCGACCGCAAGACCGACCGGCTTTCGGGCGGCGAGATGCAGCGTGTCTCCATCGGCCGCGCCATCGTGCGCAAGCCGCGCGTGTTCCTGATGGACGAGCCGCTGTCGGCGCTCGACGCCAAATTGCGCGAGGCGCTGCGCACCGAGCTGAAGAACCTGCAGATGCAGCTCGGCGCGACCTTCCTGTTCGTGACGCACGACCAGATCGAGGCGATGTCGATGGGCGACAAGGTCGGCGTGCTCAACCATGGCCGCATCGTCCAGACCGGCACGCCGTATGAGATCTACAACAATCCGCGCGACACCTATGTGGCGAGCTTCGTCGGCTCGCCGCCGATGAACCTTATCGACGGCAAGCTCGTCGACGGCCGCGCGGTGATGGCACCGTTGAATTTCGAGCTGCCCTTTGCGGGGAGGGCGAAAACGAGCGGTGCCACCGACGGTCGCCCGCTCGTCTTCGGTATTCGTCCCGAGGATGTCTACCTCGAGAGCGGGGCGCCGGTGGAAGCGCGCGTCCACGATGTCGAGAACCATGGCGTCGAAAAGATCCTTACGCTGCGGGTCGGCGATGCCATGCTGCGGGCCACGGTGCCGGCCAGAACCGATGTCGAGATCGAGCAACCGGTGCGCTTTGCCTGGGATCCGGACAAGGTGGTGCTGTTCGACAAGGGTAGCGGAATAAGCCTCCGCCACGCGGGGTAAAGCAATTCCAGGAAAAGTGTGAAACGGTTTTCCCGGGAAAAGCGCATAGCGCTTTCCCTAGGGAATTGCACAGAAACAAAGAGATAGAGCGTTTCGGCGTTTCCGTGAAACGGTGAAACGCTCTAGATGTGGAGCCTCAACAGGTTGTCCCCGGTTAGAGCGCGTCTGTTGGGCAGGAGGATGCTCGGCGGCTTAAAGCCCCTGGCCAGATTTAGCCGGCTTGACGGGTCTCAGCCTGTTCCTCGGCCCGGAAATGGCTGGGAGCCGTTCCGATGACGCGCTTGAACGCGCGACTGAAGGCCGCGTCGGATTCATAGCCCAGGCGAGCGGCGACGACGGAGATCTTCAACCGGTCGCGGACCAGCCATTGCCGTGCCTGGTGCATCCTCACCTGGGTGACGTATCTCGCCGGCGTTTCGCCGACGATCGTCGCGAAGCGCTCCGCGAAACCCGATCGCGAGGCGCCCATCATCCTGGCGAGCGTTTCCACGGTCCAGTCGCGGTCCGGTTCGAGGTGGATTGCGGCCAGCACGCGACCGATCTCGCGGTCTCTCACCGCCGCAATCCATCCGGACGAGTCGCCGCAGCCGCGCTCGACCCATGACCGGATGACGGTGGCGGCGAGCACATCGGCAAGCCGTGCGAGAATGCCGCCTGAGCCGACACGCTCCAGCGTCACTTCGCGGGCCATGGACTCCAGCAGATGCGGGATGCCGGGTTCATAGGCTTCCAACTCGTGCGCGCGCATCACGTCCGGCATCATGCCGAGCAATGGATGCAAACCGTCGAGATTGAAATACATGCTGCCGAAAAACAGCAGGGTCCCCGGCCGGCAACCTTCGTTGGACAGGCAGTAAACGCCCTTGCAGACCTCGGCGACCTGGTAGCCCTGGATCGGCGAAGCCTCAATGCCCGGCTCGCTTGCCAGGACGTGTGCTGCACCGCGTGGCAGCAACACCGCGTCGCCCGCCTTGAGCTCTACCCATTCGCCGGACGGTTGCAGCAGCCAGCATCCCTTGCGGCCGATGAAATGAAACCGTGCCGCCGTCTGGGCCGGAAATTGAAGCCCCCAAGGCTCCTGCATTTCACAGCGGCCATATTCGACGCCGTCGAGCCGCAGCCCGCGCAATATGTCCGTCAGCGGATCGCCGGTGATCGGAACTTTGGACGAATAGTCAAGCATAATGGTGTTTCTAGCATGGAAACTCCAGGCGGTCACTCCCTATGTTGCACTGCAGCCAAATGTTGCGCTGCAACCAGCTCGGAGATTCACCATGACCGAACCCGTGACAGGCGTCATGGACGCCGCTGTTCTCGACTCTTCCGAATCCGAAGAACGATCCGAGCCGGCGTGGGGCGCGGTGGTATCGCTGGCGCTTGGCGTTTTCGGCCTGGTAACGGCCGAATTCCTGCCCGCCAGCCTGCTGACGCGGCTGGCGCAGGATCTCGGCATCACCGAAGGCGCCGCCGGGCAAGCTGTCACTGCGACAGCGGTCGTCGGGGCGATCGCGGCGCCGACCATGGCCATCGTCACCAAGCGGCTGGATCGCAGGCTGGTCATGTGGGGCCTGACCGTTCTTCTGATCGTCTCGAACCTGCTCGCGGCGTTCGCGTCGTCGCTTCCTGTGCTTCTGGCTGCCCGGGTCGTTCTTGGCATCGCCCTCGGCGGCTTCTGGTCGATGTCGGCGGCCATGGCGATGCGGCTCGTGCCGATGCGGCTGATGCCGCGCGCCATGTCGATTATCCTAACCGGCGTTTCGGTCGCCACCGTTACCGCAGCCCCGGTTGGCGCTTATGTCGGCGACGTCTGGGGATGGCGCACCGCTTTCATGATCGCGGCGGTCGTCGGCGCCCTGGCGCTGCTGGTGCAGATCGCCACCCTTCCGAAGCTGCCGCCGATGGGTGTGGCAAGCTTTCGAACCTTGCTGGACGTGATGAAGCGCCCGACGATCAGGGCGGCACTTCTGGTGGTCCTGCTGGTCGCCTCGGGACACTTTGCCGGCTTCACCTATGTCCGCCCGTTTCTTGAGAAGGTGCCTGCGCTGGACATCGAGACGATCTCTCTGGTGCTGCTCGCCTTCGGAATCGGTGGGTTCTTCGGCAATTTTGCCGGTGGCTTCATGGCCGAGCGCAGCCTTAAGACCGCCGTCGGCCTGGCACCTCTGCTGATTGCTGTGGCCGCCGCCTTGCTGCTTACTCTCGGAGCCTCGCCAGTCATCGCGGCGATAGCGGTTGCCGCCTGGGGCTTTGCCTTCGGTGCGGTGCCGGTCGGGCTGCAAACCTGGCTGGTGCGAGCCGCTCCCGACCAGGCCGAGAGCGCCGGTGGGCTGATGGTCGCCGCGTTCCAGGTGGCCATTGCGCTGGGCGCCGTTTTCGGCGGCGTGCTGGTCGACAATGCCGGCGTTGCCAGCGCTTTCGCCTATTGCGGGATCGCGACGTTGCTGGCGGCCTTGGCGGCGTTCCTGCTCGGCCCGAAGCACGCAGCCTAGCCCGTCCGCCCTCGCGGTTCATCTTTGACCGGCCCGGAGATCGGTTACGCTCTTCGGGCCGTTATCGCCGTTACGAAACGGGTCAGGCTGTTTTCGACATAAGCGGTCACTTCGAGCTTGGGGTCGAAGCTCCACCACAGCAGCGAGCCCTGCCAGTGCGAAGCCATGAGCAGGCCGATGCCTTCAGGCGGATCGGCTGCTGAGGCAAAACAGGCGTCGAGCACGTCACACAGAGAAGCTTTCCACGACGCGCCGCGTCCGCGAAGCAGCGGATCGCGCAGATCCTCGCGCAGCACCAGAAGGCCTTCGGCATAGGTTTCGATGCCGCCATAGTCCTGCGATAGCGCCACCAGCAGCCCGATCGCTCCACCAGGGGTTCTTGGGATCGTCTTCGACAGCCTCGCCGTCTTGTCATCGAGCCGGTCCCATGCTTGCAACAGAGCTCTCTGTTTCAGAGCGGCCTTGCTTTTGAAACGCTGCACCAGCGTCGAGCCGGAGAGTCCGCAAGCCACGGACAGCCGCTCGAAGGTGAGCGCTTTCGGGCCATGCGCGTGGATCAGCCGGTTCGCCGCTTCGAGCACGTCTTCGTCGGACTGAGTTTTTGGCCGGGGCATCTTGACATCCATTTATAACCGAATGATCATTTATATATTGTGACACTGGCAAAGACCAGCACCTCCTGGTCGAATCGAGTTTCGGGAGAGCCTAATGACGCTTCGTGGAAAAGTCGCTCTGGTCGCGGGCGCCACGCGTGGTGCCGGCCGAGGCATTGCAGTCGAACTGGGCGCCGCCGGCGCGACTGTTTACGTTACCGGCAGGTCGACGCGCGAGCATCCGTCCGAATATGCACGTCCTGAGACCATCGAGGAAACGGCGGAACTGGTTTCGGCGCTTGGCGGCGAGGGCATTGCCGTGCAGGTCGATCATCTGATTTCGGAAGACGTGCGCAAATTGGTCGACCGAATCCGCGCGGAGCAGGGCCGTCTCGATATACTGGTCAACGATATCTGGGGCGGCGAAAAGCTGTTCGAATGGAACAAGCCGGTCTGGCAGCACAATCTCGAGAACGGCCTGCGCATGCTCAGGCTGGCAATCGACACGCACCTGATCACAGCTCACCACGCGCTGCCGCTGCTGATCGAGCGTTCGGGTGGGCTTGCGGCGCATGGTGCTACGTCGGTTTCGCTCACGCCCGGCTGGTTGCGTTCGGAAATGATGCTTGAGGCGTTCGGCGTCAAGGAGGACAACTGGCGCGATGCGACAGCGAAGGTGCCGCATTTTGCCGTCTCGGAGACGCCGCGCTTTGTCGGCCGCGCGGTTGCGGCGCTTGCGGCGGACCCGGATCGTTCGCGCTGGAACGGACAGTCGCTGTCGAGTGGCGGGCTGGCGCAGGTCTACGGTTTTACCGATCTCGACGGCTCGCGGCCCGACGCCTGGCGCTACGTCCCCCAGGTTCAGGACGCCGGCAAACCAGCCGATGTGACCGGGTACCGTTAGACGGCATGAGCGCTGGGAGCCGGCAATGGTTTCGGTTCAGGCCGCGCGGCCGTCGAAGTCGAAAATCGACACAGCGTCCAGATCGAGGTCGCCTACGCAATGGATGTTGACGTAGGCGCTTCGTTCGTCCCCTTCGCTGACATCCTCGGCGAAGGGATGGACGCCGCAGGCCCGGCAGAACCGGTGGGCGATGACTTGGTTGCCGAAAGTGTACCTGCCAAGATCGTCGCCCCAGGCAAGCACCCGCAACGTCTCATGCGGCACGGCCCATAGCAGCGCGCCCTTGCGTGAGCAGATCGAGCAATTACATCGCACGGCTCCGGTCAGATCGCCTTCGACCTCGAAGGCGATCTTGCCGCAGTGGCAGCTGCCTTTGTAGAGCATCAGGTCTCCTCCTTCCATTCAACGGGGTGCAAATCTGTCCCTGCCAGGTTATGCCTCTGCAGTCCATGCACCAGTCGTTGCCTGTAAGACGTTGCAGGCGTCCGGAGTCCGACACCGAAATGCAATCAGTCCGCGATCGTCTTGAAGCCGTCCTTTCGCGTCTCGCCGTCCGCGCGGATAATGAAAGCGTGTTCGTAAAACTCTATCCGGAAGCCGCTCGGGCAGCAGCCGATGCCGCCGATGCCAGGCGCAAGGCCGGCGTGACGCTCGGACCGCTAGACGGAGCGATTGTCTCGGTCAAGGACTTGTTCGACGTCGCCGGCGAGCCGACCACGGCCGGATCGCTGTTGCTCGGCACCGCGGCGCCGGTGCTGCGGGATGCCGTCATCGTGCGGCGGCTGCGACAGGCCGGCGCCGTCATCTTCGGCAAAACCAATATGACCGAATTCGCTTTCACCGCGATCGGCGTCAATCCGCATTACGGCACGCCCGGCAATGCGACCGACGCCAGCCGGATTGCGGGCGGCTCATCCTCCGGCGCCGGTGTTTCGGTCGGCGAAGGTACGAGCGAGATCTCGATCGGTTCCGACACCGGCGGTTCGGTGCGCATTCCGGCATCGCTGAACGGTGTCGTCGGTTTCAAGCCGACGGCGCGGCGCGTGCCGCGTGATGGCGTTTTCCCGCTGTCGGTCACGCTGGACTCCATTGGCCCGCTTGCCCGCACTGTGGCCGAATGTGTCGCAACCGATGCGGTGATGGCCGGCGAAGAGCCTCTGGTTCTCATTCCGCTTCCGCTTGCCGGACTGCGCATCGGCGTTCCACGCGGCGTGCTGTTCGACGATACGGAGGCAGAGGTCGCTGCGGCGTTCGACCGATGTGTTGGCAAGGTAGAGCTTGCGGGTGCACGCCTCGCCGACCTGTCCATCGATGACCTCCTTGCCGATTTGCGAGGGGTAACCGGGCGGGCCTCGATCGCTGCGATGGAGGGCGCCGAGGTCCATGCAGATTGGCTGGCGACTGGCGCGACAACGCCGGTCGATCCGCGGGTGAGCGAGCCGTTGTCGCGCGCTGCCGCCGTTCCGGCCACGGCCTATATAAGGGCAATCCGCCGCCGCGCGGCGCTTGTCGCCGCCATGGACGAGCGGCTGGCCTCTATCGATGTGCTGGCCCTGCCGACCACGCCGGTCACCGCACCGACCATCGTGTCGATGACCAGCGACGATGTTCTATGTGAGCGTACGGAAGGCCTTCTGCTGCGCAACACGCAGGTTGCCAACCAGTTCGACCTCTGTGCGATCTCGCTGCCGATGCCGGGAATGATGCGCCCGGCCGGGCTGATGCTGGTGGCGCGCAACGGCCACGACCACCGTCTCCTGCGCATTGCGGCGGAAGTCGAGGCACTGCTTCGCCGTTGAGGTGCCGTCAGGCGTCGGCCGGAAACCGCCGCCTATAGTGCTCGACGACTTCGGGATTGCGCAGATTGACCGGCAATTTGTTGGCCAGCACGAGCAAGGCTTCACCCGCAGCGCCGACGCCCATGCGCATCATAGATTCTTCGGTGATCCCGGCCATGTGCGGTGTGACAATGACATTGTCGAAGCCGAAATAGGGATGATCTGAGGGCAGCGGCTGCGTCGCAAAGACATCGAGTGCAGCCCCGCCGATACGGCCCTTTTGCAGCGCTTCGATCAGCGCGTCGTCGTCGACCACCGGGCCGCGCGAAATATTGATCAGCAGCGCATGCGGCTTCATGCGCACGATACGCTCGCGATTGATCAGGCCGCGCGTCTCCGGTGTCAGCGGGCAGCACAGAACGACGATGTCGCTCTGCTCGACCAGTGCGTCGATCGACAGAAAGCCGACCTGGTCCGGCGCCGGCCTCATGCTGCGCGTCGTCGCCACCACGTTGAGATCGAAACCATGCGCCGCGATATGGCCGACTGCCCGTCCAATGGCGCCGAAGCCGACGATGCCGATCGTCTTGCCGGCGAGCTCGCTGGCGAAATTGGCGTGGTCGCGGCCGGCCAGCCAGCCTTTTGTCCGCAAATCGCGGTCCACCATGCGAAAACGCCGAAGCAGCGCCAGGGTCGCGAACATCACGTATTCGGCGACCGACCGTGCATTGACCGCCGGCACGTTCGCCACCAGCACGCCGGCTGCGGTGGCCGCTTTCATCGGGATCATGTCGAGTCCGGCGCCATGGCGGATTGCAGCCCGGAGCTTCGTTGCCCCTTCGAAAAGCTCTGGCGGCAGCGGCGCGCGAACGATGATGATGTCGGCATTCCCAGCCTCAGTCGCCAGCGTGTCCGCATCGAGGCCGGAGGCGACAGCGAGTTCGCCGGCACCAGTCAGCATGGCGGAGGCGCGCGGGTGCAGCGTGTGCGTCGACAGGATTTTAGGCATATCAGACCTGCTCGAGTGCTGGGCTGTGAGGTTCTGCGCCGCCGCCTTCGATCAGGCCTTTCCAGTAGCTTTCCGCGCCTTGCAGATGAGCGCTCATCAGCGCTTGGGCGAGATTGCCGTCGCGGCGCAGCAGCGCCCCGTAGATCTGAATGTGCTCGGCATGCGAGCGAACCCCACGTTCGGGATCGTTGAAATAGATCGGCAGGCGTTGCTCACCCATCATGTAATAGACGCTGCATATGTTGTGAAAAACGCTGTTCTTGGTTGCCCGCACGATCTCAAGGTGAAACTCGCGGTCCTCCTTGGCCAAGCCTTCGCCCGCAGCAATGCGCTCCTCCGAAGCCTTCAGGATTTCGCGCAGCCGCTCGAAATTTTCCTCGGTGGCACGCGAACAGGCAAGCTCAGCGGCCTTGATTTCGTGAATCTTGCGCAACTCGACCGTCTCGTAGATCATGATCGGGTCGAGCGGCAGGCCGGCTCGCGCAAACAGTGCCATCGCTTCGACGCTGGGCTGCTTGGTGTCGATATAGATGCCGGATTTGGCGCGGCGCTCGACGATACGCATGGCTTCGAGGATGGCCAGCGCCTCGCGGATCTGGCCACGGCTGACGGCGAAATGCTCGGCCAGCTCACGCTCCGACGGCGTTCGGCCCGTCTCCTTGTCGGAGTGGGAGAACAGATAGGCGGCGAGCTCCGCGAGAAGGTTCTTTTCTTTCATGATCAGCCGCGTAGCGCGTGCGCCTCCAGGAACCGTTCCGAAAGGGTGAATCCCAGCCCGGGCTTCTCGGGGATCGCTATCATACCGTCCTTTGCTTCGACAGTCTCTTCGATCAGATCGTGGATCATCGGGTTGGCGCCGAGCGAATATTCGACGGTAAAGCTAGCCGGCGAAGCAGCACAGACATGTAACCCGGCGAAGAAGCAAGGGGCGCCGGCCCACAGATGCGGCGCAAAGCGCAGATTGAAGGCGCTGGCGATGGTGCCGATCTTCATCGCCTCGCTGATGCCGCCGCAAAAGGCCGGGTCCGGCTGGAAGATATCGGCCGCCTTGAGCGTGGCGAGGTCGCGGAACGCATAGCGCGTCGCTTCGCTTTCGCCGGTGGCGATCGGGATGGAGCCGGATGCCCGCACTTCGGCCATGCCTGACTTGTCGTCGGCGATGACCGGCTCCTCGAACCAGGCCAGATCGAGATCGCCGGCGAGATGGATGAAGCGCTTGGCTTCCGCCACCGTATAGGTGCCATGCGCATCGACCATCAGGTCGACTTCGGGGCCGAGCGCCTGTCTTGCGGCGCGGACGCGGGCAGCGGAATTGTGCGGGGTGCCGTCCATCGCGCCGACACGCATCTTCAGCGCCTTGAAGCCGCCCTTGGCGATATAGGATTTCAACTGGTCGCCGATCGCCTCGGAGGAGGCCCAGCCACCGGAAGCATAGGCCGGCATGCGGTCGAGCTTGCGGCCGCCAAGCAGCCGCCAGACCGGAACCCCCAGCGACTTGCCCAGAATATCCCACAACGCGATGTCGACGGCACTGATCGCGGCGACGCTGATGCCGCGCCGCGCCAGCTGCGGCATGGCGTGGCCGTTTTGCGCGGCGCTGTCGTGGCGCACGCCGTTGTAGAGCATCTCCCAGATAATCCCGATGTCGGCCGGATCGCAGCCGATCAGCTGCGGACCGATTTCGTGGTTCAGCATGTGGACGAGGGCACCATAGCTGCCGGTGCTGCCGGCGGCATTCTTGCCTTCGCCCCAGCCGACCAGCCCGTCATTGGTCTCGATGCGCAGGATGGCGGCGTCGAACGTCGTTACCTGACCGAAGTCGCTGCGATGCTGCTTCGCGGCTTCGATCGGTATGCGGACCCACCAGGCTTGGACCGTCTTGATGCGCATGTTCATCCCCGGCCCTGCCGCCGGTCAGGGCGGAAAGGCTCATTCCCAAACGGATCGACTACTTGATCAGCGGCAGCAGCGTTTCAGCGTTGATGCGCATCTGATCGGTGTAGAACTTTTCCGTCAGCACGCTGGAACCATGATCCTGAATGAACTTGAGCTGCTCGGGCGAAATATCGACAGGATTGCGTTCGACCATGTCGGGATAGGGAGCGGCCGGCGTGCGATCGACAGGGGCGACGAATTCATTGGTGAGCGCGCCGTCGTAACCGACCTCCTTCAGCGTGCCGACGATCTTCGGCCAGTCGATTTGTCCGAGACCGGCGGCGAAGCGGTTATTGTCGGCGACATGGAAGTCGAACAGGCGCTTGCCGACCTGCCGGATGGCGTCATAGACGTTAAATTCTTCCATGTGGATGTGATAGGCGTCGAGGCAGACGCCGCATTCGGGGCTGACCGCATCGGCCAGCGCCAGCGCCTGCGCGCCACGATTGAACAGATAGGTCTCGAAGCGGTTGAGTGGCTCGACCGCGATCTTGACGCCGACCTTCTTGGCGTGGGTGAAGCATTCCCTGGTGGCGTCGACCACCCATTTCCATTCTTCTTCTTCGGTGCCGTCCGGCACCACCTTGCCGACGGTGGCGGGAACGAGGGTGATGATCTCGCCGTCGAGCTCGCTGACCATCGTCAGCACGTCCTTCACATACTGCACCGAGCGCTCGCGCTGGCCCTGGTCTTTGGCGGCGAGATTGCGCTCGCCCAGCATCAGCGTCACCGCCCCCCAGCAGCGAATGCCGTGCTCCTTGAGGAGCGCACGCGTCTCGTTGGTCTTGTACTGTTCGGGCTCGCCGGAAATCTCGATCGACTCATAGCCAAATTTCTTGATGCGCCTGAGCGTCGTCTCCAACGGTTCGGCCCGCATCCAGTTGTGCGTCGAAAGATGCATGGTCTGTCCTTCCCAGAATTCGCCTGTAACAATTCGCCCGCGACGCACCCCCAGATTGCGTCGCAAGATTCCTCCCAAGGCGCTCCAGCATTTGCCGTTAACTGGTTCGACCAATTGGGCCTCCAGAGAGGTCTACAGCAATTTCATATGGACGGCAAGAAGTCCTGCATGGTAACCCTGTTAGTGGATTAGTCCGTTGATTAAGCTGGTATATTTTCTCGCTATTGGGCAATCGCGGCAGCTCTGATTGCGAGCGGAGCCGCTTGACCAAATATCCACATTTGGTAATACCAGAATGGCGGCGCAAATATGCGCCTGTCGAGAAAAGACCAAAGTGGCTGGCCGTGCTTTCAATCGGCGCTATGCTTGGTCCTGACAAAAAGGGAGGATGCCGATGCCGTCGACAATGAAGGGTCCTGGGCTGTTTCTGGCGCAGTTCGCGGGCGATGCCGCACCGTTCAATTCGCTGCCGTCGATCACCAGATGGGCGGCCGGGCTGGGCTACAAGGGCGTGCAGATCCCGACCTGGGACAGCCGGCTGTTCGACCTCGAGAAGGCGGCGTCTTCCAAGGCCTATTGCGACGAAGTGAAGGGCATCTGCACGAATGCCGGCGTCGAGATCACCGAGCTGTCGACGCATCTGCAGGGACAATTGGTGGCGGTGCATCCGGCCTATGATGCGCAGTTCGACGGCTTCGCGCCGCCTGCGGTGCACAACAATCCCAAGGCAAGGCAGCAATGGGCGGTCGAACAGATGGAATTCGGTGCCAAGGCTTCGAAAAATCTCGGGCTCAAGGCGTCGGTGTCATTTTGCGGAGCGTTGGCCTTCCCCTACCTTTATCCGTGGCCGCAACGGCCGGCGGGATTGATCGAGGAAGCATTTTCCGAACTCGGCAAACGCTGGAAGCCGATCCTCGACGTCTATGAGGACAATGGCGTCGACCTCGGTTACGAGATCCATCCGGGCGAGGACGTATTCGACGGCGCGACCTTCGAGATGTTTCTCGACGCGGTGGGCGGCCATAAGCGCTGCAATATCAACTACGACCCGTCGCATTTCCTGCTGCAGCAGCTCGACTATCTCGAATTCATCGACATCTATCACGAGCGGATCAAGGCGTTCCACGTCAAGGATGCCGAGTTCAATCCGACCGGACGGCAAGGCGTCTATTCCGGCTATCAGAGCTGGACGAACCGGGCCGGGCGTTTCCGCTCGCTCGGCGATGGGCAGGTGGATTTCGGCGGCATCTTCTCCAAGCTCGCCCAATATGACTATGATTCATGGGCGGTGCTGGAATGGGAATGCTGTCTGAAGCATCCGGAGGACGGTGCGGCCGAAGGCGCTCCCTTTATCGAGCATCACATCATCAGGGTGACGGAAAAGGCATTTGACGATTTCGCCGGCGGCGCGACCGATAAGAAGGTGCTGCGCGCCATGATAGGAATCTAACGCCGCTGTCCCTCCCCCTCGAGGGGAGGGTGGCCCGAAGGGCCGGGTGGGGTCGGTTCATGCCGAGCTCCACGCCCGGCGACCCCACCCGATCCGCTGCGCGGATCGACCTCCCCTCAAGGGGGAGGTAAGCGACAACGAGGGAGAAAATCATGGTCGGCGCATCGAAGTCGGAAACGGGAGGCGGCCCGATCCGCTATGGCATGGTCGGCGGCGGGCAAGGCGCCTTCATCGGTGCGGTGCACCGGATCGCGGCGCGCATGGATAATGAGTTCGTGCTGGTCGCCGGTGCCCTGTCGTCCGACCCGGCGCGTGCGAAAGCGTCGGCCGCGGAACTCGGACTCGACCCCACGCGCAGCTACGGCTCCTTCGCCGAGATGGCCAAGGCCGAGGCGAAACGGCCCGACGGCATCGAGGCGGTGGCTATCGTGACGCCCAACAATGTGCACGTGCCGGCGGCGAAGGCGTTTCTCGAAGCCGGCATCCACGTCATTTGCGACAAGCCGCTGGCGACGACGCTGGCCGAGGCGAAGAGACTGGCGGCACTGGTCGAAAAGACCGGCAAAGTGTTCGTGCTGACGCATAATTACACCGCCTATCCGATGATACGGCAGGCGCGCGAGATGGTGGCCAAGGGGCAGCTCGGCGACATCCGCATCGTGCAGTCGGAATATCCGCAAGACTGGCTGACCGAAGACCTTGCTGCCACCGGTCAGAAGCAGGCGGCCTGGCGCTCAGATCCCAAGCAGGCGGGTGCTGGCGGTGCGCTGGGCGACATCGGCACGCATGCCTATAATCTCGCGCGCTTCGTCTGCGGGCTGGAGCTCGATTCGCTTTCAGCCGATCTCGACGCCTTCGTGCCGGGGCGGCAGCTCGACGACAATGTCAACGTGATGCTGCGCTTCAAGCCGGTCGGCAAGTCGCATCCGGCCAAGGGCATGATCTGGGCGAGCCAGGTGGCGCCCGGGCACGAGAATGGGCTGAAGCTGCGCATCTATGGCTCAAAGGGCGGGCTTGAATGGGTGCAGGCCGACCCGAACTATCTCTGGTACACGCCGTTCGGCCAGCCGAAGCAGTTGCTCACCCGAAATGGTGCCGGCGCGCTGCCCGTCGCCGGGCGCGTCAGCCGGGTTCCGTCAGGCCATCCGGAAGGCTATCTCGAAGGTTTCGCCAACATCTACCAGGAGGCGGCCCGCGCCATCCGCGCGGCGCGCCGCAAAGGCGGCAAGCCGGCTAAGGATGTTATCTTCCCGACCGTCCAGGACGGCGTCGAAGGCATGGCCTTTATCGAAGCCTGCGTGAAGTCGTCGAAGAAGAACGGGGCTTGGACGAAGCTCTAAAAAAAAACCGGAACTCATGGGGAGGGGCGTCGATGAAAATCGGCATGTGTATGTTCTTGTGGACGACGGCCGTGTCGAAGAAACACGAGCCACTGCTCAGAGACATCAAGGCGACCGGTTTCGATGGCGTCGAGATACCGATCTTTTCAGGCACGCCGGACGATTACAAAAAGCTCGGCGCGCTGCTCGATCACATCGGACTGGAGCGCACCGCGGTTTCGGCAATGGGCGATCCAGCGATGAATCTGATCTCGGCCGATGGCGCAACGCGCAAGGCCGGCATCGATTATATGAGATGGGCGATCGACTGCTCGGCCGCGCTCGGCGCCAAGATCTTGAGCGGCCCGCTGCATTCGACACTGGGCGCTTTTTCCGGTAGCAGGCCGACGGCGGCGGAGAAAAAGCGCTCGGTCGCCTCGCAACGCGCCATCGGTGACCATGCCGGCAACAAGAACGTCACCATTGGGTTGGAAGCACTCAACCGCTTCGAATGCTATCTGCTCAACACGATGGACGATCTGTCGGAGCATATCGACGCAATCGACCGGCCGCACATCAAGGCGATGTACGACACCTTCCACGCCAATATCGAGGAAGCCGACCCGATCGGCGCTTACACGCGCAACCGCAAAAATGTCGTCCATATCCACATTTCGGAGAATGATCGCGGCGTGCCGGGGCGCGGCCACATTCCGTGGAGAGAGACGATTTCGGCCATCCGCAAGAGCGGCTATGACGACTGGCTGACGATCGAGGCCTTTGGCCGCTCGCTGAAGGACTTGGCGGCGGCAACCAAGGTCTGGCGCGATTTTTCGGAAAACCCGGAAGCCGTCTATCGCGACGGCTACAAGCACATCAAAAGCGGTTGGAAGAGGGCAGCTCCTTAAGACGCAGCCAAGTCTTCCTCTCAGGCGATCTGAGCCGCCGGCAGCGGGCCGGCGGGCGCGCGTCCGGGCCGTTCGTCATTGCCGTTTCCAGCTGTCCCCATCAGTTTGCGGCGGAGAAGGCTGGAAATGTTGTCGAAGATAAAGACGACAACCAGGATCAGCAGAACCATGTAGAAGACATTGGCCCAATTGGTGTTGGTGCGCATGGCTTCCCATAATTTCAGGCCGATGCCGCCGGCGCCGACAGCGCCTATGATCGTCGCCGACCGCGTGTTCGATTCCCAGAAATAGAGGGATTGGCTAAGGAATACCGGCAGAACCTGGGGCAGCACGCCATAGCGCTGCACCATTGCCGGCGCGGCGCCAACCGAGCGGATACCCTCGCGCTGCTTGTCATCGATGTTCTCCAGCGCCTCGGAGTAGAGTTTGCCCAGGGTACCGGTGTCGGTGAAGAAGATCGCCGACATGCCGGCCAGCGGCCCCGGACCGAAGCCGCGCGTGAAAAACAGCGCCCAGATCAGCATGTCGACCGAGCGGAGGAAATCGAAGAAGCGTTTTGTTGCCTGATTGGCAATCCAGCTCGGCGTGACGTTGCGCGCAGCCAGGAAGGCGAGCGGGAAGGCGACGATCGAGGCCAGCACCGTGCCGACGAAAGCCATGACGATGGTTTGCAAAAGCTTCAGCCAGACGTCGCCGTGCTGCCACTCGGCGTTGTTGAGGATGTTGTCCCAGGCGAGCGCTGCGTTTGACCGCGACGGATCGATGCGTGCCCCTGATATAATCAGTGACGCGACCTCGCCGAACGGCTTTCCCCAGAATGGCGAGTTCGTGTCAAACACAAAATTGGCCCAGCCAAAGAAACGTCTCCAGGCGACGACTTCGTCGCTTTGGACTTCAGCGCGGCCGAGAAAACCAAACGAGACATAGGCTGTCGAGCCTGGCCTGCGTTGCTCGATCCAGTCAGGCAGCGGTGTGCGTGGCGTCACAGAGCTGTCCTTGGCAATGTCGAAAATGACGCTTTCGCCGCCGCGCGTCACGGTGACAAGGTCTGGCGTGATGGCGATCTGGCCATTGCCAAGAGTGACAGTCGCCGCCACAACTGCGTTTTCGCGCACCGTTTCAGGCGTAGCCGGAACCGATTGGCCCGACGGGCTGGCCGGGTTTTCAGCGGTTGGCGCACCAGGCGCCATAAACGAATCCTGTGACGACTTGTTCGTCGTGGCCGCCGGTGCAGGTGCGGCATCGACCCGCCGCTCGATCACCGCCATCTGCTTGGTCACCCAGTCGGGATTTGGATTGGATCCCAGTTTGGAAAAACGGGAGTAGTCGATCGTCAGATGGTTGTCTTTGAATTCGATATCGGGCCGGATTTCGTAAGACACCCAGTCGGCGAGATAAGCGCCGGCAAGGTTCCAGTTCGCCTTTTCGAGAACGGCGCCGATCGAGAAGAACCACGCACAGTAGAAGGTGTAGAGAATGCAGAGAATGACACCGAGCGGGGTGGCGTAGCGCTTCCATAGGGATCGCCGGAACGCATCCGGATGGCGCGTGGCGATGTCGTCGATAGCGTCGGCGTTCATGCCTTACTCCCCGCGCCCATATGCGAACGCTTGTCGGCCGACAAGACGGTGTCTCAGCCACGCCGAAAACTGATCGACGGCGACAATCGTACAGAACAGCAGGAAGACGATGGCGATTGTCTTGGCCTCATGGCCTCGGCCGATCGAAAGGCGCAGGGATTCGCCGATGCCGCCCGCGCCGACGGCGCCAAGTATGGTCGAAGCGCGCACATTGATCTCGAAACGAAGCAGGAAATAGCTCATGAAGTTGGGCAGAACCTGAGGCACGATGCCGAACCACACCCGTTCGACCCAGTTGGCGCCGACGGCGCGCAAACCTTCTTCAGGTTTCATGTCGGCATTCTCGACCACTTCGAAGAACATTTTCCCGAGCGCGCCGATAGTATGGATGCTGACGGCAATGATCGCAGGAATAGGTCCCAGCGAGAAGATCGCCAGAAAAAAGCCGGCAATGACAATTTCCGGAAAGGCGCGGACAATCTCAAGGAAGCGGCGCGTGGCGAACCGCAGCCAACGACTGGCCGTGATATTGCCTGCGGCGAAGAAGCAGAGCAGGAAGCCGAATGTGGCGCCCACCAGCGTCGAAAACAGGGCGATGTTCAGCGTCTCGATCATCCGGTGGAAATACTCCGGAATGTAGATGCTTTGGGTCAGGTAGACCCGGCCTTCTGGATAGTCGAATTTGAGGCTGCCATCGTCGTAAGGGGACGGCAGGTCGAACAGCGCGCGCACCGGGTCGAACCAGTCGCGCGGCTTCAACTCGCCGAAAAAGTCGGCGACGTGGGGGAGGCGGTCGAAGAACTTTCCGGCGTTGGTCTCGTTGGCGAACCAGAGCGAGCCAGAGAGTGCAAGGAGCAGGAAAACCAGGCCCCCGATCGTGTAAAGGCGCCGGCGGGCTGCGAGGTCGCGCCAGTGCCGCTCGACAGTGGCTCCCTCCGGTGAAAGCGCAGGCGCTCGGTATACGTCGGTCGCACTCATCGATAGATCCCCGGCCCTGATGCGGCAACGCCGCCGGTGCACATGGCCCCGGCGGCGTTGTGGCAGTTTGCTTTACGAGCCGATCTTCGCCTTACGGGCGTCGATGATCGGCTGATAGAACGCCGGGGTGACCGGTGAATAGCCCTTGTAATCGCCGCCCTGGATTGCCGAGAAACAGGCCGGATCGGTTTCCGGAAGCTTGGTCAGGAAATCGGTGATCTTCTGCTTGGCGCCGGCGTCGATCGACGTCCGCAATACCAGCGGGCCGTTCGGGATCATCGGCGACTGCCACAATTCGACGAGGTCGTCCATCTTGAGGACGCCCTTGTCGACCATCTTGCGCAGATTGCCCGAGCTGTAGCCGTCCTTGAAGTCGCCGACGCCGGAAGCCCAGGTGGTGCCGGCATCGAAGGTGCCCTTCAGGACTTCGAGGACAAGCTGTTCATGGCCGCCACCAAAACCGGTCGACGCGAAGTAGCTCTTCACATCCATGCCGATGTCCTTGGGCAGTGAAGTGACCGGGATAAGGTAACCCGAAGTCGAATCGGGATCGGCGAAACCGAGTTTCTTGCCCTTCATGTCGGCGAGCGTCTTGATGCCGGAATCGGCACGGGCGACCATGACCGAATGATAGCCGGTCGAACCGTCGGTCTGGACCGTCGTCAGGATCGGTTCAACCGCGTCCTTGTTTTCGAGATAGATCTTGGCATAGGCGGAAGCGCCGAGCTCGGCATAGTCAAGCGTGCCGCCGAGCAGGCCCTGGATGACGCCGTCGTAGTCGGCGGCCGGGAACAGCGAAACTTTCTCGACACCGAGGACTTCCTTGATGTGGTCGGCGAAGCACTGGTAGTTGCGCAGACGGTCGGCCTCGTTCTCGCCGCCGAGAATGCCGACGCGGAATTCCTTCAGGTCTTGTGCCTGAACCGCGCCCATCGCCATGGCGATGATGGAAACAGCACCGAAAAGCATCTTTCTAAACATGTCGGGTCTCTCCTGTTGGTTCCGGCATCGCGCCGGTAGCGTTCGAATTTTGACGGCGCCTTTGACGCGGGCTGGCGATCCAGGCGCTCTTTTGCTGCCCATGGTTTCCCGGATACCGGTATCCACTTGTCGGGATCATGGAACTAGTAGCCGGGAAATGCGGGCTCGAGCGGTCCGGCGGATGCGGCGATTTTTTGCTTGATGGTGACGCTGGTCGAGGTGATGGCCTCGGAGATCTCGCCGCCATTGCTGTCGGCGCCATAGACCCTGCGCACAGCCTCGCGGTTGAGGTCTTCGGACGGGCCGTCGAACACGACCTTGCCGGCGGCCATGCCGATGATGCGGTTGCAATAGGTGCGCGCGGTGTCCAGCGTGTGCAGATTGGTGACGACGGTGATGCCCTCGCGCAGATTGATGTCCTGCAGCGAATCCATCACCACCTTGGCATTGAGCGGGTCGAGCGAGGCGATCGGCTCGTCGGCGAGGATGACCTTCGGCTGCTGCATCATGGCGCGGGCAATCGCAACGCGCTGCTGCTGGCCGCCGGACAAGGTGCCGGCCGGCTGCAGCGCCGTGCGGGCAATGTCGAGACGCTCGAGCGCCGCGATCGCCTCGGCACGTTCTTCGCGAGAGAAGACACCGAGCAGATTGACAAGGGTCGAGCGGTGATTGAGCCGGCCGAGCAGCACATTGGTCAGCACGTCGAGACGCGGCACCAGGTTGAACTGCTGGAAGATCATGGCGCAATCACGCTGCCAGCGCCTGAGCAGCGAGCCGCGCAGGCTGGAGACTTCAGCGCCGTCAAAGAAAATCGACCCTTGGCTGGGATCGATGAGGCGGTTGATCATGCGCAAAAGGGTCGACTTGCCGGCGCCGGAACGGCCGATAATGCCGACCATCTGCCCGTGCGGGATCGAGATATCGACATTGCTGACGGCGGTATTCTTGCCAAACCGGCGGGTGACGCCGCGGATTTCCAGCGTGGCTGTGGTTGCTGACATAGGCTAGTTCCAGTCCGGTCGCAGTGAAGGTCTGTTGACCTTCGCTAGCGCAACGCCATGAACCTGCGGTGTCGGATTGATGTCAGTTTTGTTACTGCCCACAGCCGCGTCGAGCAGAAAGGCGAGTCCACCCAAATCGCTGCCGCCTGGCCAGCATGCATGGGATCAACCGAGGACCAGCAGCTCCTCGAAATGCTTCATGTCCTTGAAGCGGCAAAATGCCGGAGGCCGCAGCTCCATCACCGTAGCCTGACGGGCGAGCAGCGAGAGGCAGTCATCGAATAGCTGTTGCCATTGTGATGCCCTTTCGTCGTCGAGATGGCGGATCAGATAGGCGAAAGTTATGTGAAACGTGTAGCTGTCGTGATCCGGATGCCGGTATCCGAACGGCACCGACAGGGCATCGCGCCACGCGCGCATGATGCGCTCATCCTCGTCGGAGGCGCCGGCAACGGTCAGGCCGGTCGGCACGATTTCGACAACCCTGACTTTGAACGCGCCATGGTCCTCGATGCCTTTCAGCCGCTCAAGATAGAGCTGGGTCATGTCGTCGATGCTGGTATCGAGAGGCACATCCTCAGGCCAGTAGGGAAGACGGCGACGATATTCGATGATGCCCTGGAACAGCGTCATATGCAGGCTGGAGATCGGCGTGAAGGCCAACCGGTCGGCATCCGGCATGGCGCGCATCCGTTCCCGCACTTCGATGACCGCCGCTTCGGAAGCTGAGCCACTGGCGAGATGGCAGACGACCGTGTTGCCGGGCTCGATGAGAAAATTGCCTGACGTGTCGTAGCGCGTGCTGAGATGCGCGGGAGGGTTCAGGTTCGAGCTGGCGAAGAATCCGGCGAGCGACGGTTTGATGGATTGAAGCATGGCGATCTCCAGGGAAAGACCGCGTCCTGTCCGAGTCATGTGTCAGGGATGTGAAACGGCGGGCTCGCCCTGCGTCAGCCGTATTTTTCCAGAAACGCTTCCGCCGAAAGCGCGCGAAAATCATCAAGTGCGGCGCGCAGGCGGACATGGTCCCAATCCCACCAGGCGAGTGCCTGATAGCGTTCCGCGGTGCGGCGGTCGAAGCGTTCGCGGATCGGTTTCGCCGGCACGCCGCCGACAATGGTGTAGGGCGCGACGTCCTTCGATACCACGGCGCCGGCGCCGACCGCCGCGCCATCGCCGACGGTGACGCCGGGCAGGATGGTCGAGCCGTGGCCAAGCCAGGTGTCGTGGCCGATGGTGACGCGCTTGGCGCGACGCTGAGCGAAGAATTCGCTCTCGTGTTCGGCGTCGTCCCAATAGTCCGACGCGCGATAAGTGAAATGGTGCAGCGTCGGCCGCCAGGTCGGGTGATTGGTGGCATTGATGCGGACGCTGGCGGCGATGTTGGCGAATTTGCCGACCGTCGCGCACCAGACACCGCAGTCCTGCATCATGTAGGAATAGTCGCCAATTGTGCTCTCCGAAACCCGGCAGCGGTCGGCGATCTCGGTCCAGCGGCCAAGCGTCGAGTTCTCGACTTCCGCCGTGTCGTGGACGAGCGGCGTTTCCGACAGCTTTCTTGTCATGCGGCGATTTTCCCGGCGGCAAAAGCGGTCACATCGATGACGCGATCGGCGACCGCCTCGCGCACGTCATGGTCGTGGAAAATCCCAAGCAGGGCGACGCCGGCTGCCTTCTTGGCCGCGATCAGCGCAATCACCACATCGCGGTTTCTGGCATCGAGCGAGGCGGTCGGCTCGTCGAGCAGCAGGATCGGGTGCTCGGTGATGAAGCCGCGCGCGATGTTGACGCGCTGCTGTTCGCCGCCGGAAAACGTCGCCGGCGGCAGCATCCAGAGTTTTTCCGGCAAGTTGAGCTGCGCCAGCAAGGCGCGCGCCTTGTTGCGCGCAACCTCACGGTCCGCGCCGCGCTCGACCAGCGGTTCGGCGACGACATCGAGGGCAGAGACGCGCGGTACGGTGCGCAGGAACTGGCTGACATAGCCGATCGTGATCCGGCGCACGGCAAGCACGGTGCGCGGGCTGGCCGTCGCGAGATCGATGAGCCCGTCTTCGTGCTGGACGATGATCTGGCCTTCGTCGACGGCATAGTTGCCGTAGAGCATCTTCAGGATCGAGCTCTTGCCGGCGCCGGACGGGCCTCCGAGCACTGCGCATTCGCCGCTCCTGATCGAGAACGATACGCCGGCGACGACAGGCAGTTTGATGCCGTCGCGCAGATGCATGGTGAAGCTCTTGGCGACGTCGGAGACGACGAGCGGGGTTGCCATCAGAAGGTTCTCCAATCGTCGTTCGTTGGCAGGCCAGAGGGGGGTGACTTGGCGCCATCGTCAAACCTGCAAAATCGAGGAAACCAGCAATTGGGTATAAGGCGCCCGCGGATCGTCGAGCACGCGGTCGGTGAGGCCGCTTTCGACGACGCGGCCGTCCTTCATCACCATCATGCGTTGCGACAGCAGACGCGCCACCGCGAGGTCGTGGGTGACGACGATTGCCGCAAGGCCGAGATCGGTGACCAGGCCGCGCAACAGATCGAGCAGGCGCGCCTGCACCGAGACGTCGAGGCCGCCAGTCGGCTCGTCCATGAACACGAGCCGCGGCCCGGTGACGAGATTGCGAGCGATCTGCAGGCGCTGGCGCATGCCGCCGGAAAAGGCGCGCGGCTCGTCGTCGATGCGGTCCTCGTCGATTTCGACGCGCGACAGCCAGTCGACGGCAGTGGCGCGGATTTTCCCATAATGGCGGTCGCCGACCGCCATCAGCCGCTCGCCGACATTGGCGCCGGCGGACACCGTCATGCGCAGGCCGTCGGCCGGGTTCTGGTGGACGAAGCCCCAGTCGGTGCGCATCAGGAAGCGGCGCTCGGCCTCGCTCATGCGGTAGAGTTCGCGGAACTGACCGTCGCGCATGCGGTAGCTGGCGGTGCCGGAGCTCGGCAACAATCTGGTCGAGAGGCAGTTCAGCAGCGTCGTTTTTCCGGAACCGGATTCGCCGACCACCGCCAGCACCTCGCCTGGCCACAGGTCGAAGGTGACGTTTTCGCAGCCGACACGCGAGCCGTAGAACTTGGAAAGCGCGCTGACGCGCAGCAGCGGTTCGTCGGTCATTGCGCCGGCTCCGTTTTTTCCAGGGCAAGAGGGCTTTCAGGCGCGAGGTGGCCGCGATGACCTTGTTCGCGCCGCTTCTCGCAATGATCGGTGTCGGAGCAGACGAACATATGGCCGCCATTGTCGTCGAGGATGACCTCGTCGAGATAGACGTTCTCGGCCGCGCACAGCGCGCAGGGCTGGTCGAAGGTCTGCACTTCGAATGGATGGTCCTCGAAGTCGAGACTTACCACCTCGGTGAAGGGCGGCACTGCATAGATACGCTTTTCGCGGCCAGCGCCGAAAAGTTGCAAAGCCGGCGAACGGTGCATTTTCGGGTTATCGAACTTCGGCGTCGGCGACGGATCCATCACATAGCGGCCCTCGACCTTGACCGGGTAGGCATAGGTGGTGGCGATGCGACCGTGCCTGGCAATGTCCTCGTAGAGCTTCACATGCATGAGGCCGTATTCCTCCAGCGCATGCATCTTGCGCGTTTCGGTCTCGCGCGGTTCGAGGAAGCGCAGCGGCTCGGGGATCGGAACCTGATAGACCAGCACCTGGCCCGCACTCAGCGGATGTTCGGGAATGCGGTGGCGGGTCTGGATGATGGTCGCCTTGGCCGTCTCGGTGGTCACGGCGACATTGGCGACCTTTTTGAAGAAGGCGCGGATTGAAACCGCATTGGTGGTGTCGTCGGCGCCCTGGTCGATGACCTTCAGCACATCGTCGGGGCCGATGATGGAAGCGGTGACCTGGACGCCGCCGGTGCCCCAGCCATAGGGCATCGGCATTTCGCGTGAGGCGAACGGCACCTGATAGCCGGGAATGGCGATGCCCTTGAGGATCGCGCGGCGGATCATCCGCTTGGTCTGCTCATCGAGATAGGCGAAGTTGTAGGTGGCGATGTCGGTCGGTTGTGCGGTCATTCCGCGGCCTCCCTTTTCTCTTCCATCTTGCCGGCGTTTTCGCCGGCATCGTGCTCGGCGCGCATGCGGCGCACCAGGTCGAGCTCGGCCTGGAAATCGACATAGTGCGGCAGCTTCAGATGCTCGACGAAGCCGGTCGCCTGGACATTGTCGGAATGCGAGATGACGAACTCCTCGTCCTGGGCTGCGGCGACGACATCTTCGCCGAATTCCGAAGCACGTAACGCCCGGTCGCAGAGCGCCATGGCCATCGCCTTGCGCTCGCTCTGGCCGAAGACAAGGCCGTAGCCGCGGGTGAATTGCGGCGGCGCCTTGGCTGAGCCCTTGAACTGGTTGACCATCTGGCACTCGGTGACACGCACGGAGCCGAGCGGTACGGCGAAGGGCAGCTCCGGCACGTCGAGTTCCAGCTCGACCTCGCCGATGCGAACCTCGCCGACGAAGGGATGGTTGCGGGCATAGCCGCGCTGGGTGGAGTAGCCGAGCGCCAGCAGAAACCCTTCATCGCCGCGTGACAGCGCTTGCAGGCGAATGTCGCGCGCCATCGGAAACTCAAGCGGCTCGCGGGTGATGTCGCCGGGGACATGATCCCCAGGCATGTCGCCATCAGGCTCGATCAGGCCTTCGCGGGCGAGGATCGCGGAGACACGGGGCATGGCTTCCGCCTCGGTGGCGCGCTGCTGCGGCTCGGCGACATCGCCGCCCGCGGCGAGTTCGGGATCGAGCAGACGGTGGGTGTAGTCGAAAGTGGGCCCAAGCAACTGGCCGCCGGGCAGATCCTTATAGGTCGCCGAAACGCGCCGCTCGACCAGCATCGCGCCGGTGTCGATCGCCTTGGTATAGCCGAAACGTGGCAGCGTGGTGCGATAGGCGCGAACCAGGAAGATCGCCTCGATCATGTCGCCGCGCGCCTGAACGATGGCGAGCGCCGCCAATTCCCTGTCGTAGAGCGAGCCTTCGCTCATCACCCGGTCGACGCCGAGCGCCAGCTGCTCGACGATCTGGTCGAGGCGCAGCGCCGGCACCGAGCGGTCGCCGCGGCGGCGGTTGGCGAGCAGGGTGTGGGCGTTGGCAATGGCCGCTTCGCCGCCTTTTACTGCGACATACATATCACGCCTCCATGGTCTTGATGCGCGTCGTGCGCGGCAGGCAGGTAATGCCGTCGGGGGTGGCAAGGATCATGTCGATGCCACGCGGAAAGCGCTTGATATTCTGCTTCCACTGTTCGACGAAGTGGCGCGGCATCTGCGCCGGCGCGATGGTTGCAGTCTTTTCGATGCCGGGACCTTCGAGCAGCAGGGGGGCGCCTGAAACGAGATCGCTGACTTGCAGGATCAGCGTCGTGGAGCGGTCGGGGTAGTCCTGGGTACCTTGCGAAAAGCCGTCGAGCGCCATCATCTCGGCCGGCGTGGCGATCAGCGCGAAATGCGCGTCAGCCGGTGTGTTGGCGAGCGGCGCGCCGGTGTGGAAGCCAAGCCAGGATTTCACCGCTGCTGGGGCTTGCAAAACGGGGTCGAGCCAAAGCGGCGTGTCGTTGTCGCACAGCGCCAGCGCGATAGCGCCCGCGGTGGCAGACAGCGGCGCCGGCGGGCGGGCAAAAACCGGCAGGGGCTGCAGAGTGCCCGGCCGCGCCATCGCATCCATCACGGCGCGGAACACCGTCTGGGCATTGAACACCGGATCGGCAAAGCCGCCCTCAATCGCTTGCGTTGCAATGTCCATCAGTCTTCTCCGCGTACCATGGTGAAGAAATCGACCTTCGTTGCCGCCGTTTCGGCGCGCTGCCGTTCACGTGCGCGGGCCAATGCGGCCTGCAGCGGCGCGATGAGTTTGGTCTCGACCTCGTTGCGGCGGGCGGGGTCCTGCCAGAGCGCGTCGGCGATTGCCGCCAGTTTTGCTTTCTGCTTGTCACGGCCCAGCGCGTAGCAATGGCCGACTTCTCCCGAGGCAAGCCGCACCGTCGCGCGGGTGACCGTCGCCTCGCCGACATTGAACGGCGCGCCGCCGCCGCCGATGCGGCCACGCACGGTGACCAGGCCAGTTTCGGGACCGCGCAGGAGTTCCGCTTGCGAAGGCAGGCCGGCCTCGTTCCAGAGGCGGACGATATCGTCGCCGGTCGATTGCGCCAGCGTCGCCATGACGGCCTTGCGCTCGGCCTGATCGCGCGCTTCCTGTCCTCGCATGACCGCCATTCCTTCTCGCAAATTTGTCTATTGATTTAGACAATTATACAAATTATACCTATTCTCTAAAGCGTGTCCATGACGGATGGATGACAG
Source organism: Mesorhizobium sp. WSM4823 (assembly GCF_055811195.1). Lineage (NCBI taxonomy): Bacteria > Pseudomonadati > Pseudomonadota > Alphaproteobacteria > Hyphomicrobiales > Phyllobacteriaceae > Mesorhizobium > Mesorhizobium sp. WSM4823. Next base: position 70,690 of record NZ_JBVVQL010000010.1, read on the forward strand.
GGCAAAAAAGATCGGGGCAAGAAATGAGCGGGCAGCAGATTGCCAGCAGCATAGAGCGGCGCAGCGGCGTCTCGCTGTGGCGGCAGATCGCCGATCAAATCCTGCGTTCGATCGCCGTCGGCGACTTTGCCGAGAATGCTGCGCTGCCGCCGGAAGTCGCACTGGCCGAGCGCTATGGCGTCAACCGCCATACAGTGCGCAGCGCCATCGCAGCACTTGTGCAGGATGGCGTGCTCAGGGCCGAGCAGGGGCGCGGCACTTTCGTGCTGTCGCGCAAGCGGCTGTCCTATCCGATCGGCGCCCGCACCCGTTTTTCGGAGGGCTTGCAAGGGCAGACGTCGGAGCGCCGCAGCGTGCTGCTCGAATCTGCGGTCGAGCCGGCCAGCCGGCGGGTCGCCGAAGGGCTGGGGCTTGCCAAGGGTTCGAATGTCATACGCCTTGAGACACGCGGCGAAGCCGATGGGCGGCCGGTCTCGCGTGCCACCGGCTGGTTCGACGCGGGACGCTTCGCCGGCATCGATGCCGCCATGGCTGAAACCGGATCGGTCACCGCTTCGCTCGAGCGTTTCGGGGTCAGTGACTATCTCAGGCAATCGACGGTCTTGTCGGCGCGCCACGCCGATGCCGCCGATCTTGCCGATCTCGATCTGCAGCCCGGCGCCATCGTGCTGGTCACGGTCGCCGTCAACGTCACGCTGGACGGCCAGCCGATCCAGTTCGCCGAAACGCGGTTTCCGGCTGAGCGGGTCGAGCTTAAACTGTCGGCGCTTTAAGGTGCGTCGATATTCAGGTGAGGCCGGCCTGCAAATGGCGGTTTCCTGCGCTTCCGGTACTCACGTACCCAAACGTACGCTCCGTTCCGGTTCTCGGAACCCGCCATTTTCGACTCGGCCTGACCTGAATCTCAACGCACCTTGGTGCATCTTTGCAGTCAAGTGGAACCAAAACAAACCGGATGCCCTGTTTTGGCGTCCCGCGTTAGGACTGCCGGTCTCATCCGACCTGGATGACCGCCTTGATCAGGCCGGATTTCTCATGCGCCCAGCGGGCGAGGTCGCGCGGCGTCTGGTCAAGTGTCGTGCGATGGGTGACGAGCTTTGCCAGCGGCACAGCACCATCGCGAATCGAGGCAGCGACATGGTCGAAATCGGTGCGCAGCGCATTGCGGCTGCCGATCAGCGTCATTTCGCGCTTGTGGAATTCGGGATCGGAAAAGACGATGTCGTCCTTGACGACACTGACCAGGACCAGCGTCCCGCCATGCGCGACATGGGCGAAGGCCGACTGGACGGACTGGGTGTTGCCGGTGGCATCGAATACCACGTCAAAGCCTTCGCCGCCGGTCGCCTCCCGCACCAGATCGGTCGCAGACGCCTGCGAACCGTCGAGGGTCGCGAAGCCGAGTTCGCTAGCGGCGAAATCCAGCCTCTCCGCGCTCATGTCGAGCAGCGTCACGTCGAGACCGGCGATGCGGGCAAACAGCGCCGTGCCGAGCCCGATCGGCCCGGCGCCGATGACCAGGGTGCGCGCGCCTGGCTGCGCCAGCGAGCGCCGCACGGCATGCGCTCCGATCGCCAGGAATTCGACGGCGGCGGCATCGGCCAGCGACAGGCCGTTTGCCGGGTAAAGATTTTGCGCCGGCACCAGGATGCGTTCGCACATCGCGCCGTCGCGATGGACACCGAGCACCTCGATCTTCACGCAGCAATTCGGTTTTCCTTGCCGGCAGGCGATGCATTTGCCGCAAGCGAGATAGGGGTTGATGACCACCGGCTCGCCGATCGCCAGATCGACGCCGTCGCCGGCCTCGATCACAGTGCCGGAAACCTCGTGGCCCATGATGCGCGGGTAGGCCAGGAACGGATGCTTGCCCTCGAAGATGTGATAGTCGGTGCCGCAGATGCCGACATGACTGACCGCGACCAGCGCCCAGCCCGGCGGTGGTGTGCTCGGCGCCGGGCGGTCTTCCAGAACAAGCTCGCCGGGCGACCGGCAGACGACGGCTTTCATGCTTCAATCCAGTCTGTTCATGGAACCGCTGTCCCCGCTAGCGCCGGGCCGGCGGTTGTTAATATGGTCTACTTGCCGCGGCGGCGCAGGCCGTCGAAATAGACGATGACGATGATCAGCACCCCGGTGATGATGCGTTGCCAGAAGGCGTTGACGTTGAGCAGATTGGCGCCGTTGTTGATGGTGGCCAGGATGAAGGCGCCGAGCAGCGGTCCGTGCACGGAGCCGACGGCGCCGAACAGCGAGGTACCGCCGATCACCGACGAGGCGATCGCCTGCAATTCCCAGCCCTCGGCCTGCGTCGGATTGCCGATCCCGATGCGCGACGCGAGCAGCACGCCGACGAAAGCCGCGCAGAGGCCTGAGAGCGTATAGGCCATATAGATGGTGCGCTGGACATTGACGCCGGACAGACGCGAGGCCTCGGCGTTGGAGCCGACCGAGAACAGATACCGGCCCCAGCGGCTGTGATGCAGGAAGATGTAGGCCGGGATGCCGACCAGGATCACCATCCAGAACAGATTGGGGACGCCGAGAAACGAGCTGCGCGAAAACAACTGGAAGGCGTCGTTGTTGATCGAGATCGAGTTGCCGTTGGTCATCAAGAGGCCGATGCCGCGCAAGGATGTCAGCGTCGCCAGCGTGATAATGAAGGGCGGCAGACCCATCCTGACGATGCCGAAGCCATGAAACATGCCGATGGCGACGCCGACCAGCAAGGTGATCAGGATGGCGAGGAAGAGCGGTACTCCGGCGTTGATCAGCATCGCCACGATGACGGTGGCGAAGCCGACCACGGCGCCGACGGAAAGGTCGATGCCTCCGGTGATGATGACGAAGGTCTGGCCGACCGCCAGGATGGCGATCATCGAACCCTGCCGCAACAGGTTCGAGATGTTGTTGGCTGAGGCGAAACTCGGCGTCGCCACCGACAGGATGACCCACAACAGCACCAGCAGGGCCAGCAGCGTCAGCCCGAACAGGGCGTTGTAGTTGCGCTTCGGTTTTTCGGCCGGAATAGCCTCCGTGCTCATATCTGTCCTCCCGGTTTTTCTTGCTTCTCGGCGAGCGCCTGTGTGAGAATTTCCTCGTGATCGGCGGTGCGGAACCCATGCGTGGCCACCAGCTTGCCGCGCCGGAACACATGGAGCGTGTCGGCGAGTTCATAGACCTCGGGCAGGTAGGACGAGATCAGGATGATGCCGGCGCCCTTGGACAACAGTTCGCCGAACAGACGGTAGATCTCCGCCTTGGTGCCGACATCGACGCCAACTGTCGGCTCGTCGAAGATGAACAGCTTGGCGCCGTGCGCCAGCCATCTGCCGATGACGATCTTCTGCTGGTTACCGCCGGACAGGCTGGAGGCGAGCGCGTTGCGCGTCGGCGTCTTGATCCTGAGATTGGCGATCTGGCGATCCGCCTCGGTCTTCTCCTGTGCGCTGGAGATCAGCAGATTGCTGGAAATGCGCTTGTAGATCGGAAGATTGAGATTGAGGCCGACCGGCAAGTTGAGGCAGAGGCCCTGGTCGCGGCGGCTTTCCGGCGCCAGCGCCATGCCGAGCCTGATAGCGTCATGCTCGGAGTTGACCTGAACCTCCTTGCCCTCCCAGAGGATCTGGCCTGCCGACTTGCGATGACGGCCATAGAGCGTGGTGACGAACTCGCTGCGCCCGGCACCGATAAGGCCGTAGAGCCCGACGATTTCGCCGGCATGGACCGTCATCGAGACATTTTCGAAGCCCTTGCCGGAGAGATTCCTGGCTTCGAGGAGCGTCGCGCCCGGCGTAAAATGCTCTTTGTGGTAGACTTGCTCGATCGAGCGGTTGATCATCATCTTGACCAGCTCGGCGTCGTTGGTCTCGGCGATGTTCCTGGTGCCGACAAGCGTGCCGTCGCGCAGCACCGAGACACGGTCGGCAAGCTCGAACACTTCTTCCATGCGGTGACTGATGTAGATGATGGTGACGCCTTCGCCCTTCAGCCGGCGGATCAGCGTGAACAGCTGGTCGGCCTCCTTGCGCGTGAGGTAGGCGGTCGGCTCATCGAAGATGAGGAACTTGGTGCCGCGCACCGTGGCGCGGGCGGCGGCGATCAGTTGCTGCTGGCCGATGGTGAGATCGCCGAGCACGACATGCGCCGGCAGGTCGAAGCCGAGATCGTCGATGATGTTTTGCGCCTGCCTGACCATGGCCCGCTGCTGCAGGATACCGAAGCGGGAATCCTCTTCGCCGAGGAACATGTTGGCCGCAACGGTGAGGTGGCGGCACAGCACGACCTCCTGGTGCACGGCATTGATGCCAAGCGCCATGGCTTCATGCGGGGTCGCCAACGCCGCCGGTTGGCCCTCCCACATGACGTCGCCTGATGTGCGCGGCATGACGCCGGTCAGAAGCTTGATCAGGGTCGATTTGCCGGCGCCGTTTTCACCGACGATGGCGTGGATCTCTCCGGCCTTGAAGGCGAGGTTCACCGGCTTCAGCGCGTGCGTGCCGGGATAGCGCTTTTCCAGCCCCTTGAGTTCGAGGATCGTCCTCCCGGGCTCCAGCGTTGGGGCCGGGTGCAATTCCTGCGCCGTGGACGTCATGACAATCCTCCCAGATTGGCCTCACGATTGACGCGAGTGTAGGTCGTTTCCGGGGCAAAAGCCCCGGAAACAGTGCGCCTGTTGGCGATGCTCAGTCGAGCTTCGGGTTGAGCAGCGCGTCGATCTTCGGATCCTTCATATTGGCCTTGGTCACCAGATTGGCGCCGGTGTCGACATTGGCTTCGACCTTCTCGCCTTTCGAGGCGGCGAGCGCCGTCTTGATGCCGTCATAGCCCATCCGGTACGGGTCCTGCACGACAAGCGCCGAAATGACGCCGTCGTTGAGGAACTTGATCAGCTTCTCGTCGCTGTCGAAGCCGACGAGCCCGACCTTGCCGGCCAGGCTGTTCTCGGCGATCGCCTGACCGACGCCCTGCGCCATGATCAGGTTGGAGGCGAAGATGCCCTTGAGGTTCGGATTGGCGGTGATCAGGTCGGTCGCGATGTTGAGGCCGGTCGTGGCCTGGCCGTCGGCATATTTGTCGGCGACGAGCTTGAGGCCGGGATATTTGGCGGCAAGCTGTTCCTTGAAGCCCTGGGCGCGCTGTTCGAGCGAACCGGCACCCGGAAGAGCGGTGATCAGGGCGACGTCGCCCTCGACTTTGCCGCCATTGGCCTCGCCGATCGCGGCCGCCAGGCCATCGGCGGCGACGCGTCCACCCTGGATGTTGTCGGTGGTCAGGAACGAGGTGAAGGCCTTGGAGTCGGCGCCGGAGTCGATGCCGATGATTTTGACCTTGGTGGCAGCCTCGTCGATCGGCTTGCCGAGCGCCTTGGCTTCGGTCGGCGCGATGACGACGGCAGCCGGGCTGCCGGCGACGGCGTTTTCAAGGATCGAGATCTGGCCGTTGACGTCGGTCTCGGCCTGGGCGCCGAGCTCCGGCACGTTGACGCCGAGGTCCTTGCCGGCTTTGCGGGCGCCCGCCAGAACGATCTGCCAGTAGAAAGAGGTGGTGTCCTTGACGATGATCGGAATGGTCACGTCCGCCGCCGAAGCCGGCGCCGAATGCATCACGCCGGCAAGCATCGAGGCGGCGGCGAGCGCCACGAATGCGCGGCGGTTGAGAATGCTGGTCACGAATTTCATTAGGTTTCCTCCCTAAGTCGCCCGGTGAACGTTACGGAAAGCTCCACTCGGATAGGCGCTGCCCAAATAGAACTTTATCAATAAAAAACATTTGCAGTGTTTTGATAATGCATCGATGGGGTCGACGCAAGCTGTGTTTCGAACCGGCCTCCGTATGGCTTGATGGGAAAAGAAAGTCTCCTTCCTGATCCCGTTGCCACGCTTCAGGGCTTCCCGCTCTCTCTCCCGGTACGGAATATTAATTCCACTTTATAGTCAATATGGAATGTATATTCTTTCTGAAAATCGTGAGACTGTGATGCATGCAGTCATTGATCGCACGCTCGCCGCCTGTCGGCGTTTTGTCGGCGGGGCTAGGTTCGGCGACGCCCTGGATCTTTGTTTTTGCGCAATTCCGCAGGGCAAGCGCTACGCGCTTTCCCGGGAAAACCGTTTCACACTTTTCCTGGAATTGCTAAAGGGTCGCGCCGAGGTGCCATGGGACGAACTCGTTGTCGCCGTAGCCGAACGCCTCGCTCTTGGTCTTGCGGCCCGAAGCCGTCTCGACGATCAGTTCGAATATCTCGCGGCCCATGCCGGCGATGGTCTTTTCGCCCGAGGCGATGACGCCGCAATTCACGTCCATGTCCTCTTCCATCTGATGATACATGGTCGAGTTGGTGGCGACCTTGATCGACGGCGTCGGCCGGCAGCCGAAGCAGGAGCCGCGGCCGGTGGTGAAGACGATGACATTGGCGCCGCCCGCAACCTGGCCGGTGGCAGAGACCGGGTCGTAGCCGGGCGTATCCATGAACACCAAGCCGTGTCCGCTGACCTTCTCGGCATAGCCGAAGACGCCGTTGAGCGGCGTCTGGCCGCCCTTGGCGACCGCGCCAAGCGACTTCTCAAGGATGGTGGTGAGACCGCCGCGCTTGTTGCCGGGCGAAGGATTGTTGTCGATGGAGGCGCCGTGCTTGGCGACGTGGTCTTCCCACCACTTGACATAGCCATCGAGCTTGGCGGCGATCTCGGGGGTCGCCGCGCGATAGGCGAGCAGATGCTCGGCGCCGTAGATTTCCGTCGTCTCGGAGAGGATGCCGATGCCGCCGACGCCGGCCAGGATGTCGACAGCGGCGCCCAGCGCCGGATTGGCTGTTATGCCGGACATGCCGTCGGAGCCGCCGCACTGCAGGCCAACGACGATTTCGCTGACCGGGATCGGCTCACGCTCAAGCTTGCCGATCTCCTCAGCGATCTCGGCCAGCACGGCCATCGCCTTCTCGACGGATTTGCGCGAGCCGCCGGCTTCCTGGATGTTGAAATGGCGTTTTCCTGCGGCGACGCCCTTCTGGCCATAGAGGGTGAGCTGGTTGACCTCGCAGCCCAGCCCGACCATCAGCACGCCGCCGAAATTCGGATGGCGGGCATAGCCGGCAAGCGTGCGGTGCAGCACCATCATGCCGTCGCCGGTGGCACTCATGCCGCAGCCCTGGCCGTGGACGATGGGAACGAAGCCGTCGATGCCGGGGTATTTTGGCAGAAGCGTGCGGTTCGCCTCGTCGGCGATGGCGTGGCAAACGGTGGCCGAACAATTGACGCTGGCGAGAATGCCGACAAAGTTGCGCGTACCGGCACGACCGTCGGCGCGACGATAACCCATGAAGGTTCTAATACGGTCGGCTTCGGTCGCGTGCACGGCCTCGCTTGGCGGCACCACCGGCAGACGGCCAGACTCAAAGACCAGATTGTGCGAATGAACATGTTCGCCGGGTGCGATGGCTTCAGTGGCTCGGCCGATCGCCTGGGCGTATTTCACCACGGCCTCGCCGGCCGCAATCGGCCTGATCGCCACCTTGTGGCCGGGCTCGATCAGCGCGGCGGCGCCGGCACCGCCCGGCAATGGCGTACCGATCTCGATGCGGCCATTGGCGACCGCGACATTGTCGGCGGGAGACAGAAGAATGCTGTTTGCGGCGTTCACGGGCGGTTTCCTGGGTATGGTCCTGGGATGGGCGCGGATTGACACGCGCCACTTAACATATAATGTCTTTTATCGTGAAAAAACATTTTTGCGTCAATCGTTTTTTCATGGATGCGCGGGGCGTCTTGGGTCTTCAAGGACGCTCCGGCACCGGAACTGCGTATTCCTTTGGAAAGCGATTTTCCGCTTTTCGAGGGCATGCGCTAGGAGCATCTGTCATATCGCGCTTCAAGCCAGCCGCTGCAAGCGTCGGCGCGCAACGAGGCAGGGGATGTCGAAGAGCAATAACGTCTACAAGGACGCCTATAATCGCGGTCTCAGGCTGCTTGACGAAACGAAAAGCCTGCCGTCGGAGCCGGAACTCGGCGCGCTGCTCGGCGTCAGCCGCACGACCATCCGTACCATCCTGGCGCGCATGGAAGAGACGGGGCTGATCGACTGGAACAAGCGCAGCAAGACGGTGCTGCGCGCCCCGCGGGCGGACGATTTTTTTCCCGAGGAAGAGACGGACACGCTGTCGCAGATCATCGAGCGCTCCTTCATGCGGCGGCTGCTCGCGGGTGGCGCCGAGGCCGGAATGCAGATCAACGAGCTCGAGTTGGCGCGCGAGATCGGCGTCGGCACCACCAGCGTGCGCGAGTTCCTGATTCGCTTTTCCCGCTTCGGGCTGATCGAGAAGCGCCGCAACAGTCACTGGGTGCTGAAGGGCTTCACCCGCGCCTTCGCGCTGGAACTGACCGAAATCCGCGAGATGTTCGAATTGCGCTCGGCCGCCGCCTTTGCCGCCCTGCCGCAAGACAGTGCGGTCTGGGCCGACCTCGACCTCCTGGAAGACGAGCATCGCTTGCTGGCGCGCGAAATCGCCACGCGCTTCAACGAATTCTCGGAGCTCGACGAGCGCTTTCACCGGCTGATCCACCGCGCGTCGCACAATCGCTTCATCGTCGATTTCTACGACGTCATCGCCATGATCTTCCACTACCACTACCAGTGGAACAAGGCGCAGGAGCGCGAGCGCAACGAAGTGGCGGTGGCGGAACATCTGGCTTATATCGCCGCGCTCAAATCGCGCGATCTCGGCAAGGTCGACACCGCCTGCCGCAAGCATCTGAAGTCGGCGCGGCACACGCTGCTGACATCGATTCCGGAAGGCCAGCAGCCGCAACCGGCTTAAAGCGCGTGGCGTCTGAATATACGACGCGCTTTAAGTTCCTGTTCTTGTGCATGTCGTTATCCCAAAACCGCTGCGGCTCAAGTCCGAGGGCATGCTTTGGGCGACATGCGTTGATCGCGCCGCGTTGCCGCAGCAGCGATTTGGCGATTTTCCGCTCGCTCGCCGCGTGCTAGGTATTGCCGTTGCTGCGTAAAGAGGCAGGTCTTTGAATATCCGGCGGAGACGATGGAGCATGCCGGCCGCGTTCGCTGCGGCCTATTTGCTCGTGCTCCAGTCGGTGTTTGGCGCATTCGCATCCGGCTTAAGCCCGGCTGCTTCGCAACTCGACGCCTTCGGCAATGTCATCTGCACCCAGGAGGGCGCGGCGCAGCTTCCAGGCGGCGATCCGCACCAGCAGCACGTGCCGGCCTGCTGTGCGCTTGGCTGCAGCATTGCCTCGGTGGCTTACGCACCGCCGCTCGCTGCCGCCGCGGCGCCCGGCCATTTTTCCACCGAAACCGTCGCGTTTGTGCTGCCGGCGTTCCGGCACCTCGATTTCAGCCGCGACCGCTCGCCGTCGAATCCGCGCGCGCCGCCGGCATCGGCCTGATCCTTTTCGGTTAGACTCGCAGAACCTTTCGCGGGTGCGTCCGTCGACAATTGAAATTGTTCGCGACGGGCCACCGGCGCTATCTCTCAATTCTTGGAGCTATCATGTCTCACTCACTCCGTGCGCGGTTCGGCCGCAACAGGCTTTTCCTGCGCAGCTTCGAGGAACGACTCGGCATCGCCATGTTCCTCTTCGCCCTCCTGCTCGTCAGCGCCCAGGCCGGTTTCGCCCATGAGTTTAGGGTCGGCGACCTTGAGATCGTGCATCCCTGGTCGCGCGCCACACCGCCGGGCGCCAAAGTGGCCGGCGGCTACTTCACCGTCACCAACACCGGCAGTTCACCGGATCGGCTGCTGTCGATCTCCTCCGATGTATCGGACAAGGCCGAATTGCACGAAATGGGCGTCAAGGACGGCGTCATGACCATGCGGCCGGTCACCGGTGGCCTCGAGATTCCGGCCGGCGGCAAGGTCGCGCTGGCGCCCGGCGGCTATCATTTGATGTTTATCGGCCTCAAGCGTCAGCCCAAACAGGGCGAGGCGTTTTCCGCTGCGCTGACCTTCGAAAAGGCTGGCACTGTCACCGTCGAGTTCGCCGTCGAGAGCATGGGCCAAATGGGCGGCATGGACGACCATGCCAATTGATCCGGCCAAAATCTTAACATCCGAAATCAGAAGCACCATCATGGTCGTCAGAGGGACCATCATGAACAAGTATATTTTGTCGGCCTGCGCGCTTCTCGCTTCCGGGACGGGCACGGCTTTCGCTCATGTCACGCTCGAAACGCAGGAGGCGGCGGTCGGTTCGACCTACAAAGCGATCCTGCGTGTGCCGCATGGCTGCGAGGGCAAAGCGACGACCGCCGTGCGCGTGCAAATCCCGGAAGGGGTGATTTCGGTAAAGCCGATGCCGAAGCCCGGCTGGACGCTGCAGGTCAAGAAGGGCAAATACGAGAAGTCCTACCAGCTCTATGGCGAGACGGTGACGTCAGGCGTTAGGGAAGTCGACTGGAGCGGCGGCAGCCTGCCGGACGAATTCTACGACGAATTCGTCTTCCGCGGGACACTGGCGGCGGAACTGCCGGCCGGCCAGACGCTCCACTTCCCGGTGGTGCAGGAATGCGATGGCGTTGCCGAACGCTGGATCGAGATTCCGGCGGCCGGCCAGGATGAGGATGCGCTGGAATATCCCGCGCCTGGCCTCAAGCTGCTGCCGAAGAAATGATCTCTCTTGCGGCGCGCTCCGTTCGAAAGAGCGCGCCGCGTTTTCGTGACAACGATATGACCGTAGTATCTTTTCGGTGGGCGATCTGCAGGTTCGGCAAGCGCGCCAATTGGCCTGCCATTGGCTTTCTGGCCGCGATCATGCTCGCCGTCATCGCCGTGCCAAGTCAGGCCTTTGCCCATGCGGCGCTGGTCACAACCGATCCGGCCGACGGCACGGTGCTGGGACAAAGCCCGACGCAATTTTCGCTGACTTTCAGCGAGCCGGTCTCCCCACTGGTGCTCACTCTGGTGCGGCCCGATGGCACGCCGCTCCCGCTGACAGCGTTCCGCCTCAATGACCAGACGGTCGAGATCGACAATCCGCAAACGCTCGGATCCGGCACGCATGTGCTGAGCTGGCGGGTGATTTCCGCCGATGGTCATCCGGTCGGCGGCTCGGTGCTGTTTTCCATCGGCGCGCCGAGTGCTGCGCCGGCCGCCTCCGACGCCGTCGACCGGGGCCTGAGGTCGGCGATTTGGATCGGCAAGGTCTTTCTCTATATCGGTCTCTTTCTAGGTGTCGGCGGCGCCTTCGCCATCGCCTGGCTGGCAAAGGGCGGGCGTTCCGGCCAGCGCTTCGTCATCGCCGCAATCCTGGGCGGCCTTGTCGCGGCGCCGGTGTCGCTCGGCTTGCAGGGACTGGACGCGCTCGGTGCGCCGCTCGTCCGGCTGACGCAGCCCGGCGTCTGGCAGGCCGGGCTCGGCACAAGCTTCGGCCGGACGGTGCTGGTCGCGCTGGTGGCGCTAGGACTTGGCCTGCTGTCGCTGGCCGGGCCACGCGGCAGTGCAAGACTGTTGGCCCTTGCCGGCTTGGCCGGTGTCGGTGCCGCCCTTGTCGCCAGCGGGCACGCAAGTGCCGCCGAACCGCAATGGCTGACACGGCCGATGGTGTTCCTGCACGGTGCCGGCATTGCCTTCTGGGCCGGGGCGTTGGCGCCGCTCGGCCTCGCCATGTGGCGGAAGCCGGTCGAGGCCACGCCTTTCCTGCGCCGGTTTTCTCAGGCGATCCTGCCTGTCGTGGCCGTCCTTGCGGCCACCGGCATCGTGCTGGCCATCATCCAGGTGGAAGCGCCCGCAGCTTTGCTCGACACCGCCTATGGCCGGCTGCTGCTGATCAAGCTGGGGCTGCTGTTCTTCCTGTTCACGCTGGCCGCGACCAACCGTTGGAAGTTGACCGGTCCGGCCGAAGCGGGAGAGACGGAAGTACAGAGGAGGCTGGTCCGCTCGATCGGCATTGAAATGCTGATCGTTCTGGCGATTTTCGGTGTTGCCGCCGGTTGGCGCTTCACGCCACCGCCCCGCGCGCTGGCGATCGCCGCAGCGCAGCCGGCATCGATCCATATCCACACGCCGAGGGCGATGGCCGACCTCAGCATCACGCCCGGCCATGTTGGGTCGGTTGCGGCGTCTATCGCCATCATTACCGGCGATTTCGGCCCGCTCGACGCTAAGCAAGTGACGTTGGTGTTGTCAAAACCCGATGCCGGCATCGAGCCGATCAAACGCGCGGCGACAAAGCGCGACGATGGTACCTGGCGTGTCGACGATCTCGTCGTCCCGGTCCCCGGCCGATGGACGGCGCGGCTCGATATCCTCGTTTCGGATTTCGAGATCGTGAAGATCGAGGCGCCGATCGATATCAGGCGATGAGGACCAGCCGGCAGTCCTGCGCACACATTTCGGCGAGGCGGTTGACGCGGCCTTGAAGGCCCGTCATTCATTTTCGACAAGAATGGCATTTTCGACAAGAATGGCATCCCAAGAAGAACGGGCGTCGCCACAAATCGCGGCCTCAACAAAAGATCCGAAAGCAGGGAAGAAACGATGGAAAAAGCCGAAATCGGCCTGATCGGCCTTGGCACGATGGGTTCCAACCTGGCGCTCAACATCGCCGAGAAGGGGCACCGCATAGCCGTCTTCAACCGCACCGCCGCACGAACCGACGCCTTTGTCGAGAATGCCGGCGCGCTGAAGGACATGGTCGTGCCCTGCTACAGCCTGGAGGAACTCGCTGCGGCCATCCGGCCGCCGCGGCCGATCATCATCATGGTGCTGGCCGGCAAGCCGGTCGATGAGCAGATCGCGGCGCTGCGCTGCGTGCTCTCGGACAACGACATCGTCATCGATGCCGGCAACGCCAATTTCCGTGACACGATGCGGCGCTTCTCCGAGCTGGCCGATTCGGGCCTCACCTTCATCGGCATGGGCGTGTCCGGCGGTGAGGAGGGCGCGCGCCATGGACCGTCGATCATGGTCGGCGGCACGGAAGAGTCCTGGAAGCGCGTCGAAAAGGTGCTGACCGCCATTTCGGCCAAGTTCACGGATGAGCCCTGCGCGGCATGGCTTGGCACCGATGGCGCGGGGCATTTCGTCAAGACCATCCATAACGGCATCGAATATGCCGACATGCAGATGATCGCCGAGATCTACGGCATCTTGCGTGACGGCTTAGGCATGGGGCCGAAGGAGATCGCACAAGTCTTCGCCGACTGGAACAAGGGCAGGCTCAGCTCGTACCTGATCGAGATCACTGCCAAGGTTCTGGCCGCCGACGATCCGAAGACGGGCAAGCCGATGGTCGACATCATCCTCGACCGCGCCGGCCAGAAAGGCACCGGCAAATGGTCGGTGATCGAGGCGCAGCAGCTCGGCATTCCGGCCACGGCGATCGAGGCGGCGGTGGCGGCGCGCGTGCTGTCATCGATCAAGGACGAGCGGCTGGCCGCCGAAAAGGCCTATGGCAATGGCGGCGTGACCAAGATTTCCGGAGACAAGGACGCGCTTCTTGACGATCTCGAACTGGCGCTGTTCGCCGGCAAGATATCAGCCTATGCGCAGGGCTTCGCTGTCATGAGCGGTGCGTCGAAGGAATTCAACTGGAACCTGCCGATGCCGACCATCGCCAAGATCTGGCGGGCCGGCTGCATCATCCGCTCGCAAATGCTGGACACGATGGCGGAAGCCTTCGGCAAGGGCGGGGCGGTCACCAATCTGCTGACGGCACCGGCCTTCATCACAATGATGCAGGAGGCGCATCCGTCGCTTCGACGCATCGTGGCAAGGGCATCGGAGGCTGGCTCACCGGTGCCGGCGCTGTCGTCGGCGCTGGCCTATTTCGACAGCTACCGCCAGGGCCGCGGCACTTCGAACCTGATCCAGGCGCAGCGCGATTTCTTCGGCGCCCACGGCTTCGAGCGCATCGACGGACCGGGCGCATTCCATGGCCCGTGGGGCAGCGGGGCGGCAGGTTAGCGCCGAGACTTAGACCTAGAGTTCAATTTTGCGGTTGCCAGAAAGCAGATATCCCCAGCCACCAACTGGGGTCGGGGTCGCGCCAGGAACCTGCTATTCCGGTAGAGACGATTGTCGGTCTCATCGGTATCGCGGAGCCGCGAATCTGTGGTAAGCCGCCGCTCAACCAACCAAAGGAAGACACCTGTGAGCGAACCTACCGTGGCCGAGGCGACCGAAAGTATCTATGCCTCGCTGCGGGCGGACAATGCCGACATCGACGCACATATCGCGACGCTTAAAGCGGCGCTGACACGAGAAGGGATAAAACAGGCGGTGTTCGATCCGACCAAGTTGGCGCAGAACAACCGCTCGGGGCGTAAGTTGATGCAGGCCTATTTTCGGCAGCGCGGCGTGAGCGTGAGGTTTTCGGATTAGTAGAGCCCTGCGCGGGTGATCTCAAGCGTGCCGTTTCTCGGGCCGGTCCGGCCGTTCGCCATCTGGACGTCGGGACTGCGCCCAATCCCGGTCATTCCGCTGGCCCCTGCCGTCCTCCAGAAGCGGACATCGCTGGTGACCAGGAGAACGCTTCAGCTTTTCCAGAACCGCTGAGCCGACAGCAACCGGTATCGCTCCCACTCCATCCGGGTTACGATGCGTGGCTGAGAGCGGGCGCGGGCGCCTCGTCGAACCACCTACGTCAGGAGGGCAGCATGAAATCGCCGACGGTGAGAGTTATGGCCGCAGCCGATGAAGATTCAGCGGTCGAGATAATCGTGCTGGCGTTTGCAGCGGACCCTATGGCGCGATGGACCTGGCCGCATGCACACCCGTACCTCGCAGCCATGCCGCGAATGGCCCGCGCGTTCGGGCGCAAGGCATTCTCAAGCGGAAGCGCCTTTTGCACCGACGGCTACGCCGGGACGGCGCTGTGGCTGCCGCCCGGCGTGCATTCCGACGAGGAAGAGCTTGGCGCCGTGCTCGAGAGCACGGTTGAATCCTCTCTCGCCCCTGAAACCGCGGCCATATTCGAGCAGATGGCCACGTATCACCCAACCGAACCGCATTGGTACCTGCCCCTGATCGGCGTCGACCCGGCGCATCAAGGCGAAGGTCACGGCGATGCCTTGATGGCGTACGCACTCGCGCAGTGCGACCGCGATCACGCGCCGGCCTATTTGGAATCATCGAACCCGCGCAACATATCATTCTACCAGCGGCACGGCTTCGAATCGCTCGGCGCGATCCAGGTCGGTTCGTCGCCGACGCTCGTCCCGATGCTGCGGCGACCTCGTTGAGCGTCAGTTTGATCAGATAGTTTGACCCTGTGGGACGTTCAGGGCGGCCACGGAGCTGTCGGAGCACGCCGTCGAAGCCGCGCACGAGATCCGAGATCAATTCCGGAAGCTCGGTTTCCGAATTTCTTGTCCGCCCCCATGTGGAGACCAGCTCAATTCGAGCATATCCCGCTCTAGCCGGGACGGCGATAGGCCAGAACCTCAGTCGGGGTGCTTAGGCTTTGGAGGGAACCAGGTGCGGCGCCGCCGATCCAGCCCAGCACGGAACGGGCGAGCTCGGCGCCGGCCAGCCGGAAGTCCTCGTTGACGACCAGCAATTCCCTGCGGAACAGATGCAGCAGGTCCGACGACTGCTTGGACACCACGTCGACGTCGCGGCCGAGCTTGAGGCCGGCGTCCTCGATGCCGGCAACGATGGCGAGCGTCGCGGCGGCGGCGCTGCTGACGAAGCCATCCGGCCTGACGTCGCGGCGCATCAGCTGCGCGGTCCTCATCCTGATCTGCTCGATCGAATGGTCGATCGAAACGGTGTTGAACGGGATCTCGCTGGCGCCGACCTCGCTCAGCGCATCGGTAAAGCCGTTCAGCGCATGGCGGTGATAGGTCAGCTCGACCGGCGGTGCCAGCAGAGCCAGCCTGCGGCGGCCGATGCCGGCCAGGTGGCGCACAGCCTCGGTCGCGAACGCGTAGTTGTCGAAGTCATGATAGGGATGGATCAGCCCCATGTCGGTGCGGCCGTGCGTGGCAAAGGGGATGCCACGCTCCAGCATGTAGCGGGCCCTGGGATCATTCGGCTGGGTGCGCGAAATGATGACGCCGTCGGCGGAGCCGGTCTCCACCAGATAGCGTATCGGGTCCAAGGGATCCTGCGAGCGTGAGTACGGCGTGACGATCAGGTGATAAGGCGTGTCGGCGATGACTTCCGAGACGCCGTAGATGATGTCAGAGACAAAGCTCATGATCTCGTGCTCGGTGTTGAGCACGAGGCTGATGACGTTGGTCTTGCCGGTCCGCAGCCGCACGCCGGCGCGGTTGGGGCGGTAGCCGATCTGTCTGGCGACGAGCTGGACGCGCCGCCTGGTCTCGGCGCCGATTTCGGGCGCGTCCTTCAGCGCCCGCGACACGGTGGTGACGCCCAGCCCGGTCATGAAGGCAAGCGTCTTCAGCGTCGGCCGGCCCTGTCCCGACGCCTCTTCGTCCTTTTCCGTTCGATGTCTGTCCATTCATCCCGCCCGTCAGGCGCATAGCAGTTGCCGTGCAGACCGGCAATCGGCGGATTGTGACTCGCCCGCGACTCTCCGCCTGATGAGCACCTATATACTGAAACGTTACAGATTGTCACTTGCCATCGCGCAACGGTTTGGGGCAGGTGCTTTGCGCGAGCGACATTCCATTGGAGCCAAAGTCGTTGGCCGTCGGCAAGCGCTTGCCAGCGGAACAGAATTTGGCCGAATTTCGTGCATTGCAGCATCATTTTTGCGGTGCAACCTATTTTCCTGCGGCGCACGGCCGGCAAGTGGCACGCGGATTTGTTCGCGGCTCGAAAAAATCTCGAACCGCTCGTATTTCGGGGTTGCACCCCTAACGCAATTGCCGTATCGAAAATCTGTAACGTTTCAGATTCTGGGAGGAGCCGAAATGCGATACCAATTCATGACCGCTGCGTTGGCAGTGACAACCGTGCTGCAATTCGCCGGCCCGGCGGCAGCGACGGATCTGGAAGTCACCCATTGGTGGACTTCGGGCGGCGAGGCGGCAGCGGTCGCCGAACTCGCCAAGGCGTTCGACGCGACAGGCAATCATTGGATCGACGGCGCTATCGCCGGCTCTGGCGGCACGGCGCGGCCGATCATGATCAGCCGCATCACTGGCGGCGACCCGATGGGCGCGACCCAGTTCAACCACGGCCGGCAAGCGGAAGAATTGGTGCAGGCCGGTCTGATGCGCGACTTGACCGATCTCGCCACCAAAGACAAGTGGGCGGAAATCGTACAGCCCAAGAGCCTGCTCGACGGCTGTACTCTCGACGGCAAGATCTATTGCGTGCCGGTCAATATTCACTCCTGGCAGTGGCTGTGGCTGTCGAACGCTGCTTTCGAAAAGGCCGGCGTGCCGGTGCCGAAGAATTGGAACGAGTATGTCGCAGCCGCCCCTGCACTGGAAAAAGCGGGCATCATACCGCTCGCGGTCGGCGGGCAGCCCTGGCAATCCTCCGGGACCTTCGACGTGCTGCTTACGGCGGTCGGCGGCACGGATACTTTCTTGAAGGTCTATCGCGACAAGGACGCGGAATTCGCTGCCGGGCCCGAGGTCGCCAAGGTGTTCAAGGCCGCCGACGATGCCCGTAAGATGGCGAAGAACACCAATGTGCAGGACTGGAACCAGGCCACAAATCTCGTCATTGCCGGCAAGGCCGGCGGCCAGATCATGGGCGACTGGGCGCAGGGCGAATTCCAGGTAGCCGGCCAGACCGCCGGCAAGGACTATACGTGTCTTCCCGGCCTTGGCCTGAACGAGGTCATCGCCACCGGCGGCGACGCCTTTTACTTCCCGCTGCTGCAAGACGCTGAAAAGTCCAAGGCGCAGGAAGCGCTGGCCGAAACGCTGCTCGACCCCAAGACGCAGGTCGCCTTCAACCTCAAGAAGGGTTCGCTGCCGGTGCGCGGCGACATCGACCTCCAGGCGGCGAACGACTGCATGAAGAAAGGGCTCGCCATTCTGGCCAAGGGCAGCGTCATGCCCTGGACCGACCAGCTGCTGACGCAGGACACCCAAAAGCAGAAGGAGGACCTTTTCTCGGAGTTCTTCGCCAAGCCGGATATGACCGTGGAAGAGGCGCAAAAGCGCTTCGCCGACATCGTCGCCTCAGCGGACTGACGATCGACGAACCGCTCGCTCCCGGCCCGCCGCGGGGCCGGGAGCTCGTGGTCAAGGCCCTCATGGTCAAGGTCTTGACCCTCCCGCCCTTACCCGATCCAGCCCGGCTGTGCAGATGAGCAAGAGCGAACGCCCCAACCAACTCTTCCGCAATCTTAACGCCAAGGTTGCCTCTATTCCGATGGTCCTCACCGCACTAGTGATCTTCGTCGGCGGCAGCGCGTGGACGGTGCTCTATTCCTTCACCAATTCGAAGCTCCTGCCGCGGCTGAACTTCGTCGGGCTCGACCAGTATTATCGGCTGTGGTCGACGCCGCGTTGGCTGGTCTCCATTGAGAACCTCCTGATCTACGGCGTGCTGTCGCTGGTATTCTCTCTCGTCATCGGCTTCATACTGGCGGCGCTGCTCGACCAGAAGATCCGCTTCGAGGACACGTTCCGCACTATCTTCCTCTACCCCTTCGCGCTTTCCTTCATCGTCACCGGTCTTGTCTGGCAGTGGCTGCTCAACCCGGAGTTCGGCATCCAAGGGGTGGTGCGCGGCCTCGGCTGGGAAAGCTTCAACTTCGATCCGCTCTACAATTCCGAAATCGTCATCTACGGCATATTGATCGCCGCGCTCTGGCAAGGCACCGGGCTCATCATGTGCCTGATGCTGGCGGGGCTGCGCGGCATCGACGAGGATATCTGGAAGGCCGCGCGGGTGGATGGGATACCGACTTTGAAGACCTATCTCTTCATCATTATTCCGATGATGCGGCCGGTCTTCATCACCGCGCTGGTCATCATCGCTGCCGGTATTGTCAAGGTCTACGACCTGGTTGTCGCCCAGACCAGCGGCGGTCCCGGCATCGCCTCCGAAGTGCCGGCCAAATATGTCTATGACTACATGTTCTTCGCCCAGAACCTTGGCCAGGGCTTCGCCGCCTCGACGATGATGCTGCTGTCGGTGGTGGTCGTCATCGTGCCGTGGGCCTATCTCGAATTCGGAGGCAAGAAGCGTGTCTGACCTTGCCGTTTCCCTGCCTGCCGGTACGGACTCTATCGGGCTTGAGGCATCCGGCCCGCGAGGGCCGAAGCCGCGGCATGTGTTCTCGCGCCGCAACATCTTCCTCTATGGCACGCTCATCGTGATGGCGCTGTACTATCTGCTGCCGCTCTATGTGATGGTGGTGACGTCGCTCAAGGGCATGCCGGAGATACGCCTCGGCAACATCTTCTCACCGCCGCTCGAGATCACCTTTGAGCCTTGGGTAAAGGCCTGGTCCAGCGCCTGCACCGGCCTCAACTGCGATGGGCTGTCGCGCGGCTTCTGGAATTCGGTGCGCATCACCATTCCGTCGGTCATCCTGTCGATCGCGATCGCTTCCGTGAATGGCTACGCGCTTGCCAACTGGCGCTTCAAGGGGGCCGACACTTTCTTCGTGATCCTGATCGTCGGCGCCTTCATCCCCTATCAGGTGATGATCTATCCGATCGTCATCATCTTGCGCGAAATCGGCCTCTACGGCAGCCTAAGCGGCCTGGTGATCGTCCATTCCATCTTCGGCATGCCGATCCTGACACTGTTGTTTCGCAATTACTTTTCTTCGATGCCGGAGGAGCTGTTCCGGGCGGCGCGCGTCGACGGCGCCGGCTTTTGGGGCATCTATTTGCGTATCATGCTGCCGATGTCGCTGCCGATCTTCGTCGTCGCCATCATCCTGCAGGTGACCGGCATCTGGAACGACTTCCTGTTCGGCGTCGTCTACACCCGTCCCGACACCTATCCGATGACGGTGCAGCTCAACAACATCGTCAACTCGGTGCAAGGCGTGAAGGAATACAACGTCAACATGGCTGCCACCATCCTGACCGGCCTGGTACCGCTCATCGTCTACTTCATTTCCGGCAAGCTCTTCGTGCGTGGCATCGCCGCCGGCGCGGTGAAAGGATGATGATGACAAGACTCGAAAATCCCAGCGTTTCGATCCAGGACCTGTCGCTGAATTTCGGCGCGATTTCGGTGCTGGAGACGCTCAACATCGATGTCGCCGAAGGCGAGTTTATCGTGCTGCTCGGGCCGTCCGGCTGCGGCAAGTCGACCTTGCTCAACTGCATTGCCGGCCTGCTCGACGTTTCGGACGGCCGCATCTTCATCAAGGGCAAGAACGTCACCTGGGAGGAACCCAAGGACCGTGGCATCGGCATGGTGTTCCAGTCCTATGCGCTCTACCCGCAGATGACGGTGGAGAAGAACCTGTCGTTCGGACTGCGCGTCGCCGGCATCGCCAAGGACGAGATCGCCAAGCGCATCGCGCGGGCCGCCGAGATCCTGCAGATCGAGCCGCTGCTGCAACGCAAGCCGTCGGCGCTGTCGGGCGGCCAGCGCCAACGTGTGGCCATCGGGCGGGCGCTGGTGCGCGACGTCGACGTTTTCCTGTTCGATGAGCCGCTTTCCAATCTCGATGCCAAGCTGCGCGCGGAGTTGCGTGTCGAAATCAAGCTGCTGCACAGCAAGCTGCAGAACACCATGATCTATGTCACCCACGACCAGATCGAGGCGATGACGCTGGCCGACCGCATCGCGGTGATGAAGGGCGGCGTGATCCAGCAGCTCGACGTACCGCAGACCATCTACAATCGCCCGGTCAACCGTTTCGTCGCCGGCTTCCTCGGCTCGCCGGCGATGAATTTCCTCGACGGCCGGCTGGAGAAGGACGATGGCAACTGGCACTTCGCCGCCGAGGATGTGCGGATCCCGCTTGCCACCTACGCTTTCGAAAAGGAGCCCGTGCCGGGGGCTGCCGTGTTCGGTATCCGGCCCGAGCATGTCGCGTTCAATAGCGGCACAGGATGGCCGTTCACAGCCACGTCAAATGTCGTGGTCGTCGAGCCCATGGGTTCCGACACGCTGGTCTGGCTGAAGCTCGCAAATCGGAATTTCACGGTGCGAGTGACATCCGAGCGCACGCCAAACAACGCCGATACCGTGAGCATCGGTTTTGATCCGATGCGCGCTTCGCTGTTCGACGCCGCAACCGGTAACCGCCTGTAACGCCCCAGGACCTCATTCCCAAGAACTTCACCTCAAGCACATCCATCCCCCAGAGAACGGACAGAGCCGATGAATTGGTCATTCCAACTTTACAGCGCCCGCAATTTCCAACCTTGGGAAGGCGTGCTGAAGATGCTGGGCGAGCTCGGCTATGCGCAGGTCGAGGGGTTCGGCGGCGTCTATGACGATCCCAAGGCATTTCGTGCCGAACTCCACAAGAACGGCCTCACCATGCCGACCGGCCATTTCTCGATCGATGCGCTCGAGAAGGATTTTGACGGTGTGCGCAAAATCGCCGACGCGCTCGGCATCACACTGCTGATCTGCCCCTATCTGGTCGCCGAGAGCAGGCCGACCGACACGGAAGGCTGGCGCAATTTCGGCGCCCGCCTGGCCAAGGTCGGCGAGACGGCTGACAAAGCCGGCTACGGCTTTGCCTGGCACAATCATGGTTTCGAGTTCAAGAAGCTTGCCGACGGTTCGGTGCCGCAGGACCATATCCTGGCGGCAGCGCCCGATATCGGCTGGGAGATGGACGTGGCCTGGGTGGTGCGCGGCGGCGACGATCCGCTGCCCTGGATCGAGAAATATGGCAAACGCATCGCCGCCGTCCATGTCAAGGACATTGCCAAGCCCGGCGAGGGTCTCGACGAGGACGGCTGGTCGGATGTCGGCCACGGCACGATCAACTGGACCGGCCTGATCAAAGCGCTGCGCGCTAAGAGCGCCGCCAAATACTACGTCATGGAACAGGACAATCCCAACGACGCCGAGCGCTTCGCGCGCCGCTCGATCGCAGCCGCCAAGACCTATTAGGAGCAAACCAGCATGGCAAAAAAGCTTGGGGTCGGCGTCATCGGCTGCGGCAACATCTCGCAGGCGTATTTCTCGTTTGCGCCGCTGTTTCGCGGCATCGAGATGCGCGCCTGCGCAGATATCAACATGGATGCGGCCAAGGCGCGGGCGAAGGAGTTCAAGCTGCGCGCCGAGACGGTCGAGGGGCTGCTCAAGGCCGGCGACATCGACATCATCGTCAATCTCACCGTTCCGGCCGTGCACTACGAGGTGTCGAAACAGATCCTCGATGCCGGCAAGCACGTCTATTCGGAAAAGCCGTTCGTGCTGTCGGTCAAGGAAGGGCTCGACTTGAAGAAGCTGGCGGAGAGAGACGGACTGCGCATCGGCTCGGCGCCCGACACTTTCCTCGGTGGCGCGCACCAGCTTGTCCGCAACCTGATCGATACCGGCAAGCTCGGCAAGATCACCAGCGGCACATGCCACGTGATGAGCCATGGGATGGAGCATTGGCACCCCAATCCGGACTTCTTCTTCCAGCCTGGCGCTGGGCCGGTGCTCGACATCGGACCCTACTACATCACCAATTTGATCCAGCTGATCGGGCCGGTGAAGCAGGTGGCAGCCTTCGCTTCGATCCCCACGACAGAACGCACGATCTCGTCCAAGCCTCGCGCGGGCGAAAAAATCCTGGTCGCCACGCCGACCACGATTCACGGCGTGATGGAGTTCGAGAATGGCGCCGTGGTGACGCTCAATACGAGCTGGGACGTGTGGAGCCATGGCCATGCGCCGATGGAGCTCTACGGCGAGTTGGGCACGGTGTTCTTGCCGGATCCGAATTTCTTCGGCGGCGACGTTCGCATCACCGACGCCGCCAAGCCGGTCAAGAAGCTGCCGAAATGGAAGCATCCGTTTGGCGTGGCCAACCAGATGCATTCGCACGGCATGATGGCCAACTACCGCACCGCCGGTCTCGCCGACATGGCGCTGGCGATTGCGGAAGGCCGGCCGCATCGGTGCTCGATGGAACTGGCGCTGCATGCCGTCGATGTGATGACCGGCATGCTGCGATCGGGCGCGAGCGGAAAGTTCGTCGCCATGCAGACCACATGCGAACGGCCTGCGGCACTGGGCGTCAAGGAGGCGAAAGAGCTGTTGGCCAAGAAGATATAGGGCGCGCGCTTCAGTCATTGCGACACGTCTAGTTTACCGTCGACCCCTCTCCCCATAGAAACGGGGAGAGGCTAAGGGTGAGAGGCAGAGCCGACTCCCCCTTTTTTCGCGGTGGGAACTGCCGTGCTCGCTTTAATTTGAGGATCTCCCATGCCCTATGTGCCCGCCGAAAACCGCTACGAGAAAATGATCTACAATCGCTGCGGGCGATCCGGCCTGAAATTGCCGGCGATCTCGCTCGGGCTCTGGCACAATTTCGGCGACGACACGCCGCACCGGACCAAGCAGGCGATCGCGCGCAAGGCCTTCGATCTCGGCATCACGCATTTCGACCTCGCCAACAATTACGGTCCACCGCCCGGCTCGGCGGAGACGGCTTTCGGCGAAATCCTGCGGACCGATTTCTCAGGTTATCGCGACGAGCTGATTATCTCGACCAAGGCCGGCTATGAGATGTGGGCCGGGCCCTATGGCGAATGGGGCGGGCGCAAATATGTGCTGGCCAGCCTCGACCAGAGCCTGAAGCGGATGGGGCTCGACTATGTCGATATCTTCTATTCGCATCGCTTCGATCCCGATACTCCGCTGGAAGAAACGATGGGCGCGCTCGATCGCGCGGTGCGCTCGGGCAAGGCGCTTTATGCCGGCATCTCCTCCTACAATTCGCAGCGCACGCGCGAAGCCGCCGACATATTGAAGCAGCTCGGCACGCCTTGCGTCATCCACCAGCCGAGCTATTCGATGCTCAATCGCTGGGTCGAGGACGACGGTCTGCTCGACACGCTGGAGGGGCTCGGCGTCGGCTCGATCGTGTTCACGCCGCTGGCGCAAGGCATGTTGACCGACAAATATCTCGGCGGCATCCCTGAGGGCAGCCGCGCCAGCCAGGGCAAGTCGCTGAAGGCGGCCTTCATCAACGACAAGACCATCGCCAACATCAAGGCGCTGAACGCCATAGCCGGTCGCCGCGGGCAGACGCTGGCGCAGATGGCGCTGGCCTGGGTGCTGCGCAAGGGCCGAGTGACCTCGGCGCTGATCGGCGCCAGCCGGCCGGAGCAGGTCGGGGACTGCGTCGGCGCGCTGAAGGCACTCGACTTCAGCGATGCCGAGCTCGCCGAAATCGACACCTATGCGCGCGAAGCCGACATCAATCTGTGGGCCGCCTCCGCCGAGCGCAAGGGTCCGCCACGGAAGTGACTGGAAACGCATAGATGCGGCGGAAACTGCTCCCGCCGTTTTCATTTACTCGGCCGCCAATAACTGCTCGAAGTTGGGCCTGCTCGGAGTTGACCGGCTTCTGGGCCATGCCGGCACAGAAACAGTAGCAAAGAGGCCCGTTCGTCGCTATCTGGATAGAATTGAAGCCGCTTGCATGCGGAAATGACGTGCGAGCGGCGCGAACGGGTTGGATACGGAATCATGGCGGCAAGGGATGTGCTGACGAAAAACCAGTTGTGCGTGCTCGAGAAACTTGAGGCCGCCAGCGGTCCGCTCAGCGCCTATACACTGCTCGACCAGCTTCGCGAGCGGGGCTTCCGCGCACCGCTGCAGGTCTATCGCGCGCTCGACACGCTGGTGAAGTCCGGTTTCGTGCACAGGCTCGAAAGCCTCAATTCCTTTGTCGCCTGCGCCGAGCCGCACGACCACAGCCATTCGATGACCGCCTTTGCCATCTGCGACACATGCGGGCAGGTGACCGAATTCTCCGACCATGATGTCGGACACCGGCTCGACGAATGGGTGCGCTCGACCGGCTTTGCCGCCAAGAAGGCAGTGATCGAGTTCCGCGGCACCTGTGCGAAGTGCCTGGCCGAGGCGGCTTGAAGGATCTTTCTCAAGCAGCTCTTAGTGTGGCTCATACCAGCGAAAATCAAAATGGGGCGGATGGATAACCAAGATGCATATTGGCCCAGGTCGCGTGCGCGAGATGGATATCGGCAGTTATAATTGCCAAAACTACACTTTCGTCATCTTCATCCAGATAATGATCGGACTTCACGGTTATTCCGTCGATCAGTGAGTCGTCCTCTAGAAGGACGAATCTAACCATTCCATCTGACTCTTTAGTCTCACCAATTTGTTGTGGAGCTCGTAGGGCATCAATTAACGTTTTTACTCTGTTGTCCAGATCGACGTTTCCTAATACGGGATTATATTGCCTGACGCCCCTTAAGACTCTTATGTAAAGTGAGCATCGAGTTTTTATCTTAGAAGTCACGAATGGAACATAAAGCGACCTTCCAACGGTGATGCCGATGTTTGGATGTAGATTTTCTGCTTCCTGTTCGGCATATTTCTCGACATAATCGAACTCGTCGGTCAGGCTGAGCTTATGTAGTTGTTTGTGAAACGACTTTCTAAGCCGCCACACATCGCTCTGCTTTCTGGCGTTGCCTTGCACCGGACCCTTATAAGTTAGGGTAATATGCATCAATGCGCCTCTTCCCAATTGTTGGCGGCGCGGGCGTCGACATGCAGCGGCACCGACATCGAGACCGCCGGCATCGCGGCGTTCTCCATCACATAGCGCACGACGGGGATGGTCGCCTCGACCTCTGCCTCCACCGTCTCGAAAACCAGCTCGTCATGCACTTGCAGCAGCATGCGGGCCGACAGCTTCGCCTTTTCCAGCGCATCGTCCATGCGGATCATGGCGCGGCGAATGATGTCGGCCGCGGTGCCCTGCAGGCGTGCATTGATCGAGGCGCGTTCGTTGAAGGCACGGACCGAAGGATTGGAAGAGCGTATCTCCGGATAATGGATGCGGCGGCCGAAGATGGTTTCGACGAAGCCGTGCTCGCGGGCATAGGCCTTGGTCGCGTCGATATAGTCGCGGATGCCCGGGAAGCGTTCGAAATATTTCTTGATGTAGGCGCCGGCCTCTTCGCGCGGGATCGACAGCTGGTTGGCGAGGCCAAAGGCGGAAATACCGTAGATGATGCCAAAATTGATCGCCTTGGCGCGGCGGCGTATCTCCGAGGGCATGCCCTCGACCGGCACGTTGAACATCTCCGACGCGGTGATGGCGTGAATGTCGGCGCCGTCGGCGAACGCCTGCTTGAGCTGCGGGATCTCGGCGACATGGGCGAGCACGCGCAGCTCGATCTGGCTGTAGTCGGCGGAAACGAGCTTGTTGCCCTTGTCGGCGATGAAAGCCGTCCTGATCTTTCGCCCCTCGATCGTGCGGACCGGAATGTTCTGCAAATTGGGATCGGAGGACGACAGCCGGCCCGTCGTCGTCGCGGCAAGGGCATAGGAAGTGTGAACGCGTTTCGTGTCGGGATGGACGAAACCGGGCAGCGCGTCGGTATAGGTCGATTTCAATTTGGTCAGCTGGCGCCAGTCGACGATCTTGCGCGGCAGCTCATGGCCTTCGGCGGCGAGGTCTTCGAGGAGCTGCGCCGAGGTCGACCACTGGCCGGTCTTGGTCTTGGAGCCGCCGGGCAGGCCCATCCTGCCGAACAAGATGTCGCCGAGCTGTTTTGGCGAGCCGATGTTGATGCGCTCGCCGACGAGCTGGTAGATTTCATCCTCCAGCCGCGCGGCGCCCTGTGACAGTTCGCCGGAGAGCCGCGACAGGATCTGCCGGTCGACGGAGATGCCGCGCTGCTCCATCCTCGCCAGCACCGGCACCAGCGGCCGCTCCAGCCGCTCGTAGACCGAGACGAGGCCCTTGGCGGCAAGCCGTGGCTTCAGCACCCGCCAGAGCCTGAGCGTCACATCGGCGTGCTCGGCGGCATAGGCCGTCGCCTTGTCGATATCGACCTGGTCGAAGCCGACGAAGCTCCTGCCCGAGCCGGCCAGTTCCTTGAGCGGAATGGTCGAGTGGCCGAGCCACTTTTCCGACAGGGCGGCTATGCCGTGGCCGCCGGAGGTGCCTGCGTCGAGCACGTAGGAAATCAGCATGGTGTCGTCGAAGGGGGCGACGTCTATGCCGTGGCGGCTCATCACGACGAGATCGTATTTGAGCTCCTGAACGATCTTGAGAACCGACTTGTCCTCCAGCAGCGGCTTCAGAATGCCAAGCGCCTCGCGGATCGGGATCTGGTTTTCGACCACTCCGCCGCCGAGCAGGTCACCGTTGCCGCTTTTATGGGCGAGCGGAACATAGGCGGCGCGGCCGGGGGCGGTGGCCATGGAGAGGCCGATCAGTTCGGCCTGCATAGGGTCGGTTGAGGTGGTCTCGGTGTCGAAGGCGACGACGCCGGTCTCCACCGCCTCTGCCACCCACGCCCTCAGCGCTGCTGTGTCGCGGATGGTGACGTAGGCGCTGGTGTCGATCTTCCTGGCGGTGGCGTCCTCGAAGCGAAGCGCCGAGAGAAGAGAAGGGGTGTCGCCTTCCTTGGGCTCCACCTTGATGGTGGCCGGCACCGCTTCCCCGGCTTCGTCTGTCACTGCGCCCGCCGCGCTTTCGGCGGCTGCCGGCACTCCAAATCCCACATCGGGGCCATGCGCCGTGTCGGCGCGCTCGACAATGACGGGAACGGCTTTGACGTCAGCCGCTTCCGTTCCGGTCGCTTCGGCCACGCGACGGGTCAGCGTGGAGAATTCCATGGTCTTAAGGAAGCCGATCAGCTTTGGTCCGTCGGGCGGGTGCAACACGAAATCATCGAGCCCGCCGACCACCGGCACATCGTTCTTAAGCGTCACCAGGTCACGCGAAATGCGCGCTTTGTCGGCATTGGCGATGATCGATTCGCGACGCTTGTCCTGCTTGATCTCGCCGGCGCGCGCCAACAGCCCGTCGAGGTCGCCGAACTGTTCGAGCAATTGTGCCGCCGTCTTTGGCCCGATGCCGGGCACGCCCGGTACATTGTCGACCGAATCCCCGGTCAGCGCCTGCAGGTCGATCATCTTTTCGGGCGGCACACCCCATTTCTCGACGACTTCGGGAACCCCGATCTGACGGTCCTTCATTGGGTCGTACATGCCGACCGTTGCGCCGACCAGCTGCATCAGGTCCTTGTCGGAAGAGATGATGGTGGTGTCGGCGCCGGCCTCGCAGGCAAGCCGGCAATAGGTGGCGATCAGGTCGTCGGCTTCGAAGCCCTCCATCTCGATGCAGGGCAGGTTGAAGGCCCTGGTCGCCTGGCGGATCAGGCCGAACTGCGGGATCAGATCCTCCGGCGGCGCCGAGCGGTTGGCCTTGTATTCGGGGTAAAGATCGTTGCGGAAGGTTTTCGACGAATAGTCGAAGATGACGGCGAAATGCGTCGGCACCACGCCGACATCGGTGTTGCGGGCGTCCTGCGTCAGCTTCCACACCATATTGCAGAAGCCAAGCACGGCACTGGTCGGCAGCCCGTCGGATTTGCGGGTCAGTGGCGGCAGTGCGTGATAGGCACGAAAGATGTAGCCGGAGCCGTCGACAAGGAAGAGATGATCGCCTTTTTTCATGGGACGAAGGGATAGCGCGGCGCAGCGCCGTGGTCCATGCCAAAGGCGGCCTCACCACCGGTTCCTGCAAACTCCCTGACAAGTCGATCGATCACGGGGTCAATCGATCACGGGTCGAGCGATCACGGGCATGTTACGAAAGTGTAATCTTCGTGCCCTTGAATCGCCACGTTCGGAGACACAGATAAACGCCATCGGCATTTTTCGCCGACGTCCGGAACAAGGCCCGTCCCCCGCCTATCCCGGACACTTGCGGCAGCCTATCCCCCCTCTCCGGGCTGCCGCATCGTTTCGAGTAAAGGCCGCCGTGGTTCCCCCTCCACCACGGCGGCATTTTTTTGCGTTTCGGCGCCTGTGGTCCAACGACCGACGGCTTTTCGTTTCTGCCTCGCAGCTTTAGGGTTGCCGCTCAGAATCGAAAGGCCTGATAAAATGTCCTCAGTTTCCCCCGTCCTCGACCGCCTCGACAAAAACCTCGACGAGAGCCTGGAGCGCCTGTTCGGCCTGCTCAGGATCAAGTCGATATCCACCGATCCAGCCTACGCCGCAGACTGCCGTAAAGCGGCGGAATGGCTGGTGGCGGAACTCAAGCTGATCGGCTTCGACGCCAGCATGCGTGACACGCCGGGCCATCCTATGGTGGTGGCGCATCATGACGGACCGGCGGGCGCACCGCATGTTTTGTTCTATGGCCATTACGACGTGCAGCCGGTCGATCCGATCGAGCTCTGGGACAGCGACCCGTTCGCGCCATCGGTGAAGGAGATCGAGCCCGGCCGTCAGGTGATCGTGGGGCGTGGTTCGGCCGACGACAAGGGGCAGTTGATGACCTTCGTCGAGGCGTGCCGCGCCTGGAAGCAGGTGCATGGCGGGTTGCCGTGCCGCATCACGATCCTTTTCGAAGGCGAGGAGGAGTCCGGCTCGCCATCGCTGAAGCCGTTCCTCGAGGCAAACGCGGCCGAGCTCAAGTCCGACTTCGCGCTTGTCTGCGATACCGGGATGTGGGACCGCGAGACGCCGTCGATCTGCGTCGCGCTGCGCGGGCTGGTCGGCGAGGAGATCACGGTGAAAGCCGCCGACCGCGACTTGCATTCTGGTCTCTATGGCGGTGCTGCCGCCAATCCGATCCGCATCCTGGCCAGGATCCTGGCCGACATCCACGACGAGAACGGGCATGTCACTATTCCGGGATTCTATGACGGTGTCGAGGAGACGCCTTCGCAGATCCTGAAGTCGTGGGAGACGCTCGGCGAGACTGCCGAGACATTCCTTGGGCCTGTCGGCCTGTCGGTCCCATCCGGCGAAACGGGCCGCTCGGTGCTCGAACTCACCTGGGCGCGGCCGACAGCCGAGTTCAACGGCATTACCGGCGGCTATACCGGCAAAGGGTTCAAGACCGTGATCGCGGCGGAAGCTTCGGCAAAAGTGTCCTTCCGCCTCGTCCACAAGCAGGATCCGGAAAAGATCCGCGCCGCTTTCCAGGCCTTCGTCAGGGAGCGAATCCCAGCCGACTGCTCAGTCGATTTCCACCCGCATGGCGGCTCGCCGGCGATCCAGCTTTCCTACGACTCGCCGTTTCTCGCCAAGGCCAAGGACGCGCTGTCCGACGAATGGCCGAAGCCTGCGGTGACGACGGGAAGCGGCGGCTCGATCCCGGTGGTCGGCGATTTCCAGACCTATCTCGGCATCGAATCCCTGCTGGTTGGTTTCGGGCTCGACGATGATCGCATCCATTCGCCGAACGAGAAATACGAGATGAGTTCCTTCCACAAGGGACAACGCTCCTGGGCACGCGTTCTCGATGCCCTGACACGCTGACAGGACCCAAGAATTCAACTTTCTGTTGATTTTTCATCGGATCGCGGCGAGGACGGGCTATCGCATTGTGCGTTCAGCTGGACGCACAAAGTACGTATGGGCCGCGACCGGAGAAGACGATGAGCGAAATCCGCTTCCATAAGAACGACCTGCCGGGGCTCTTGCACTACGACGTCGGGGCGGTCGCCATCGACACGGAGACGCTGGGGCTCAATCCGCATCGCGACCGGCTTTGCGTGGTGCAGATCTCGCCGGGCGACGGTTCCGCCGACGTCATCCAGATCGCGCCCGGCCAGAAGAAGGCGCCAAACCTTGTCAGCCTGCTCAGGAACCGCAGCATAACCAAGCTCTTCCATTTCGGCCGTTTCGATCTCGCCGTGCTCTACAATACCTTCGGCGTCATGCCGGAGCCGGTGTTCTGCACCAAGATCGCCTCGCGGCTTACCCGAACCTACACCGACCGGCACGGGCTGAAGGACATCTGTTTTGAGCTTCTCGGCGTCAGCCTGTCGAAGGCGCAGCAATCGTCGGACTGGGCGGCGGAGACGCTGTCGCCCGAACAGCTAGAATACGCCGCTTCGGACGTGCTTTATCTGCACCAGCTGCGCGATGTGCTGACGGCGCGGCTGACGCGCGACAACCGGACCAAGGAGGCCGAGGCCTGCTTTCGCTTCCTGCCGACGCGTGCGAAGCTCGACCTGATGGGTTGGGATGAGACGGACATCTTCGCCCACAGCTAAGGTGGAACCAGATGTTCGCCGCGACGTTCTGTCGGTCCATGGAGGGGGATGAAATGGCTGCCCGGGAACCAATCGAAACGGCGCCTAAGGATGGCTCCAAGGTCACCGTCTACTGGAAGGACAGCGACGGCGTGATGAACGAATCCATCGCCCAGTACCGGTCGCTCGACCGGCTGAAAGCGGCCGGCGGCGACTGGGACGAGAACGACACCGGCTGGTGGGCCTATACGGACGGTCATACGCAAAGGAAGATCGAGCCGATCAGCTGGCGGCCTGCATCGGGGGATGACGACGACGAATGACGCCGCTGGCGGGAGCGGCTGCTTTCCAATAGCTTGGACCCGTTGCAATCGGAGGTCGATTCGGAGTTTTCCACTCCGCGACCGTTCGCTCAGGAGGGAACTGCAATGGGTGTTGAGAGCCTGCTCGTCTTCATCATCATCGGCGCCATCGCCGGCTGGCTCGCCGGCCTGATCGTCAAGGGTTTCGGCCTCGGCCTGGTGGGCAATATCGTCGTCGGCATCGTCGGTGCCTTGATTGCCGGCTGGCTCTTTCCACGGCTGGGGTTCGCCATAGGCGGCGGTATATTTGCCTCCATCATCCACGCTACGATCGGCGCGGTCATCCTGCTCGTGCTGATCAAGCTGGTGAAGCAGGCCTAATCCTTCCAAGCACATCAAGGGCGCGCCATGAAACAGAACACCCTCTATCTCGTCATCGGCGCGCTCGTTGTCGTGGTCATCGCGCTCGGCATCTATGTCTATCGTGAGCAAACCAGACCGAAGGGCGTGGAACTCAAGATCGACGATAACGGTATTTCGATCCAGGAGAACTGAGTGCGGGGTTTGGGCGGCAGATGCGAGAGCGCCGTCTGACCCTGTGGGTCGATGTCGGTGCGGCGCCAGGTGACCCGCAGGCCGCCAGCGCAACCCTGAAGCGATTTGCCTCGACACAGCATATTTGTTCTTGCTTTGTGCCGTCAGTTGTGCTAGTAATTCCAGCATGGTGCTGATTTGCGCCAATGATCCGTCCCCGCCCGCCGAGGCGGGCTTTTTGTTTGTGCGCCAGCTTTCTCAGGTTGCCGGTCGCAGCCGTCTCGGAAGCGACTGAATACACTTAGCCTCGATTTTTCCCGACTTAACCCGCCTTTAAACCGCCGCATCTACTCTTCACCCCGAACGCCATAGGCATCGGGACAAACAGCACAGCGCATGGCGAACCGCAGAGACAGCCGCATCGAACCCAGTTTCGAGGGACCGCCACGGGCGACATCCTCGGCCGGTTTTTCGGTGAGCGAGGAGGATCGCGTCGTGCCGAGCAACCGCAAGACCTCTGCAAAGCGCCAATCGGCCAAGACGAAATCGTCGCGCCGCGGGCGCGGAAAAAGCCGGCGCGGTGTGTTCGGCGTGCTCGGCCGATTGTTCTACTGGTGCTTCGTGCTGGCCATCTGGGGCGGGATCGCGACTGCCGGCATCGTCGTCTATTACGGCGCGAAAATGCCGGCGGCCACCACTTGGGCGATTCCCGACCGCGCGCCAAATATCAGAATCGTCTCCGTCGACGGAAACCTGCTCGCCAATCGCGGCATGAGCGGCGGCGAGGCCGTCGGCCTGCATGAAATGTCGACCTATATTCCCGAGGCCGTTATCGCCATCGAAGATCGCCGCTTCTATTCGCATTTGGGCATCGACCCGATCGGTCTGACCAGGGCCATGGTGGCCAATATCCTCGGCGGGCGTTTTTCGCAAGGCGGCTCGACGTTGACCCAGCAACTGGCGAAAAACCTGTTCCTGACACCCGATCGCACGCTGGAACGCAAGGTGCAGGAAGTGCTTTTGGCGCTGTGGCTCGAGCACAAGCACACCAAGGATCAGATCCTCGAAATGTACCTCAACCGGGTCTATTTCGGCTCCGGAGCCTATGGTGTCGAAGCGGCCTCGCGCCGCTATTTCGGCAAGAGCGCGCGTGATGTCACACTGCCTGAGGCCGCACTCCTCGCCGGCCTGTTGAAGGCGCCCTCGCGACTGTCTCCGGCGCGTGACCCGAAGGCAGCCGAGCAGCGCTCGCAACTCGTTCTGGCCGCCATGCGCGATGAAGGCAAGATCAGCGCCAAGGAGCTGACCACGGCGATGAGCGCGCCGGCGGCGCGGGTGGCGTCCTATTGGACGGGCTCGGAAAACTATGTCGCCGATACAATCATGGAAGAACTGCCCGAACTGATCGGCGACGTGCGCGGCGACATCATCGTCGACACCACTGTCGATCTCACGCTGCAGAAGCTCGCTGAACAATCGATCCGCCGACTGATCGACGGCAGCGGCAAGAAGCTCAATGCCAGCCAGGGTGTGTTGGTGTCGATCGACAATTCAGGCGCGGTACGTGCCATGGTCGGCGGCTATGATTATTCGACCAGCCAGTTCGACCGTGCCTCGGAAGCGCGCCGCCAGCCGGGCTCGGCGTTCAAGCCCTTTGTTTACATGGCGGCGCTGGAGGCCGGCCGCACGCCCGACAGCGTGCGCAACGACGCGCCAATCAAAATAGGCAAGTGGACGCCAACCAATTACGGCGGCAAGTATTTCGGCAAGGTGACGCTGGCGACGGCGCTGGCGAAGTCGCTGAACTCGGTGGCCGCCCAGCTGACCATGGAAGTCGGACCTGATGCGGTCGTCGAGGCGGCGCATCGGATGGGCATCGGGTCCGACCTCACGGCCAACACCTCGATCGCGCTTGGCACCTCTGAAGTGACGCCGTTGGAATTGACGTCGGCCTACGTCCCTTTCGCCAATGGCGGCTACCGGCCGGAAGTCCACTTTATTCGCCGCGTGACGACAGCCGGCGGCAAGGTGCTCTACGACAACAATGGTGGCGGCGCGCCGCGCGTCGTCAAGCCTGAGATCGTCGGTATGATGAACTCGATGATGACCGGCACGGTCGAAATCGGCACCGCCAGGAAGGCTGCCTTTGCCTGGCCGGCCGCCGGCAAGACCGGCACCAGCCAGAATTCGCGCGACGCCTGGTTCATCGGCTATACAGCCAATCTCACCACCGGCGTCTGGTTCGGCAATGACGATGGCAGCCCGATGAAGAAGGTCACCGGCGGCGCGCTGCCGGCGCAGGCCTGGCATGAGTTCATGGTCGCCGCGCATGAAGGCGTACCGGTGCGGCCACTGCCTGGAACATGGAGGTCGACGCCTGCCGATACGATCGTGCAGGATGAAATACCGTCCAACACGGCGCAACCAGTACCGTCCGCTTCGGTTGGCCAATCCGCGCCGTCCGCCAAAAAAGCCTCATCGCCTCGCGCTGTGCATCCGGCCGAAACGGTCGATAGCGGCGGCTTCGGCATGCCGGGCGGTGACAGCGCCACCGCATCGATCAAGCGCCCGGTGCCGCCCGGCGATGTCGGCGGCCCGGTCAAGAAGCGGCAGACCTCGATCCTCGACATCCTTACCGGCGGCTGATGCCCCCTATTTTGGCCGCGGCTTGGCGCTGCCCAACTGCTTGGTGTCAAAGGTCAGCTTGTCGCGACGGATCTTGCCGTCGCTGATGCTGAGATGTTTGGCGCAGGACAAGGCGCCAGAGGAATCGGTGAGCAGATCGTACATTAGCAGCGCCTGGCTGTCGTCACCGAATGCGGCAATCAGGCGAACGCCGCTCACATCCTGCGAAAGCTTGGTGAGACCCTTCAAATAGGGGTCCTTGCCGGTCGATTGCTGCATTGGGCCATCGAACACAACATCATCGGCAACATACGTCGCGGCTTTTTCGAGGTCATGGCTGGTCCAAGCTTTGGTGAAAGCGATGGCGATGTCGAGTGGGGCTTGCTGTGTCATGATCTTTTCCCTGACCGATACGAAACTTCTCACTTGCATCCGCAGCCGCCCAACCAACGATGAGCCACCTGTCGGGTTCCGCTTCGTGGCGACATATGCTGACATTCCGCCCCTCGTCATCGCTGCCGCGTTCCGCTACATCTCCCCTTTGGAGATCGCGAATGGCAGAAGCCGACACCAGAAAAACGATCGTGCTGACCGGCGCCAGCCGCGGCATCGGCCATGCTACGGTCAAGCGGTTTTCGCGCGAAGGCTGGCGCGTCATCACCTGCTCGCGCCAGGCGTTTGCCGAGGACTGTCCGTGGCCGGCCGGTCCGGAAGATCATATCAAGGTCGATCTTGCCGACCAGGAGGATGTCGGCATCGCGATCTCGGAAATCCGCCATCGGCTGGAGGCTCATGGCGGCCAGCTTCATGCGCTGGTCAACAATGCCGGCATCTCGCCGAAGCTCAAGGACGGCAACAGCCGCATGAATTCGATCGACACGCCGATGCATGTCTGGCGCGACGTGTTCCAGGTCAATTTCTTCGCGCCGATCATGCTGGCGCGAGGGTTGTTTAGGGAGTTGGCGTCGGCCAAGGGCTCGATCGTCAACGTCACCTCGATCGCCGGCACGCGCGTGCATCCCTTCGCCGGCACCGCCTATGCCACGTCGAAGGCAGCACTCGGCTCGCTGACGCGCGAAATGGCGCATGACTTCGGCCCGCACGGCATCCGCGTCAATGCGATCGCACCCGGCGAGATCGACACGGCGATCTTGTCGCCGGGCACCGAAAAGATCGTCGAGACGATCCCGCTGCGGCGGCTGGGCACCACGGCCGAAGTCGCCGACATCATCTTCTTCCTGTGCTCGCAGCAGGCCTCCTATGTGACGGGCTCGGAAATCCACATCAATGGCGGCCAGCACGTGTGAGATTTCAGGCTCATCCGGTCATGGTGAGAACAGCCTTGCCGCTGATGCTGCGCCGTCGCAACGCCTCCAGGGCTTGGGCGATGTCTGTCCACTGGACGGTCAAGGCCACGCGGGTTTCCAGCAGCCCAGCCGAGATCAGAGCGAGCAGCGAGGCGATGTCCGCGCCAATGCTCGGACCAGACGTGTAGTACGCGAAAGTCTGAAGCCTCGCCCCTTCGTGACCCGGAACGAACTGGCGGAATCCAACTGGCGTGAGTTCACCGCTGCTCGAGCCGAACATGACAATGGTCCCGCCAGGTGCGACGCGTTCGATCGCGTGTGCGAGGCTTTCACCGCCGACTGACTCGGTGATCAGCGAGAAAGGCCCCTCAGCCAGCTCGATCGACTCGACGACTTGCTCGGCACCTAGGTGGCGCAGATCCTCGCCGTGCCGGGAGGCGGCGACTGCGGTCACGCGCCCGCCCTGCTGGCGGGCGATCTGGATCTGGAAGCGGCCGACCGCGCCGCTTGCGCCGGTGATCAGGACCTGCTGGCCGGCCAGGTCGCCGCCATGGCGCAAAGTCCTTAGCGCCGTCGTGGCCGCCACCGGAAGCGTGGCCGCCGAAACGAGGCTGACGTTATCCGGCAGGACGGCGAGACGGTCGGTTGGAATGGCGACACGTTCGGCCCAGCCGGCCTGATCGACCAAAGCCGCAACCCGGGCGCCCATGGCTGGCCCGGAGCCATCGGCTGCCGTTCGTTCGACAACCCCAACGACGTCCTGCCCCGGTATCCAGCCGTTCGGGCGTATGCTGAGCAAGCGCAGTTCGCCGCGGTTCAACGAGGTTGCATGGACCGAGATGAGCGCCTCGTTTGCGAAAGGCTGAGGTTCCTCGAACTCGGCGAGCTTCAGTCCGGTGGCGCTGTCGGGAGACGTGACCAGGGCGAGCATGGGGTCGTACCTTCTTACTGGTCCGTGGACGGCGGTTTTCCCCGGACAGCACCGCGTGCCGGGCTCACCCGGGGGCGCAAACAGGAACTTATCGACTTTCGCGTTTAAAGAATTTAGCTATCATAGCATTTAATCGCTAAAAGCCGTCAATCATGAGACAGCCTCTTCGCTGGCCCTGGCCGGATTTCGATGTGGATGATGTGCTCGCGCCGGCGATTGCGGTGCGCGTCGACGTCACCGAAACCAGAGCGGAGGTGCCCGCCCACCGGCATCGCAAAGGCCAACTCGTATTCGCGCTCGGAGGCGGCGTCACATGCCACGTCCCAAGCGGCTTATGGATGGTACCGCCTCATTGCGGGGTCTGGATTCCCGGCGACATGGAGCACAGCAATGTTGCTACGGCCAGTGCCCGGATTTTCTTCGTATATGTCGAGCCGGGAGCCGCCGATCTGCCGCACCGGTGCTGCACCCTTTCGATCTCGCCGTTGCTACGCGAACTGATCATCGAGCTGTCCGATGGCGTGGGGGATGACGAGGCCAGGGACGGACTTTTGCTCAGGACGCTGCTCACCGAACTGCCGCGCATGCCTGTCCAGCGGCTATACCTGCCGATTTCATCCGAGCCACGCTTGAGGCGGATCGCCGAAGCGCTGGCGCAAGACCCTGCCGACCGCAGCACATTGGCACAATGGGCCAACCGCGTTGCGCTCAGCGAGAGCAGTCTCGCCCGCCTCGTCGTGAAGGAGACTGGGCTGAGCTTCGGGCGCTGGCGCCAGCAATTGCACTTGATCGTGGCAATTCGAGAACTGGCCTCCGGTGCGAGCGTGCAGCAGGTCTCGGGTGACCTCGGCTATGGTTCCGTCACTGCCTTCATCACCATGTTCAAGAAGGCGCTTGGGAAACCGCCGGCAAAATACCTCGACAGTATCACTCAAAACGGTGGCTCTGCATTCGTGGCGTGATCAACTCGCCCGCGGGCGGACGGTTCAGATCGACTGTGCATCTTTCGCTAGCAGTCAGACCAGCACGTGCAGGATCGGCTCAGGCAGTGGATGGTTCAGCCGCGTCCGGCTTGTGACCAAGCACCTCTTCCACGATGCCACGCGCGATCTCGCGCTCACCCATGATCACGGTGTCGGCTCCAAGCCCTTTGAGATGCTCGACTTCGGCATCGGAATGGGCGCGGGCGACGACGTTGATCTTTGGGTTGGCGGCGCGGGCGCGCAGCACGATCTGTCCCGCCTCGAAGGCGTTGGGGACGGCGAGAATCAGGCGGCTCGCGCCCTCGGGATTGGCAGCCGCGAACACCTCGCTATTCGCGGCGTTGCCGGACACGGTTTCGATGCCGTCGTCTCTGAGCTTCGCCAGCGTCTTGTCGGCATCCTCGATGACGAGAAAGGGCAGGGCGGCCTCCTTCAATGACGCGCCGACGAGGCTGCCAACACGGCCATAGCCGACCAGGATGGAATGGCCGGTAAGCGCTGTCTTCGGCGGCGGGCCGTCCTCCTTCACCGGTGCCGCAACCGAAGCCAGCTGGCCCGGCTCCGTCGCGGGGCCGATCGGCTTTGCCTCGTCGAGCGACGCGGTCTTGCCGGCGCGCCTTTCCAGCCACGGTTTCATCCAGTCGATGGCGAGGAACATCAGTGGGTTGAGGACGATCGACAGGATAGCACCGGCGAGGATGAGGTCGCGCCCCTGTTCGGGCAGAAGCTTCAGCCCAACGCCGAGCTCGGCCAGGATGAACGAGAATTCGCCGATCTGGGCAAGGCTTGCCGAAATCATCAACGCGGTCGCGATCGGATAGCCGAAGGCGACGACGATGACGAAGGCCGCCAGCGATTTGCCGATGACGATGATGGCCAGCGTCGCCAGTACCGGCCAGCCATTGCTGATCACGCTGAACGGGTCGAACAGCATGCCGACCGAAACGAAGAACAGCACGGAAAAGGCATCGCGCAGCGGCAGCGATTCCTCGGCCGCCCGGTGGCTAAGCTCGGATTCGCTCATGATCATGCCGGCGAAGAATGCACCCAGCGCCAGCGACACGCCGAACAGCTTGGCCGCGCCGAAGGCGACGCCGAGCGCGATGGCAAGCACCGCCAGCCGGAACAATTCACGCGACCCGGTATGGGCGACGTAGTGCAGGACCCAGGGGATGACCCGGCGGCCAACTACCAGCATGACGACGACAAAGGCAGCGACCTTGGCCAGTGTGATGCCGACGACGCCCCAAACGCCGTAGCTCGGCGGCAGCGACAGCAGGCCGCTGCTGTGGACATCCACCTGCTCCTGGCCGCCTAGCACACCGGCCAGCGCCGGCAGCAATACCAGCGCCAGCACCATGGCCAGATCCTCGACGATCAGCCACCCGACGGCGATGCGGCCGCGCTCGGTCTCGATCAGCCGCCGCTCCTGCAGCGCGCGCAGCAGCACCACGGTCGAGGCGACGGAAAGCGCCAGCCCGAAGACCAGCCCCGCGCCTATCGACCAGCCGAGCACCCAGGCAAGCGCGACGCCGAGCGCAGTCGCGAAGCCGATCTGCACGATCGCGCCGGGCACGGCGATTGCGCGGACCGACAACAGATCCTTCAGCGAGAAATGCAGGCCGACGCCGAACATCAGCAGGATCACGCCGATTTCGGCGAGTTCGTTGGCGAGGCCGGCATCGGCGACGAAGCCCGGCGTGTTCGGCCCGACCAGAACGCCGGCAATGAGGTAGCCAACCAGCGGCGGGATACGGAAGCGGTTGGCAATTGCGCCGAAGACGAAAGCCAGCCCCAGACCTGCAACGATAGTGGCGATAAGGGGCGTGTCATGCGGCATGGTCTATGGAGCGCCTTTCAAAAATCACGATGTCGGACATGCGCCGCCAAAAAGCCGCCGCTTTGGCAATATGGGGGTTCGGGCGGCCGCGAGGCAACCCGCAATGCGATGAAATCGAGACAAAGATGGCAGAAGGCGAACCGCCGCGGGGGTGGCAATGATTTGCCGGGAAAAAGAAACGGGCCGCGCGTCTGGCGCCCGCGATCAGGCCGCCTGCAGCAGGTTCTCGATGTCGACAATGGTGTGGTTGGTCAGCGTCTTTGGAATTTCCACTGATATTTTCTCGGCAACTTCCTTGTGAAGTTTCCGGCGCATCTCGCCCAGCACCGGCGGCGGTGCGATCAGCACGAGCTCCTTGAAGGCGCCGCGATGCGCGAGCTTATACAACTGCTCGGCAATTTCATCGGCAAAACGCTCCTTGCCGAGGCGGTGCCAGTCAGTATCCTCGACGGCGCTGCGGTGGACGGAAGGACCGTCGCTGTAGCGGCCGGGGCGGTCCGAGCCTTGCTCTCGCGTTGCCGGATTTGTCTGTTCCATCTCCTGCACGACCTGAAGATCGGGATATTGCGTGTCGCCACGGTTCTCGAGGAACAGCGCCTTCTCGCCGTCGGCCACCAAAACCCACAGTCCGCGTTTCAGCTTGAGATTGTTCACGGAGCGCTCCTTTTTTGATTTTCATGATCTTCCGGGCCCATCTCTGGAGCCGTCGCCGCAGCTGAACAGCCACGCTCGGATTCCCAAGGCAAACGCGCGCCGAGCCAGGAATGTTCCGGTGGTCAGCGCATCGCGGCTTTAATCTACTAGATTAGTAGAATTTAGAAAAAAGTGTTTTGTGATATACTTCACTTGCGGCTAGAACAGCCGCAGATCGGGGCTCTCAGCAGCGGCTTGGATCTCCTCCATTCGTAGGTGTGGAATTTTTTTCTCCTGCCTCTGGTGCTTGGGGAAAAGCGATTGCTTCGCACGAAGCGATGCGCGAGTGCGTTCCTTCTGCTTTTTCGCGCCTGCGCGTAGAACTGACAGCGTATTCAGGATTCCG
Source organism: Mesorhizobium sp. WSM4823 (assembly GCF_055811195.1). NCBI lineage: Bacteria > Pseudomonadati > Pseudomonadota > Alphaproteobacteria > Hyphomicrobiales > Phyllobacteriaceae > Mesorhizobium > Mesorhizobium sp. WSM4823. The sequence continues at coordinate 111,268 of NZ_JBVVQL010000010.1, forward strand.
CTCGCTATGCCGCAAGCCACCCCCAAGCTCAACGCCTTCCCTGTTTTCATGCGGGTCGAGGGCGAAGCCGTGGCCATCGTCGGCGGCGGCGAGGAGGCGCTGGCCAAGGCGCGGCTGATCGGCCAGTCGAGCGCGGTGCTGCGCGTCATTACGGATGCCGCCGAGGCCGAGTTGCTGGCCTTCATCGCCTCGACCGGCGCCATCCATATCGCTGCTGCCTACGATGCCGCGCATCTCGAAGGCGCGGTGATGGTGTTTGCCGCCAGCGGCAACGAGGCGCTCGACCGCCGCGTTGCCGAGGATGCGCGCCGGCTGGGCATTCCGGTCAATGCCGTCGACCGGCCGGAGCTGTGCGATTTCTTCACCCCGGCGCTGGTCAACCGCGCGCCGGTCGCCATTGCCATCGGCACGGAAGGGGCCGGCCCAGTGCTTGCCCAGATGCTGCGCAGCCGTATCGACCGCATGCTGTCGCCGTCGTTCGGGCCGCTTGCTTCGCTTGCCGCCTCGTTGCGCGGCACCGCCGAGAGATTGCTGCCGAAAGGCAATGCTCGTCGGCGCTTCTGGAGCGACTTTTTCGGCGGCGCACCGGCCCGCGCCATGGCGGCCGGACAGCTGTCGCAGGCGCATGATGCCGCCGTCGACCTGTTGCTTTCGAATGCGCCGTCGTCGGGCCACATCGCCCTGGTGGGCGCCGGTCCGGGCGCCGAGGACCTGCTGACCCTGCGCGCCCACCGCCTGCTGATGGAAGCCGATGCCATCGTCCATGACGCGCTGGTGCCGGAGGCGATCGTCGCCATGGGTCGCCGCGACGCCGAGCGCCTGCCGGTGGGCAAGCGCAAGGGCTGCCACACCAAGAGCCAGGCCGATATCAACGCGCTGCTGATCGAACTCGGCCGCGACGGCAAGCGCGTCGTGCGGCTGAAGTCCGGCGATCCGCTGGTGTTCGGCCGGGCGGGCGAGGAAATGGCAGCGCTGCGCGATGCCGGCATTGCCTATGAGGTGGTTCCGGGCGTCACCGCGGCCTTCGCCGCCGCCGCCGATTTCGAGTTGCCGCTGACGCTGCGCGGCGTGTCGTCATCGATGGTGTTCACCACCGGCCACGATCTCAAGGGAAATTCGCTGCCCGACTGGGCAAAGCTCGCCATTTCCGGTGCCACGGTCGCCGTCTATATGGGCCGCTCGGTTGCGGCCGAGGTTGCCGGCCGGCTGATCGAAGCGGGCTTGTCGCCGGATACGGCGGTCGCCGTGGTCGAGAATGCCAGCCTTGCCAACCGCCGCCGTTTCCACGGCACGCTCGCCGACCTGCCGTCGCTGGAGGTTCGCGCCGACCTTGCCGGGCCGGTCATGACGATCATCGGCGATGCAGTCGCCGGCGCCAATTTTGAACGTTCCGAGCCGCTCGCGGCACACAGGCATGAAGGCGCGGCCCAAACAGCAGCCGAAGGAGCTGGACGATGAAAGTTCTGACCGCAAACCGCCTCGCCGATGGCGAAGCCGTCTGGTACGCCAATGGCGGCTGGGCTGAGACCATCGACAATGCCGACGTCGCCGACGACAAGGCGGCTGAAGACCGGCTGGAGGCGATCGGCGCCACGGCCTATGCCAACAATGAAGTGGTCGACGTCAATCTGATCGACGTGACCGTCGTCAGCGGAGTGGTCGAGCCCGTCCGGCTGCGCGAAAAGATCCGCGCCGCCGGGCCCACCAACCGCAACGATCTGGGCAAGCAGGCCCGCCCGGAAGCCGCCCGCGCGGCGTAAACGACCACATTGATGAACGGGCGGACGCGCCCGGAAAGACCAGACATGTACCGTTACGATGAGTTCGATCACGATTTCGTCCAGGCCCGCGTCGCCGAGTTCAGCGACCAGGTCGCGCGGCGGCTTGCCGGCGAGATCACCGAGGATCAGTTCCGGCCGCTGAGGCTGATGAACGGCGTCTACCTGCAATTGCACGCCTATATGCTGCGCATCGCGGTGCCCTACGGTACGCTGAACAGCAAGCAGCTGCGCATGCTCGGCCATATCGCCCGCAAATACGACAAGGGCTATGGCCACTTCACGACGCGCCAGAACATCCAGTTCAACTGGCCGGCGCTGTCGGACATTCCGGCGATCCTGGCCGATTTGGCGAGCGTCGAGATGCACGCAATCCAGACCAGCGGCAACTGCATCCGCAACGTCACCGCCGACCATTTCGCCGGTGCCGCCGCCGATGAAGTCGCCGATCCGCGCCCCTATGCGGAAATCCTGCGCCAGTGGTCGTCGGTTCATCCGGAATTTTCGTTCCTGCCGAGGAAATTCAAGATCGCGGTGACCGGCGCCGAGCGCGACCGTGCTGCCATCCAGACGCATGACATCGGCCTGCATTTGAAGAAGAACGCTGCCGGCGAACTCGGTTTCGCCGTCTATGTCGGCGGCGGTCAGGGCCGTACGCCGATGATCGCCAAGAAGATCCGCGACTTCCTGCCCGAGGCGGACCTTCTGTCCTACTGCACGGCGATCCTGCGCGTTTACAACCTCTACGGCCGCCGCGACAACAAATATAAGGCGCGCATCAAGATCCTCGTCCACGAGACCGGTGTCGAGGAGATCACCCGCCAGGTCGAGGCCGAATGGCAGGAGCTGAAGGATGCGGATCTGAAGCTGCCGGAAGCCGACATCCGCGCCATCGATGCCTATTTCGCGCCGCCGGCGCTGGCCGACCGGCCGGAAGGCGACGAGGCGGTCAAGCTCGCCCGGCTCGATTCCAAGAGCTTCTCGGAATGGCTCGACCAGAACGTGGTCACCCACCGCCATCCCGATTATGCCGCCGTGACGATTTCGCTCAAGGGCATCGGCGAAGCACCGGGCGATGCCTCCGACAGCCAGATGGAAGCGGTCGCCGACCTTGCCGAAAAATATGCCTTCGACGAGCTGCGTGTCAGCCACGAGCAGAACCTGATCCTGCCGCATGTCGCGCGCGCCGACCTCAAGGCGGTCTATGACGCTCTGGTCGGCATCGGGCTGGCGACGGCCAATTCCAACCTGATATCAGACATCATCTCCTGCCCAGGCCTTGATTATTGCGCGCTGGCCACGGCGCGCTCGATTCCGGTGGCACAGGAAATCTCGCTTCGTTTCGCTTCGCTTGAGCGGCAGCGCGAGATCGGCGAGTTGAAGCTGAAGATTTCCGGCTGCATCAACGCCTGCGGCCATCACCATGTCGGCCATATCGGCATTCTCGGGGTCGAGAAGAAGGGCGCCGAACTGTATCAGGTCACGCTCGGCGGCTCGGCCGACGAGAACACCTCGGTCGGCGAGATCATCGGCCGCGGCTTCTCGTCGGCAGAGATCACCGACGCCATCGAGCAGATCGTCGAGACCTATCTCGGCCTCCGGCTCGACAGAAACGAAAAATTCATCGACGCCTACCGCCGAGTCGGTCCCGCGCCGTTCAAGGAGGCGCTCTATGCTGGCGAAGCCAAGGCCGCTTGATCGTATCGTCGACGTCGAGGCCGGCATCGCCGCCGAAGCGGCGGGGCTCGATGCGCTCTATGGTCATCTGAAGCCGCTGGAGATCATCGAGCGGTCGGCCCGGGAATTCTTTCACGGTGAAATCGCCGCGGTTTCGTCCTTTGGCGCGGATTCTGCCGTGCTGCTGCACATGATCGCCAAGATCGACCGGACGCTGCCGGTCATCTTCCTCGACACCGGCAAGCACTTCGAGGAGACGCTCGGCTATCGCGATGCGCTCGTTGCCGACTTCGGGCTGACCGATATAAGGGTGATCACGCCCGAAGAAGCGGCGCTCGAACGGATCGATCCGACCGGCAACCTGAACGAGACCGATACCGACGCCTGCTGCGATGTCCGCAAGGTCGAGCCGCTGGCGCGCGGCGTCGAGCCGTTCCGCGCCTGGTTCACCGGCCGCAAGCGTTTTCAGGCGACGACGCGGGCAGCGCTTCCGGTGTTCGAGGCGGTCGGTTCGCGCATCCGCATCAATCCGCTGGCGCATTGGACGACCGCCGACCAGGCCAACTATATGCGCGCGCATGCGCTGCGCGAAAATCCGCTGGTCGCTTATGGCTATCTGTCGATAGGCTGCTTCCCGTGCACGCAGCCGGTGCAGCCGGGCGAGGACGCGCGCAGCGGCCGCTGGGCGGGGCACGCCAAGACCGAGTGCGGCATCCATCTGTCGGGGCTGGAAAAGTCGCTGACCGACGCATCACTGTAGGGTATGTTGATATTCAGGTGAGGCCGGCCTTCAAATGGCGGCTTCCCGCGCTTCCGGTGCTCACGTACAGAAAGTACGCTCCGCTCCGGTTCTCGGAAGCCACCATTTTCGGCTCGGCCTGACCTGAATCTCAACACACCCTCCGGTTCTCTGAGTTTTAGGATTTTTTTGATGACCGCACAGACACCGGAGACCCGCCTCTGGACCCCGCAAGGCTTCCGCGAAGACGAGTGGACCCATGCTGAGAGTGCCGATGCACTGTCCGGCAACGGCCGTTTCATCCTGCCGCTGCAGCCGTTTCTCGACCTCGACCCGGCGGTGCGCCGGTCGGCTAAGGAACGCCTCGGCGTGCTGCTGCAGCCCGGCGACCAGCTCGAAAAGATCGCGGACCTGCTCGACCAGACATCGCTGGTGGCGTTGGCTTTCCCGGCTTTCAGTGACGGCCGTTCCTTCTCCAAGGGAGAATTGCTGCGCAGCCGCTACCATTTCGAAGGCGCGGTCCGCGCCACCGGGCAGGTTCTCGTCGACCAGCTACCGCATATGCTGCGCCTCGGCTTCGATGAGTTCGAAGTGTCGCATCCGGTGCTTTTGAAGCGGCTCGAGGCAGGCCGTACCGGCGGTCTGCCGCTGTACTATCAGCCGACCGAGAAGCCGGAGGCCAAAGGTCCCAAATATTCCTGGCGGCGCGTGCGCGCCGACTGATCGCGATCGCCGAGCAGATCGCGGGACCTGGTCGGACCACCTTGCAAGTTCAGTCTTTTATTTTCGGTGTCCTGCTCTTAGGATAGGCTCATTATTTCGTGCTCCGAAATAAATATAGCACCAAGGGAGGAATCGGGAATGGCTGGTAAGAAGATATTGATGCTCGTTGGCGAGTTCAGCGAGGAATACGAGATTTTCGTCTTTGAACAGGCCATGCATGCGGTCGGCCACACGGTCCATGTCGTGTGTCCCGACAAGAAGGCGGGCGATATACTGAAGACGTCGCTGCACGATTTCGAAGGTCATCAGACCTATACGGAAAAGCTTGGCCACGATTACATTCTCAACAAGACCTTTGCCGAGGTGAACCCGGCTGAATACGACGCCGTCTATGCGGCGGGTGGGCGCGGACCGGAATATATCCGCATCGACAAGCGCGTGCAGGCGTTGGTGCGGCATTTCCATGAAACCGGCAAGCCGATCTTCACCATCTGCCATGGCGCACAGATCCTGATGGCGGTTGATGGCGTGCTACGTGGCAGGGAAGTCGCGGCGCTGCAGTATTGCGAGCCGGAAGTCACGCTCGCCGGCGGCACCTACATCGATGTCGCGCCGACCGGCGCCCACGTCGACGGCAATCTGGTGTCGGCCAAGGGCTGGCCAGGCCTCGCCGCGTTCATGCGCGAATGCCTGAAAGTGCTCGGCACCGAAATCCGCCACGGCGAGATCCTGATGCGCGACGAACGCAAGGCGGCTTAAGCAAGGCTTGGGAGCCGCCGCACCTGTGGTGCGGCGGTGCGTTTAGGCAGTCATCCGCGCTTCGCGAAACGAAACCAGCTTGCTGCGGCTCTCATCCCACAGCGCCAGCTTGACGCAGCGCAGGCTGTCGAGAAGCGTGACGCGACCGATTTCGCGCAGTTCCGGATAGTCCCTCAGGACCTCCTGCAGCCGGTAGCATGGCACCTTGGCGGAGAGGTGATGCACGTGATGGACGCCGATATTGCCGGTGAACCAGTTCAGCACCGGCGGCAGGTCATAATAGGACGAGCCGTGCAGGGCCGCGTGCTGGAATTCCCACTCGGAGTCCTTTGCCCACTCGGTCTCTTCGAACTGGTGCTGGACGTAGAACAGCCAGATGCCGGCGGAACCGGCGAGGATGACGATGGGCAAATGGACAACCAGGAACGCTTCGAGGCCGACGGACCAGATAAGGCCGGCGGCGGCGACCGCGATGGCCACGTTGGTGGCCATCGACGACACCCAGGGCGTGAGTCCACCTCGCATCATGCCGACCGGCAGTCTCTGCTCAAAGATGAAAAGCCAAATGGGGCCGAGGCCGAACATGACGAGCGGATGACGGTAGAGACGATAGGCAAGGCGGCCACGCCAGGACATTTGCCGATATTCGGCAACAGTCAACGTCCTGATGTCGCCCGTGCCGCGCTCATCGAGATTGCCGGCGCTGGCGTGATGGGTTGCGTGGGCACGCCGCCAGCAATCGTAGGGGGTCAAGGTCAGGATGCCCAGCCCGCGGCCTATCCAGTCGTCGGCCGTGCGGTTGGCGAAGAATGAGCCGTGGCCGCAATCATGCTGGATCATGAAGATCCGCACCAGAAAGCCGGCGGTTGGAAGGATGAGGATCAGCCCCCACCAATGGCCATGGGCATAGGCAGCCGAGGACAGCGCCCACAGCGTGGCAAAGGGGATGAGGGTGATGGCAAGTTCGACGGCGCTGCGCCGCCTGTCGGGTGTTTTGTAGCGCGCCAGGATCTTCAACCAGGCACGTTTGCTGTTCGCCACAGCTTCGGGGGAAATCATGTTCATCAGGAAGCATAGACGGACCATTCCGTCGCCGCAAGGCAACGATCACGCCAAGTTACTGCGCGTAATTGTCGCGCGACGCGCTAGCCGCAAAGTGGAAAGTCATGCTTGGGTTCCGGTGGCACGCAACGACAGGCGAGTGTGTTGGCCTACCGCCTGCGGCCACGGGCGGCTATGCTGCTTTCGATGCCTTCGAGGCGATCGAGCAATTCCTTGAAACGATCGGGAATGTCGTTCTGCGTCCGGAACGCCGGCAGCGCGCGCAGAAAGCGCTTCGTTGCCTCGGCGCCGAACTGGCGCCTGATGCCGGCCGCGAGCCTTTCACGTCTTTCGTCATTGTTGCGGGCGCCATTTTTGTTACGGTCGCCGTTGTTGCGGGTTGTCATTTCAAAATCCTGTGTCGGCTTCGAAACTCTTCCGGCAGACGAATGGTTCCCCCATCGCAGCATCTTGGCAAGCAAAGCCGGCGATTAAAGTAAAATTTGAATTAATATCGAAAGGTCTTCATGATGCGCCGTCGAAGCGCGAGTCCTCCTCCTCAGTATCGCTTGCCCCTTGATTTTTGGCCGCCAAACCTCGATATCGGGCACAAAATCCACACCATTCGAAATGACGGGAAATGGCGATGAGCGACCAGGCAAAAGACGAACGCGCGCCCGATGAAGCCGAAACGACCGAAGCTGCCACCGAACACACGCAAGGCAGCGTCGACGGCGACTATGAGGCGCTTGTGCGGCTGCTGAAGGAAAACGACGAGTTGAAGGACCGCGCGCTCCGCGTCGCAGCCGAAATGGAGAATCTGCGCCGTCGTACCGCCCGCGACGTGCACGATGCGCGTGCCTATGCGGTTGCCAATTTCGCCCGTGACATGCTGTCGGTATCGGACAATCTGCGCCGCGCGCTGGATGCGATCCCGGCCGAAGCCAAGGCGTCGGGCGATGCCGGTTTCAAGGCGCTGATCGAGGGCGTCGAACTCACCGAGCGCGCCATGCTATCGGCGCTGGAGCGGCACGGAGTGAAGAAGCTCGAACCGGAAGGCGAGAAATTCGACCCGAATTTCCACCAGGCGATGTTCGAGGTGCCCAATCCGGAAGTACCGGCCAACACGGTGGTCCAGGTCGTGCAGCCGGGCTATTCGATCGGCGAGCGGGTGCTACGGCCGGCTATGGTCGGCGTTGCCAAAGGCGGCCCCAAACATGCGGCGAGCGAAGCTCCGGTCGAGCCAGGGCCGGTGAATGAGCAAGCTGAGAAGGATGCGTAAATTGGTGAATGGTTAGTAGTGAGTAGTTGGCAAAAGTAGTGTCCAGCAGCCAAACGGCTTCGTGCTACCGGCCATTCACTATTCACCATTCACCATTCACGCGGCGAAACGCTGGGCTTCCCCGCCATAGTAGTTGACGTAGCGGGCACCGATCTCCTTGACCGGCATCACGACGAACACATCGACGGTGGAGAATTCGCGGTCGATGACGCAGCCGTCGCCGATGCGCGCTCCGACGCGCAGATAGCCTTTGACCAGCGGCGGCATCGCCGCGATCGCGGCCTTGGGATTGACCGCCTCGATCGGCATCAAATCCATGGAACAGTAGCGCCCGGCGACTGCGCGCACATCCCAGGCCGAGTTCGTCCGGCAGTGATGGGCGAGATAGGTCAGCGCCTCGGCGTGCGCCGCCGGCACGGTGCCCGGGAACGAGGCGCAGCCGGTCATCACGCCGATGCCGTAATGGTTGATATAGGCCCAAATGCCTTGCCAGAGCGCCTCGATGGTGCGCTTCGAGCGGTATTCCGGCAAGACGCAGGAGCGGCCGAGCTCGAGGAAACGCTGGCCGGGATGGCGGGCGATGAGCTTGGTCAACTCGAATTCGCCCTCGGAATAGAAGCCACCGGCGGCGGTTGCGATTTCCTGCCGGAGCAGGCGGTAAGTGCCGACAATGCGGCGGTGCTCGGGACCGGACAGAGAGGTGTCGAAGACCAGCAAATGATCACAAAGCGGATCAAAATGGTCGGCGTCGCGGCGGTCCTGCACCTGGAACAGGTTCTTCCTGGCGCCAAGCTCGTCATAGAAAACCCGGTAGCGCACTTCCTGCGCGGCGGCGACCTCGGCCTCGTTGCGGGCGAGCCGCACTTCAAGGTTGCCGATGCGGCCGAGCGCTTCGCCTTTTATGACGGCATCGACGTTCCGCCCAACGAGCAATGCGCTGCTGGCGTTCGGCCGAGTGTCACATTCCGGCATAACTGTATGCACGAGTGATTCTCCTTCGAGCCATCCCTCTTGGCACGGGGATACGGTGTAGGTGCAACAGGATTGTGACAGTACCGTGATACGGCGTTGCCGGCAATACTTCGTCGGCTGGGTAATCCCTCAACCGGCTATGTTACGCCGGGAAAGCTTAGAAGGGCAGCCCGGCGGATCACGCAGCAACCTGGCCTTCGACCGCATGGACAAGCGCGTCGGGATCGAGCGGCTTGGTGACGAAGCCGCTGGCGCCATGGGCAAGCACGGCATGGCGGGTCTTTTCCTGACTGTCCGCCGACAGCACCATGATGGGAACCGGCGGCACGGCGGTTTCCTCCTCGTGCCGGCGGATGGCGGCGATAGCGTCCAGCCCGTCCATCACAGGCATGTGCAGGTCCATCAGCACCACGTCGAAGCGGTGCTTGTGGCCGCTGCCGGTGACGGCCTCGACGGCGGCCTTGCCGTTGGCGACCACCTTCACGCGATGCCCGGCCTTCAGCAGCGTGGCACGGGCCAGCATGGCGTTGATGTCGTTGTCCTCGGCGATCAGCACGGACAGGCCCTGCTGGCGGCTGCCAATGGCACGGACGGATGGCGCGTCGCGCTTTTCCGGCTGTGGCTGGGCGAGGGTGGGTACGCTACTGCTCAAAAGCACGCGCAGCAACGTCTCGCCACGCACCGGCCTTGCCAGGAAGGTGGTATAGCCGCTGGCGCGGAATTCGCCCAGCATACCGCGGTCGGTCGGTGCGATCAGCGTGATCGCTTCGCAGTCGGCAAAGCCGCTCTGGCGAAGGCGCTTGAGCAGCCTGCCGTCGCTCTCTTCCATGGCCGCGTCGACCAGAAGCACGTCACAGCCTTGGGCGAAGGGTTCTGCCTGGGCGGCGGTCGCGGCCAGATCGACCATGCCGCCATTGGCGCGGATGGTGCGGGCGATGGCGTCGGCCTCGATGGCGTTTTTCGACAGGATCACGGCGCGCCGGCTCGACAGGGCATTCCGGCGGTTCTGCGATGCTTCGGTGGCCGATGTTGCAGGGATTTCGAAGACGAATTCGGAACCGTGACCGAGCCGGCTCGATACCGAAATCGTGCCGCCCATGGCGATCACCAGACGTTTGGAGATGGCAAGACCAAGACCAGCGCCGCCATGCGCGCGGGTCGACGAGCCATCGACCTGTTCGAATTCCTCGAAAATGCGTTCCAGGTCGTCCTCGCTCAGGCCGGGACCCGTATCGGTGACGCTGAAGCATATGCGGTCAGTGGTTTCGGTGCGGGCGCGAGCGACGTTCAGCAAAACGCCGCCGCTGTCGGTGAACTTGATGGCGTTGCCGATCAGGTTGAGCAGAACCTGCCGGACCCTTCCCGGATCGGCTGATATCATCTGCGGCACGTCGGGCTCGACATGGCAGCCAATGCCGATGTTTTTGGCGAAGGCGCGCGCCGCCAAGAGCTCGATGATGTTGTCGGCGATCTCGCGCACCGACATTGGCTGCGGTTCGGGATCGAAGCGGCCGGCCTCGATCTTGGAATAGTCGAGCAGATCCTCGATCAGCGCCAGCAGCGCGCTGGCCGATGTCGACACGGCGCCGACATAGGTCCGTTGTTCAGGCGAGAGGTTGGTGTCCGCCAGCAGTCTGGCCATGCCCATGATGCCGTTCATCGGCGTGCGGATCTCGTGACTGACGGTGGCGAGGAAGCGCGATTTGGCTTGGCTTGCGTATTCGGCTCGCTCACGGGCGGTGATCAGCGACGATTCGGCGTGCTTGCGGGCGGTGATGTCGCGGGCGATGGCGCGATGCGAGGCGGCGCCGCTCTCCTTGTCACGCACGGACAGTTCGATCCATGAGAACCAGCGCGGCCCGTTCGGCGTGCTAATGGCGACATCGGTTGAGCTCAGGCATTCATGGTCGGAGAAAGCGGCGTCCGGAACGATGCCAACGTCGATGCCGAGTTCGGCCAGGGTCCTGCCGGCAAGATCGCGCTGGTCGCTGCCGACAAGATCGGCAAAAACCTTGTTGGCATAGACGATGTGGCCGTCACGATCGCGGTGGACGATGAGATCGCCAAGGGCGTCGATCAGCCCGCGAAAGCGCTCCTCGCTCTCCTGCATCTCCCACATGCGGTCGGCCAGGGTCTCGACCTCGGCGTGGCTGCGAGCGGTGGTCTCGCCAAGGAGGGCAACCGCGCGGCGCTCCGTGCGCCTGGCATTCAAATGCACGACAAGGCCGGCCATGCCAGTCGCCAAAAGGCCGACGGTGATGAAGATCGGCGCTCCGGTCAGATGCGACAGGCCTGCCAGCACGACGATGGCGACGAGCGTCAGGAACGGCAGGCCATCACGATTGGCGGCGGGCAGTTCGGGCGCCAGTGGCGGCGCTGCGATATGCTGGCGCCTTGGCGCCTCGGGGCGAATCCCGTCAACGTTTTCAGCGCTCTCCGTTTGCCTGATGCCGGGTTCCGTGACCATGCGGATTCCTTGGCAGACAGAGATTATGGAAAATTGCGGCAGTTCGTTCGAATTTTAGCAGTCGCGCGGTTTTGACGTCCTTTCGTGCAAAAACTGCAGACAACAGAACTCACATGTCCACCACCACGCGGCCACGGATCTTGCCGTCGACGATGTCGTGCGCGGCGTCGATGATGCCGTCGAAGCCAATGGTCGTGGACAGGCTGGCGAGCTTCTGGAGGTCGAGGTCCGTGCCGATGCGGCGCCACGCCTCCATGCGGACCGCTTTTGGCGCCGTCACCGAATCGATGCCGAGCAGACAAACGCCGCGCAGGATGAACGGGGCGACGCTCGCCGGCAGATCCATGCCGCCGGCCAGGCCGCAGGCGGCGACGGCGCCGCCATAGGAGGTCATCGAAAGGACGTTGGCCAGCGTGTGACTGCCGACCGCGTCGACGCCGCCGGCCCAGCGTTCCTTGGCAAGCGGCTTTGCCGGCCGGGCAAGCTCGTCGCGCGAAATCACTTCCGCCGCACCGAGGTCGATTAGATAGGGGCTTTCAGAGCTGCGGCCGGTCGAGGCGATGACGTGATAGCCGAGGCTGGACAGGATCGAGACCGCGACCGAGCCGACGCCGCCGGCCGCGCCCGTCACCACCACCGGGCCGCGATCGGGCACGATGCCGTGCCGTTCCAGCGCGATGACGCAAAGCATGGCGGTGTAGCCGGCGGTGCCGATCGCCATGGCATCATGGGGGCTGATGCCCTGAGGCAGCGGCACCAGCCAGTCGCCCTTGATACGGGCGCGCTCGGCATAGGCGCCAAAATGCGTCTCGCCGACGCCCCAGCCGTTCAATATGACCTTGTCCCCCTTGCGCCAGTCGACATGGGAAGACGAGATGACGGTGCCGGCGAAATCGATGCCCGGCACCAGCGGCCAGCGGCGGATCACCGGGGCCTTGCCTGATATGGCGAGGCCGTCCTTGTAGTTCACCGTCGTTGCCTCGACGGCGACGGTGACATCGCCTTCCATCAGGTCGGCTTCGGTGAGGTCGGTCACTGCGACCGACTGTTTCTTCTCGGCGTCGCGCGAAACGAGGATGGCTTTGAAGGTTTCCGGCATGTCTTCTCCTCGGGCTTTTCGAATGGGCACTGTATGGCGGCGGAAGGCCAGGTCAATCGCCGGAGGGCTCGGGCTCCCGCCGCCAACCGATGAGTTCGTCGAAGACGACCAGCACCGCGCCGATCGCGATGAAGGCGTCGGCGAGGTTGAAGATGGCGAAGGACCATACCGGGGTGTGGAACAGGATGTAGTCGATCACGTGACCATAGGTAGCGCGATCGAACAGATTGCCGAGCGCGCCGCCGACGATCAGCGCAAAGCCGATGCGGGTCAGCACGTGGCCGGGCGGAGTGCGGGCCGCGAGATAGAGCACGAAAGCGACGACGAAAGTGGCGATGACCACCAGGCCGGTGTCGCCGAAGGACGAAAACATCGAGAAGGCAATGCCGGTATTGTAGGTGCGATACAATGCCAGGAACGGCACAAGATCGACCTTTTCCTGAAAGGCGAGGCCGGTCTCGACCAGGTATTTGACCCACTGGTCGAGCGCTACCGCGGCGGCGACCAGCAGGACGTAGGGGAACCATGATTTTGCCGTTTGGGATTTCACCATTTGGGATGTCACGGTTTGGCGTCCTCCGGGGCAAGTTTCAGCGCGCTACGCCGGATCTCGAACAGCATAATGCCGGTGGCCACCGCGAGATTAAGCGAATCGGCCCGCCCGGCTTGTGGAATCCGCAGTAACCTGTCGCAGCTTTCGGCAAGGCTGTCTGGCAGGCCCTGCTGTTCGTTGCCCATCATCAGCAGCACCGGGCCTTTGGAAAAGTCGACCGAACGGTAGTCGACCGCGCCCTTCAGGTGCGTGCCGGCGACGAGACCGGGAAAGCTTTTTCGCCAGGCAAGAAAGGTTTCCGGCGTCGCCTTGGCGACCGGCACGGCGAAGATCGAGCCCATGGTGGCGCGCACGGTCTCGACGGAAAAAGGATCGGTGGTGTCGCCGACCAGGATGACGCCCTTGGCGCCGACGGCATCGACGGTGCGGATGACGGTTCCGAGATTGCCGGGGTCGCGCACACGATCGAGCGCCACCCAGACGTCGCCGTCGTGAGCGCGGATGTCTTTCAGCGGCAGGATCTTCTGTGAGAAGACGCCGACCACCATTTGCGGGTTGTCGCGGCGGGTGATGGCGACGAGCACTTTCTCCGAAACTTCGAGCACGGTGCCGCCGGCGGCGACGGTGCGCGCCGCGACTTTTTCGACCGCCGCATTGCCGCGCCCAGCCTTGGCGAAGACCAGCGTCCGGATCGACCAGCCGAGGTCGAGTGCGTCGATGACCAGCTTCAGCCCCTCGGCCAAGAAGGCGTTCTGCTGGTCGCGGAATTTCTTCAGCGCCAGTGCCTTGATGTCCTTGATCAACGGATTGGCGAGGCTAGTGACTTCCTTCACTTGCCCTGGGGCGCCCGCCTGCCGCTCACTCATTCAGGCCACCCAGCGCGAGAACAGCGACGTGGACAACGCCCGGCCGGCGGATTTCTCGCGGATGATCAGTTCGCCGGATTCGACCGTGCCGCCCATGCCTGCGAAGGTGTCGCGCATCAAGGCATGGATGGCGAAGAAGGAAGCGCGGATCGAATAGGCCGTCAGCACAACAGCAAGCGGCTTCGGCGTCAGGATCGAGCGGCAGAGGTCGGTCAGATCAGGCAGGTCCTCGAACAATTGCCAGACCTCGCCCTTTGGGCCGCGGCCATAGGCCGGCGGATCGAACAGGATAATGTCGTAGCGGTTGCCGCGGCGCTCCTCGCGCTCGGCGAATTTCATGGCGTCGTCGACGATCCAGCGGATCGGCTTGCTGCCGAGCCCTGCCAGCTCCTGGTTCTCCCTGGCCCAGCCGATCGCCTTCTTGGACGCATCGACATGGGTTACCTCGGCGCCGGCACGGGCCGCCACCAGCGATGCAAGGCCGGTATAGCCGAACAGATTCAGCACCTTGACCGGCCGCTTCGCTGCCGAGATCAGCCCGGCCATGTGGTCCCAGTGCGAGGCCTGCTCGGGGAAGACGCCGACATGGCGAAACGAGGTGAAGCGGCCGAGATAATCGATGCCCTCATGCTTCATCGGCCAGGTCTCGCCGAGCGGCGTCCTCGGGAAACGCCAGCGGCCGATGCCTTCCTCGTCGGTATCGCCGGTGAAAATGGCGTCGGCGCGATCCCAATCTTTGGCCGGCAACGCCTTTTGCCAGATCGCCTGGCCTTCGGGCCGAACGATGCGATAGGGCCCGTACTGCTCGAGCTTTTGCCCGGCGCCGCTGTCGAGCAGCGCGTAGTCGGCGTTGGGCGACACTTCGAGAATTACCGGAAGATGTTCGGCGGGCAGGGCGCCGTCGCGGCGGGAAAGAACGCGCGGCACGGCCTTAGGCTCCGATGCTGTGCCGGTTGCGCGCGGTTCCGCTCCGCCCTTTGCGAACTGATGCGGGCGGCTGTCGCGGCGTTTGTCGCGAAAAGGTTTCAAAGAGGAGCGTCTCCGGGGCGACTTGGCCCGCTTCTGCCACAGCACATTCACCGGCGCAACAAACGCGGTCGCTGGCGATTCCGAACGGTCAGCCGCGCTTGATGCAAAGCAGGGCGACAACCAGCAATACAAAACCAACGGCCTTGAAGCCGGCGACGATCATATGGCCGGTTTCCCAGCGCAGCCGGATCGCCTCGAAATTTTCCGGGATCGGTCCCGGCACCCAGGTGGCCAAAACATCGTTCGCAGGCTTGACCAGAGCTGACCACATCGCAAGAGCCGCCGCAAAGAGCACGGCAGCGGCCAATGCGAACCAGAACGCCGGGCGGTCATTGCGCAGCATCCATGCAAGGACCCCCGGACAACCGATCGCTGCCACATCAAGCGGCGCGCCAATCACGGCAAACAACTGGAACTGGGCGTTGAACACGGTCGCCTCACGCCAGAGAGAAGGCGGCCATTTCGTTAGCCGGGGAACCGATTCCAGGACATGGGCGAAGGATGGTCCAAGGCTGAGCGCGGCGACGACGGCGGCCAGGATCGACCAGAACAGCAGGAACCCGCGTATCTCCATAACGTCCGAACAACGGCGTGATGCGGGAGATGTTCCCGTCCGGATGGCAGTAGGGGAGTAGGGGAGTAGGGCAGTAGTAAGTGAATAGTGAAACCATGACTAGCACGAAGCCGTACAGGGTTGGTATGGCTCCCTACTGCCCTACTGCTGAAGCGCCTTGTACACTGCAATGCCGGCGGCGAGGTCTTCGAGGGCCGCACCGACCGACTTGAATAGGGTAATCTCACTAGGAGTTTGCCGGCCTTTCTTCTCACCGCGCGCCAATTCATGCAGGTCGGCGACGATGGCTTGCGCCTTCAGCACGCCCGAGGCCAGCGGCTGGACGATGTCGCCCGCCTCCTTGGTGGCGCCTGCCCGGGTATCGACATAGACGCGGGCGCGCGCAATCGCATCGTCGTCGCTTTCGCGCATATCAGGCGTGAAGCCGCCGACCAGATCGACATGGGTTCCCGGCTTCAACAGCGCGCCCTTGATCAGCGGCGTGGTCGTGATTGTCGCCGACGAAACGATGTCGGCCAAGCCGAGTTCGGCGTCGAGATCGCTCGCGGCGGTGGCGGCAAAACCCTCGGCGCGCAATTTCGCCGCAACCTTTTCGGCATTGGCCGGCGTGCGGTTCCAGATGCGGATCGTGGTGATCGGCCGCACCGCCGAATGCGCCTTGGCGAGGAACGGCGACAGCGTGCCGGCGCCGACCACCAGCAGCCGTGAAGCGTCCTCGCGGGCCAGATAGGAGGTGGCCAGCGCAGAGGCGCAGGCCGTACGCCACTGCGTCAGCCGCTGGCCGTCGATCATGGCCTCGGGCTCGCCGGTGGCGCCATCGAGCAGGAGGTAGAGCCCCATCACCGCGGGTTTGCCTGCGGCGTTGTTGTCGGGCGACACCGTGACGACCTTGACGCCGATATGGCCGCCCGCCGACGTGCCGGCCGCATTGAAGTCGGTCCAGGCCGGCATCAACAGCAGGGTCGACGCCGCGCCATCGGGCCGTTCGACCGTGTGGTGATGTCTGACCGGTTGTACCGCACCATCGCGAAAGGCCGCGCGCAGCGTCTCGACCAGTCCGGGAAAGGTCAGCGCGTGATCAACCTCGGCGGCCGAAATGGTCAGCATGAGAAGCTCCGCGGCGGGAAAGCGCTGTCAGCGTTCAGCTCGTCGGCTTCGGCAAGGCCGGGCCTTGTGGCGCAGCCGGTGCGCGGCTGACCGCCTGGCGCAGGTTCTCGGCCTCGACGCCGCGCTGGCGCGCCAGCTTGCGATAGCGGCCCTGCTTGACCCAGGTCGCCAGGCTGCCGACGACCATGCCGATGGCGAGAGCCAGGAACAGGAAGATGAAAAGCGGCAGCGTCATCGTCAGTGCCGGATTGCCGGGATTGAACGGGTCCAGGGTGAAGGCGACCGGATCGCGGTTGGCGACGGCCAACGCAATCAGGATGACAGCCAGCGGCACGAAGACCACGATGAGCATGAAGCGATTGAACATGGAATTTCCTGTCGAAGGCGGCTCTACAGAGGGCCGGGCTCTGCTGAAAGGCCGGCACGGCGGATGAGCCCGCGCGGCGTTTATTTGCCGCTGTTCAGCCTTTCACGCAATTCCTTGCCGGTCTTGAAGAACGGCACCCATTTCTCCTCGACCTCGACGGATTCGCCGGTGCGCGGATTGCGACCGGTGCGGGCGGGGCGGTTTTTCACCGAGAAAGCACCGAAACCGCGCAGCTCGACCCGGTTGCCTTCGGCAAGCGCGTCGGTGATCTCGTCAAAAATCGCGCCGACAATGTTTTCGACGTCGCGCAGGAAAAGGTGCGGGTTGCGTGTGGCGATGATCTGCACAAGTTCGGATTTGATCATGAGAAGGCTCCCCGTGAAAACAGTGCGGTCAAATTATGAGGATGATTTTATTTGCTTTTTCACTCGTCTCAAGGGTGCCAGACGGAAACGAGACCGTCAAGAAACAAGCGGTTGGCGCCAAGTTCGTGAATAATGTCGCCGCCATAGTCGGGAAGGCCGAGCGCACTGCCGATGGTTCGCGCCATCGCCTTCGAGAACAGGAAGCCGCCGCCTTCCGTATCCTTCCACTCCACCACCTTGAGCTTGGCGTCCACGCCCTTGGTTGCAAGCCAGTCGATCGCTTCGGTTTCGCCACCGACCGCGTCGATCAATTTGTTGGCAACAGCCTGCCGGCCGGTGAAGATCGATCCGTCGGCCAGCGCCAGCGCCTCCGGCTTGGTCATGTTGCGGCGTTCGGCGACGATGCCGACGAACCAGTCGTAGCTGTCCAGGATGAGCTTGCGGACCATGGTGCGTTCGTCGTCATTGGTCGGCTTGAAAGGCGATGGCGAGGCTTTCAACGGCGAGGATTTCACTTCCTCGAGCTTGATGCCGAGCTTGTCCATAAGGCCGCTGACGTCAGGATACTGGATCAGCACGCCGATCGAGCCGACGATCGAGGATTGGCGCGCGACGATATGATCGGCCGCGGTGGCGATCATATAGCCCGCCGATGCGGCCAGTGTGCCGACTTGGGCCACCACCGGCTTTTCGGCGGCTAGCTTGCGCACCTCCTCATAGATCGATTCGCCACCGACGGTGGTGCCGCCCGGCGAATCGATCGACAGGATCACGGCTTTCACCCTTGACGATTGACGGATGGCATTCAGCCGTTTGATCAGGTCCTCGTCTTCGGTGATGGTGCCTTCGATCTTGACCTTGGCGATATGGTCGACCGCCGCGCCGGTGAATTCGCCACCGTAAAACCAGGTCGAAAGGGCGATCAGCCCAGCCGCTGCGACAACAAGCGCTGCGACGCGCCAGAATGTCAGCTTGCGGCGCAAGCGGCGGCGGTCGATCAGGTCGTCGGCTCTCAGTGCCATGGTCAGCCTCATAGTCGGTGGGAGCAGATGCTTTTAAAGCAACCATCCGCGTCCGGCTACCGATTCCTGACGAGCATGCGACCGAGACAGAGTTTCCCGAGTCCCGAGCCGGCCTTTCAAGGAGGCATCAAGACCAGTCCACAGGCTCTAACGCTGTCCGCTTGTATCTGATATGACATGCAAGTTGTGCCGGGCTCATTCGTTTTGTGCAACAGCAACCGTCACACTTTTGCGGTTTTCCTCCGCTTGTGCTTGCTTGAGGGTGCCGGCATCCCACCTATAGGGTGCTTGGCGGCAGGGGTTTAAAAAGAAAGCAGTTATGTTAGCGCGACCGATCGAACCGACCAACACCGAGACGGAGTTGGCCCCCCCAGACGTAGGCCCGGCGCGGGTCGACGCCTTCGGCATTGCCCAGCGCCATTCGCGCCGCGTGCGTATCTTGAAGCTGGCGGTGCCGCTGGTCGCTGCCGCGATCGCGGTCGCCTTCCCGGTTTATTCGTATCTCGCGGCGCCTGTCTCGATCCAAATCCAGGCCGACGGCAGCGCCTTCTCTGATGGCAAGCTGGTGATGGCCAACCCCAAGCTCAACGGGTTCACCAAGCAGAAACTGCCCTATTCCATGACCGCCTTGCGCGCCATACAGGACGTGAGCAAGCAAGGCATCATCGACCTGGAGGGCATCGACGCCAAGCTGCCGCTCTCGGCCGACAATGTGGCGGCCGTCAATGCCTCGCACGGCACCTACAATCGCGATGGCAACACGATGAGCCTGACCAGCGATGTCACCATAACCACCACCGATGGCTTGGAGGCAAAATTCAAATCGGTCTTTCTCGACATGGGCGAAGGCACTATGAAGACGAATGACCCGGTCGACGTCAGCCGCGCCGGGTCGCGGATCACCGCGGATTCGATGTCGATCCAGGACAACGGCAAGATCGTGGTTTTCGAGAACAAAGTGCGTGTCAACATCGATCCCGCCAGTTTGAAGGCGGCAGAGGCAATAGGCGGAGCATCCAATGCGGTTCAGTAGTTCGACACGGCTCGTGACCGCGGCTTCGGCATTGCCGGCCCTTGGACTGGCCTTGGGGATGGCTCTGGGGCTGGGCTTGGGAATGCCGCCGGCTCTGGCGCAGTCCAAGGCCACCAGCCAGCTGTCGGGCCTCAAACTGTCCGGCGACAAGCCCATCCAGATCGAAAGCGACAAGCTCGAGGTCCGCCAGGCGGACAGCGTCGCGGTGTTCACAGGCAATGTAAGCGTCGTCCAGGGCCCGACCGTGCTCAAGGCCGGCAAGATGACCGTTTATTACGCCAAGGATGCCGGCGCTGCCGCCAAGGGCGTGGAGGCCGCCGGTGCCGCGATGACGGGCTCGGCCAATATCGACCGCCTGGAAGTCGACAACAAGGTCTACATCAAATCGGACGACCAGGTCGCCACGGGCGACCGCGGCACTTTCGATATGAAGACGGAGGTGCTGGTGCTTTCGGGCGGGAAGGTCGTGCTTTCGCAAGGCGACAATGTGCTGGTCGGCTGCAAGCTGACCGTGCAGATGAAGAGCGGCCTGGCCCAGGTCGATGCCTGCGGGGGCCGCGTCATGATGTCGATCACGCCGCCGAAGTCGGGAGCAGCGAAGCCCTGATGGTCGAAGTAGCATCGCTGATGGCGCGTCTTTCAGGACGCGCCGACAGCAAACTTGCGGCACCGGCCACGGTCGCCGATGCGGCGAAGTTCAAAGGGACCTTGATCGCGAAGGGCCTGACCAAGAGCTACAAGGGCCGCAAAGTCGTCAGCGGCGTGACGATCGGCGTGCGCGCTGGCGAGGCGGTCGGGCTGCTCGGTCCCAACGGCGCCGGCAAGACGACCTGCTTCTACATGGTTACCGGCCTGGTGCCGGTCGACGAAGGCACAATCGAAATCGACGGCTTCGATGTCACTTCGATGCCGATGTATCGCCGCGCCCGCCTCGGCATCGGCTACCTTCCGCAAGAAGCATCGATCTTTCGCGGCCTAACCGTCGAGCAAAACATCCGGGCCGTGCTCGAAGTGGTCGAAAAGAGCCGCAAGGAGCGCGAACGCAGTCTCGACGAACTGCTCGAGGAGTTTCACATCAGCCATCTGCGCAAGGCTCCATCTATGTCGCTTTCCGGCGGTGAGCGGCGGCGTCTGGAAATCGCGCGCGCATTGGCGACTCGCCCCGCATACATGCTGCTCGACGAACCTTTCGCCGGCATCGATCCGATCGCCGTCGCCGATATCCAGCAACTCGTGCGCCATCTGACGGCGCGGGGCATCGGCGTGCTCATCACCGATCACAATGTGCGTGAGACGCTTGGCCTAATCGACCGCGCCTACATCATCCATGCCGGCCAGGTGCTGACCCATGGCCGGGCCGACGAAGTGGTCGCAAACCCGGATGTGCGGCGGCTTTATCTCGGTGAGGGATTTACGCTTTGAGCGTGAATGTTTCTGTCTAAACGGGTTTTTGACGCGAGACAGGCCCTTTTCTCCGATTTCTCGTCCGAATAACGCGCCGACAGGCGAGTTTTGATCGCCATCGCCTTGACAAGCAAAAGCCGGGCCAGTTTCTATGCCCAACTCCTTCCGGGAAATCCGGATGCGTAGACAGGGCGTTTAAACCGAACCATGGCGTTGGCGGCAAAACTACAGCTACGACAGTCCCAGTCGCTGGTGATGACGCCGCAGCTGATGCAGTCGATCCGGCTGCTGCAGTTCACCCACATCGAGCTGGAACGTTTCATCGACGACGAGATCGAGCGCAATCCTCTGCTGGAGCGCGCCGAGCCGCAGGACGATGCCGTCAGCGACCAGACGCAGAAGATCGACGCTGCGCCGGAAATAGCTCCCGGCGGCGATTGGTTCGAGACGGAAACGGCGTGGAGCGCCGAGGCGATCTCGGAAAAGCTCGATACTTCGCTGGAAAACCTGTTTCCCGACGACCCGGGTACCAGCGAGCGGCTCGGTCCCGACCTGACGGCCCAATGGAAGTCGGCCTCCGGCAATGGTTCGGCGTCCTCCTCCGACGGCTTCGACGTTGCAGATATGGCGGCCGCCGCCATCACGCTGCGCGAGCATGTCGGCGAACAGGTCGCGCTTGCCTTCGCCGACCCGGCAGCACGCTTGATCGCCAGCGAACTGGCCGATGGCCTCGACGAGGCCGGCTATATGCGCGCCGACATGGCGGAGATCGCTGCCCGTCTCGGCACCGACAGGATGGCGGTGACGAATGCGCTCGCGGTCTGCCAGACATTCGAGCCCGCCGGCATCTTTGCGCGCGATCTCGCCGAATGCCTGTCGCTGCAGCTTGCCGTCCGCGACCGGCTCGATCCGGCGATGAAGGCCTTGATCGCCAACCTCGAACTCCTGGCGCGGCGCGATTTCCAGGCCCTGAAACGGATTTGTGGGGTCGACGAGGAGGATCTGCTCGACATGCTGGCCGAGATCCGTGCGCTCGATCCGCGCCCGGGAATGGCGTTTTCGGGCGGCGCCAGCGACGCGATCGTCGCCGATGTCGAAGTGCGGGCGGCCAATGACGGGAGCTGGGTGGTCGAACTCAACTCCGAAACGCTGCCGCGCGTGCTGGTCGACCATATCTATTTTGCCCAGGTTTCACCGCATGCGAAGAACCAGACGGAAAAGGATTTCCTGGCGGAATGCCTGCAGAACGCCAACTGGCTGACGCGCAGCCTCGACCAGCGGGCGAAGACCATACTCAAGGTCGCCTCGGAAATCGTGCGCCAGCAGGATGCTTTCCTCGTCCACGGCGTGCGTCAGCTGAAGCCGCTCAATCTGCGCACGGTGGCCGATGCGATCGGCATGCACGAATCGACCGTCAGCCGGGTCACCGCCAACAAATACATGCTGACGCCGCGCGGCGTGTTCGAACTGCGCTATTTCTTCACAGCTTCGATCGCGTCGTCGGGTGGCGGCGACGCGCATTCGTCGGAGGCGGTGCGCGACCGCATCAAGCAGTTGATCGACGAGGAGAAACCTGTCGACGTGCTTTCCGACGACGCTATTGTGGATATGTTGCGGGAAAGTGGCGTCGATATCGCCAGGCGCACGGTCGCCAAGTATCGGGAGGGCATGAATATTCCCTCGTCGGTGCAGCGCCGGCGTGAAAAACGCGCTTTGGCCAGCGCCGGGCGTTGATCTCAGGCGGAATTTCCATAGCTTTCGCGCTTCATTGACAAGCCGCAACGAAGTGGCTAGAAGCCCGCCCGCATGAGACGGGCTACTGCCCGCATGCGGATGGTCCGTCACGACGTTGGCCACGGGACGGTCAAGAAGGCGGCTTGTGATCAACCGGAAAGTTCGGATTTAAAATCGGCGCAAGTGACGCCGCAAAGCTTGTGCGCACAGACCACGGGTATAAACTCGGGACAGTTTGAAGCCTGAGCAAGGAAGGTCAGTTTTCAGATGACACTGCGCATATCAGGAAAACACATGGATATCGGCGATGCGTTCCGTACGCGCATCAACGACCGTGTCGGAGAAGTGATCGGCAAATATTTCGATCGGGGCTTTTCAGGGCAAATCGTCGTCGTCAAATCGGGATCGCGCTACACGGCCGATTGCATGATCCGGCTGGATTCCGGCGCTTCACTGCAGGCGACCGGCGAAGCCCAGGATCCGACGCTTGCTTTCGAGGCCGCGGCGGATCGCCTTGAAACCCGCCTTCGACGCTACAAACGTCGGCTGAGGTCGCACAATTCAGGCAGCGCCAATGGCGAACCCACCGACATCGCCTATACGGTGATGGCGCCGCTTGCCGACGACGATGAGGACATACCGGAGAATTTCGCGCCGGCCATCGTCGCCGAATCAACCATGACGCTGCGGACTATGTCGGTGGCATCAGCCGTGATCGAACTCGATGCCAAGGACAGCCCGGTCCTCGTCTTCCGCAATGCCGGAAACGAGCATCTCAACATCGTCTATCGCCGGCCGGACGGAAATATCGGCTGGATCGATCCGTCTACGACCAAGGTCGCGCAAGGATGACGACCCAGGGTCGCACAGGGATGACGACCTGGGGTCGCACAGAGATGACGGCCAAGGCCGCACTGGGATAAGGAACCAGCCGCACGCGTGAGTGAGGGCTGGCGACGGCAGGCGAACAAGGGATTTCAAGTATGGATCTGAGCGATCTTATCAACGTTCCGGCGATCTTGCCGGCGTTGAAGGCGAACTCCAAGAAGCAACTGCTGCAAATGCTGTCCGAAAGGGCGGCGGCGATTTCCGGCATTCCGGAACGGGAGGTGTTCGACACCATTTTGCAGCGTGAACGGCTGGGCTCGACCGGTGTCGGTAACGGCATCGCCATTCCGCATGGCAAGCTGGCGGGGGTGAAGCGGATCGCCGGCGTTTTCGCCCGGCTGGAGACGCCGGTCGATTTCGAGGCGCTGGACGATCAGCCGGTCGACCTTGTGTTCCTGCTTTTGGCGCCCGAAGGCGCCGGCGCCGACCACCTCAAGGCACTGTCGCGCATCGCGCGGGTGCTGCGCGACGCCGACACGGTGGCCAAGATCAGGGGCACCCGCGACGCCGCAGCGATCCACGCGCTTTTATCGGATACACAGGCCTCGCACGCGGCCTGAGCTGTTTTGATCAGATCCGTTCAAGGGCCGCCGCGAGCGGCCCTGTCCGTTTCTAACCAGATCGTGCCGTAATTAGTGGATGGCGACCGGCGTAAGGTCGTTTTCCAGGGCACCTGCCAGCGCCCGGTCACGGGCGTCAGAAAGCAGGATCGGCTGGCCATTGGCCGCAAAGAGCGCCCAAAGTTCCAGGCCGGGCGCGATTTCGCCGAGGCCCGGGAAACGGCCGCGCAGATCGTCGCTCGACACTTTCCTGAGATAGGCGACCGAACCTTCGCCGAGATGGGCGAATTCGCCGCTGGTCATGATGAGATTTTCGTCAGTTCTGGTCATTTCAAGCCTCCTTGGCGCGAGGACGCCGCTCAAGGCCGCCCCGCATGAGAGCCATTAGAGCGCCGTCCAATTGGACGCACAAAGGACGCTCTAACTCTTTAAGTCTGCTGCATCGTGCTTTCGGAAAATCGGCTCCGATTTTCCGGCCGATGCAGTGGTGAAGATCAGTCTTTCACCGATATGTTTATTTTCCGTACCAGCCGTTCGGACTCGGGCCGATCGAGATCGATCGACAAAAGGCCGTTCTTCAGCTCCGCTGCGATCACCCGCATGCCGTCGGCCAGCACGAAACAGCGCTGGAACTGGCGCGCGGCGATGCCGCGATGAAGAAATTCGCGCTCGGTGTCGTCGTTCTGACGGCCGCGCACGACCAACTGGTTTTCTTCCGTGGTGACATCGAGATCGCTTTCGGCGAAACCGGCGACGGCTAGCGTGATGCGCAGCCTTTCGGCCTTGCCATCGGCGCCGCTGAGGCGCTCGATGTTGTAGGGAGGGTAACTGTCACCCGACTTCGCCAGACGCTCCAGGGTCTTTTCCATCGCGTCGAAGCCCAGGAGAAGCGGGCTGGAAAAGGGCGTCATTCGGCTCATGTTACACTGTCCTCTCAAGAGCGACATAAAGTGGAAAAACCCGGATGGCATTTTTCCCGATGGTCTTGATATGGTCCGCCCCGCGGTCAAGTTCAAGCCGTCAAAAGCCCCGCCCAAAAAGACTACCCAAACAAGGAATTGAAATGCCCCAATCCCGCAAGATCATCATCGACACGGATCCCGGCCAGGATGATGCCGTCGCCATATTGCTGGCGCTTGGCAGCGCCGAGTTGGAAATCGTCGGCATGACCGCCGTCGCCGGCAACGTGCCGCTGAGGCTGACCGAAAAGAATGCACGCAAGATCTGCGAACTGGCCGGCAGGCCAGACATCAAGGTCTATGCCGGCGCCATCCGGCCGCTGGCGCGTGAACTGGTTACTGCCGAAGAAGTGCATGGCGAGAGCGGGCTCAACGGACCGCAATTGCCCGAACCAACAATGAAACTGCAGGACCAGTACGCGGTCGATTTCATCGTCGAGACGCTGATGAAGGAAGAGCGCGGCACGATCACGCTCTGCGCGCTCGGACCGCTCACCAATATCGCGCTGGCGCTGATCCGCGAGCCGAAGATCGCGCCGCGCATCAAGGAAATCGTGCTGATGGGCGGCGGCTTCTTCGAAGGCGGCAATGTCACACCGACCGCCGAATTCAACATCTATGTCGACCCGCATGCCGCCAATGTCGTGTTCAAATCCGGCATTCCGATCGTAATGATGCCGCTCGACGTCACCCACAAGGCGCTGACCACGGCCAAGCGCACGCAAGCCTTCCGCAAGCTCGGCACCAGGGTCGCCACGGCCACGGCGGAGATGCTGGAGTTCTTCGAGCGCTTCGACGAGGAGAAATACGGCACCGATGGCGGACCGCTGCACGACCCCTGCGTCATCGCTTATCTGTTGAAGCCGGAGCTGTTCAGCGGCCGCAACTGCAACGTCACCGTGGAAACCGCCTCGGAGCTCACCATGGGCATGACCGTGATCGACTGGTGGGGCGTGACCAAGCGGCCGAAGAACGCCATGGTGATGCGCGACATCGACCATGATGCGTTTTTCGCGCTCTTGCTGGAACGGCTGGGGCGGCTGTGAAAGCTCCCTTCTACCCTGTTCACGGGGAGAATGTCCCGGCAGGGGGATGAGGGCAGCGCACCCGTCGGTATTTTTGCTTGCAACCTTGGAGCGGCCCTCACCCGGTCGCTGCGTGACCACCCTCTCCCCCGTAAACGGGGGCGAGGGAAGGGCTCACTTCGCCTTTGAAAACGCCAGCCATAAGCCGCCGCCGACCAGAAAGCTGCCGCTGATCCGCGACAGCAGCTTGACTCGGCTGGCCGAGAGCAGGCGCCCGGCGCGGCCGGCGGCGAGCGCGTAGATCGAATCCGACACTGCGGCGAAGATCATGGCGGTGAGACCCATGACGCCGATCTGCAGCGCGTAGTTGTCTTCAGGGGCGATGAATTGGGGAAAGAAGGCGCCGAAAAACACCAGCGTCTTGGGATTGCTGACCGCTACTAGCAGCCCCTGCAGAAAAAAGCCGCCGCGCGGTGTCTTCGCCGATCCGTCGGCGTTCAGCTTGCCCTTGGAGCGGAACATCTGCACGCCCATCCAGATCAGATAGGCGGCGCCGATCAGCCTGACCCATTCGAACCAATGGCCCATTCCCGCGATCAGCGAGGTCAATCCGATGCCGACAATAGCGATCATGATGGCCAGCCCGGCCTGCGTGCCGGCGACATTGGCGAGGCCGGCGCGGGAGCCATGGCGGATGCTATTGGCGATGATCAGCGTGACCGTCGGTCCAGGCACCAGGATAATGACGATGCAGGCAACGACATAGGTAGCGTAGAGTTCCAGCGACATGGTTTTCCTCGACAATATGCGGCTTGCGATGCGGTCGACGGTGATCAATGCATGACAGCAGCGCCGGTGCAAGCCGGCAGCCTATGTCGCTGGCAGCCTTGATCTGGATTTAGGCTCCAGCCTGCCACGGCAGTGTTGTCTCATAGGCCGCCGCCGCTTTCAGCACGGCCATGTCGCCGCGCGGCCGCCCGATCAATTGCATGCCCATCGGCCTGCCTCTGGTATCGAAGCCCGCCGGGACGTTGATCGCCGGGCAGCCGCCCAGCGTGGCGAACGCTGAAACCTGCATCCAGCGGTGATAGCTGTCCATGGCACGCCCGGCCACTTTTGTCGGCCAGTGGGTGGAGACATCGAAGGGAAAGACCTGCGCGGCCGGTAGCGCGACGAGATCGAAACGCTCGAAGGCCGACAGCAGGGTTTTGTGCCACGACGAGCGCCTCACCGTGGCGGCGTGGATCTGCGGCGCCGTGAGGCGCAGTGCATGTTCCACCTCCCACACGGCTTCCGGCTTTAGAAGACTGCGTTTCAAGGGGTCGTCGTAATGCGCCTTGAGCGCACAACCGCTGCTCGCCTGGCGCAGCGTCACAAAGGCCTGCCACAGCGCTTCGAAGTCGAAATCCGGCACCAGCGCTTCGGTCTGAAAGGATATGTCGGCGAATCGGCCGAGGGCGGCCTCGCAAAGATCAAGAATGCCTGTTTCAACCGGCAGATGGCCGCCGAGATCACCGAGCCAGGCAATGCGCCCGCCAGTCGGCGGCGTTTCCAGCCCTTGCAGGAACGAGCCATGCTTGTGATGTGAGAGCGGCGCGCGGGGGTCGTAGCCGGCCTGCTCGTCGAGCAGCAACGCCATGTCGCGCACGCTGCGGCCCATCGGCCCTTCGACGCCCATTTGTGCGTGAAAGACGTCAAGCTCGGGGCCGGCGGGGACAAGTCCCTGCGACGGACGGAAGCCATAGACATTGTTGTAGGCGGCCGGGTTGCGCAGCGAACCGCCAAAGTCGCTGCCGTCGGCGACGGGCACCATGTCGAGCGCCAGCGCGACCGCCGCGCCGCCGCTCGATCCGCCGGCGGTCAAGGCTGGGTCGAACGCGTTGAGCGTCGGGCCGAACACGGCGTTGTAGGTGTTGGAGCCAAGCCCGAATTCGGGAACGTTGGTCTTGCCGATGATGATGGCGCCGGCATTGCGGACGCGTTCGACGAAAAAATCATCCTCTTGCGGCACGAAATCGGCGAAGATTGGCGAGCCGAAGCTGGTCCTGAGCCCCTTGGTCTGCGCGAGATCCTTGATGGCGATCGGCAGGCCGAACAGGGGGCCGGCGTCTCCCGAATGCGCCAGATGCGCGTCTGCTTTGTCAGCTTCTTGCAGGATGCCGGCACGGTCGCGCAACGAGACGATGGCATTGACCAGCGGGTTTAGGGCGTCGATCCGGTCGAGGAATGCCGTCACCACCTCGCGGACGGAAAGCTGCCGACGTCGGATCGCGCCGGCAAGGTCCACGGCGGACAGGCGACAGATGTCACCGGCAGGCGGCACGGCGTGTTTCGTGGCAGGACGCATGGCTCTCACCTAGCTGGCGGATTTTTGTAGCGCCGCGTCGACTTCCCTGGCCAGCGGGATCGCCGGCTGGGCGCCGGGTTTCAAACAGGCGAGCGAGCCGGCAGCGGCGGCGCGGGCGAGCGCCTGATCGAGCGGCAGGCCGGATGAGAGTCCGGCGGCGAAATAGCCGCAAAACGTGTCGCCGGCGCCGACTGTGTCGACCGGAATGATCTTCAGCGCCGGAACCATCAGAAGATCGGTTGGCGTGGCAGCCAGGACACCGTCACCGCCGAGCGTGACGACGATTGTGCGGCCGGTCTTGCCGGCGTAGTCGCGCATCCGCGCCGGGCGGTCGCGGCCGCTCAGCGACAATGCCTCGCCATAGAGGTCGAATTCGGTTTCATTGGCGACGACATAGTCGGCCTTGCCAAGGAAGGTGGCCGCCTCGCCCCGGAACGGTGCCGTGTTGAGCACGGTGACCGCGCCTGCCGCCCGTGCCGCGTCCAGTGCTGCATCGACGGTCTGCAGCGGGATCTCCTGCTGCAAGAGCACGACATCGCCGCTTTTCATGAAGGTCTTGGAAAGGTCGCCCGTCACGACCGAATCATTGGCGCCCGGCACCACGGCAATGACGTTCTCGCCGTCGTCGGCGACCATGATCAATGCCGTTCCGGTCGAGGCGAAGGTTTCACCGACACCGGACAGGTCGATCTTGCCGTCCCGCAGCAGCGCCAACGCTTCAGCGGCGAAGTTGTCCTTGCCGACCGCGCCGACCATGCGCACCTTGGCGCCGGCGCGCGCGGCAGCCAGCGCCTGGTTGGCGCCCTTGCCGCCGGGAGCGGTGGTAAAGCCGGAGCCGCGCACCGTCTCGCCCGGTGCGGGCAAGCGGTCGACATTGGCGATAAGGTCGAGATTGATCGAGCCGACAACGATAATCAAGGAGGCCTCCTGCTGATGGGCGGGAAGCTAGCCCGGAAGGCGGTTGCTTGCCAGAGCGAACGGTCATTTCGCGGATTAACGAAAAACACCGGCGAAAGCGTCTCGCCGGTGTCGCAAGGTCTGTTGGGTATCAGCGCACGCTGTGAACTATTTCAAGGCGCGACCTGCCCCGCTTCCCAGCCAAGGATGGCGCGTTTGCGGGTCAGGCCCCAGTGGTAGCCGGTGAGCGCGCCGGACTTGCCGAGAGCCCGGTGGCACGGCACCACAAAGGACATCGGATTGGCGCCGACCGCAGCACCCACCGCCCGGCTGGCGCTCGGTGCGCCGATGCGGGCGGCGATCGAGGAATAGGTGCAGGCTTTACCCATCGGGATGCGCAGCAGGGCTTCCCAGACGCGGACCTGGAAATCGGTGCCGATCATGACGACGCGCAACGGCTGGTCGGCGCGCCACAGCGCCGGATCGAAGATGCGGGCGGCATAGGGCGCCGTCGCAGCCATGTCCTCGACATAGTTTGCGTTCGGCCAGCGGCTGGACATGTCGGCGAAGGCCGCTCGCTCGCCGCCGGCATCGTTGAAGGCGAGGCCGGCAAGCCCGCGGTCGGTGACCATGATCAGGGCGATGCCGAATGGCGAGATATGGTAGCCGTAGCGGATCGTCAGCCCGGCGCCGCGCGTCTTGTAGTCGCCCGGCGACATCGCCTCGTGGGTGACGAAAAGGTCGTGCAACCGTCCGGGACCTGACATGCCGACCTCGAAAGAAGCTTCGAGCAGCGGCATGCCGGAATCGAGCAGTTTGCGCGCATGGTCGAGCGTGACGGCCTGGAGGAAGGCCTTGGGCGACAGGCCGGCCCAGCGGGTGAACAGCTTCTGCAGGCCGGTCGGCGTCTCGCCAACTTCCTCGGCCAGTATTTCGAGCGATGGCTGGTCACGGTAGTCAAGGCTGATCTTCTCGATCGCGCGCCGAACAACTTCGTAGTCACCGCCTTCGGGCGTGATGTCTTTCTTCAGAATAGCGGTCTGTGCGTTCATGGGACTGTCTCCTTGACCTGGAATATCGTCCTTCGCGGCGCCGATCACCACCCGAAACTTGCCTTCTCCAGGCATATATCCAGATAGAATTAGCTTCGACGAAGGAGTGTGGCGAAAGGTGCATCCCACCAAGGAGGAGGCGGCGCCGCTGATCACCGTCTATGGCAAGGCACCGGAGCGTCGGTTGCCTCAATCGCTGCCGAAAGATCAATTCGGGGACGAGGCGGTTGGCTCACATTTAGCGCGCCTTGGCGGTCGCCAGGGCACGCGAAAAGGCTGACGCAAAGCTCTCGCGGTCGTCTGGATTGAGGAAGCCGCCGATCGGCACATTCTGGCCTTGCGCTTCCACCGCCATCCTGGTGATGCCGATCTCGGCGTGGCGGGCGACCGAAAAACGCGCCCAGAACGGGTTGAAGCGATGCGCTTCCAATTTACCTGACGGCGCCGTCTTGCGGATGTCGAGACTGGTGCGCGAGACCGACACCTCCTCGCGGGCGCGGGCGGCACGATAGTTGGCGCGAAAGGCGATGTAGACGGCGATGACGTCGAGACCGAGGAAGCCGAACACCGGCCAGGCGCCACGCGACAGGAAAAACGCTCCGGTCACCAACGAGCCGAACAGCAGAGCGCCCATCAGGATGGCAAAGCCGGTCTTGCCCAGCGACCGATGTGGCGTCAGCAACGCCTCGAAGAATGGCTCGTCAGCCTGAAATGAGGCGTTTGTATCGCTCATGGCGGGATATTATAGGAAGGGGATGGCGAACCCCAAGTCCAAAAATTCCTCCACACCCAAAAACGACCTGCCCCGCGGCCGACGCGACGGCTCAACTGCCAAGCCGCGTGCCCGGCCGGTGCGGTCGCTCTACAGCCCGGCCGAGGTGCACGAGATTTTCCGACGCTTTTCCGTTCAGCGGCCCGAGCCAAAGGGCGAGCTCGAACATATCAACGCCTTCACGCTGCTGGTGGCAGTGGTGCTTTCGGCACAGGCGACCGACGTCGGCGTCAACAAGGCGACGCGGGCGCTGTTCAAGGTCGCCGACACGCCGCAAAAGATGCTGGCGCTCGGCGAGGCCAAGGTCGGGGATTATATCCGCACCATCGGGCTTTGGCGCAATAAGGCCAAAAATGTCATCGCGCTGTCGGAAGCGCTGATCCGCGACCATCGCGGCGAGGTGCCTGAGGACCGCGACCAACTGGTCAAGCTGCCGGGCGTCGGCCGTAAGACCGCCAATGTCGTGCTCAACATGGCCTTCGGCCAGCATACGATGGCGGTCGACACACACATTTTCCGCATCGGCAACCGGCTCGGGCTGGCGCCCGGCAAGACGCCGGAACAGGTCGAGCAGGGGCTGTTGAGGATCATTCCGGACGAATATATGCGCCACGCCCATCACTGGCTGATCCTGCATGGGCGCTATGTCTGCAAGGCGCGCAAGCCGGATTGTCCGGTCTGCGTCATCGCCGATATCTGCAAGGCTGACGAAAAGACGAATGATGTGCCGGCGCCGCTGGTCGAGATTGCGCCGCTCGAACCGGTAGGCGAAATTCAGTAGCCGTAACCGCGTGCCATCGCCGCCGCGAAGACCGGGATCAGCAGGAAGGTCAACGCCTCGGCGCGAACATAAGTTCGAACCGACGCGAGTTGCGCGGCCGGCACCTGAAAACCGGGGCTGGCCGAGGTCTGCCTGCTCCAGGAGCCGATGCGGACGGTCGGGATGATCGACAGCAGGCCGACGATGACGAAGGCTGCCATCTTTGCCCAGAACACCCAGTTGTAGACGTAGAATTCCCAGCCCTTCAGGCCGTAGATGACGCGGGCGATGCCGACGATGATGATCAACATGGCGATGATGCCGTAATGGCGGTCGATGCCGACAAGCCGCCGGAGCGTCGCGGCGGGCAGATCGCCGCGGATCAGGACAAATTCGGCGCCGATGATGCCTGCCAGTGAAAACACCAGCAGATGATGAAAGATGGCAAGCAGAGGGTCGGTGGTATCCATGCCCTTTTCCCTCCGTTGGACGGCACAGCGGACGCTGAATCAGCTGCTGGTGAAAAGTAGCATCGCTGGACAGGATTCACATTGGGCTGGAAGATGATCTGCACAGGCTTTGGCTCTTGTCTGGTGCAGACAATTTGGATCTCTGTCGCATATCGCTGTCCCCAAAACCACCGAGCACTGGGCAACACGCATTAAGCACACAGGCAACCGCAACCGAGGCATGACACATGGGTACTCCGCAGGCGCTCGTCGCTCCCGTCATCGAAACGCCGCGCACCGTGCTGCGGCCGCACCGGCTCGATGATTTCGACGCCTATGTCGCCATGTGGGCCGATCCGGCCGTCACCCGCTTCATCGGCGGCAAGCCGCGGACGCGAGAGGAAAGCTGGATGCGCTTCCTGCGCCATTCGGGCCTGTGGTCGCTGCTGGGCTACGGCTTCTGGGCGATCGAGGATAGGGCATCCGGCCGCTTCATCGGTGAGGCTGGCTTTCACGACCTGAAGCGCGATATGGTGCCGTCAATCGAAGGCGTTCCGGAAGCTGGTTGGGCACTCATCCCGGCTGCCCACGGAATGGGTTTCGCCAGCGAGGTCGTCGGAAGGGTTCTCGCCTGGGGCGACGAAGCATTCGGGCGCGCAAGGACCGTCTGCATCATCGATCCGGAAAACACCGGTTCGCGGAACGTCGCGGCAAAATGTGGTTACAAGGAAGTGCTGCGAACCACTTATCACGACACCGCGACGATCCTGCTGGAACGGCTGCCTTGAGGGTGTTTCCTGTCATCCCGTCGTTCTGGCTGCCGTTCTGGTCAGGCCGAATCGAGGTTTTCTGAACCTTCCGTTTCGGTACCGGCTTTACGAGCCGTCTGTTCGAGCATCGAGGCGTCTTGGCCGAAAGCGCGGGTGGCACGCGCGGCCGCCTCGATCAGCGGATTTTTCATGCGCTGGAGAAAGGCCGCGTCGACGCGTGTGCTCGGGCCGGACAGCGTCAATGCACCGAGCAGGGTCTGCCCCGGCCCGAACACCGGTGCCGAGACGCCCGCCGTCTCGGGGTCGCGATCGCCGACCGACAAACAGTGATAGGTTTCGCGGATCGTCTCGTAAGGCTCTCCCTGCTGACCTGAAAACGCCGCAAGCACGCGGCCGCCCGAACCGGCCAGCAAGGGCAGCACGTCGCCTTCCCGTATGGTGTAGCGGATGGCATGCTTGGACTCTACGCGGTAGAGACAGGTACGCACGTCGCCCGAGCGGACATAGAAAGCGACGCTTTCCCAGCTTCGGTCGGCCAGGTCGCGCATGATCGGCAGCAGGATATCGATCGCCACGACCGAACGCTGGTACAGGGCGCCCAATCGGAAGGCGGCAGGGCCGACACGGTAGCGGCCGTCATCGAGGCGCTCCAGCAGCTGCCCGCGCAATAATGAGTTCGCCAGCCTCAGGATGGTGCTCTTGTAGAGGCCGGTCCGTGCCGCGATTTCGGCCAGGCTGAGCGATCGGTCAGCGGCGGCGAAAGCATCGAGGATGGCGATCGCACGATCCAGCGCCGCAACACCGTCGGTCGAGGCAGGCTTGGGTTGTGTCACGGCCATCTGCTTGACCACGTCGTTCCGTTCTCCGTTGGACAGAAAGCGCCGATCGAAACAATGTGGCGCATCCGAGTAGTTCTGTCTAGTAGAATGGCGTTCCTGTTGACAGAACGATGCAAAGACTGCATGAATTTTTGTCGAGCGGGTCTGAATTCAGGCTACGTTGCTGGCAGGCACCAGAGGAGGTGTCGTGATTGGAGGAATCCCATGCTGAACAGACGCAGATTTCTAATGAGCACCGCTGCTGCCGGCGCAGCCAGTTTCGCAGCGTTGCATCTCTCGCCCGCATTCGCGCAGGATGCGCCGCAGATCCAGATCTTCGTGCCTGCAGCGCCCGGCGGCGGCTGGGACCAGACGGCGCGCACGATGGACCAGGTGCTGCGCAGCGAGAAACTGATCTCCGGTTCTCAGATCACCAATGTCGGCGGGGCCGGCGGCACAGTCGGCCTGCCGCAGTTCATCAGCCAGTGGAACGGCAAGGGCAATTCGCTGATGGTGGCCGGCATGGTCATGGTTGGCGCCATCATCGCCAACAAATCGGCCAACAATCTCACTGAAGTCACGCCGATCGCCCGCCTCACCGGCGAGTTCGAGGCGCTTGTGGTGCCGGCGGCCTCGCCGTTCAAGACAGCGGCGGATTTCGTCGCCGCCCTCAAAGCCGATCCGACCAAGGTCCCGGTGGCCGGCGGTTCGGCCGGCGGTTCGGACCACATATTGTTCGGTCTTATCGCGAAGACGGCCGGTGTTCCGGCAGCCAACCTCTCCTACGTGCCGTTCGCCGGCGGCGGCGAGGCGCTGTCGGCGCTGCTCGGCAACCAGGTCGCGGCCGGCATCTCCGGCTTTGGCGAGTTCTCAGAACAGGTCAAGGCAGGGGCGCTTCGGCTGCTCGCCATTTCCGCGGACAAGCGCCAGGAAGGCATCGACGCGCCGACGCTGAAGGAAGCCGGCATTGATGTCGAACTGTTCAACTGGCGCGGCGTCTTTGCACCGCCCGGCGTTTCGGACGCCGACAAGGCGGCGATGGTCACGCTGGTCGAGACCATGGCCAAAAGCGATGCCTGGGCCACCGAATGCAAAAACCGCAACTGGACCCAAATCCTGCTCACCGGCGATGACTATGCAAAATTTCTCGCCGAAGACACGACCCGGATCGAGGCCATCCTCAAGGATCTCGGCCTTGCCTGATACCCTCGGAAGGGGTGGCCTGCGCCACCCCTTTCCGATGTTCGCCAGCCGCATGGACATACGATCCAGCGCGGGTGAAACTGCGATGAGGCCGGCTGTGGGAACCGGCTTTGAGGGAGGACGATCATGAGCACCAGCGACCAGCAGGCGGAGCGGCCGCGCCTTGCCGTGCCCGAATTGCTGATCGGCGTCGGGCTTCTCGCCTGCGCCGGCGCCGTGGCGTGGCAGACGCTGGCGATTCCGGTGTCGCCTCTCTACTCCAAGGTCGGCCCGACCGTCTTCCCCTACATCACCATGGTCGGCATGATAGTCCTTTCCCTCCTGCTGATCGTCGCCGCCCTGCGAGGCGGCTGGCAGCCGGAGGAAGAAAAGGAAACGCCGACCGACTGGAAGGCGATGGGTATTGTCGCCACCGGATTGGTCGCGAACCTTGTGCTGATCCAACCGCTTGGCTTCACCGCGGCTTCGGTGATCATGTTCGTTCTCATCTGCCGTGGTTTTGGCAGCAGACATCCGCTGCGTGACGTGCTGCTCGGGCTGATCCTGGCGCTTGCCGCCTATTTCGGCTTCGCCAGGGCGCTCGGCGTCAATATCGGCGCCGGCTTCATCGAGAACCAGCTGAACACGGTCCTCGATTCGATTATCCGTATGTTGAGGGCGTGACGCCATGGAAACGCTTGGCCATCTCGCGCACGGATTTTCGGTCGCTTTTACGCCGGTCAATCTCATGTGGTGCCTGCTCGGCACCACCCTGGGAACAGCGATCGGCGTGCTGCCCGGCCTCGGGCCTGCGCTGACCATCGCTCTGCTTTTGCCGATCACCTACCAAGTGGCGCCGGAAGCGTCCTTCATTCTGTTCGCCGGCATCTATTACGGCGCCATGTATGGCGGTTCGACGACATCGATCCTGCTCAATACGCCGGGCGAAAGTGCTACCATCGTCACGGCGCTGGAAGGCAACAGGATGGCCCGTTCCGGACGTGGCGGCGCTGCACTTGCCACCTCGGCGATCGGTTCCTTCGTCGCCGGCACGCTCGGCACATTGGGGGTCGCCTTCCTGGCACCGGTCGTGGTCAAATTCGCGCTGTCTTTCGGCCCGGCCGAATATTTTTCGCTGATGGTGCTGGCCTTCATCACGGTTTCGGCGGTGCTCGGCTCGTCGTCGGTGCGCGGCCTGACCAGCCTGTTCGTCGGCTTCGTCATCGGCCTGATCGGCGTTGACCTGCAGACCGGCCAGCCGCGCTTCACCTTCGGCATGAGCCAGTTGCTCGACGGCGTCGACGTGATCGTGGTTGCCGTCGGCCTCTTTGCGGTCGGCGAGACGCTCTACATGGCCTCGCGCCGCTATGCCGGCAAGGACGAGATCGTGCCGCTGAGGGGATCGCTCTACATGACGGCGGCCGAATGGGCACGCTCGTGGAAGGCTTGGCTGCGCGGTGCTCTGCTCGGCTTTCCGATCGGCGCCTTGCCGGCCGGCGGCGCCGAAATCCCGACCTTCCTCTCCTATGCGATCGAGAAGAAGCTGTCCAAACACAAGGAGGAGTTCGGCACGGTCGGCGCGATCGAAGGCGTTGCCGGTCCCGAGGCCGCCAACAACGCGTCGGCCGCCGGCGTGCTGGTGCCGATGCTGACGCTCGGCCTGCCGACCTCGGCGACGGCCGCGATCATGCTGTCGGCCTTCCAGAGCTATGGCATCAATCCCGGGCCGATGCTGTTCATGACGCAGGCCAATCTGGTCTGGGGGCTGATCGCCAGCCTGTTCATCGCCAATATCATCCTCGTCATCCTCAACCTGCCGCTGATCGGTCTATGGGTGCGGCTGCTGAAGATACCGGCGCCGCAGCTCTATGCCGGCATCCTGGTGTTTGCCACGGTCGGCACCTACGGCATTTCGCAGTCGCCGACCGACCTCGTCATCCTTTATCTGCTCGGCGGGGCCGGATTCCTGATGCGGCGCTTCGATTTCCCGACGGCGCCGGTCATCATCGGCATGATTCTCTGGCCGCTTGCAGAAACCCAGTTTCGCCGGGCGATGACCATCTCGAACGGCGACTGGTCGGTGTTCTACAAGCATCCGCTGTCGCTGACGCTGCTGACGCTGGCGTTCATCGGGCTGATTGGGCCGCATATCTGGACCTACATCGAGCGCAGGCGCACGCGTGGGCCGGAGCATGTGCCGGGCGATGCCTGACCTGTTTGTGACATCATGACCGATCTGCTGTCCGGTATCCGCGTCCTCGACCTGACCAATGTCCTGGCTGGCCCTTATTGCGCCTATCAGTTGGGGTTGCTCGGGGCCGACGTGATCAAGGTCGAAGCGCCGCAGGGTGGTGATCTGGCGCGCCAGCTCGGCGGCTCGCCGGAACTCAACAGTGCCGGAATGGGCGCTTCGTTCCTGGCGCAGAACGCCGGCAAACGATCGGTGGTGCTCGATCTCAAGAAGGAGGCCGATCGCGAACGCTTCCTCGATCTGGTCGCCTCCGCCGACGCGCTGGTCGAGAATTTCCGCCCCGGCGTGATGGACCGGCTGGGGCTTGGCTATAAGAGGCTGAAAGAGGTCCGCCCCAGCCTTGTCTATTGCGCGATTTCAGGCTTCGGCCAAACCGGGCCGATGCGCGACAATCCGGCCTACGACCAGATCATCCAGGGGCTGTCCGGTATCATGAGCATCACCGGCACGCCGGAGACCGCGCCGCTGCGTGTCGGCTATCCCGTCGCCGACACGCTGGGTGGGCTGGTCGGGGCGTTTGCCATCACTGCGGCACTTGTGAAGCAGAAGACGACAGGCGAGGGCGCTTTCCTCGACGTGTCTATGCTCGAATGCACGCTCTCTGCGCTGGGTTGGCCGGTTTCCAACTATCTGACTGCTGATGTCGAGCCGCAGCCGATGGGCAATGAGAACATGACGGCCGCACCTTCCGGAACGTTTCGCACCGGCGACGGTCTGCTCAACATCGCCGCCAACAAGCAGGAGCAGTTCGTCACGCTTTGCCGGCTGATCGGGCTGCCCGGCCTGGCGTCGGACCCGCGCTTTGCAGAGCGCGAAACGCGCAAGCGCAATCGCATCGCCTTGAAGGCGCTGATCGAGGACGCCCTGGCGAGTGGCTCGGCCGCGACCTGGGAGGAGACGCTCAATCGGGCAGGCGTGCCGGCGGGCAGGGTGCTGACGATCCCGCAGGTGCTGGCCGAGCAGCAAGTGATCGGGCGCGACATGACCACCCGTTTCGATGGCATGCCGAACATCGACCGGCCGCTGACCGTCGTGCGCGGCGGGTTCATGGTCGATGGCGCAGCAGCCTTGCCGACCAAGCCGCCGCCAAGATTGGGCGAACATATGGACGAGGTATTCGCCAACCTGCCGCCCCGGGCAAAAAAGAGAGCGCAGGCATGAGCGACACGAGACCATGAGCAACGTTGGGAAAAAAACCGGCCGCGAGCGTGGCGAGGAATGGTGGCAGACCGATATCATCGAAATGCGCCCCGGCGTGATCCGGCTGCGCGGCTATGAGATCCAGGACCTGATCGGCCGCGTCAGCTTTCCGGCGATGATCTGGCTGATGTTGCGCGGCGAAGTGCCTGGCGAGGAGCAGGCGGCGCTGTTCGGCATCGCGCTCGGTGCGGCCGTCGACCACGGCCCGCAGGCGCCGTCGATCGCCATCGCCCGCATGGCCGCCACCTGCGGCGTCGGCATCAACAGCGCCATGGCCTCGGCCATCAACGTGCTCGGCGATGTGCATGGCGGCGCCGGCGAGCAGGCGCTTACCTTCTACGGTGAGATCGCCGCGGCATTGGACGCAGGGGCGGCGCTCGCCGATGCCGTAGCGACGCGGCTCGATCGTTTCTTCGCCGAGGAAAAATCCTATGTGCCGGGGTTCGGGCACCGCTTCCACCCGGTCGACCCGCGGGCGCCGCGCCTCATCGAGCTAACCCGCGATTTTGCCGCGCGCGGCGTCGTCAGCGGACGTTTCGCCGACATCGCCGAGGCTGTCGAGGACGAGGTGGCTCGGCGCAAGGGCAAGAAGATCCCGCTCAACATCGACGGCGCCACCGCCGTCATCTATGGCGAGCTCGGCTTTCCGCCGCCGCTGACACGCGGCCTCTTCGTGTTGTCGCGATCGGTCGGCATATTGGCGCATGCGTGGGAACAGTCGCAGCAGAGCGACCGCAACAAGGGACCGCTGCCGCGCGAATGGTTGTGGGCCTATACCGGCACACCGGTGCGGCCTTTTCCTCAGGGAGACGACGGTTCCAAATGAGGCCCTGGTTCAAGCTCGCTAGCGAGCGCAGGTTGGGAAACCTTCAAGTTCTTCAGCAGCGTTGAAAGCTCGGGCTCGTCGATAAGCACTGCTGCGTCTTCCGGCGTCAGCCATGCCCGCTGCCGTCTTTTGGCTTCCTGCCAGTTGGCCAGATCCTCCGTCACCGCCAGCAGATAGACGGTGACGTCGACGCGGACGAAGCGGTTGGTCAGCCGTTTCCAGTAGGAATAGGTGCCGGCCGGCTGCTTCAGCGTCTTTCCGAGGACGCCGGCTTCCTCCTGCGCTTCGATGGTGGCAGCCTTGCGCCCACTCTTGCCCTTCATCGGCCAGCCCTTGGGTACGATAAAGCGCCTTGTCGATATCGAGGTGACCAGCATCACCTCAACGTCCCCATGCTCGCTCAGCCGAAAAGGAATAGCCGCGACCTGACGGACCCGCTCCCCCTTCCTTGCCTTGCGTACG
This sequence comes from Mesorhizobium sp. WSM4823, assembly GCF_055811195.1. Classification (NCBI taxonomy): domain Bacteria; kingdom Pseudomonadati; phylum Pseudomonadota; class Alphaproteobacteria; order Hyphomicrobiales; family Phyllobacteriaceae; genus Mesorhizobium; species Mesorhizobium sp. WSM4823. Next base: position 151,077 of record NZ_JBVVQL010000010.1, read on the forward strand.
ACCTTCTTCTTGGTGGCTGCCATTCCCGATGTTCCAATCAGGCCCGATGATCCAATCAGGGCAGTGCCCAAGCACAAAGGCACGTTGCGAAAATCAAGACCGCCTTCGATGCTACTTCAAGTAGAGCGGTGCTCAAGGCTATAAGTCGGCTAAATAAATGAAAAGTACCGGCTCATCAGCGGCAGGTGCTGACAAAGCGGCTGCCCGAGCGCCGCAACTGGCACGTAGGCCGCATCTGCTGCACATCTGGCCGTTGCGGCGCAACCTCGCGATCCTGGGCACGGAACTGCTGTTGCTGCTGCTGATATTGCTGCCGCCGCAGTCTGTTCTCCAGCATCTGCAATTCGCCTTGCAGGACCAGCGCGTTGCGGTTGGCGGGAGTGACGTTCTGCGCGGAGACAGCAGCGCCCGACAGCATTGCTGTTGCCAGCATTGCCGACATGAAGATCGTCGATAGGCGAAGCGTCGACATCTATCCATTCCCGCGCGAAACTGAGCCTCCAACCATATAGGGCGTTTGTCTGGTGATGCCATGGTTAAAGCCTCGCCGAAGCGGAATTGGCGGGTTGAGCTGCCGAACTGGATGCCCGTCGACGCCGGGCTGTGGACATTCGACGCGAAAATCACGCCGCTGCTCAAGGTCGCCACCATTTTGAAGATCAACGCGGTCGCGGTCGATACGGGCCAGCCGATCAGCTTTCCCATCTCGTTGACCGGCTTCAGCGGCGCGCTTGCCCGAACCGCGGAACTCTCGGCAGACTGACTCCAGTTCCTCCGGATTACATTCAATCCACTTCGCGTAGACGGTATCCAACGCCGGTTTCGGTCGTGATATAACGCGGCTGGTCGGGCGTCTTCTCGATCTTTTGCCTGAGCTGCCGCACATAGACCCTGAGATACTGCACATCGGTCGAATCGCCCCAGACCTGCTTCAGCAGAAAGTGGTGGGTGAGAACCTTGCCCGCATGCTGCACGAGGGTGCGGAGGATGTCATATTCCTTCGGCGAGAGCTTTATCTCCCTGCCTTCCACGGTGACGATGCGCTTTACCAGATCGACCGCGAGATCGCCGGTGTGGAAAACAGGCTTCTCGCCCTGCTGCTGTAACTTGTGGCGAAGCGCCACGCGGATGCGCGCGACAAGCTCGTTCATGCCGAACGGCTTGGTGACATAGTCGTCGGCGCCGAGTTCAAGTGCCGAGACGATGCCGGCCTCATCGGTGCGGCTGGAAAGGATGACCACGGGAATGTCGAAGCCATCATCCCGCCACTTGCGCAGCAATTCGTGACCGCCCATGCCGGGCAGGCCGAGATCGAGCAGGACCAGGTCCGGCTTTTCAGTCTCGATGAGTTCGATCGCGGTCTTGGCGTTGGGCGCCTCACTGATCGAATAGCCCTGGCTGCCAAGGCCGACGCGAAGCAGCTTGCGGATCGGCGGCTCGTCATCGACGACCAATATCCTGACGTCCAGATTGGTCATGGCAAGCTATCCATGTCGGGAGCGCCCACATCTTGGTCATCGCCGTTGGGGTCGTCCACAGTCGGCAATTCCGTCGGCACCGGCATTCTGATGGTAAAAACCGCACCAGAACGGTCGGTCCTGTTGGCCGCCGAAATCGTCCCGCCCATCGCCTCGATGAAGCCGCGGCAGATCGAAAGTCCAAGCCCGGTGCCGGCACGGACCTGATCGCCTTTGCGCACCCGGTAGAACGTGTCGAAAACGCGCTCCAGATCGGCCGGCGGAATGCCCGGACCCTCGTCCATGATCTGCAGGGTGACGAAGCCGTTGTCGAGCCAGCCCTGCAGGCGGATCGTCGAACCGGACGGCGCATACTTCGCGGCGTTGTCGAGGAGGTTGAACAGCACCTGCTCAAACAGAACGGGGTCAAGCCTCAGCATTGGCAGGTCGGCCGGAATATCTATGTCGGTCTTATGTTCGCCGATGATTTTCCTGGCTCGGTGCAGCGCGGAACCGACAATATCGCCGACATAGTGGAAGGCGTAGTTCGGCTCCATCGCACCGGACTCTATCTTGGTCATGTCGAGCAGATTGGCGATGAAGCGGTTCAGCCGTTCCGATTCGTCGAGCACGGTCGACAGCAGGTCCGCACGATCCGGTTCGTGAAGTGCCGGCGCGAATTCCCTCAGCGTGCCGGCAGCGCCCATGATCGCGGCAAGCGGCGTTTTCAGGTCATGGGAAATCGAGGTCAGCAGCGCCGAGCGCAGCCGGTCCGCCTCCGCAGCAAGCTTGGCCCGGTCGACGTCGGCGACAAGCTGGATGCGTTCGATGGCCACCGCCGCCTGGTCGGTGAGGGCATCGAGCAGCCGCTGCTGTTCGGGCGTCAGCAGCGGTCCTTGCTTGTCGTTGTCGAGGCCGACGACGCCGACGGCGGTGCGCCCGGTCCGCAACGGCAGATACAGGCGTCTTGCTCCGGGCAGCGTGTCGGCGCCGCGTCCCGCAGCGCGGTTGTGTTCCCAGGCCCAACGGGCAGCGGCGATGTCGGCTTCGGCCAGCGTGTCGTCGGGCGGGTAGCCGGCCTTGACCGTAATCGTGCCGTTTTCGGGCAGAAGCAGCACCACACGAAGCTTCAGCATCGAGGCGATCTGGAAGGCGGTCGCCCAGAGAACGTCATCGAGCGTGCCAGCGCCGGCGAGCTTCTTTGAGAAGAGATAGATATCTTCCGTGGCGCGTGCCCGCGAGCGGGCAGCGACCGCCTGACGCTGCACGCGCGCTGTCAAATTGCTGGCAATGACTGCAATAACCAGGAAGACAGCCAGCGCAACGATGCCCTCCGGATCCTGGATCGTCAGCGTGTAGCGTGGTTCCAGGAAAAAATAGTTGAAGGCAATGGCGCTGATAAGGCAGGCATACAAAGCCGGCCAGAGACCGCCGGTCACCGCCGACGTCAGGACCCCGATGAGAAAGATGATCGCCAGATTGCGGACGTCGAGAAACTGGTGGAGAAGGACGGCGAAGGCGAGCGAGCCAACAACATAGGCCGTGGCCTTGAGATAGGGCCAGATCTCGAACTGCCACTGCTCGTCCGCCGCCTTGACGGTCCTCGACGTCGCTTCGGCGTCGCGTTCGTTTCCCGAAATGACATGGACGCTGATGTCGCCGGCATTGCGGATGAGATCATAAGTGAGCGAGCCTTCGATCAATTCCCTCCAGCGCGATCGGGTCGGCCTGCCGATCACGATATGGGTGAAGTTGTTCGCGGTCGCATGGCGAACGATGTCCTGCGCGACGTTCTGACCTGGAATGGTCGTTACCTCGGCGCCGAGCTGCTCGGCAAGGCGCAGCAGCGTCGCCAGCCGATCCTTGTCCTCCTCGGACATGCCGGCTGAACGTGGGGTATCGACATGAAGTGCCGTCCAGGGGGCGCGGAGCCGGTCGGCCAACCTTCGCGCATAGCGGACACGGGCCGCCCCGCCCGGACGCGCATCGACGCAGACGAGAACCCTTTCCCCAGCCGCCCAGGGCCCGGGTATCGCGTGGGCCTGCATGTGGGTCAGCAATTGCTCGTCGACGCGCTGGGCAGTGCGGCGGAGCGCCAGCTCCCTGAGCGCCGTCAGGTTGCCCGGCGAGAAATAGTTCTCGATGGCGCGCTGGGCGGTATGCGGGAAATAGACCTTGCCTTCCTCGAGCCGCTTGATCAGATCGTCGGGCGTGAGATCGATGATCTCGATGTCGTCGGCATGGTCGATGATGGAGTCTGGAACCGTCTCACGCACCCTGACGCGCGTGATCTGGGCGACGACGTCGTTCAGGCTTTCGACATGCTGGATGTTCAGCGTCGTATAGACGTCGATGCCGTGCGTCAGGATTTCCTGGACGTCGAGATAACGCTTGGGATGGCGGCTGCCCGGCGCGTTGGTATGGGCGAGCTCGTCGACGAGGACCAGCGCCGGGCGCCGGGCCAGAATGGCATCGATATCCATCTCTTCGAGGATGCGCCCTTTATAGTCGACCTGGCGACGCGGAATCACCTCATAGCCGTCGACCAGCGCTTGGGTTTCCTTGCGGCCGTGCGTTTCGACGACGCCGATCACAACGTCCACCCCGTCGGCCAATCTTGCACGGCCCGACATCAGCATCTCGTAGGTCTTGCCGACACCGGGCGCTGCTCCCAGAAATATCCGCAGGCGACCGCGCGCCTCCCGTTCCGCATGATCAAGCAGTGCGTCGGGTGATGGTCTGGTTTCGTTGCGGCTGTCGTCCGGCATCAGAATCGATCATGAATGGCGCCGGAGGTGGTGTCGATCCCCGGCCTGCCATTCATTGCTTTGCCGCCTCGTCAAGCGCCAGGTTGAGCGCCAGCACATTGACCACCGGCTCTCCCATGAAACCGAGCTCGCGGTTCTCGACATGGCTGTCGACCAGGGATTTGATTCCGGCTTCATCCACCCCCCTGGCCTTGGCCACCCTGGCGACCTGGAAATAGGCGGCTTCGGGGCTGATATGCGGATCGAGGCCGCTGCCTGAAGTCGTGACCAGATCCATCGGCACCGGCTGGTCCGGATTTTCCGCCTTCAGTCTGTCGGCATCGGCCTTGATGCGGTCGATCAGCTTGGGATTGGTCGGACCGAGATTCGAGCCGCTCGATGCGCTGGCATTGTAGCCGTCGCCGGCGGCCGATGGGCGGCCATGGAAATAGCTGTCGCCGGCGAAGAGCTGGCCGATCAGTTCGGAGCCGATGACCTTGCCGTCTTTCTCGATCAGGCTGCCATTGGCCTGGCGCGGGAACACAGCCTGAGCAATGCCGGTCATGCCGATCGGGTAGATCAGGCCGGTTAGCACGGTGAAGAAAACGATCATGGTGATCGCGGGTCTGATTTGCTTGAGCATGGACGTGATTCCTTATGCGAGGCCAAGCGCGGTGATGGCCATGTCGATCGCCTTGATGCCGACGAAGGGGACGATGATACCGCCGAGGCCATAGACAAGAAGATTGCGGCTGAGCAGCGCCCCGGCGCCGATCGCGCGATACTTGACGCCTCTCAGCGACAGCGGGATCAGCGCGATGATGATCAGCGCGTTGAAGATGATGGCCGAGAGAATGGCGCTCTGCGGCGTTGCCAGATGCATGATGTTGAGCGCCTGCAGCGGGCCTGATGTCTGCCCCGGCGCGATGTAGAAGACGGCGAAGATGGCCGGGATGATGGCGAAGTACTTGGCCACGTCGTTGGCGATCGAGAAGGTCGTCAGCGAACCGCGCGTCATCAGCAGCGCCTTGCCGATTTCAACGATCTCGATCAGCTTGGTCGGATCGCTATCGAGGTCGACCATGTTGCCGGCTTCGCGCGCAGCGACCGTGCCGGTGTTCATGGCAACGCCGACATCGGCCTGGGCAAGGGCGGGCGCATCATTGGTGCCGTCGCCGCACATGGCGACGAGCTTGCCCTTGGCCTGTTCGTCGCGGATCAGCTTCAGCTTGTCCTCGGGGGTCGCCTGGGCAAGGAAGTCGTCGACGCCGGCTTCCGCCGCGATCGCCGCCGCCGTCATCGGATTGTCGCCGGTGATCATCACCGTTCGGATGCCCATCTTGCGCAGTTCGGCGAACCGTTCCCTGATGCCCCCCTTGACGATGTCCTTGAGATGGACGACGCCGAGCAGGCGTCCGTCGCGCTCGACCGCCAGCGGCGTGCCGCCGGATTTGGCGATGTCGTCGGCGATTGCCTGCAGGTCGCGGACGGTGTCGCTGCTGGGGCGCGTAGCATGGGTGGCGACAGTCGACTGATTGACGTGGGCGAGCACCGAATCGACGGCGCCCTTGCGGACCGACGAGCCATCGATGTCGACGCCGCTCATGCGGGTTTGCGCGGTGAAGGGCACGAAAGTGGCATGCAGAGTTGCCATGTCGCGGGCGCGGATGGCGTATTTCTCCTTGGCCAGAACGACGATCGAGCGGCCTTCCGGCGTTTCATCGGCAAGCGAGGCAAGCTGCGCCGCATCGGCCAGCTCCTGCTCGGTGACGCCCTTGACCGGGCGGAATGCCGTCGCCTGGCGATTGCCGAGCGTGATCGTGCCGGTCTTGTCGAGCAGCAGCGTGTCGACGTCGCCCGCCGCCTCGACGGCGCGGCCCGACATGGCCAGCACGTTGAAGCGCACCAGGCGATCCATGCCGGCGATGCCGATGGCCGAAAGCAGCGCGCCGATCGTCGTCGGGATCAAGGTCACGAACAGGGCGACCAGGACGGTCACCGAGATGTAGCCACCCGAATAGGAGGCGAAGCTCGGGATCGTCGCCGTTGCCAGCACGAAGATCAGCGTCATGCCGACGAGCAGGATGTTGAGCGCGATCTCGTTGGGCGTCTTCTGGCGCTCGGCGCCTTCGACAAGCGAGATCATGCGGTCGAGAAACGTATGGCCGGAGGCGGCGGTGATGCGTACGCGGATCCAGTCGGACAGCACCTGCGTGCCGCCGGTCACCGCGGAGCGGTCGCCGCCGGATTCGCGAATGACCGGAGCGGATTCGCCTGTTATCGCCGCCTCGTTGACCGAGGCGACGCCCTCGATCACCTCGCCGTCCGACGGGATGATGTCGCCGGCCTCGACGAGCACCACGTCGCCGACCTTCAGGCCTGTACCCGGCACCAGCTTGAACTTGCTGCGGTCGTCGCCGGTCAATAGCTTGGCCTGGGTTTCGGTGCGCGCCTTGCGCAGCGAATCGGCCTGCGCCTTGCCTCGGCCTTCGGCGACCGCTTCGGCGAAGTTGGCGAAAAGCACGGTGAACCACAGCCAGATGATGATCTGCAGCGAGAAGCCGAGATCGCCGCCGCCAGTGACAAGATCCTTGGCAAACAGGACAGTGGTGAGTGCCGAGACGACGGCGACGACGAACATCACCGGATTCCGCATCAAGGTGCGCGGGTTCAGTTTCCTGAAGGCGCCGCCGACGGCAGGCAGCAGGATGCGGGCATCCATGATTACGGCCGATTTGGACTGGCTCATTTAGTGGCTCCAGTGTCGATGTTGTTGGATGGCACCGATCGATCGTATGCCGAAAGCAGATGCGGAAGCCCGGAGGCCAGCAACCAGATCACGAACATGACTGCCGCAATGCCGAAGAAGGTGGACAGGGTCGGGAAAGGCGGAGGGTTTGCCTCGCCCTTCTGATCTGGCCGATGGCGAAACTTCCGACGTATGGTTTCGAACCAGGACATGACATTGATCCAAGGTGGGGGATCCAAGGTGGGCGATCCAAGGCGGGGCGGTTTCAGAATGTCTGCCCGTGGATGCCAGCCAGGTGCTCGACGATCGGCCCAACCGCCAGAGCCGGGAAGAATGTGAGGCCGCCAACGATCAGGATGACACCGACCAGCAGCCCGACGAACAACGTCCCGTCGGTCGGGAAGGTGCCGGCAGAGGCGGGCACCGTCTTCTTGGCGACCAGCGAACCGGCAATCGCCAAAGCCGGGATGATGACCAGGAAGCGGCCCATCAGCATGCCGATGCCGAGCGTGATGTTGTACCAGGGCGTGTTGCCGGTCAGGCCGCCAAAGGCCGAGCCGTTGTTGGCGGCAGCCGAGGTGTAGGCATAGAGAACCTCGGAGAAGCCGTGCGGGCCGGCATTGGCCATGGAGGCGACGCCGGTCGGCAGCACCACCGCGATGGCGGTGAAGACCAGCATCGCCAGCGGCAGGCAGAGAATGGCCAGCATTGCCATCTTGATCTCTTTGGCCTCGATCTTCTTGCCGAGATATTCGGGCGTGCGTCCGACCATCAGTCCGGCGACGAAGACGGCGATCACGATGTACATCAGGATGCCGTAGAGACCGGCGCCGACGCCGCCGACGATGACTTCGCCGAGTTGCATGTTGATGATTGGGATCATGCCGCCAAGCGCGGTGAAGCTGTCATGCATGGCATTGACGGCGCCACAGGACGCGGCCGTGGTGACGACCGCAAACAGCGCCGACAAAGTGATGCCGAAACGCGTCTCCTTGCCTTCCATATTGCCGCCGTCGATGCCCAGCGCGTGAACCGGCGGATTGCCCGATGCTTCCGCCCAGTAGCAGACGGCGACGCCAGCGATGAACAGGACGCCCATCGCAGTTAGGATCGCCCAACCCTGGCGCTGGTTGCCGTTCATGCGGCCGAAGACGTTGGTTAGCGCCGCACCGATGGCGAAGATCGAAACCATTTGGATCAGGTTCGAGATCGCGTCGGGATTTTCAAACGGATGCGCGGCATTGGCGTTGAAGAAGCCGCCGCCATTGGTGCCGAGCATCTTGATCGCGATCTGTGAGGCGGCCGGCCCGACTGCGATCGTCTGCTGCGCGCCTTCGAGCGTCGTTGCGCTGATGTAGGCGCCGAGCGTCTGCGGCACGCCGAGATAGACGTAGACCAGCGTCAGCACGATGCAGAGCGGCAACAGCAGGTAAAGTGTGGACCGGGTCATATCGACCCAGAAATTGCCGATCGATTTGCCGGAAGCCTTGGTGAAGCCGCGGATCAGCGCGATCGCGATGGCGATACCGGTTGCCGCCGACAGGAAGTTCTGCACGGTGAGGCCGGCCATCTGCACGAGATAGGACATCGTGCTTTCGCCGCCATAGTTCTGCCAGTTGGTGTTGGTCATGAAGCTGGCGGCGGTGTTGAAGGCGAGCCCGGGTTCGACGGCGGTCATGCCGGCGGGATTGTAAGGCAGGCTGCCTTGCAGCCGTTGCAGGAAGTAAAGCACCAGGAAGCCGGCCAGGTTGAAGAACAGCAAGGCCGCCGCATAAGTGGTCCAGTGCTGCTCCTCGCGCTCGCTGGTTCCCGAGATGCGATAAAGGCTCCGCTCGACGGGGCCCAGAATCGGCGAGAGGAATGTGCGGTCGTCGCTGAAAACGCGATACATGTAGCAGCCGAGCGGCTTCACAAGCAAAACGACGATGCCGCAGTAAACGAGGATCTGTAGCCATCCGTAGAGAGTCATTGACATAGCTTTCCGTGCCTGGCGCCAGTTGCTGTCAGAAGCGTTCTGGGCGAACGAGGGCGTAAGTCAGGTAGGCGAGAAGAAACAAGGTCACGCCGCCACCAAGGATATAGTCGACAAGCATTTTTGCGATCCTTCCGCCTAGAGACTGTCGCAAATTTTGATGTAGGCGAAGAACAGGGCAAAAAACAAAACCCCCATTCCAAGAACGATGACGTCCATCGAGGATGTTCCTTATCTTCGTTTTATTCGCTTCGCCTGCGAATGGCTGGGCGGAAATCACGTGAAAACACGCGGTCACCGCAGCAAGCAGTAACCGCGACGTGTGTCTCGCGGTAAAATATGGATCAAAAAGCCATAAAGGTTCGAGACGTCGTGGACAGGAAAGAAATAAAATTCCTATAAGGATTTTACTGTCGCGATCTCAACGCCGGCACGGCGTTTCAAGGTCGTGTGCCAGCAACAAAGCTGCCGAAATCAGGCGCCAGGCACGTAGATCACGGCGTATTTGTCGGAATATGCCCGTTTCCATCCCAACTCGTCGAAGAAGGGAATGCGGCTGTCGTCCGCGCTCAGCAGCGCCCAATCGATCGCATATTTGTTGAGCTGTGCCGCGAGGATCGGCTTGCCGCCGCTGCGGCCCATTTCGGTGTCGGTCTTCGTGAAGCCGTTGAGAAAGAGCTGATCCGTCCGACCGTCGATGAACGTCTTGAAGCCGTGGAAGATCAGGGTGCCGCCGAAATTGTAAGAATTCAGGACATTGCCTGACATATGATGACTTTCGGCGAATGCAAGCGCGTCCCGAGCGGAAGTCTTCTGGCTCGGCTCGACCTGATAGGCGCTCGTGAGTACTGCGACCGCAGCCACAGCCAAAACGCCGGCCGCGCCGTTGATCTGGTAAAACCATTTGGCGAAAAACCGTTCCAGCCCGTCGCGTTTGTCCGCCATCCATTTCGCCAGGGAAAGTGGCGGATATTGCTCCGCCATCTCGGCCGCAATCACGATCGGCACCAGCAGGAAGAACAGATACATGAAGCGCAAATGGGTGAGGTAGACATGCAAGGCAAAGATGATGAACAGAGCCTTGGCCCAGCCGATGCGAAGTCTCGACACAAGCAGCGCGAAAACGAACAGCAGGATACCCACTTCCTGGAGCGGTTGATCCGAGGCATCGAAGGGTCGCCACTCGGTGATCAGGGGAACCGCTTCATTGCCGTAGGCTACTGTGAATGTGGCGAGGATGGCCTTGACGCCATAGGGATTGATCAGGCTGACCAGCGGGCAAAGCAGACCGAAAGCAACCCATTTGGCGAGGAGCACGGGGTTGGACAGGCGGGTTCGCGCAAGAAGATCGAGGCCGGCGAAGGCCGCAACGACGAAGCCCACAGTAAAGGTCGCGTGGAGATTGGCCCATAGCACGAGCAGGCCAAGCAGCCAGAGAGGCGGTGCTTGCTCATTGCGCGCCGCGCGGAAAAGCGTTGCCGCCCAGATCACGATAATGGGCAAGGTGAAGATGTGGGGACGTGCGGTGTAGATGGGGGAGATCATGGCCGCCGCGAACAGGGCCAGTCCGACCGCTGCTATCGGTCTCAGCCAGGTGCTGAGATGCCATGACAGCAGCGACATCGTCAGCGCGATGGTGGCGATGATCAGCGTTGCCACGCCGTTCCAGCCGCCTACTGTGTAGGCGGATGCGAGGAGAATCTGCCCAAGCCATTCCTTGGCGATCCATGGCTGGCCGGCGAAGGTATGAGAATAGCTGTCGACAAGCGGGAATGTACGATTTGCCAGCAGGTCGAGCCCCACCTTGACCTGCCACCAGCTGTCGGGATCCTGCAGGATTTTGGCAGCGTAGGCGCAAAGCGCGAACGCAACGAGAGGCACGACGAGCAGGCAGAACATCAACCGCGACCGCTGGCCGTCATTGACCGGCGACGCCGTCACCAAGGTCGCCTGAACCACGTTCATATCACGTCTCCGGGCCGCTTTGCGGCAGGTTGATCGGAGGTTTCGGCGTGTCGCTCATCCGAGGGGCAAGGCGGTCGGTCAGAGGGCAGGCTTGAGCGCATGCACGAAATACTGAGCCCCCACAGGAATCCCGCTCAAGTAGCGTTCCAGGGGCCGCAACCCCGCGAACAGGCGCGGGAAAAAGATCCGGTAGACGATATCGGGACTGGAAAAGCCCGCCGCTTCCATTCGCCTGCGCATGTCGCGGCCATTGATCAGCACCGCATTCTCGTCGAAGGCACAGTTTCGCACCGCGTGCGTCGTCAACGGATTCCAGGGATTGTGCTCGAACAGAAAGAAGCTGCCGCCGTCGGCCAGCACGCGCTCGATTTCCTTGATCAGGCCGACATGGAGGTTTTCAGGGATGTGATGGAACACACAGGCGGCGAAGACGAGATCGAAACTGCCGTCTGCATAAGGGATCGTTTCGCCGTCGAAGTGCCTGAAATGAGCCTGGCCGGGAAAGCGCTTGTGGGCGATGTCGAGCGACTGCGAGGACGGGTCGAGCAAGGTGATTTCGCTGTCGGGAAACGCAGCGCGCATGGGTCCCAGCGAATTGCCGACGCCGGCGCCAAAGTCGAGTATCCGCCGCGGTTTCACACCGGAGCGAGCAAGTCGTGCCGCGACGTCGTCGATCTTGTACTGCGCAAAGAAATCCGGCGTTTCGCCGCTCAGCCGGATGCTTGCGGCGTGCTGCTGCTGATATTCCCGCGCGAACTGGTCAAACTCGGCCTGAAGCACGCGCGGCTCCCTTCGTCATTTCCCGAGCCAGTTCCTGCAGTTGGTGGACGGGCAGCTTGGCGGCGGCGGGATCGTGGGCAGCGATCTCGTTGACGAGATAGAGAGGGCGCCGCTTGGTTTCCATATACATGCGCCCGAGATACTCGCCGAAAATCCCGAGGACCAGAAGCTGGACACTGCCAAGGATCAGGACGATCGCTGCCAGGCTGGTCCAGCCGGGCAAGACGCTGCCGGCAAACCATGAGAACAGCGTGTGGCCGAGCGCAGCAAGTCCGAGCAAACCGAAGATCATGCCGAGATGCGAGGCGAACCGCAGTGGCACGATCGAGAAGCTGGTCATCGCGTCCATTGCCAGAAGCACCATCTTCTTCAGGGGATAGTGCGTGGCGCCGGCGAAGCGCTCGTGCCGTTCATAGGGAAAGGCCACCTGTTTCAAGCCGATCCAGCTCACCATGCCGCGAATGAAGCGGTAGCGCTCGGGCATCGCATTGAGATGATCGAGCGCGCGGCGGCTCATCAGGCGAAAGTCCCCGGAATCGAGCGCCATGTCGACATCGACCATCCTGCGCAGCAGACGGTAGAACACGGCCGCCGTTGCGCGCTTGAACCAGCCTTCGCCCTGCCGCTTCAGCCGCTGGCCATAGACGACGTCGAAACCCTCATCCATCTTTGCCATCATGGCTTCGAGCAATTCCGGCGGGTCCTGAAGGTCGGCATCGAGAATAAGAATGCGCTGGCCGCGGCAAAATTCCAGGCCGGCACTGAGCGCGATCTGATGGCCGTAGTTGCGGGCAAGATCCAATCCGACGACGTGGCTGTCCTGTCTGGCGAGCTCGAAAATGGCCTCTCGCGTACCGTCGGTTGCTCCATCGACGACCAGGACGATCTCGTAGGAATGCCCCGCTTGTTCACGGCAAGCGGCTGTGACGCGCCGGTAAAGCTCGGCGATCCCCCCGATTTCGTTGTAGCACGGCACGACGATAGACAGCGCAATGGCTCGTCGCGTGTCGATTTTCCCTGTTTGCGCCAAAAGCCCGGCTCCCGTTATTAGAACGGGAATAGGCCGAATTTGTTAGAAAACCGATAAACCGCTCAGGTCGGCCGGCAACGTCAGACAAACCAAGCGTGGCGGCGCACGACGTCGTGGGCGGCCGCTCCGCCAAATCGGTGGCTCAGCCTTCGGCCTTAAAGTTCTTCGCTTCCTTCTCGACCTTGGCGCTGTCCTTGCCATGCTTGCGCATCAGATCCTTCGCTTGGTTGGGCGAAACATCGGTGGTTTCGGCGAGACGCAGGGCTTCCTTGTCGTCCGGTTCGCGTTTCTTCTGATCGGCCATGGCGGCCTTTTTGCCAGTCATCACAACGCCTTTATGCTCTGTGCGATTTCGTTCAGCACCTTGCGATCGGTGCCGTGGCGCTTGATCAGCGTGCGAGCCTGATCGGGAGTGATGCCGGCTTCCTCGGCGAAATGCCTCACCTCATAGTCTTCATCGCCCGCCACTTGCGAGCGATCGCGGTTGTCGGTCTTGGTCTTGTCGTCGGCCATGGCAGTTCTCCTCGTTTCGAGCCTGGAGCATAACGACGGAAATTTCGTGAGGTTCCTTAGCGCCGGCCTTCGCGCACAAACAGATGGGCTTCCTTGGCCGCAGCCGTGAATGCCCGCCGCGCACTGCCAACTGCCCGACGCTGCTCCATCGCATCCATCATGGCTTTTAAGGCTGCGCGATATTTCGGCCCGCGATTTTCGTCTGGCCATTTGTCGACCAGAAGCGTGGCCGCCTGGACTGTCCTCGTAACAGAGAGGGGCCGTCCGGTCCGTGCGCTCTCGATGGTCACGGGAACGTCGAATTGTTCATCGCGCATTGACGCCACTCCTAGGCTCCAGCGGGAAAAACGGCGCAGCGGGGTATTCGTTCCAGAGACGTTGAGCGAGGCCCTCTCGATGACATCGGGTGGCGCTCGCACTTTTTGGTCTGGCCCATTCCGAAGGTCGGGGATCCAGGCAGAATTGGGCAGAACTAGGCAGCCAGATCGCTTGGGATCTTGCCGCCATTTTCGGCAAGCTTTTTCATCAATGCACCGTGCAGCCACACATTCATGGTTGCAGAGTCGCTCATGTCGCCGGTGTAGTTCAGATCGCGAGCAAGCTCCTTGCGGGCGGCGAGGCTGCTGTCGATGTCGAGGGCCTTCATCAGGTCGACGATCGAGCTCTTCCAGTTGAGTTTTTGCCCCTTGGCGGCAACCGCCTTGTTGAGAATGGCGGCGACATCGGGGGCTGTGGAACTTGCGCCCGGCGCGGATGGTGCCGCGGCAGCGGTGCTGTCAACCACAGGCCCGGATCCGGTAATCACCGTCGGGGTCACTTCGGGGGCGGTGCTCGAAGCAGACGGCGACGCCGGTGCGGCAGCGGGCAGCTCGGCTGCAACCGCACTGCCAAAAATCGCCCCCTTGATCTTGTCGAAAATGCCCATTGTTGTCTCCTGCTGTGTTCCCGCGTCCAAATTGAACGCGCGGTGCTGTAGCGCCGGTAGGGGCGACCGTTGCTCATGCTGCAATGAACGCCCTGGTTGTACCGGAACACGAAGATTACGTAGGGCAACGTCAAACTGGCTAGAAGGTAAAGGCTTGGTTGCGTTTTGAAATCGGCCGGACGGCGGCGAAAGTGTATGAGTGTCATTGCAACCCGACGGGCCGTCACGTGTAACAGGCGAGGGGCGCTGTTTCGAAGCCTGCCCGCGTAACCACACCAGTCCGGGCAATTAAGCCGAAGGCCGGGGCTTTGGGTGACATGCATTAGCGGGACCGGTGGTCGAACACGACCCCCATGGTCCTACCAATTGCGGTCATGACGATAAGCTCGACGAGTTGGTCGTCGCTGTCGTCACAAGCTGGGCCTGCCCGGCGGATGGCTTCTATTGCGGCTCTGGTCGATATGGTATCGCCGGCGCGGAATTTTGAAAGTGCAGATGAAACAAGTTCCTCGGCCGTCAAGTCAACGACAGGCACTCTCGAAACGATGTTCATTGGCCTCCTCCGCCATGAACCCTCTCCCACGAAAATGATACGCCAATCGGCAGTTTGCGCCAGCGAAATAGTGGTCCGACCAGAGGCCAATCGGACCGGGACAGTTGCCCCTCGTGGAGCTCAACGCGACGCGGCCGATTTTGCTTTTTCTCGGCTCCTCGCAGCCGGCTTGATCCTGATGCGCACCGCTCCACCCTCGGGACGATCGATCTCAAAGGCATTGGTCTTGCGCACGAGATCGCTCAGCTTGCGGAAACCGAAGGTTCTCGGATCGAAGTCCGATGCGAGATTGGCGAGCTGATTGCCTACGATGCCGAGCGGTACCCAGCCATCCTCGGTTTCCATCTGTGAAATGACCTTGGTGATAATCGGCGTCGCGGCGCTGGGTGGCTGCAAAGATTTCGTCGGCGCCGCGTCCTGAGCGTTGGCTGGCGCAGTCGAAAGCAGGTTCTCGGTGTATACGAACCGGCGGCATGCCTGCCGAAAACTCTCCGGTGTCTTGTGCTCGCCAAATCCATAAACGTCGACCCCGTGCTCCCTGATGCGAGCGGCAAGTCGGGTGAAATCGCTGTCGGACGACACCAGGCAGAAGCCTTCGAACCGCCCGCTGTGGAGAAGGTCCATCGCGTCGATGACGAGCGTGATGTCGGATGCGTTCTTGCCGGTGGTGTAGGCGAACTGCTGCTGCGGGATGATCGCGTGCTTCGACAGTACATCGGCCCATGCCTTCGAACGGGTGCTGGAGAAATCACCATAGATGCGACGAACGCTTGCCTCGCCGATCTTTGCGATTTCCTCGAACAACCCGTCGGCGATCTTGGCCGAGGCATTGTCTGCGTCGATCAGCACTGCAAGCCGTGGAGAGCGTGGTTCGGTTGGCAAGGTGAGCCCCTTTTTTTGCTTCGCATCAATGACATATGGTGCAGTGGCAGTATCCGACAGGTCTTTATCAGGATTCCCCCGGGGCAGGGCTTCGTCGAGGTCCCTGCAACGTCGTTGTCAAGCCGGGGGTAGTCGGGTAAGGGGCTCACTCAATCATTTTATCGCATGGAGCATCGGCATGGGAGCCGCAAAGTCGTCGGACAGGTAAGCCGCAACAACTCGCTTTGTTGTTGCGGCGCTCTGTCGAACTTACCCCAGCCGATCGCTGATAAGCAGACGCCGCCGGATTTCTCTTATTCGAGCGGATAATTGTCATGACCATCACACGCCCCGCATGGGGCCATTCGCTGTCGGCAGCCTTGCTGCTGATGGCACCTTTTGACGTTCTCGCCTCTCTGGCGATGGATATCTATCTTCCCGTTGTTCCGGCGATGCCCGCAATGCTCAGCACGAGCCCATTCGTGATCCAGCTGACGCTGAGCCTCTACATGGTGATGCTTGGCGTGGGGCAGGTCGTGTTCGGGCCGATCTCGGACCGTATCGGGCGGCGCCCGGTGTTGCTCGCCGGCGCCGTGCTTTTTGCTGCCGCTTCGCTGGGTGTGGCCTCATCGTCGACTGCCACGCATTTCGTCATTTTTCGTTTGCTGCAGGCCGTCGGCGCCGCGGCGGCGCTGGTCGCAACTTTCGCCACGGTTCGGGACGTCTATGCCGATCGCCCGGAAGGCGTCGTCATCTATGGCCTGTTCAGTTCGATGCTGGCCTTCGTGCCGGCGCTCGGCCCTGTCGCGGGAGCGCTGATTGCAGACAATTTCGGGTGGCGGGCGATTTTCATTGTTCTGGCGGTGCTGTCTTTAACGGCAATACTGAACGCTGCGTTCAGATGGCATGAAACCCGGCCCGAAGGCCAAGCCGCCGTCCGCCGGTCGGTGCTGCCGATCTTCGCCAGCCTGTCGTTCTGGACCTACACATTGGCGTTCAGCGCGGCTATGGGCACCTTCTTCGTGTTTTTCTCGACGGCGCCGCGTGTCCTCATCGATCGGGCCGGTTATTCGGAGCTCCGGTTCAGCCTCGCCTTTGCGACCGTTGCGGTTGTTATGATCGTGGCAGCTCGCTTCGCAAAAGCCTTTGTCACCCGCTGGAGCGTTGCCGGCAGCATGGCTCGGGGCATGGCCTTGCTGCTGTGCGGCGCGGTTCTTCTCTGCCTCGGCCAGATCCTCGGCCCACCCTCCTTCGGCAGCTTCATCGTACCGATGTGGGTGATGGCGGCTGGCATCGTGCTTACCGCATCGGTCACGGCCAATGGTGCCCTTGCGGAATTCGATGACATCGCCGGATCGGCCGTCGCATTCTATTTCTGCATTCAGAGCCTTATCGTAGGCACTGCCGGAACCTTGGCGGTGACGATGTTGAATGGGGATAGTGCATGGCCGCTGATCGGCTATGCCGCCGTGATGGCGGTGCTGGTGTCGATCGGGCTGGCGCTGCTCCTGTCGCGCGCCCACCGCTCCCAAAAGCGGTGAGATCTGCCGGGCGGTATCCCATGCCGCCCGGCATCTCAATCATGCCGGCAGTCTCTGCCGCTAACGAAACGTCGAGCATCACCGGCCATTACTATTCCGGTACAAGATCATGCCGGCGTGGTGCAGTACGCCGTCAATAAATTCGCCATCGGCTGTGAAGCCGGTGTCATCCCAGTAGTCGATGTGATTTCCTCGGATCTCATATTGTCCCTGGTATGCGCTCTCGCGGTTTCCGCGCGCTTCGTCATAGCGACCGTTTGGAAGCAAGTTGTGGCGGATATGACCATCGGCTGTGACCCACATCCCGACATAGGGGTGGCCTTCCGAAACCTGGGTAGATGTTGTTTGCTCGATACTCATCTGGGCGAGACCTTTCTGCATGGGTAAGACGGCCGCGCTAGCGAGAATCACGGCAGCGGCAAGTATTGGAACCTGTTTCATGGGACAGCGCCTCAGGGTTGTTTGGCGGAAGCGGCGCGACGCTCAGTGAACAGCTCCGAGAGCGCTTGCGATGCTTTTATCGCGCGGGGGAATCCGGCGGGAACCGTCACCATGTAGATGACTTCCTTCAGCTCGCCTTCGGACACGCCGATATTGAGTGCATAGCCGGCATGAATCTTGAAGGCGGCCTCATCCATGGCTGCGAATACCGCAACGGCGGCGAGTTGGCGTGTGCGGTTGTCGAGTCCCGGACGGGACCAGACGTCGCCGAGCGCATAGCCCTGGGTTGCTGTGGCCAGGAACGGAAACTCCTGTCTCAGGCGTTCCAGCGCAGGCTGCGGAGCGCCATTGTTCAGGCTCCTGACGACGGCATCGCCGCGTTGCAGCCGCTCTTCCATCGTCTGCGAGAGAGCCGTTTGGGGAACCACGCCGAGCAGGAATGCGACGGTGATCGCGAAGTACGAGCTGCGAAAACGAAAACCCATTGTTGCCTCCTTAGGTGTTGGCTGTCGGGCGGATGACGATCTCGTTCACGTCGACATCCTCCGGCTGTTCGATGGCGAAGCGCACCGCACGGCCGATCGCGTCGGGCTGCAGCGCGATGGCGCGATAAGTCTTCGTCGCTTCCACTGCCACCGGATCGGTGATCGTGTCGGCGAGCTCGCTCTCGACCACGCCGGGATGGATGCAGGTGACGCGGATGTTGTCGTGCTCCTGCCGCAAGCCATCGGAGATGGCGCGGACCGCGTATTTGGTTGCGCAATAGACAGCGGCTGTCGGCGACACCGAAAGCGCGCCGATCGAGGCAATGTTGACGACGTGGCCGGAGCCTCGGGCCGTCATCTCCGGCAGCACCGCGGCGATGCCGTAGAGCACGCCCTTGATATTGACGTCGACCATTCGGTCCCACTCGTTGACCTTCATCGAGGCCATCAGCGACAACGGCATGACGCCGGCATTGTTGACGATCACGTCGACGCGTCCCCAGGCATGGCGCGCCGCCTCGGCAAAGGCCGCGACATCGGCGCAGTCGGTCACGTCGAGGCGGCGCGTCATTGCCTCTCCGCCCTTTGCCCTGATCTCTTCCGCGAGCGTGTCCAGCCTATCGGTGCGGCGCGCACCGAGCATGACCTTTGCTCCGGCAGCACCGAGCTCCCGGCCGATGGCGGCGCCAATGCCGCTCGAAGCCCCGGTGATGAGCACGACTTTGTTGAGGGACATGTTTCGTCTCCGTCTTGTTGATCTAGCGTCTGGTTGATTTTGCGAACCGCCATGCAGCGGTTGCCACGAAGATGGATCTGTTTCACTGTTGCGATAAGACGATCATTCCTTCCCAGAGTGGAAAGCACAGCTAACCAATGCAGCCGGATCTTAATGCGCTCGCGGTCTTTGCCCTCGTTGCCGAGGAGCGGAGCTTTCGTGCGACTGCGGACCGCATGGGCGTCACCCGCTCGGCGGTGAGCCAGACGATGAAGCGGCTGGAAGAGACGCTCGGAATCGCGCTTGTCCGGCGCACGACGCGAAGCGTCAGCCTGACCGAGGCTGGCGAACGCCTCTACGCCGAGATAGCGCCGGCCATTGCCGACATGCGCGCGGCAATCGAGACCACCGGGGACCTACGCTGGCGTCCGCGCGGGCAGCTGCGGCTCGCCGTTTCGTCGATCGCCGAGCGCTTTCTTTCAGGGCCGTTCCTGGCGACCTTTGCCGAAGCCAATCCGGAGGTTCAGATCGACATCACGGTGACGGACGAGGAATTCGATATCGTCGCTGAGGGATACGATGCCGGCGTCAGGCTCGGCGAGGTGATCGAGCAGGACATGATCGCAGTGTCTGTCGCCGGTGACGAGCGGCAGCTGGCGGTCTGTGCGCCGGCCTATCGCGATCGGTTCGGGACGCCTACGCATCCGAGGGAGCTTGCGGGCCATTGCTGCATTGGCTGGCGCCGCGCACCGAAGGTCGCGCCCTATCGTTGGGAATTCGCCGAGAATGGCAAGGAGTTCAGCGTCGCCGTTGCGCCTGAGATCACGACCAACGACATGGCGTTGATGATCAAGCTCGCCATCGCCGGTGCCGGCATCACCTTCGGCATGGAAGAGAGTTTTCGCCCGTCGATCGACCGGGGCGAACTGGTGCCGGTTCTCGAGGATTATTGCCCGCGCTTTGCCGGCTTTTACCTCTATTATCCGAGCCGCAACGTAGCGCCGAAGCTTCGCGCCCTAATCGATCACCTACGGCGCCTTGTTTAGTGTTTTCCGCGCGAGAGGTCAGATCGTCAACCTCGCGCATCGGCATCTCGATGTTGCAATTACATTAGCATGGGCGCATGTTTTCTTCAGCCGGCGCAAGCCGGTCAGGCCCGGTGGCCGGCCGGTCACCCCCAATAGGCTGCCGGGCCGCCGGCAACGGTGCGCTCAGCCTCGGGAATACCTGCAATTCCACGCTGAACGATGTCGGGATATTGCTGAGCCACCAAAAGCCCGCGCCTCTGGCAGAGGACGCGGGCCGATCGGATTGCAGCCCGATCTGCGGTAGGAACCGAAGACCCCCACTGCCCGGGATACAGTATTAGTAGTAGTTAATATTAAACTCTGGCGAAGACGCCGGGTGCGTCGGAATCACTATGTGGCGCAGGCATGAACATTGGCGACGAGGTGGCGGTCATCGTCAGGGGTAAGCGTGCTAGCAACGCCGCGATCTGCCAAAGCAACTAAAGGGCGGTTTGGCCGTTCTGGTCAGCCGTAGTAGCGGCGGAGCATCCGAAGAAATGACCACGCCGCAAATCCTGTCGTTCGCCATTATCTTCGTGATGATGGCAGCGTTCGTATGGGGTCGTTATCGATATGATCTGGTCGCAGCCGCGGCACTGTTGCTTGCGCTTGCGGTTGGTATTGTGCCTTTTGACGAAGCCTTTAGCGGGTTCAGCGACGATATTGTGATCATTGTCGGCAGCGCCTTGCTGGTGAGCGCAGGCATAGCACGCTCGGGCATCATGGAAGTCGCCATCAAGCGCTTTGTTCCCAACGTATCGGGAGTTCGGTCGCAACTAGCGCTGCTGGTGATAATGGTCACGATCCTATCTGCCTTTGTAAAGAATATCGGTGCGCTCGCTATCATGATCCCGATCGCCTTCCAGTTCGCGCGCCGGTCAAGTGTTTCACCCTCGATATTCCTGATGCCCATGGCGTTCGGGTCGCTGCTCGGTGGGCTCATGACGCAGGTGGGAACATCTCCCAATGTCGTTGTGTCGCGTGTGCGGGAGGAACTGACCGGCACCGCCTTCACAATGTTCGACTTTACACCTGTTGGAGCCGCCCTTGCCGCCGCCGGAACGATCTTCCTGATGTTTTTCTACTGGCTGTTACCGGTGCGCGAAAAGCTAGGCGGGTCGCTGAATGAAGCCATCGACATCAAGAATTACCTGACCGAGGCTCGAATTGTCGGCGATTCCACGGTGCTCGGCAAAACCGTCGCAGACCTCATGAAGCTTTCCGGCGGCGATGCTATCGTGACGTCGATCCTGCGCAATCGGACGATGCGGATGACGCCGCTGCCCGACGTTGTCCTCAAGGCGAACGACATTCTGCTCCTCGAGGGCGACCCAGAGGCGCTGGATCGCCTTGTCTCCCAGGGTAAACTCAGCGTTACAGGAGATAGGGTCGGTGGTGACGACACGACCAGCGAGATGATCGCTATCGAAGCCGTAATCGGTGAGAGCTCCCCTTTGATCGGCTGGACAGCCCAGCGCCTTGCCCTTTACGACCGCTTCAATGTCAACCTCCTTGCTGTCAGCCGCCACGGCGAGCGCCTTGACCGCAGGCTGGCCGAAATCCAGCTAAGGCTCGGCGACGTCGTCGTGCTGCAGGGCAATGCTGCGGCGATACCCGAGATACTGCGTGAACTCGGCTGCCTGCCGCTCGCAGAAAGGGCTATCCTGCTTGGTAGCGTCCGCAAGGGTATCGTGCCGGTAACGATCTTGGCGCTCGCCATGGCGGCGACTGCATTCGGGCTGCTCCCGGTCTCCGTCGCTTTCTTTGCGGCCGCTGTCGGGATGGTGCTTTTCAAGGTCATCCCGATCCGGGAGGTCTACCAATCGCTGGACGGTCCAATCCTACTCATGCTCGCCGTTCTCATTCCTGTGAGCGATTCGCTACGCAGTACAGGGGCGACAGGAGTGATTGCCGGCGAACTTGCCAAACTGGGGACTATTCTGCCGGCGCCCGGCGCCCTGATGCTCATCCTTGTTGCCGCGATGGCCGTTACGCCATTCCTCAACAACGCCGCCACCGTTCTCGTCATGGCGCCTATCGCCGCCGAATTTGCCGGCGATCTCGGCTACAAGCCGGAAGCGTTCCTGATGGCCGTCGCCATTGGCGCCGGCTGCGATTTTCTCACCCCGATAGGGCACCAGTGCAACACGCTTGTCATGGGGCCGGGCGGCTACCGTTTCAGCGATTATCCACGTCTGGGACTGCCGCTGTCGTTCCTCGTCGTCATTGTCGCTGTGCCGATGCTTAGGATCGTATGGCCAATGAACTAGGTCGTGAACCCAAATCGGGAATGACCGAGATTGGGTGGACTTCGGTCAGGCAGCTTCGAGAAACATCCGGCAAAAAACGTTCAGGCGACATGCGTAATGTCATCATCTGATCCTTGCTCGGCAATTCGGCCAGAAGCGCTTCGCTACTCATCGGCACGCAGACGCTTCATCTGTTCGGCCGATGCGCCGGGGAGCGGAGATTGAAAATCTGCCTTAGCTCTGGACCACCTCGTGCTGACGGTGGGCTCTGCAGATTTCGGATGAAGGGCTGACCTATATTGTTGCGCGCAGGCTCATATCCAATCGCGGCAAGGATTGCTTTTCTTGCTGCGTTGGCCGGCGTTCTCCTGCTCGCTCTTTTTCCGGAGTGGCTCCTGCAGGATTTGGGCGTGACCTTCACGCATCACGGCAAGCTCACCCACGCCGCCGCATTCGCCGTTTTGGCGGCCTTGGGAAGTCTCGGCTGGACGGAGCACAAGGCAAAGCTGATTGTCCTCCTCGCTTTTTCGGGCGTAGCGATTGAGGTTGTTCAGGGTGCACAACTGATAGGCCGCGGTCCTGATGTATTCGACTGGATTGCCGACTGTGCCGGCATGGCCGGTGGGATCACAATCGCAACCTGGACAAAGTGGCTCGCAGAAGGGCTGCCATAGGACGCACGTCGGCCTAGTCTAGGAGGCAGTTATCGGTCACTGCGCCAGATAGCCGCCATCTATATTCAGTTCCAAGCCGGTCACGAAGGAGGACTCGTCGCTCGCCAGATAGAGCACGCCAAATGCGATCTCTTCGGGCCTGCCTGCTCGCCCCATCGGAGTTACGGCAATGATGCCGTCGTTCATCTCCTTGCTCTGGCCTTCGATGAGCGGTGTCCAGATGATGCCCGGATGGACCGAGTTCACCCGAATGTTGTCCTTGGCGTAGCTGATGGCTGCGTTCTTGGTCAGCGTGCGCACCGCGCCTTTCGCAGCCTGATAGGGCGCTGCCCCCGCGGCGCCCGCCGTGCCCCAGATCGACGAGAAATTCACGATCGCGCCCCCGCCGTTTCGTTTCATCACGGGGATGGCCTCGCGCATGCCGAAGAAGGTTCCGGTCTGGTTGACCGAGATGACGCGGTGCCAGGCTTCGGTGCTGGTGGCATCTATCTGGCCATAGTGCTCGACGATACCGGCGTTGTTTACCAAAACGTCCAGACGACCATGACGATCGACAATCTCCGAGACGACGGAGCGCCAATCACCTTCCTTCGAGACGTCCAGCCGCCGATGCTCGGCGCCAGTCGGCAGATCTCCTTTCGATGACGGCTGTACGTCGCTCAGATAAAGCACCGCCCCTTCCGCGGCGAAAAGCTTTCCGATCGCCGCACCAATTCCCTGTGCTGCGCCGGTCACAAGCACAACCTTGCCCTCGAGACGGCCCATCGTTCTTCCTCCTTTGTCGAATGAAAAGTCGTTGCTTGCCGACTCTAGGCTGCGACTGCGATCAGCACCTTCAGATGGTCCTGGTCCGATCTGGCCAGCGCATCAAAGCCTCCGGCAATTGCGTCAGCCATGGTCACCCGGCCGGTGATGATCTTTTCGGGCTGGACCTGTCCGGCGGCAATCATTTGAACGACGCGGGGGCCGATGGTGATCGGAAAGCCCCAACTCGTCGTCAGCGTCACGGCCTTGGAAACCAGCAGCCGCATGTCCACGCGGGGAGGATTGACGAAGATGCCCACCTGGACAATCGTTCCTCCGCGTCGCACAAGCCGGATACAGTCGGCCAGGGCGCGTTCGTTGCCGGCGCATTCGACCGCCACATCGACGCCGAGACCTTCTTCGGTCGACCCCAGCACGGCATCGACAAAATCCGCTGAAGTGGGATCAAGGATCTCGTAGCCCAGTCCGAGAGACTGCAATCTGCGCCGTCGTGCCGGACTGGCTTCGGATATCAATACTCTCGACGCTCCGGCCGCTTTCGCGGCCATCGCCGCAAGGACGCCAATCGGCCCGGCGCCGGTGATCAGTACGCTGTCGCCGGCATGGACGCCACCCCGATCGGTCGCATTGAGAGCAACAGCCATCGGCTCGAAAAGCGCTCCCTGCTCATCGCTCACCTCGTCGGGCAATTTCACAACATTGTCTTGTGGGAGGACCGCATATTCCCCCATGCCGCCATAGGCCGAGGACAGGCCGACCAAGGCCGTGGTATCGCTGATGTGGCCCATTCCGCGGCGCACGAAATAGTCTCCCGGCCTGTTGAGATGTGGAAGGATCGCGACCCTGTCGCCCCCGGCGAAGCGGCTGACGCTTTGCCCGACCGAGGCGATCCTGCCGGAGAACTCGTGACCAAGCACGAGCGGCGCCGATGCCCTGGTGAGCGGGTGCGGCTCGGTCGATACGAATATCGGCCCGTCCAGGTATTCGTGGATGTCGGTTCCGCAGATACCGCAATGGCTGACCTGGACGATGACCTCGTCAGACCTCGGATCGGCGGGCGGATCAATGTCTTCCAGGCGCAGGTCGCGCGCGGCATGAAAACGAAGGGCCTTCATTGTCAATCCTCCCAAACTGTGTTGCTGGCCGTCGTGCAACCGGCGCTTAGTCACGCAGAAGTCGGCTCCTCCTCAGCCAGCCCGCGATGTGACTAATATGCCTGGGTTGATCAGACGGTCAACAGAAAAATAGATTTTTTGTTGACATATCTTATTTTTTGGAAAATCCTCACCACACCCTAGCGACACATTGTGAGTGAGGAATAATGCGCTTCGTGAGTTTCGAATTTGGCGGCCAACGCGGGTTGGGCGTGGAACGGGCAGGACAACTGCGCGGCGTGACCGCCGGCAACTGCGACCACACAGTTGACCTTGTACAGCTGATAGCTGGCGGCCCGGAAGAATTGCTGCGCGTCGGCCGTCAACTCGCCGACGGCCCTGAATTCGATCCTGATGCCGTCACCTTTCTTCCGCCGCTGGCGCGGCCGCCGAAGATCATCTGTGTTGGGCTGAACTATGCCGATCACACCAAGGAGTCGCCATATGAGCAACCGGACTACCCAACGCTGTTCGCGCGCTTCGCCACGACGCTGGTGGGCCACAATCAGCCGATCGTGCGGCCGCTTGCCTCGACAAGCCTGGATTTCGAAGGCGAGATGGTGGTTGTGATAGGGCGGGGCGGCCGTCACATCCCGAAGGTGCGCGCCCATGACCATGTGGTCGGCTATTCGATCTTCAACGAAGGGTCGGTCCGTGAGTATCAGTTCAAGTCGCCGCAATGGACTGTCGGCAAGAACTTTGATTCCACGGGTGGTTTCGGACCCGCACTGGTGACGGCTGATGAAGTGCCGGCCGGCGGCAAGGGACTAAGGCTCGAGACGCGCCTTAACGGTGCGACCGTCCAATCGGCGAACACGGATGACATGCTTTTCGACGTCGCAACGCTCATCGAGACGATCAGTGAGGCGATCACTCTCGAACCGGGCGACCTGATCGTCAGTGGCACCCCTGCCGGCATCGGATGGGCACGCAACCCGCGTCTGCTGATGAAGGATGGCGACAGGTGCGAGGTCTCGATCGAGGGCCTAGGAAAACTGGTCAATCCGGTTTGCGACGAAGTTCGCACCGAAGACGTGACGGGCAAGGCGGCCTGACGGGGAGATCCGGCAAGCGCTCGACAACAGCAGCACAGCCGGCGTTCCACTGCGTCGAGGCGGAACGCGGACCAACCATTGCTCGAGGGACACATGGATACTGGATTGCAAGGAAAGACCGTGCTCGTGACGGGTGCGGCAAGCGGCATAGGCCGGGCGACGGCGCTCGCGTTCGCGCGGGAAGGGGCACACCTGCGGCTCATCGACATAGATGCAGCGGGTCTGCGGGAGACAGAAGCGTCAGCCTCGGCGGCAGGTGTGAGCGTCACCATCGCTGTCGCCGATCTATCCACGGCGCAAGGTGTCGAAAAGGGCATCGCCGACCTATTTTCGGGCGAAAATGGCAAACTGGATGTTCTGATCAACAACGTCGGTATCGTCGACGCACAGCCCTTCGATAGCCTGACGGACGCTCATTGGCAGCGCACATTCGATGTCAATTTTCTCAGCAATATCCGCATGACGCGCGCGCTGCTGCCGCGCTTGCGGGAAAGCCGCGGCTCGATCGTCAACAACACATCCGATCTCGCGCGCCAGCCGGAGACCATTCCTGCCGACTATGCCGCCCTCAAGACCGCGCTGGTGAGTGTCACCAAAAGTCTGGCCCGCGCCGAGGCTCCCCACGTCCGGGTCAATGCGGTCGCGCCGGGGCCCGTCTGGAGCCCTCTCTGGTCCAGGCCGGGCGGCTTTGCGGAAACACTGTCGGAAGTTCACGGCATGCCGCCGCGTCAGGCGGTCGACCACGAAATGAAGCTGCGGCAGCTGCCGCTTGAACGCATGGGCGAACCTGAGGAGGTGGCGGACATCATCGTCTTCCTCGCTTCGGAGCGCGCTTCCTTCGTTACATCGTCGGTTTGGGGCGTCGATGGCGGCTCGATCCGCAGTCTGTTCTAGGAGCAGTCGGATGAAGGCAGTCGGATTTACCAAGGCAGGGCCTGTCGATGCCCCTGACGCGCTCGTCGATGTCGAACTTTCCCGGCCGGGTGACCTGCAGGATCGCGATTTGCTGGTCGAAATAAGAGCCATTTCGGTCAATCCGCTCGACGCGAAGCTGAGGCGCACGGTCGACCCGGCGGGAGCGCTGAAGGTACCCGGCTACGATGCCGCCGGCGTGGTTGTTGCGGCAGGGCCAAAGGCGATGAACTTCAAGACCGGCGATGCCGTGTTCTATGCAGGCTCGGTGGTTCGCCAGGGCAGCTACGCCGAATACCAGCTGGTGGACGAGCGGATCGTCGCGCGGATGCCGGAGAGCCTGGACTTCGCGCAAGCGGCGGCCTTGCCGTTGACGACGCTGGCAAGCTGGGAACTCCTGTTCGACAGGCTTGGCGCTCTTCAAAGACCGGCTTCCGACGAGCGTGTCTTGTTGGTTATCGGCGGCGCCGGCGGAACCGGCTCCATGGCGATCCAGCTGGCGCGCGCTTTGACCGATTTGACTGTGATTGCAACGGCGTCCCGGCCGGAAACGGCCGACTGGTGCCGAGAGCTCGGCGCAATGCACGTAATCGACCACCGCCAGCCGTTGAAGCCACAGGTGGATGCTCTTGGCTTCAAGGGCGTGGATCTCCTGATGGCGCTCGCCCAGACGCCTCGGCATCAGGGTCAGTTCGTGGATCTTGTTCAGCCGTTCGGATCGATCGGAGTGCTCGACGATGCAGATCCTTTTCCGCTCACAACGTTGAAAACCAAATGCATCACCTTGCATATGCATTCAATGATGGCGCGGTCGGTTTTTCAGCGTCCGGACATGGCCGAACAGGGCGCAATTCTGCGCAAGCTGGCGCAGTTGGTCGATGCCGGGCACGTGCGAACCACGCTGGCCAAACGCATGGGACCGGCGTCGGCGAACGCGCTGATCCAGGCGCATCGGGATATCGAGGCCGGTTCCGTGAACGGCAAGATTGTATTCGAAGGTTTTTGAGGCGCCACAGGCTTCGTGCCTGGCTGCGACAAGGAGGAGAGTATGGACAAGTCGTCGACGATAATGTGGGTGGGAACGGTGCGGTCGCTGCCACTGAGGGAGCAGTTGCGCGCCTCGAGGCTGGCGGGCTGCGATGCCATCTCTATGACGCCATGGCACTATTGCCGCTGGCTTGCCGACGGGATCACCACCAAGGACATGCTGCTTATGGCGGATGACGAAGGGGTGAAGCTGACCCAGCTCGATCCCTATGCGCGCTGGGCGACGCACTGGTTGCCCGACAATCTCGATCCGGCCGCGTTTTCGCTCGGCTTCTTCGGTTTCGACGAAGACGACTTCTTCCGCATCGGCGAGGCGCTTCAGGTCGATTCCATGAGCTGCATCATCACCTGTCCAAAGAGCCAGGTATCGATCGATCAACTGATCGAGGGCTTTGCCAGGACCTGCGACAGGGCTGCCGGCCTGGGCTGGCGCTGCGACCTCGAATTCATCCCATTCTGGGGACTTCCTGATCTTGAGACCGCCTGGAAGATCATCAGGACCGCAGATCGCGATAACAGCGGCCTTGTCTTCGACTTCTGGCACTATCTGCGCGGAAAACCGGATCCGGCGCTGCTTGACAGCATCCCCGGCGACAAGATCTCCACCGTGCAGATCGCCGATGCCTCCGCCCAGCTGAAGCCCGGCCTGTCGCTGCTCGACGACTGTATTTTCCACCGCGTGGATGCCGGTACGGGCGGATTTCCCGTGGTCGAACTGCTCCAACAGCTTCGCCGCATCGGCGGTCTCAACCGTTACGGACCCGAAACCTTCTCCGGGCTCTACGACACGCTGTCGGCCGAGGAGATCGGCAATCGGAGCCGGGTCGCCCTCGCCAACGTCTTCGACAAGGCGGGTATTCCACATCGTTTCGGCGCGGCGGCCGCCGCCTGACGCCGGCCGCACATCGAAACATCGGCGTTGAGCCCGATCATCGGGCTGTTTCATCACGGCATCGACCGACGCGGCGTGTCGCCTTTGCCGGTCGGTGCGGGTACGGCGCTGCGACAAGACAAGGGAGGGATTTCTGATGTTGCCATCTATCGATTTCGTTTTTTGGCCTGCCTCGGCGCGCATTCACGGGTTTCGGGGGCATGTGGAGGCCGCGAAGGCCGGCGGCTTTACAGCTCTTGCCATCGCGCCCGAAACCTATCTCGATGCGCTGGAGTCGGGGCTCACCCCGTCGGACATGAAAGCGATGGCCGCCGATGCAGGAGCTCCGCTGCGCTATCTGGATTCGCTGACCGACTGGGCGCCCATCCGTGTCCCGGCGGAATGTTCGCCGGAGCTGCGCGCACGCTTCGACGTCAGCACCGACCACTCATTTCGGATGTGCGAGAAGCTCGGTTTGACGTCGATCCTGGCCGTTGCGGGTTATGACAAAGGAACGGTCGAGCTTTCCCGGCTGGTCGATGGATTCGGGCACCTGTGTGAGCGCGCCCATGCGCAGGGATACTGGATCGATCTCGAATTCATGCCGTTCTGGGGAATGCCCAACCTCTCCGATGCCTGGGCGATCGTCAGCGGCGTAAATCCGTCCAATGCAGGCATCCTTGTCGATGTATGGCACTTCTCCAAGGGTGCCTATGAGCTCGATCTGCTCAAGCGCCTGCCAGGGAAGCATCTGGCCGGCATGCAGATCGATGACGGCGTGCGGCGGCAGGTGGGAAAGTCGCTCTTCGACGATACGATCAACTACCGGAATTTTCCGGGAGAAGGCGAGTTCGACGTCGTGGAGATCATCAAGATCGTTGCCGGCAAGGGTAACCTTCGCCACGTCGGGCCGGAGGTCTTCTCGCTCGAGGCGGATGCGCTGTCGGCGAGGGATGCCGGAATACGGTCGGGAGACACATCGCGCAAGATGCTGGCGGAGGCGGGTGTCAGTCTGGCGACAGCCTGACACTGAGGCTGGAAGGCAACGCCGCGGGCATTTTCGTCCCTCTCTAGGTTGCCTTCCGTTCGGCGACGAAACGCCGGGCAAAGTCCTCGAAGCTGGCAGGTTCCCGGCCGAGGATCATCGATGCCACCGCCGGATTACCGCCCGGCAGGCCGAAGCGGTCATAGTGCCGGCACATCGCCTCGTAGATCCGAAGGTAGTCGTCGGGAAACCGGCCAGCATTTCGACGTCGCCATTCCGCCGGCGCGTAGCGCGCCGCGCGTATCGGCTTGCCCAGGAGCCTACTCAAGATCTTCGCCATGCCAGCGTGGGATAGCGGCTCTCGGCCGACCAGCTCGTACGCCCCTCCGACGTAGCGCGCGCTGGTGAGGACGGTTGCCGCCGCGTCGGCCAGATCGGCAAGGTCTATCATCGCCATCGAAAGATCTGTCCGATAGGGGCGTTCATAGATGCCTTCGGCTTCAATCCTTGCCCATTCGAGGGCGATGTTTTGCATGTACATCGCAGGCTGGAGGATGGTGTAGGGAAGGCCGGATTCGATCAGCATCTCTTCCAGGTCAAGCTTCTGCCGATGATGGATCATGGTCCGGCATTGCGCGTGGAAGACCGAGTGCAGGACGAAATGCCTTAGACCGGCGTTGCGGGCGACCGCTATGATGTTGGCCCCGAACGCCACCTCGCAGTCGTTGAAACGTGGTCCGATATGATAGAGCCTGGCAACACCTGAGACAGCGTCCTCCAGCGAGGATCGATCCCCGAGATCGGCCAGCGAGACCTCGTGTGCGCCTATGGCGTGAAGCCCGTCCTCGCCCGCTCGCGAGCGAGTCATCGCGCGAACCCGCGCTCCGCGTTCGGCAAGCGCCGCGATGACGGCTTTGCCTGTCCGGCCTGTCGCGCCCGTGACGAGCACAGTTTCTCCCGTTTCCATAACCGATCCTCCACAGCCTGCAGCGAGAAAGTCATCACTTTTATCACTAGATAATTTATTAGTCTTTACAAAATAGATTTTTTGATGGAGTGTCGCTTTGCATGGGCCGTGGAACACGGGCCTCGGACGGAACACGATCATCGGGAGGATGAAGTGACACTGCTGAAAAGGATTTCAGCCGCGGTAGCGGCTGCTGTGGCAATTGCCGTGGTAATGATCGGTCCCTTGGCCGGCGACAGTGCGGTCGCCCAGGAGAAGCCGAAGACCATCTATCTGGCGGTCGGAACGACCAGCAGCGAGTATTGGCAGGAAGTTATCTGGGGCGCCCAGCAGGTGGCGAACTCGGTCGGTGCCAAACTCGAGGTTTACGAGAGCGGGTTCGACGGCCAGAAACACATGCAGCAGCTGGGGGCAATACTTGCCGCCGGCTGCGAAGGCTGCGCCTTCGCCTGGTTTCCGGACTCCACAGCCTTCACCAAGGCCTTCGTCGAGCGGGCGGAAGCCGGGGGCGCCTTCATGACGACGATGTGGAACCGTCCTGAGGAGATCCATCCCTGGGACACGGCACCCGATGCCTGGATCGCCAACATCTCTTTCGACGGTGTCGATTCCGGCTACCAGAACGGCATGGCGCTGTGTAAGGCGATCGGCGGCAAGGGTGGCATCGCGGTTCTCAAGGGAACGCCGGACAATCCGCCGTCGAAGCAGCGAGAGATCGGCCTCTTGAAGGCGGTGTCGGAATGCCCGGGCATGACGATCCTCGACACGCAGATCGGCAATTGGGGACAGACCGAAGGTCAAAACATCACCCGCACGTGGATTGCGCGTTACGGGGAGCAGTTGAAGGGAGTCTTCGCGCAAAATGACGGCATGGCGCTCGGCGCGGTCGCGGCGTTGCGCGAGAAGGGCCTGGCAGGCAAGGTTCCCGTCACCGGCTCGGACGGATCGAGCGACGTGCTGAAGCTGATCAAGTCCGGCGAGATGCTGTCCAGCATGCGGATCAGCTCGCAGCTGCACGGGGCGGTCGCGGCAGCACTTGCTTACGCAGTCGCCTCGGGAGACTTCAAGATCGCTGACCTGGAGCAGGCGCAGCGCGATTTCTACCTGGAGCAAACGCTTGCGACCAAGGACAATGTCGATGCGATGCTCTCGGCCCAGCCGAATCCAGCCGACTTCTCCTACGACGCGCTCAAGAAGAATTTCTGGGCTCGGTCAAAGGGTCAGATCCCGGTCGGTGTGAACTGAGCCGCGACATGACCCAGGCGCAATTACACGCCCAGGACGCCAGCGCAATGGCTTCCCCGCGCCGCCGGGAAGCCGGAGCGCGGCAGCGATCTGGCCAGGCGGGAATCGGTGTCTTGAAGTCCGCCGGCCCCATCTTGTCGCTCCTGGCAATGGTGGCGGTGTTCACCAGCCTGACCCCGAATTTCCTTTCGGGAGCCAATCTGCAGGCGATCCTGGAGTCGGCGGCGGTCCCTGCCGTCGTTGCGATCGGGATGACTTTTGTGCTGGTGCAGGGCTCGATTGATTTGTCGAGCGAAGGGGTGGCCTCGCTTGCCAACATCCTGCTTTCGATTCTCATCGCGAACAGCGTCACGGCCTACGATCTTGGTGCGGGTGCGATCCTGGTTGCGCTGGCCGCGGGGCTGGCCGTCGGCGTCCTCAACGGAGTTCTGTATGCCTACCTGCGGATGCCGTCGCTTATCGTCACGCTCGCCATGTGGCTGATCACGCTTGGCCTGGCTGCGTTGCTCTTCCCCTCAAGGCAGCCGCAAATCCTCGACAGCGGCTTTGTCGGGCTGGCCCTGCACAAACATTTCGGCCTCAGCGCGCTCGTGTACCTGGCTGTGGCGTTCGCCTTCATCGCCTTCATTGTCGAGCGGCGCACAAAGCTTGGCCGTATCGGCTTTGCCATCGGCGCCGATGAGGCCCTCGTCCGTTTGGCGGGCGTCAATGTGAACCTCTACAAGGTCAGCGCCTTCGCCATCTGCGGGAGCCTGACGGGCCTGGCCGGAATTTTCACCGCGGCGCAAATCGGCGTCGGCAATCCGCTCGCCGGAGAGGGACTGCTTTTTCCCGGAATCGCCGCTTGTGTGATCGGTGGCACGCTGCTGTCCGGCGGCCGTGGCGGCGTCCTGCACTCGCTCATCGGCGTCCTGGTTCTCGTCATCTTACGCAACGGCCTTGTGCAGACGGGAACGAATCCCCTGCTGCAAAAAGCCATCGAGGGCGTGGTGATCGTTGTCGCGGTTACCGCATCCACCTGGCACCTGCGACGCAAGACCAGAGTGGTAAAATGAGCGCACTCCTGTCCCTGCAAAACGTGTCCAAGCGCTTTCCCGGCGTGGTTGCCCTCGATGAGATCGATATGGAGCTGCGCGAGCACGAAGTTCTCGGCCTGATCGGCCAGAACGGATCGGGCAAGTCGACATTGATGAAGATTGTCGGCGGCCTCCATCAACCAAGCGCCGGGGAAATGCGTCTGCGAGGCTCGCTGGTGCGCTTCGGCTCTCCGCTCGAGGCGGCGCGAGCGGGCATAGGCTTGGTCCATCAGGAGCAGTCGCTGATCGGTAATCTCACCGTTGCCGAGAACCTTTTCATCGACAAGCCGACGGACTTCAGCCGCTTCGGATTCTATCGGCGCGGCCAGATGAACGATGCGGCCCGTGTCCAACTGGACAAGGTCGAACTGGACGTTGCTCCGGACACGCCCGTCGATCAGCTAACCTTCGCGCAGCGCCAGATGGTCGAACTCGCCAAAGTGCTGTCGCTTGAGGAATTGGTGGAGGGCCATCTCGTTGTCCTGTTCGACGAGCCGACATCGGTGCTGACGCCGACCGAGATCCAGGCGCTGTTCCGGCAGGTGCGGCGGCTCAGGGCCCGTTCGTCGGTTGTGTTCATCTCGCATCGCATGGACGAAGTGCTCGCAATCTCCGATCGGGTCTATGTGCTCTCCGACGGACGCAATGTCGCCGAAAGAACGAAGGGCGAGACTGATCCTGACGAACTGTATGAGCTGATGGTTGGACGCCAGCGCGCGGGTTCGGTCCTGCCGCGGAGCAATCCCCCCGACAAGAGCGTGCCAAAGCGACTGGAAGTCCGCGACCTGACGGTGGCGGGCAAGGTTGCGGACGTGACGTTCAACGTCGCGCCCGGGGAGATCGTCGGCTTGATCGGCGTCCAGGGATCCGGGGCGGAAGCGGTCTGCCGGGCGATTTTCGGCGTGGAAGAGCGTTATGGCGGCGCGATCGATTATGAGGGCCGGCCGGTGCGCATGAGCTGCCCGAGCGGCGCGGTGGGCCTCGGCATCGGCTACGTCCCCGCCGAGCGGAAGACGGAAGCCATGATGAAGGGGATGAGTGTTTGCGAGAACATGACCGTTACCTTCGGGTCCGATTACGGCTATGGCGGGCTCGTGCTGTCGAAGCGGCGCGAGCGGCGACAG
Organism: Mesorhizobium sp. WSM4823; assembly: GCF_055811195.1. Taxonomy (NCBI): domain Bacteria; kingdom Pseudomonadati; phylum Pseudomonadota; class Alphaproteobacteria; order Hyphomicrobiales; family Phyllobacteriaceae; genus Mesorhizobium; species Mesorhizobium sp. WSM4823. The sequence goes on from NZ_JBVVQL010000010.1 coordinate 185,002, forward strand.
GCGGCGAATTGGGTCGAGCGGCTCAAAATCAAAACGCCGTCACTCGACCACCGCATCGACCAGCTCTCCGGCGGAAATCAGCAGAAAGCGGTGCTCAGCAAATGGCTTCTCGGTCGTTCGCTGCGGCTGCTGGTGCTCGATCATCCGACACGCGGTCTCGATCCCGGCGCGCGTGCCGATCTTTTCAACGCGATCCGGCAACTGGCCGAGGATGGCCTGTCGATCGTTTTCGTGGGCGATACGCTCGATGAGATGGTGACGCTCTCCGATACGATCCTGGTGCTGCGAGACGGCAGGGTCAGCCAGCGTTTCGACGACGTCCAGACCAAACGGCCGTCAGAGGAAGACATCGTGAGGGCGATGGTATGAGCACGCGCCGCGATCATCGCTATCGAGACTTGACCTCGCTGCCCCATCGGAGCCTGTCATGACCCGCGCACTTGCCCAAATGTTCCCATCGATCCGGTCCGCGGGCGACCTGCTGCGAGCGTGCGGGCCGGCCCTGGTCCTTGTACTGGTGTTTGCAACCGTGGTCTGGATCGCGCCAGGCATTCTCAAATGGCGCGCGGTCAATGCGCTGCTCTTCGACGCGGCTCCGCTGCTGATCCTGGTTATTGGCTGCACGCTTCCAGTGCTGCTTGGCTGCATCGATCTGTCTGCCGCCGCCATGGCGTCGTTTTCAGCGGTGGTCGTGGCGCTGCTTGTCCCTGAATTCGGCTCGGCCGCCGTGCCGATCGTGCTCCTCGGAGCCGGAGGGATTGGGGCTGTCCAGGGATGGCTGATCGGACGGCTCCAGATTCCTTCGTTCGTCATGACCCTTGGAACGCTTGGCCTGTTTTCGGGCCTGGCGCTCTATCTCAGCAATGCCTCGACCGTGGGCCTGGGTCCCGGAATTGCGCCGCTCGACTTCCTCGGCGGCAGAACGCAAGGCGTGCCCAACGCCTTCATCACGGTGGTCGCGGTGTGGATTTTCCTCGCCCTTCTGCTGCGTCTCACCCGCGTTGGTCGAGATATTTATGCCTTCGGCGCGAGCGAGTTGGCTGCCTATATGTCAGGTGTCCGGCGTGACCTGATCCGGGGCTGCGCTTTCGCGATTTCCTCGATGTGCGCTGCTCTTGGAGGGATAATGCTTCTGTCGCAGACCCTCTACAGCGCACCGACGATGGCAAGCAACCTGCTGCTGCCTGCGCTGGTCGGCGTGGTGGCGGGCGGTACCGCGATTTCGGGCGGAGTAGGTGGGCTTTCCGCAAGCCTGATAGGTGGGCTCACGGCAGTGATGGTCCGCGTCGGCGCGACGATCGCGGGCCTGCCGGGTGCTGCGCAGGACGTTGCCTTCGGCATCATCATCCTGGTCGCGGTCGCCGTGACGACGGACAGGACCAAGATTGGCATCGTCAAGTGACCCAGTTGACGGCCGAAAAATCGCATCTCGGGAGGGTCCGATGAGACCGATGGTTCAGCGGTTGGGATATGTCGCTCTCAACGTTGCGGATATCGACATTGCGATAGAAGACGCGTGCACAGTCGCCGGGGTCCGCGTCGTCGAACGGGAGAACGGTCGCGCGTTGCTAACCTCTAACCAGCGCCATGCCGAACTGATCCTGTACGCCAGCAACAGCGACAGCGTCCGATCCATCGGGCTGCAGGCTCATAATGTCGACGCCGTCGCGGCGGTGCGACGTCGCGCCGAACAAGCTGGCCTCACGGTCCTCTCCGAACGTCCTTCCCTGCCGTGCATCGACCGCTCGGTGACTTTCGCTACCAGCGAAGGCCACATCTTTGAAGTCCATACCCCAATACCGCTGACGCAGCCGGTCCGCCATACAGGCCCGGGCATTCGTCCGCGGTGCCTCGACCACGTAAACCTGTCGAGCAGGGACTCGGAAGCGATCAGCAACGAGCTCCAGACCGTGCTGGGGCTTCGACAGTCCGAGAGGACAACTGGCCATGAAATCGTCTGGATGCGCGCGGCCGACAACCGCCACCACACGGTAGCGACCGTAAAAGGACCAAGCGGATTGCACCACTTCAGCTGGGAATTCGCCAGCTTCGACGATTTCAAGCGGCTGGGGGATACGCTTGATGCGCAGGGGCGCTTCCTCGTCTGGGGGCCCGGGCGCCACGGTGCCGGGGACAATCTGTTCGCCTATTACATCGATCGGTCCGGGTTCCTGGTGGAATGTATCGCCGAAATGGAGGTCATCGAAGACGAGAACCATCAGGCAAGAATTGCCGATCCGGGCGAAAACCTATCGAACCCTAAGGTCGTGAACCGCTGGGGTGCGCTGCCGCCCCGCCTCTGGACGGACCATTTCGTGCCGTTCGCGCCGCTGATCACTGCCTGAAACTGCGAGGACAACCATGGATTTCCCCGAAGCAGGCCTTGCCGACGAGGTCCGCCGCCTCATCGAGATCCTCGAGCAGAAACGCTATTCGGCGATGCTGGCGTCCGATGTCGCGGTGCTCGAGGATCTTCTCGACGACGACTTGGTCTATACGCACTCGTTCGGAGAACGAGACGACAAGGCGGCTTATCTGAAGAAGGTCGCCAGCCGGTTCTTCGTCTACCACGAAATCCATCACAGCAGCGAACGCGTCATCGTGTGCGAGAGCTGCGCCGTCGTCGCCGGAACCATGAGCGCGAAGGCGACCGTTGGGACCGCGGTCCGGGAGATCAACAATTCTTGTATGGCGGTGTGGGGCAAGCGCGGAAAACAGTGGCGTCTCCTCGCATATCAGCCAACACCACTGCCAAAGTAATTAGATCGCATTATTGACTTGAAAATATATTTTTCATAATGATCTCTGGTGTCCAGCGGATGTGAGGCGTTGGCACTCTGTGGAGGACGACGATGACGGCTATTCGCAAGCGGCAGCTCGAAGCAAGAGGCGAGGGCATCCTCGGCATCCATTCCGTCAACCATTTCGTTTTGGCAGTGCCCGACCTTAAGGAGGCCGAGCGCTTCCATCAGGCTTTCGGCCTCGACGTTGTCAACCACCGCTCCGGCTATGCCGTGCGCACGGAGGGGGTCGATCATGACTGGGGTTTCTTTGTCGAGGGCTCGCGAAAGCAGTTGCAGCATCTGTCCTTCGGCGTCTTCGACGCCGATTTCCAGCGTTTCAAACTGCATCTGGAGTCTAAAGGGATGGAGCTATTGTCTCCGCCCAAGGGCTTTGAATCCAACGGATTGTGGTTCCGCGACCATGACGGCAATTTAATCGAGTTGGTCGTGACCGCGAAGACGTCGCCGGATTTCAAGATGCAGGGAGGGCATGTATCTACTCCTGCGGGCATCGTCGGCGCGCCGCTGCGCAGCAAGGCGACGAAGGTTCGCCCGACGCGGCTCGCGCACATCCTGATCTTTACCCGCGATGTTCAGAAAGCGATCGACTTCTACACCGGCGTTTTAGGCATGGGGTTGTCCGACCGCTCGGGAGACAACATCGCATTCCTGCACGGCCGCCATGGCAGCGACCACCATATGCTCGCCTTCGTCAAGTCGTCGGCTCCCGGCTTGCACCACACCAGTTGGGACGTGCCGCTGATCGACCAGGTCGGCCTGGGCGCAATGCAGATGGCCGACAAGGGTTTTTCACGCGGCTGGGGACTGGGGCGGCATGTGCTGGGCTCGAACTTCTTCCACTACATCCGCGATCCCTGGGGCAGCTATGCGGAATACTCGTGCGACATAGACTACATCCCGGCCGAAGTGGATTGGGAATCCCAGGACCACGACCCGGAAGATTCATTTTACATCTGGGGCCCGACTCCGCCCGACGACTTCGCTCGCAACTATGAGGCGGAGTAGGGCGGAACGCTTTTCGAAGGCATTCGGCGGAAGAACACAGAGTGAGGGAAATTGCATGATCAGGATACTGAAGTCGGGTCGATCCGCGGAAGCCAAGGCGACCGATGCCAGCGCTGTCCGCGGCACCGTCGAACGTGTTCTCACCGATGTTGAAGCCCGTGGCGATGCGGCGTTGCGGGAACTGTCCGAAACCTTTGATCGGTGGTCGCCACCATCTTTTCGTCTGTCGAAGGATGAAATCGACGCGTGCTTCGCCGCGCTGTCGCGCCGGCAACTGGACGACATCCAATTCGCGCAGACACAGATCCGTCGCTTCGCCGAAGTCCAGAAGGCCGCGCTTCAGGATGTCGAGGTTGAGACATTGCCCGGCGTGGTGCTCGGCCATCGCAATATTCCCATGAATTCGGTGGGCTGCTACGTGCCGGGCGGCAAATATCCGCTTGTGGCATCCGCTCATATGGGAATCGTCACCGCCAAAGTGGCCGGCGTAAAGCGCGTAATCGCCATGACGCCTCCGTTCCAGGGCAAACCGGCCCCAGCGGTAATAGCAGCCATGGCGCTGGCGGGGGCCGACGAGATATATGTCTTGGGCGGTATTCAGGCGGTGGCCGCGATGGCGATCGGCACGGCGACGATAGCGCCGGTCGACTTTCTGGTCGGCCCGGGAAACGCCTATGTCGCCGAAGCCAAGCGGCAACTGTTCGGCCGTGTCGGCATCGATCTGCTTGCAGGCCCGACCGAAACGCTGGTGATCGCGGACGAGACGGCCGATGCCGAGCTCTGCGCCACGGACTTGCTCGGACAAGCCGAGCATGGGCCGAACTCGCCGGCGATCCTGCTGACGACGTCCGAGCAACTTGCGACGCAGACAATGGCCGAGGTCGAGCGGCTTCTCGGTATTCTGCCGACCGCACCTATCGCGAAACAGGCCTGGGGCGACTACGGCCAGGTGATCGTTTGCGACACCGATGAGGAAATGGTGAGCGAGGCGGACCGCATCGCCTCCGAGCATGTGCAGGTCATGACGCGAGACCCGGATTACTTCCTCCGCCGCATGACCAACTATGGAGCGCTTTTTCTCGGGCCAAGGACGAATGTCGCCTATGGCGACAAGGTGATCGGCACCAATCATACGCTTCCGACTTTGGGAACGGCGCGTTTCACGGGCGGGCTCTGGGTCGGCAAGTTCCTGAAAACCTGCACCTACCAGAAGGTTCTCACCGACGAAGCTTCAGTGATGATCGGCGAATACTGCTCCCGGCTCTGTGTCCTCGAGGGTTTCCTCGGTCATGCCGAGCAGGCCAATGTGAGATTGCGGCGTTACGGTGCGCGCAACGTTCCCTATGCCGAGGCGGCGGAATGAACCCGTCGCCCGTTACTCTGCCGAAGGCGCCGTCGTTCCGCCTGGACGGGCGCCGCGCGCTGGTGACGGGCGCGGGGCGAGGGATCGGATTGGCCTTGGCTACGGCGCTTTCGGACGCGGGAGCCGAAACAGTCCTGGCCGCGCGAACCAGAAGCGAGGTCGAGGATGCCGCGATGGCGCTAAGGGATCGTGGCGGCAAAGCAGAAGCGCTCGTTCTGAACGTTACCGACATCTCCGGAACCCGCGAACTGATCGGGAAGCAGCCGGCTTTCGACATCGCAGTGATCAACGCGGGAACCAATCGGCCTAAACTGATGGCCGAGGTGACCGAGGAGGACTATGACGTCGTCCTCGATCTCAATGTCAGGGCTGCCTATTTCTCCGCGCAGGCGGTTGTGCGTAAAATGGTGGCGGAGCGGATCCGGGGCTCGATCATCTTCACGACTTCGCAGATGGGTCACGTGGCAATGGCAGCGCGGACGCTTTATTGCGCGTCCAAGCATGCGGTAGAGGGGCTGGTGAAGGCTATGGCTGTCGAACTCGCGCCGCAAGGTATCCGGGTCAATAGTATTGCCCCCACCTTCATCGAGACGCCGATGACCGCTCCTTACTTCGAGAGCGTAGCTTTTCGAAATGAGGTATTGTCCAAAATCAAGCTTGGCCGTCTCGGGCGAGTCGAGGATCTCATGGGTGCCGTTATCTTTCTGGGTTCGGACGCCGCTGCATTGATGACGGGCACCTCCATAAAAATCGATGGCGGCTGGACGGCGGAATGATTCCTGCAGCTTTGACATACGACTCAAGCCAGCCGGAAAGCGGCAGCATGCCTAATGCATCTGCATCACTTCCTCGGCTAAGCAAGCGGCATTAAAATGGATCCCGTAGCCCGCACTATCGCAAATGATGTCTACGAGCAGCTTCGACACGATATCATTTCGTGCCGCATGCTTCCGGGCTCAAAGATCAACATCCAGGCTCTCGTTCAGAAATACGACGTGAGTCTGGGCGCCGTCCGCGAAGCGCTGTCGAAACTTTCGGCTGAGGGTCTTGTCGATGCAAGGGCGCAGCGGGGGTACACGGTCTCGGATGTGTCCCCGGAAGATCTCGCTGAATTGACCGATGCCCGCGTCCGCATCGAGCAAGAGTGCCTAAAGCTGGCGATCGAGAAAGGCGGGCTTGAATGGGAAACCGACATCGTCGCCGCACTTCACCGCCTCAGCCACACACCGTATACGATTCCCGGTGACGCCGCTGTCCTGGATCAGCGCTGGGTCAAGGCGCATCGGGAGTTTCACCGCGCTTTGGTCTCGGGCTGTGGCAATCGCTGGCTGCTTCGGATCCGCTCGCAACTGTATGACCAGAGCGAGCGCTACCGGCAATTGTCGGTGCCGTTGGCACGAATGGAACGCGATGTGGCGCGCGAGCATAGGGATATCGCAGATGCCGTGATTGCCCGCGACGTGAAACGCGCCTGCGCAGCGATCGCTTCGCATATGTGGACGACGACGCAAATCGTCACGGCGGCTCTGACCTGAGGGCCCGCGGGGCTTTCAAGCCGGCGACAAAGCAAGGGCGACTTTGCATCTGAACCGCGCTCGGACAGGCCAGCTCTTCGGCGACTTTGGAAGCGGTATCATCGGCGATGAAGTTTTGGGCGAGGCTGCGCCAACCGGCATTCGCAGCACAGCGGCCATGCGGGCGACTGCTTCACCCAATCCTTTCGGTATTTAGAGGGCCGGTGGCGGACCGAAAGAAATGTCCGCCACCGGAAGCTGTTGCGTAGACGTTTATCCATCGTGCTTGTGCAGAGGCGCGTCCCGCACCTAGGCGACGGCTGATCTCTGCTTACGATCGACAAGCGCGCGAGCAGCCTGCAGCGGTTCGTGGGCGACGAAATCCGCAATGGCAAATCGTCCTTGAGGAAGTCTTCCCGGACAGGGAAACGCCAGCCGAGAGTGGAAACAATAATCTCCCGTAGCGGCACTTGGGAGAACCGGCTTGTCGCCGCCGGTCAGCCACCTTGTGCATGGCTGGGTGCTCCATAAGCCGGTTATATAGAGCCCTTCGAAGGCCCGCGCCTGCGCTCCACCGTCCCCAGGCCGATCCCAAGCATCGAAGAATGCTGCCGTCTGGCGCACCGAATTTCCTCCCAGGGGATTGACGCAAGCGAACCCGGGTGCTTCTATTCTCGATATTCAATAATGATTCTCAATAATCGAGAACAATGAAATGGGAGCAGCACTTTCAGCCATGGTTCAGCCAGCGACGCATGTCGGTATGACCGGCATATCCAAGACCTACGATGGCCATAGCTTCGTCGTGCGCGATCTCAGCCTGGACATCGGGAAAGGCGAATTCCTGACGCTTCTTGGTCCCTCCGGCTCGGGCAAGACGACGACGCTGATGATGCTTGCCGGCTTCGAATATCCGTCGGGGGGTGAAATTACGCTCGACGGGCGGCCGATCCAGGACAAACCACCCGAAAAGCGGAACATCGGAATGGTGTTCCAGAACTATGCGCTTTTCCCGCACATGACGGTCGCCGAGAACGTCGGTTATTCCTTACGGGTGCGGGGCGTGTCCAAGGAGCGGATTGCCGCTCGCGTCGGCGAAGCGCTGGCGACGGTCCAGCTTTCGAACCTTGCGCAGCGCAGGCCCACGGCCCTTTCAGGCGGCCAGCAGCAACGAGTGGCACTCGCTCGAGCGCTGGTCTTCGAGCCCAGCCTGGTGCTGATGGATGAGCCGCTCGGCGCCCTGGACAAGAAGCTGCGCGAGGACCTGCAGCTCGAAATCCGCCGGATCGCCGATCAACTTGACCTGACAGTCGTCTATGTGACGCACGATCAGCACGAAGCGCTGACGATGTCCGACAGGATCGCCATTTTCAACAACGGGCGAATCCAGCAAATCGGTTCAGCGCAAGATATTTACGGCCATCCCGCGAACCGCTTCGTGGCGGAGTTCGTCGGCGACAATAACTGTCTCGATGCGAAAATCGTCTCGATCGAAGGCGGCCTGGCGCGCGCAAGGCTCGCCGGCGGTCAGGAAATCTGGGCGCGCAGCAGCGCTCACACGAAGCTCGATCAACGCGCAACGATCGCCATCCGGCCAGAGAGCGTCCGCATCGCCGGGCAGAGCAGCGCCGAAACGCTTACCGGGCGGGTCAGCGAAGTCATTTACTGCGGCGACCAGTTCCGGATCCACGTCGAACTGCCGGGCGGGGAACGGTTGATTGCCAAAAGTCCGTCATCGGTGGGAGCCCAGATGGAGATGGGCAACCCTGTCCTTCTCAACTGGGAACCGCGCGATGCATGGGCGCTAGACGGCAGATAACACAACTGAAAATCCAGAGAGGACATCAAAATGTTACGAGCGCATTCGTTCAAGCAGTCGTGCTTTGTCGGGCTTGTCCTGGCAGCAGTGAGTTTTCCAGCCCTGGCGGACGGCCTGACCGTCGTGTCCTGGGGTGGGGCTCTGCAGGAGGCGCAGACAAAGGCATTCCTCGATCCATATGCGAAATCAAAGAACATTACCGTCACCCAGGACACCTGGAGCGGTGAACTGGCCAAGCTGCGTGCCATGGTCGACAGCGGCAATGTCGCCTGGGATGTTGTCGACGTCGATCCGCAGACGGGGGCGACCGCCTGCGACCAGGGCTTGCTTGAGAAGATCGGTGCCGATGCGGCCTTCAAGTCAGCGGGTCTCGTGGACGGCGCCCTTACCGATTGCGCAGTGGGAACGAGCGTCTACGCCACGATCCTGGCGTTTCAGAAACAAGCATTCCCGAAGGCGCCCACCAAGTTGACCGATATTTTCGACACGGCGTCCTTCCCCGGCAAACGCGGCTTCCGCAAAAGTCCGGTGGACACGCTCGAACTCGCCTTGCTCGCCGATGGCGTACCGGCGTCGGAGATCTATGCGGCGCTTGCCACTCCCGCCGGCGTCGACCGGGCCTTCAAGAAACTCGACACGATCAAGAAGGACATCGTCTGGTGGGAGGCCGGCGCCCAGCCGCCGCAGCTTCTCAAATCCGGCGAGGTAAAGATGGCGCTGGCCTGGAACGGCCGTATTGCGGACGCCAACGCCAAGGAAAATGCCGACCTTGGGATCGCCTGGACCAATCAGATTCGTGGCTTTGACATGTGGGTCATTCCGGCCGGTTCGAGGAACCTTGCGGCCGCCAAGGAGTTCGTGGCCTTCAGCCTCAAGCCGGATGTCAACGCCGCCCTGAGCAGTTACATCGCCTACGGCCCAACGGTTAAGGCAGCCAGCGATCTCGTTGCCAAGGACGTGCTGGCGAACCTGCCGTCAGCCCCTGAAAACAGCGAGGGCGCCTTGGCCCAGGACGGTACATTCTGGGGCAAAAATGGCGATGCCCTGAACGCCCGCTTCTCCAGCTGGATTTCCCAGTAAGCCGAGTGGTGGGAGTTTTCGGATGACGCTGCCGTACGGCGATGTGGGCTTGGTAATGACGCAAACTGATACGCCTGCGCCAAGCATCGCGTCATCGACGCCGCATGTCGTCATTCGCTCGCCGATCAAGAGCGACAACCGCCGGAGAGCAGTTCGGGCTGCTCTTCCGGCGGCACCGCTCCTGATTTTCCTGCTTCTGTTCCTAGTGATCCCGATCGGTTCGATCGTTCATACGGCGGTATCGGACGGAGAAATCGCCAGAGCGCTGCCGCTGACAACGCAGGCGCTTCAGGCCTGGGACGGAGATCAGCTTCCGACCGACGCCGTCTACATGACGCTTGGACAGGAACTCGAGGCTGCAGGACATGCCGGGTCAGTACGCCCGCTAGGTCGTCGCGTGGCCTACGAATTGTCTCGCGGGATGAACATCATCCTCAACGCGCAGCGGGTGCTTTCCAGCGATTTCGACCGCGCCGACCCGCAGGCCTGGAAGGTCCAATTGATCGAAGCCGACCCGGCCTGGGGACAAAGCGGTGTCTGGAGCATCCTCAAGCACTACGATAGTCGCTACAGCGCCTTCTATCTGCGCTGGGCGACGGGCTTTCCTGTAAAGATAGAGGCCGATGGGCGGTCGTCCCAGGAGACGAGCTACGATTTCCGGTCGATCTACCTCCGCACGATCCTGATCAGCCTTGTCGTGACAGGCCTCACAGTCGTGATCGGATACCCGGTCGCGTATGTCATAGCCAATGCAAGCGGGCGGACAGCAGCAGTCCTCCTGTTCTTCATTCTCCTGCCGTTCTGGACCTCGCTGCTGGTGCGAACCATGTCGTGGATAGTCTTCCTTCAGACCAATGGCGTCCTCAATAACGCGCTGGCCGGAGCGGGATTGATATCGGAGCCACTGCCCCTGCTTTACACGCGCATGGCGACCATCATCGCGATGATCCAGATCCAGTTGCCGTTCACGGTCCTGCCCATGATCAGCGTGATGCGGGCCATCCCAGCGAACCAGGTCAAGGCCGCCCGCAGCCTCGGCGCCGGCCCACTCCTGGCTCATCGGACGATTTTTCTGCCACAGGCGGTCCCAGGCATCGCCGCCGGCGGACTTCTCACCTTCGTGCTGTGCCTCGGCTTCTATTTGACACCGGCGCTGGTGGGTGGTCCGTCCGATCAGATGGTGAGCTTCTTCATTGCAAGGTTTACCAATGAGGATCTGAATTGGGGGCTGGGTTCGGCACTCAGCGCCGTGCTCATCCTTGGTGCCGGTCTCGTTGCTCTCCCGCTTGGGCGACATATCGCACGTCATTCGTCGGATCGGTTATGAGCATGGGTCGCCGCGTCTACTCCGAGTTTCCGACTTGCATTCGGATACCGCTCTATGCGTTTGTGGGGATCATCCTGGCGCTGCTGGTGCTGCCGCTGGCGGTCGCTCTTCCAATCTCGCTCAATGCCGATCCCTGGTTCACCTATCCATTCCGTGCACTGTCCCTTCGCTGGTTCGAGCAGCTCTTTTCCTCGCCTCTGTGGACCGGGGCAATGCTCAACAGTCTGGTGATCGCGGTTGCGACGACCATCCTGGCCACGACCTTGGGCACGCTCGCGGCCATCGGGCTTGTCAATCCGCAGTTTCCTTTCCGAACCGCCGTGATGGCGCTGGCCATCTCGCCAATGATCGTTCCCGTCGTGGTGCTCGGCCTCGGGCTGTTTATTTTCTTTTCGCCGCTCGGCCTCAACTATTCCTATGCCGGCGTCGTAATTGCTCACTCCATCCTGGCCTCGCCCTTCGTCGTCATTACGGTTACGGCGACGCTGACGCGCTTCGATTTCAATCTGATGCGGGCCGCGGCGGGTCTAGGAGCCGGCCGTATAACGGCGTTTCGAACGGTGATGCTTCCGATAATAGCGCCAGGTGTAGCGGCGGGAGCCGTCTTCGCCTTCGCCTCGTCATTCGACGAAGTGGTGATGGTGCTGTTTATCGCCGGGCCTCAGCAGCGTACGCTTCCGAAGCAAATGTTCACGGGACTACGTGAACAACTCGATCCCACGATCCTGGCCGCCGCCGCGGTGATGATCATACTGACGAGTTGCATGATGGCTGTGGCCTACAACGCCAATAAGAAAAGGTAGATTGATGCTGCACGTCATGTCGCAAGACAACGGGAAGATTGATGCTGCACAAGCCAAATTGTTCGCCGACGATTATCTCGAGGAGCCTTACTGGTGGTCGGCGGCGCCGCCTCCCGCAGCCCACGAGAACACGGAACCGGCCGGCCTCGGCGGCAGGGCCGACGTCGTCATCGTAGGCGGCGGCATTACGGGTCTGGTCGCAGCGCTGCATCTGGCCCGCGCGGGCTGCGACGTTGCCGTTGTCGACGCGCAAAGGATCGGCGAGGGCGCTGCGCGCCGCAACGCCGGTTTCGTCGGCCGTACTCTCAAGCGGTCCGTCGAATGGCTGGCGGAAAGATCGGGGCGCGAATACGCGGTGAAGGTCTATCGCGAGCTCGACGCGGCTCTGCGCGGTGTCCGGGCCTTCGTCGAGCGTGAGCGTATCGATTGCCATTATCAGACCTGCGGCCGCTTCATTGGCGCCAATTCGAAGGCCCATTTTCAAGCTTTGATCGCAGAGCTCGAACAGACCCGACAAGCCGTCGGGTTCGATTATTCTGTCGTCGAGAAGGATGAAGTTCGCACCGAAATCGCCTCCGACAGCTACCATGGCGGCGCGGTGATTCCGGATCTCGGTTCGATTCATCCCGGACTTTATCACGCTGGCCTTGTCCACAAGGCGCTTGAGGCCGGCGTCAGGCTGTACCCTCTTACCAATGTGATGGGCATCGACCACAGCGCGAGGGAGAAGATCGTCCGGACTTCGAGGGGAAACATCGCTGCCCCTCATGTCATCGTCGCCACCAATGGCTACACCAGCCGAGACCTGAAATGGCTCGCAAGGCGGGTCATTCCTTTCCGTGGTTTTGTCATTGCGACCGAGCTGTTGCCGCCGGAAACAATCGACAAGGTGATACCGCGCCGCCGAACCTATCTCGACACCAGGATGAACATCGATTTCATCCGCCCGGCCCCTGATTCAAGCCGCATTCTCTTCGGCGGCATGACTGGCACGGCGAGCCCGACGGCGACGCCGCTCGCTGGTGCGCTCCGCGAGCGCCTCGTGAAAATTCTGCCAGACCTCAAAGGGGTCCGCCTCAGCCGGGCCTGGACCGGGCAATGCGCCGGAACTTTCGATTTCATGCCTCATATCGGCGTGAAGGATGGCGTGCTCTTCGCCCTCGGCTACAACTTTGCCGGCATCCCTCTTGGAACGCATTTCGGGGAGAAGCTTGCTGCCCGGATCCTTCAACGGGGAGACATGTCATCGGCCTTCGATGTCGAAAAATTCCCCACGGCGCCCTTCTTCAACGGCTCGCCGTGGTTCGTGCCCTTGGCCATGCGCTATTTCGACTGGCATGATGATCGAATCGCAAGGGGCTAGAGCATCGAAATCATGGCAAAGACTCCGACCAGCAAAGCGGCCGCTGAAAAGCCTTTGGAGCGCTATGTGCGTATTCTTGAGATCGTCGCCGGTTTTCCGGGCGGCATATCGGGGACCGCGGTCGGCGAGATGCTCGATCTGCCGAAGGCCTCCGCCTACAGGCTGATGAAGAGCTTGGCCGACGTCGAGTTGATCGAGCAGAGCGGCCCAAAGGCGGCCAATTTCAAACTCGGGCGACGGCTGGAAAGACTGCTCTTTTCGGGGGCGAGCGACGATTGGTTCAAGGTGGTTGCGCGCCCGACATTGCAAGAACTTTCCGAAAAGACCGGCCAGGCCTGCTTCATCGCGCGGCTGGCCGGCGACAGCGTGCGCAGCCTCGACATGGTCGCGCCCGGCAATCTGGTCAGGGCTTACATCATCCCTGGGCATGAAATTCCGGCCCATGCCGGCGCCTCCGCCAAGGCGATCCTCGCCTTTCAGGATGCGGACTTCATCGCTTCGGTGTTCGACAAGCCGCTCAAGCGGTTCACGGCGGCGACCAAGGTCGACTTCGACGTTCTCGTGCACGAGCTGCAACTCGTGCGCAAAACCGGGGTGGCTTATTGCATCGGAGAAGATGTGGATGGATTTGCCGCGATCGCCGCCCCGATCAGGATCGACGGACAGCGTACACAGCATAGCCTATGCGTGACAGGAACCATCCAAGGCATCATCGACACCAACCAAGACCTCAATGTCGCGCTGGTCAAACGTATGGCGGAAAAGCTTTCCAAGCTCATTGAGAAACAATTTCAGCAGACATTGAAAAGTACTAATTGAATTTAGGAATTTTTTATAGCTCACCCCTGCTTTAGTCAAAGTGGGGCTATTCTTGTTATTTATCTCAGAAAGCTACTGATAGTGCAGTCTGTATTCTTAATGCGCCCTTTTGATTGCGATCGAAATGGCTAAAAGAGCGATTTTATATTGACAGTCGAGAGGTGACTTGGATACATTCTCGTAAATCGAATTATTGTATCATTTATCGAGAAAAGGTTATTCCATGAGCGTGATCGACTGGCGCCAAGCCGCCTCAAATCTCAACCTCCGCAAGCAGGCGTTCATCGGTGGAAAATTCGTCGACGCGGTGTCGGGCGGAGTGTTCGACGCAATCAATCCCGCCAATGGGACAACGCTCGCCCAAATAGCGTCGTGCGACGCGGCGGATGTCGACCTCGCCGTACACTCCGCCCGCAAAGCTTTCGACGCTGGCTCCTGGTCGCGGCGCTCGCCGACCGAGCGCAAGAAAGTGCTGCAACGGTTCGCCGATCTGATGCATCAGCACGGTGATGAACTGGCCTTGCTCGAGACCTTGAACATGGGCAAGCCGATCTCCGACGCACGGTCCGTCGACGTCCCGGCATCGGCCAATACGATCGCCTGGTATGCTGAGGCGATCGACAAAATCTATGACGAGATTGCTCCGACCGGCAGCGGCGCACTGGGCATGATCACCCGCGAGCCTGTCGGCGTCGTGGCTGCGGTGGTTCCATGGAACTTTCCTTTGCTGATGGCATGCTGGAAACTCGGGCCAGCGCTCGCCGCAGGCAACTCAGTCATTCTCAAGCCTGCTGAGCAATCGCCGCTGTCCGCGATCAGGCTTGCGGAGCTCGCGGCGGAGGCCGGCATTCCGGATGGCGTGTTCAACGTTGTCACCGGCCTTGGAGAAACTGCCGGCAAGGCGCTTGGGCTGCATATGGATGTCGACGCGGTGACGTTCACCGGCTCGACCGAGGTCGGCAAGCTCTTCATGAATTATTCCGCCCAATCGAACATGAAGCGCGTCGCACTCGAATGCGGAGGCAAAACCCCGCATATCGTCATGGCCGATTGCGGCAATTTGGACGAGGCCGCGACAGCGGCCGCCTACGGCATTTTCTTCAATCAAGGTGAAGTCTGCAACGCCGGCTCGCGACTTCTCGTCGACGCCAAGATCAAGGATAAGTTCCTCGACAAGGTGATCGCTGTCGGGAAAACGCTTACGGTTGGCGATCCCCTCGATGCGGCCACGAAGCTTGGCGCCATGGTCAGCCAGGTTCAAATGGACCGTGTGCTCGACTACATCGATATCGGTTCCAAGGAAGGGGCCGAGCTCAAGTCCGGCGGCAAGCGCGTCCTTAGCGAGACCGGCGGCTACTACATCGAGCCGACCGTCTTCGACAATGTCAGCAACAAGATGCGCATTGCACAGGAGGAGATATTTGGTCCCGTCCTGGCAACGATCTCCTTTAGCGGGGCGGAGGAGGCGGTCACGCTCGCCAACGACACCATCTACGGCCTGGCTGCCGCGGTGTGGACCGACAATATCGACGTCGCGCTGTCCACCGCGCGCCGGTTGCGAGCAGGTTCCGTCTGGGTCAACA
Source organism: Mesorhizobium sp. WSM4823 (assembly GCF_055811195.1). NCBI lineage: Bacteria > Pseudomonadati > Pseudomonadota > Alphaproteobacteria > Hyphomicrobiales > Phyllobacteriaceae > Mesorhizobium > Mesorhizobium sp. WSM4823. Next base: position 200,482 of record NZ_JBVVQL010000010.1, read on the forward strand.
ATTTCGACGAGAGCAACATTACGATGCCCTTCGGCGGTTACAAGCAGTCAGGCTTCGGACGGGACAAATCGCTGCACGCGATCGACAAATACACCGAACTCAAGGCGACCTGGATCAAGATCCGCGCCTAGCGATCGTCGAGGGCTTTATCCTCTTGCCAACCATGCCTCTCGCTCTTCGACGCGAGGTACAGAAAGAACCATGCATGCGGGATCCACGCTTCGACATCCTGTTCCAGCCGGTACAGATCGGGCCCGTCGTCGCCCGCAATCGGTTCTACCAGACACCTCACTGCAACGGCATGGGCAATTTGCGACCGCAAGCCCATGCCGCCATGCGCGGGATCAAGGCCGAAGGCGGATGGGCGGTGGTCAACACGGAGCATTGTTCGGTTCACCCCTCCGGCGACCTCATGCCGGAGATTCTTCAGATGCTGTGGGATGATGGCGACATCCCGCCGCTCGCCCTGATGGTCGAAGCGGTCCACGAGCACGGCTCGCTTGCCGGCGTGCAGCTCGCCTATCCCGCCTACTACAACGCCAATCGCATGACCCGCGACGTGCCGCTCGGTCCGATGGACCGTCCCGTCAGCGGACACCATCCGGTCCAGGTTCGCGCCATGGACAAGTCCGACATCAAGGCACTGCTCGGATGGTGGAAGGCGGCCGCGCGGCGGGCGCGGAAGGCCGGCTTCGACATCCTCAACGTCGACGGCAATTTTTCCACCATCGCTTTCCAGTTCATTTCGCCCCGCAATCAGCGTACCGATGAATATGGCGGCTCGTTGCAGAATCGGCTGCGGCTTCTGAAGGAGTTGATAGAAGTGACGCGGGAGGGCGGCGGCGACGCCTGCGCCGTAAGCGTACGCCTCATCATCGATGAGCTGTTTGGCCCGGAGGGGCTTCGGGTCGCGGAGGAGGGGATCGAGGCGATCAGTCTACTCGCCGAACTGCCGGATCTGTGGGATCTCGTGGTCGGGACCTGGGCAGACGATTCGCCAACCTCGCGCTTTGCATCGGAAAACGATCACGAGCCGTTCATGATAGGGATCAAAGGCGTCACCACCAAACCGGTCGTCGGTGTCGGGCGCTTCACCTCGCCCGATACAATGGCAAGTCTGATCCGCCGCGGCGTGCTCGACATGATCGGCGCCGCGCGCCCCTCGATCGCGGATCCCTTCCTGCCGAAAAAGATCGAGGAAGGTCGCTACGAAGATATCCGCGAGTGCATCGGTTGCAACATCTGCGTTTCGAGCCATTTTGCCATGACGAACCTGCGCTGCACGCAAAACCCGACCATGGGCGAGGAATGGCGGCGCGGCTGGCACCCCGAACGCATTTCCACCAGATCAAGCGATGCGACCGTGCTCGTGGTCGGCGGTGGGCCGGCGGGGCTCGAATGCGCCCGGGCTCTCGGCCAGCGCGGCTATCAGGTAACCTTGGCTGAACGGCAGAGCCGTCTCGGCGGTCGCGTGACCCTGGAGGGCGAACTGCCGGGTCTGCGGGAATGGCTGAGGGTTCGAGACTGGCGCGTCACCCAGCTCGACAAACTCAGCAATGTCGGGGTGTATCTCGAAAGCGATCTCGGACTGGCTGAAATTCTCGAATTCGATGCCGACGAGGTGGTGCTGGCGACAGGATCGCAATGGCGCGCCGATGGCGTTGGACGCGCGGCGTTCAAGCCGCTCGCCCTGTCGGCCGACGTGCCTGTATTCACACCAGACGACATCATGGGCGGCAATATCCCGTCAGGTCGCATCATCGTCTACGACGACGATCATTACTACATGGGCGCCGTGCTGGCGGAAAAATTGGCGCTTGCCGGCAACGAAGTCACCTTGGCCACACCGGCGGCCGACGTCTCCTCCTTCACCATCAACACACTCGAAAACATCCGGACCGCCAGGCGGCTCCATGAGCGCGGCGTCGGGATGGTTACGCACACGGCGCTCATCGGCACGCATGAAGGCCAGGCACTCTTCGTCGACGCGCGAACCGGAGCCACGGGGCACAGGCAGACCGACGCCCTTGTTCTCGTCACGGCGCGGTTGCCGCGCAACGAACTCTTTGGGGCGCTGACCAGCCGTCTCGAGGAGGGACAGGCGGGGCGCTTGCGCCGGGTTTCACGCATCGGAGATTGCGAAGCACCGGCCGCCATCTATGCCGCGGTCTATTCGGGCCACCGCTTTGCGCAGGAGTTCGAGAGCAACGGCCCGACCTTGCGTCGCGAACGGATCAACCTTGCCGCCTAGAACCAGATGACGAGCGATCTCATGTCAGCACCTGCGACACCAAATTCCGAAAAGCTCTATGCCCGTGCCCGCGAGGTCATGCCTGGCGGGAACACGCGCACGACCGTCTTTCGCAAACCGCATCAGATCTACGCCCGGCGTGGCGACGGTTGCCGGATCACCGACGTCGATGGCCATGTCCGGATCGACGCGTTGGGGAATTTCACCTCTCTGATCCATGGCTATGGCAATCGCCAGATCATCGAGGCGGCTGCGCGGCAGCTCGAAGCCGGAACCTGTTTCGGCATGCCGACCGAGAGCGAGATCCGGCTGTCGGAAATCCTGTGCGATCGTCTGCCGTCCGTCGAGCAGCTTCGTTATACGAATTCCGGCACCGAAGCGGTGATGAACGCGATTAAGGCTGCGCGCGCCTATACCGGCAGACCGAAGATTGCCAAATGCGAGGGCGCCTACCACGGCACCTACGACCCGGCCGAGACAAGCCAGGAGGCCAGCCCTGCCACCTGGGGCGACATCGACAGGCCGGGATCGGTGCCGACCGCCAAAGGGACACCTCAGGGCGTGCTCGACGATGTCGTCGTCATTCCCTTCAACAACACCCTGGTCGCCGAGACGATCCTGCGCGGCAGCGGCAACAGCCTTGCCGCCGTGCTCGTCGACGTCATGCCCAATCGCGCCGGCCTCGTGCCGGCAAAGCCCGAATATCTGTCGATGCTGCGGCGCGTCACGCGCGAGCTTGGGGCCTTGCTGATCCTCGACGAGGTCATCACATTTCGCCTTGGCTACCATGGCGCCCAGGGTCGTTTCGACGTCGACCCCGACCTTACCACCCTCGGCAAGATCATCGGGGGCGGCTTTGCGATCGGCGCTATCGGTGGCCGTGCGGAAGTGATGTCGGTGTTCGACCCGAGCAAGGGCCCGCCGGCGGTGCCGCATGGCGGAACGTTCAGTGCCAATCCCATGTCGATGTCGGCCGGGATAGCCGCTCTGGAGGAATTGACCCCTGCCGCATTCGAGAAGCTCGAGGCGCTCGGCGATCGCTTCGACCAAGGTGTTCGCGCCTGTTTCACCCGGCACGGGATCAAGGGGCAGGTTACCGGGCTGGGCTCGCTGCGCCGCGTCCACCTGACGGACGCACCCTTGAGCGATTACCGTTCCACATTCGCCGCGGCGGACGGCGCCGCGCGGGTTTCGGTCCTCGCCAAGGTGCTGTTCGACGAAGGCGTCATCATCGCCGGCAACGGGCTGATGGCCTTTTCCACCGCCATGGAAGATGCGGATGTCGACGAGATAGTGCGGGCGCTCGACCGAGCATTGCTGTCCCTCGCGCAGTGACGGCGGCAGGCAAACCACCCAAGGAGCGGCACATGAAAAGGCACAAGGTCGATGTGAACAACAAGTGGGGGGCCGCCATCGGCTATTCCAGGGCGGTCCGCGCTGGAAACATTATTGTTGTATCGGGCACTTCCGCCTCTGGACCCGACGGTGCACTTCACCCCGGCGACGCGGAAAGGCAAACCATCGTGATTCTGGAGCGCATCGGCGCTGCCCTGCGCGAACTCGACGCCTCGATCGGCGATGTCGTCGAGACACGTATTTTTCTTCGCGACATAAATGATTGGGAAGCTGTCGGCAGGGCTCATGGCGCGATCTTCGGCGACATTCGACCGGCAACGACGATGGTCCAGGCGGGAGCCCTCATCGACGAGAATCTTCTCGTTGAGATCGCCGCCACAGCCATCCTCACAAACTGAGAGAAGCCTCATGTCGAAGGACACCATCATTACTTGCGCGGTGACCGGCAGCCTGACGAGGCCGGAAGACAACCCCAATCTGCCGGTTACGCCGCAGCAAATCGCGGTCTCGGCGCTCGAGGCCGCCGATGCAGGCGCGGCAATCCTGCATCTTCACGTTCGTCATCCTGACGGCCGGCCGTCGATGGAACTCGATCACTATCGCGAACTCGTTCGTCTGATCCGCGCCAAGAACACCGAGGTGATCCTCAACATCACCACCGGCCCTGGCGGCCGGTTCCAGCCCGGTGAAGAGGATCCCAAAATTGCCGGTCCGCGGACGAATTTCGTGACGCCTGAACGCCGGGTCGAGCATATCCGCGATTTACGGCCCGACATCTGCACAGTGGATCTCAATACGATGACGTTTGGCGGCGAGGTCGTCATCAACACGCCACCCAACGTCAAGAAAATGGCGGAGATCATCTACGACTGCGGGGTCCGGCCCGAGTTCGAGCTTTTCGACAGCGGAGACATCAATCTTCTCAACGACTTTCTCGCCAGCGGGGTGTTCCGCGGTCCGCCGCTCGCAAGCCTCGTGCTCGGCGTAAAATATGGCTTCGCGACGACGCCGGAGACCATGATGTTCGCTCGCAACATGCTGCCCAGGGACGCTGTCTGGACGGGCTTTGGCATTGGCCGCGCCGCTTACCCTATGTTGATGCAGGCCTACCTGCTCGGGGGCCATGTGCGGATCGGCATGGAGGATACGATCCGGATGTCGAAAACCGAACTCGTGAAGAGTAATGCCGAACTGGTCGCGAAGGCGAAATGGCTGCTGGAAGGCCTCGGCGCGACTATCGCCACCCCGGCTTCGGCCCGATCTCAGCTCGGTTTGAAGGCCTAGAGAAACCCAAGAACAATGGGCAGCTGTTCCGGAATCCGCTTCCATCAAACGCCGAGCCGCTCCAGCTTCTGTGACGCTGGGAGTCGGTGGACAAGGAACCGTACGGGCCGTGCGATCTGCCGGCCTTAGAGTCTTTCACGTTTTAACGGAAGCGTAGCCTGCGTTCGCAAAGTAATTGTCGCATTCGTCGGGGTCGATAGTGG